>NZ_JAAKEC010000014.1 GCF_011038975.1 Adlercreutzia sp. ZJ176 | reverse complement strand
GGGCGGTTGCGCTGCGGCCGCCCGGGACTCCCCGCGCGCCGGCCGCCCCGTCCCGGCCCGCACGCCCGGCGCGTCCGACGCGCCCGCCGCGGCTCGCGCGGCCCGCGCGCGTCGCCGGGCTCGTGCCCCACGTAGCGTACGCGAGCCACGCGAACAGCGCCAGGTAGATGGCACCCCAGATGGCGAACACGTAGCCCGCGGGCGTGAACCACGCGAACACCTGGTTCGACATCTCGCTCGAGGTGGTGCCGCCGAGGCGCAGCGCCTCGAAGAGCCCGTTGCACAGCACCATGACCGCATACGCGACCCACATGGCCGCCATCGAAGGCGTCAGGTAGCGGCGCACCCCGCGCAGCCACCGCGCCGCGCCCGACGACGCCGCGCGCGCCTTCGCCCGTGATGTCTCGCTGCTTCTCATAAGGCAACCTCCTTCGCACCAGGCGCCGAGGCGCCACGTCATCTTGATTCAGACTCCCAGTGTAGAGGAGGCATGTGAAGGACGGAAAACGGCCCGCCCTCAGCCAGAGGGCGGGCCGTCAACGAAAGGCAGCGAAAAGGGAGGGGGCGCCCAGCGTGACTGGGGCGCCCCCAGCACGGCTGGCACGCCTTGGACGCGGCTGGCGCGCTGGCACCAGCACCGGCACTCGGTGCCGCCCCGCGCGTTACCCCGCGTACGTGACGCGCGCGCCCTGCGGCGTGTCCTCGATCACGAAGCCCAGGCCGACCAGGCCGTCGCGCACGCCGTCGGCGAGCGCCCAGTTCTTCTCCTTGCGCGCCGCCGCGCGGGCCTCAAGCAGCGCCTCCACCGCCTCGACCGCGTCGGCGCCCGCGAAGCCCGCCAAGTCGGCCGCGAGCGTCACCACCTCGGCCGGATACGCCGCAGCCACATCCGCCTCGACGGCCTTCGTCACGTCGACGCCGAGCACGCCCATGAGCTCGACCACCGTGTCGCGCACGCGCCGCACGCCATCAACGTCAGCCGCGCTCACCGTGGCGTTGCCCAACGCTGCGTTCGCCTCGCCCACCAGGCCGAACACGGCGCCGAGCGCCTCAGGCGCGTTGAAGTCGTCATCCATCGACGCCGTGAACGCCGCGCGCGCCGCCGCCTCGGCCGCCTCGAGCGCCGCCACGTCGAGCGCACCAGCATCGGCACCAGCACCGGCACCGGAGCCCGCATCGGCGTCCGCCACGGCGTTGTCCAGCTGCCAGTCCATGTTGCGCACCGCGTTCTCGATGCGCGTGAGCGCAGCCTCGGCCTCGGCCAGGCGCGCGTCGCCGAACACGAGCGGGCTGCGGTAGTGCGTCTGCAGCGTGAGCATGCGCAGCGCCTCGGGGCGCACCAGGTCGAGCGCCTCGTGCAGCAGCAGGAAGTTGTTGAGCGACTTGCTCATCTTCTCCGCCTCGCCCGTCTCGGCGTTGGCCACCTGCAGCATGCCCGAATGCATCCAGTGGTTCGCAAACGAGCAGCCGTACGCCGCCTCGGACTGGGCGCGCTCGTTCTCGTGGTGCGGGAACACCAGGTCGGCGCCGCCGCCGTGGATGTCGAACGGCAGCCCCAGGTACTTGTGCGACATAGCCGAGCACTCGATGTGCCAGCCCGGGCGCCCCGGCCCCCACGGGCTCTCCCACGACGGCTCGCCGGGTTTGGCCGCCTTCCACAGCGCGAAGTCGAGCGGGTCGCGCTTGCGGTCCTCGAGCCCCTGCCCGTCGGCGCGCAGCTCGCGGTGGCCGCCCTCCATCTCGTCGACGTTGCGGCCCGACAGCGCCCCGTAGCCGGGATACGAGCGCACGGCGAAGTACACGTCGCCCTCGACCTCGTAGGCGTGCCCGCCCGCGACGAGCTCGCTCACGAGCTCGATCATGGTGTCGATCTCCTCGGTGGCCTTCGGGCGCACCGTGGGGTCCTCCACGCCCGCCGCGTGCATGTCGGCGATGAACGCCTCAGTGTACTCGGCGGCAACATCGGCGGCCGTGCGGCCCTCCTCGTTGGCGCGCTTGATGATCTTGTCGTCGACGTCGGTCACGTTCTGCACGAAGGTGACCTCGAAGCCGCGCCACTCGAGGTAGCGGCGGATGGTGTCGAAGGCGATGAACGTGCGCGCGTTGCCGATGTGGATGCGGTTGTACACCGTGGGGCCGCACACGTACATGCGCACGTGCCCCTCCTCGATGGGCTCGAAGTCCACCTTGCGGCGCAGCTTGGTATCGTAGAGCTTGATCATGGTCAGGTTCTCCTCGTAGTAAGCGAATGGCGAAATTGTAGCACGGGAAGACCCACGACGAGGGAAGCAGCGCGAGAACGGCCGCTGCCTCCGAAAAACGCAAGGCGGCGAGCCTCGCATGCGCAAGAGGCTGCCGAACAGCACCCGCAAGCAGGAGCCATCCGCCTTGCTCATTCGCATATTCAAAACAGGTTTGCATAATTTGCATAAAACGTATAAATCTATTCACCACGCATAATTTGCATATTAAGATGCAACCTAGAGCACACGATGCTTCATGGGCAGCATCGGCAACGCCAAGCGAACAGCCCAGAACAGAGATCGGAAGAGGCGCGCATGTTCAAGAATCCCTTCACCCCCATCTTCGGCGGCAAGCCTGACTTCTTCTTCGGGAGGAAAAGCATCCTCACCCGGTTCGACGCCGCGCTCATCGACCGCGGGAGCGAAGATCGCGTGCTGTTCATCACGGGAAGCCGCGGGTGCGGAAAGACGGCCCTGCTCGAGCAGCTATCGCTCAGGGCGCGCGCCGCCGAGTGGAAAACCGTCGACGTCAACTCCGAGAGCCCCGTCGACACGCTCGTGCGCCAGCTCGTGCGCCACGACGAAACCACCAAGACCCTCGAACCCGAGCTCGAGGTCAGCCTCTGGGGAACGGGCGGAAGGCTCAAGGGCGGATCGGTGTCGAGCACGACGCGCTATAGCGCTTCCGACCTCGAGATCCTGTTCATCGAAGCCTGCGAGAAGGAACGCAAGGGCATCTTCGTCTCCATCGACGAAGTCCAGAAGGTCGCGTCCGATGACATGGCGGCAATTTGCGGCGCATTCCAAATGGCGTCGCGAAAGGGACATGACGTGGCGCTCGCCATCGCCGGCCTTCCCTATGCGCATGACCAGATCATCCACTACGAGGGGTGCACCTATATGAGGCGCTCGGTCCACGAGAAGCTCGGGCTGCTCACGCCGGGGGAGGTCAGCGATGCTTTCAGGGAGGCGATCGGCGACGTCAAAGGGCTTTCCGCGCAGGAGGAGGCGCTGCTGTCGCTCCAAGCTAAGAGCCTCGGCCATCCCTACGTCATGCAGCTTCTCGGCTACTACCTCATCGCATACGTCAACGAGCGCGTCTCGGACAGGCGATACGACGTCACCGACAACGACGTCGCGGAATCGGCGCCCTTCGCGCTCGCCGCTTACGAGAGGCGAGCGCTCGCGCCCATCGTGGACGCCTTGGCGCCCGCCGAGCGAGACTACCTTCGCGCAATGGCAGAGAGCGTCGACGAGAGCCATGTGGCGAAGTCGGCGAAGGTCGCCGAGCGGCTCGGGAAAAGCACCTCGCAGCTGAGCCGAGCACGGCAGAACCTGCTCCGCGAGGGAGTCATCGTGGCAGCAGGCCGGGGGAAGCTCATGTTCAACATACCCTATCTGCGCCGTTACGTAGTCCAAGACCACGCGGAGCGAGACGACATCGAGCTCGTGCGCCTCTGGCGGCTCTAACTCGCACGCCACTCGCACGCCGAAGCCCACACGGCGGCGCACGGCGGCGCGCGGCGCGCACGGCCTACTGTCGCGCCACCAGGCAGGTGGCGTAGGCGGTTATGCCCTCCTCGCGGCCCTCGTAGCCGAGCCACTCGGTGGTGGTGGCCTTCACGCCCACGTTCTCTGCGTCCACGCCCATGGCGCGGGCGAGGTTCTCGCGCATGGCCTCGCGATGCGGCGAGAGCTTCGGCGCCTGGCACGCCACCACGCTGTCCACGTCGAGGATCTCGAAGCCCTGAGCGCGCACGTGGTCCGCCACCGCCGCCAGGAGCTTGAGCGAGTCGGCGTCCTTGTAGGCCGGGTCGGTGTCGGGGAAGAGCTTGCCGATGTCGCCCCCGCGGATGGCGCCGAGCAGCGCATCGGCCACCGCATGCGCGAGCACGTCGGCGTCGGAGTGGCCGAGCAGGCCCTTCTCGTGCGGGATGTCCACGCCGCCCAAGATGAGCCTGCGGCCCTCGGCGAACGCGTGGACGTCCATGCCGAGACCCATGCGCAGGGCGCGCAGGTCGGCGGCGCGAAGGTCAGCCGCGGCCATCACTCGACGCCCTTCAGCATGAACGCGCGCACCGCCGAGGCCAAGATCGCGTAGTCCTCCGGCACGGTGAGCTTGATGTTGTCGCGCTTGCCCTCGACCACCAGCACGCGCCCGCCGAGGCGCTCGATGAGCGCCGAGTCGTCGGTGCCCACGAAGCCGTCGGACAGCGCGCTCGCATGCGCGCGGCGGTAGATGCCCGTGCGGAACACCTGCGGCGTCTGCGCATTCCAGAACACGCTGCGGTCAGGCGTGCCCATGATCACGCCGTCCTCCACCACCTTGAGCGTGTCGACCGCCGGGTGCGCCACCACGGCCCCGTCGGCGTCGAAGTTGCCCTTCACGGTGTTGATGGTGTGCAGGATGAGGTCGGGCGAGATGAGCGGGCGGGCGCCGTCGTGCAGGACCACGTACTCGAACTCCTCGCCCACGTACTCGAGCCCCGAGAACGCCGACTCCTGGCGGATGGAGCCCGCGGGCGCCATCACCACCGGCGTTACGAAGGGGAACGGGTCGATGGCGCGCTTAAGGTACTCGTCAGCGCGCTCCTGCGGGCACACGATGACGATGAGCCCCACGTCGCCCACAGCGTCGAACGCCTCGGCCGACCACGTGAGGATGGGCTTGCCCGCGATCTCCACGAGCTGCTTGCCGCCCTCCTTGCCGAAGCGCTCGCCTGTGCCGCCTGCCAGGATGATAGCCGCCGTCTGGGGTTTCTTGTCAACCTTGCCCTTCAGGGTCAGCGTCGTCTGGCTGAGCGCGTCGAAGTCAAGCTCCTCCACCGCGAAGTCAGGCGCGCGCAGCGCCTCCGGCTCATAGATGGGATCGATCGTCCTGGACATGAAAACTCCCCTCGTCCTCAAAACACAATGCTCCCAGTATACGAGAAAACCCACCTCAGCGCGAAGGGAGCAGGCAGCCCATGGGAAAAAAGAAGGACCGCGGGCTTGCGCGGTCCTTCCTCTGGGATAGCCGGGGCAGCGGCGCTATGCCAGGCGCCGTCCCCTAGTCGCTGGCGCCGTCGGTGAGGCTGCCTGCGGGGACGGGGCGGCCGCCGGCGCCGCCGGCATGCCCCAGGTCGAAGTTCGTGAGCAGAAGCTCCGCCTCACGCGCGATGGAGTCGCGCTTGCGCGGCGCCGGAATGGCCCCGAAGCCCTGGTTGAACACCAGGTGAGCGTCCTCCCCCTCGCCTTCCGCGTCCACGTCCACCACCGAGCCGCTCGTCCAGCGGCCCTCCAGGATCTGCTCGGAGAGCGGATCCTCCAGCAGGCGCTGGATGGCGCGGCGCAGCGGGCGCGCGCCGAAGGCCACGTCGGTGCCCTCCTTGGCGATGAGCGTGCGCGCGGCCTCGCTCAGGTTGATCGACATGTTCTGGGCGATCATGCGGTCGCGCAGGTCGGACACCATGAGCTCGACGATCTGCCCGATCTCCTCGGCGGTGAGGCTCTTGAACACGATGATCTCGTCGATGCGGTTCAAAAACTCGGGCCTGAACAGCTTCTTCATCTCCGACATCACGCGGCTTCTGATCTCCTTGTCGGACAGCCCCTCCTTGCCGGAGGCCGAGAACCCGAGCGTGGTGGTCTGCGCGATGTCGCGCGCGCCCACGTTCGACGTCATGATGATGACCGTGTTGCGGAAGTCGACCGTGCGGCCCTGCGCGTCGGTGAGGCGCCCCTCCTCCAGGATCTGGAGCAGGATGTTGAACACGTCGGGATGCGCCTTCTCGATCTCGTCGAACAGCACCACCGAGTAGGGGCGCTGGCGCACGGCCTTGGTGAGCTGGCCGCCCTCGTCGAAGCCCACGTAGCCCGGAGGGCTTCCCACCAGGCGCGACACGCTGTGCTTCTCCATGTACTCGGACATGTCGAACGACAACAGCGCGTCCTCGGAGTTGAACAAAAACTCGGCGAGCGCCTTGGAGAGCTCGGTCTTGCCCACGCCCGACGGGCCCAGGAAGATGAACGAGCCGGCGGGGCGCTTCGGGTCCTTCAGCCCGCTGCGCGAGCGGCGGATGGCCTTCGACAGCGCCGTGACGGCCTCGTCCTGCCCGATCACGCGCTCGTGCAGGACGCCCTCCATGCGCAGGAGCTTCTCGGTCTCGGCCTCGGTGAGGCTCGACACCGGCACGCCCGTGGACATCGACACCACGTCGGCGATATCCTCCACGGTGATCTGCTGGACGCTCTTCGAGGAGTCCTCCTGCCACTGCTTCTCGGCCTCCTCGCGCTTCGCCCTCACCTGAGTCTCCTCGTCGCGCAGCTGGGCGGCGCGCTCGAAGTCCTGCTCGCCGATCGCGCGGTCTTTGTCGGCGCGGATGCGGCGCAGCTCGTCGTCGAGCTCGCGCAGCTCCTTGGGCAGCGTCATGTTGCGGATGCGCATGCGCGCGCCCGCCTCGTCGAGCACGTCGATGGCCTTGTCGGGCAGGTAGCGGTCCTGGATGTAGCGGTTCGACAGCGACACGGCGGCCTGCAGCGCCTCGTCGGTGAAATGCACCTGGTGATGTGCCTCGTAACGGTCACGCAGGCCCTCCATGATGCGCACGGCCTGCTCCTCGTTGGGCTCGTTGACCGTGAGCGGCTGGAACCGGCGCTCGAGCGCGGAGTCCTTCTCGAGGTGCTTGCGGTACTCCTCGAGCGTGGTGGCGCCGATGATCTGGATCTCCCCGCGCGACAGCGGCGGCTTTAAGATGGCGGCCGCGTCGATGGAGCCCTCCGCCGAGCCCGCGCCGATGATGGTGTGGATCTCGTCGATGAACAGCAGCACGTCGCCCGCGTCCATGACCTCCTTGATGACCTTCTTCAGGCGGTCCTCGAACTCGCCGCGGTACTTCGAGCCCGCCACGAGCGCGCTCACGTCAAGCGTGACGAGGCGCTTGTTGCGCAGAAGGTCGGGCACCTGGTTGGCCACGATGAGCTGCGCGAGGCCCTCGGCGATGGCGGTCTTGCCCACGCCGGGCTCGCCCAGGATGAGCGGGTTGTTCTTCTGGCGGCGCGAGAGAATCTGCATGACACGCTCGATCTCGGCCGCGCGCCCGATGACCGGGTCGAGCTGGCCGTCCCGCGCCTTCTTGGTGAGGTCGGTGCCGAACTCCTTGAGCATGCTGTCGGAGCTGCCGCCCGCCGGCTCGAAGCCCGTGCGGCCCGCGTAGACGGCGCTCTGGCCCACGAGGTCGTTGAGCGCGCCGCGCACGTCGTCGCCCGTGACGCCCATGCGCCCCATGACCTCGAGCGCGGTACCCTCACCCTCGCGCACGATGCCGAGCAACAAATGCTCGGTGGAGATGTAGGACTGCCCCATCTGCATAGCCTCGCGCAGCGAGTTCTCCAGCACGCGCTTCACGCGCGGCGTGAACGAGAGGTGCCCCGACACGTCGGCCGACTCGTCGATGGTGACCACCTGGCGGATGGCTTGCACCACCCCGTCGTAGGTGACGTTCAGGCGCGCGAGCGCCTGGGCGGCCAGGCCGTCCTTCTCTTGGATGAGCCCCAGCAAGATGTGCTCGGTGCCCACGTAGGGCTGGTGCAAGGCCCGCGCCTCATCCTGAGCCAGGACAAGCACCTTGCGCGCCTTGTCCGTGAATTTCTCGAATGACATTGGTGTTGCCTCGTTTCCTGCATGCGCGCCTACCGTGGCGCGCCTTTCGTGTGTCTAGGCCATCTTAGCACTCCTGCCAACCGAGTGCCAAAGCAAGCTCATATGTTACGCCCCCGCCATAGAATGCGCATGAGCAAGGTTTATTGCCCCTTTCATGCAAGCATGGCATAAAATATACATATCTTTGGTAAGATAAGCATCAAGTTCATGGCAGAGGAGCAGCCTTCATCAGTAGCCTTGGAGGCACGTCGAGCAACGTCAAGGCGAAAGGGTGGGCTGCCGAAGGCCGTGCGGGCGCTCGAAACCGCATGGACCTGGGGCGCGGCAGAACATGCCGCGCACTGTCGCGTAAAGCGGAGAGCTGCCGTGGTCGAGCGCCAGCCCTCTGTGACGCCCAACCATGGCGAGGCTTTCCACGGAAAGGAATGGAAGTGGAATTTGTCAACACCGCCTGGGCGTTGGTACCGGCCCTCGTCGCCATCGTGCTCGCCCTGGCAACCAAGGAAGTCTATGTGTCGCTGTTCGTCGGCATACTCATGGGCGCCTTGCTGGTCGCCGGGTTCGACCCCGTCGCCACGCTCGACGCCATCGTCAACGACGGCATGATCCCCGCCGTGGCCGACAACGCGGGCATCTTCATCTTCCTAGTCCTCCTCGGCATGATGGTGGCCCTCGTGAACAAGGCCGGCGGCGCCAGCGCGTTCGGCCAGTGGGCCGCCACGCACGTGACGTCGCGCGTCGGCACGCAGATCGCGGCGTTCGCACTCGGCGTGCTCATCTTCGTGGACGACTACTTCAACTGCCTGACGGTCGGCTCGGTCATGCGCCCGCTGACTGACTCGAAGAACGTCTCACGCGCGAAGCTGGCGTTCATCATCGACGCCACCGCGGCGCCCATCTGCATGATCGCGCCCGTGTCCTCGTGGGCGGCCGCCGTCTCCGGCGTGGCCTCCGACCTCAACGTCAACGGCATCGAGCTGTTCATCAACGCCATCCCGTTCAACTTCTACTCGCTGCTCATGATCGTGTTCGTGGTCGGCCTCATCTTCCTCAACTTCGACTACGGCCCGATGGCCAAGGCCGAGATCGAGGCCTACAAGAACGGCAAGCTCGGCTCGCTCGGCGGCGACGTGGCCGTGAAGAACACCCGCGCGAGCCTGTGGGACATGCTCGTGCCCATCATCGTGCTCATCATATGCTGCATCGGCGGCATGCTCTACGTGGGCGGCTTCTTCGGCGGCGAGACCGCCGGCAGCATCATCGACGCGTTCGGCAACACCGACGCCTTCGTGGCCCTGCCGTGGGGCTCGCTGATCGCGATCACGTTCGCCTTCCTGTACTTCCTGGCGCGCCGCCTGCTCACGCTGCGCGAGGCGTCTGACTCCTTCGTGAGCGGCTTCAACGCCATGGTGCCCGCGATCCTCGTGCTCACCTTCGCCGTGTCGCTCAAGAACATGACCGGCCTGCTCGGCGCCGACGTGTTCGTGGCCGGCCTCATGGAGGGCGCGGCTCCGGGCCTGTTCAACCTGCTGCCCGCCGTGATCTTCCTGGTCGCCGTGTTCCTCGGCTTCTCCACGGGCACGAGCTGGGGCACGTTCGGCATCCTGATCCCCATCGTGATGCCCATCTTCTCGAACGACCCGACGCTGCTCATCATCGGCATCTCCGCCTGTCTGGCGGGCGCCGTCGCAGGCGACCACTGCTCGCCCATCTCAGACACCACCGTCATGGCATCGGCCGGCGCGAACATGGAGCACGTCGACCATGTGTCCACGCAGCTGCCCTACGTGATCACCATGGCGGCCATCTCGTTCGTGATGTTCGTGATCGCGGGCTTCGTGCAGAACGCGTTCATCTGCCTGCCGATCGGCGTCGTGCTCACCTTGGGCACCCTCATCGTGCTGAAGAAGACCGTCGGCAAGAGCGTGAAGGACCTCGGCCCCGCGAAGGTCATCGACCCGGAGGCGGAGGTCGCCCAGGCGTAAGTGCACTGCCCGCCCCGTAAGCGCGCTGCCGCCCCTGCGCGCCCGTGCAACGTGCGCTCCCTGCGTGCGCTTCCCCGTAGCAGACGCGCACGCAGGCAACATGGGCATATGCGCGGCACGTGCAACGTGCTCCTCCAGACACAAGAGAAGGCCCCCCGCGGGGCCTTCTCTTTTTCTCTTTTTTATGCCAACACCGACAACGCCTTCTTTGCATCCACAACTTGAAAAAGCTGGATGGAAAATGTCCGTTATCGGTGCCTCAAGCCCCGAAAACCACCGACAACGCGCCTTCTCCAGCCACTTTTCTCAAAAAATTACCGATAACGGCCCCATTTCATCCAGAATTGCTTGAGGGGTGGATGGAAAAGCGTCGTTATCGGCGATCGGCAGATAGAGCAACGAATCGCGGCTTGGCAGTCTGAGTTGGCGCTGGCAGTTAGCAGAGCTTTGCGTCGGCGGCCGCAGGCTTCGCCGTCCCGCCAGCTGGCGCCTCATCTTTCATATGCGGGACGCAACAAGCCCTCTGGCTTGTTGCGCACTAAATAGGCGCCCGAGAGGGCGCGTCCTGCTCTTCCCGCATATGCGGGAAGAGCAGGACATCCCTAATGGTCGGCGCGTCGGCGAGCAGCATGACCAGGCGGTCGATGCCCACGCCCACGCCGCCGGCCGGCGGCATGCCGTACTCGAGCGCGCGAATGTAGTCGTGGTCGAAGCCCATGGCCTCGTCGTCGCCCATGTCCTTCGCCTCAACCTGCGCGCGGAAGCGCTCGGCCTGGTCAACCGGGTCGTTGAGCTCGGTGAAGGCGTTGGCGTACTCGTGCCCGCAGATGAACAGCTCGAAGCGCTGCGTGAGCTCGGGGTTGTCCGCCTTCTTCTTCGCCAGCGGGCTCACCTCGAGCGGATGGTCGATCACGAAGGTGGGCTGCACGAGCTTGCTCTCGGCCACGGCCTCGAAGATCTCGGCGATGAGCTTGCCCTTGCCCCACGCGTCCTCCGCGTGCCCGCCGTTTCGCTCCAGGATGGCCGCGAGCTCCTCGCGCGTGCGGTCGAAGCTCACGTCCTCGTCCGCGCCCTCGCTCGCCAGCTCGATCATGGACGCGCGGCGCCACTCGCCCGACAGGTCGATCTCCGTGCCCTGGTAGGTGATCTGCAGCGTGCCGCACGCCGCCAGCGCCGCCGCCTGGATGTAGCCCTGCGTGAGGTCCATCATGCCGTTCAGGTCGGAGAACGCCTGGTAGGCCTCCATGGTGGTGAACTCGGGGTTGTGGTACGGGTCCATGCCCTCGTTGCGGAACTGGCGCCCGATCTCGAACACCTTCTCGAAGCCGCCCACGAGCAGGCGCTTCAGGGGCAGCTCGGTGGCGATGCGCAAGTAGTAGTCGCGGTCGAGCGCGTTGAAGTGCGTGGTGAAGGGCTTGGCGTTCGCGCCGCCGATGATCGGGTGCAGAAACGGCGTCTCGACCTCGTAGAAGCCCTGGTCCTCCATGTAGCGGCGGATGGCCGACACGATCTTGAAGCGCTTCTCGAACACGCTGCGCACCTCGGGGTTGACCACCAGGTCAACATAGCGCTGGCGATAGCGCGTCTCCTTGTCGGTCAGGCCGTGGAACTTCTCGGGCAGGGGCCGCAGGCTCTTGCTGAGCAGCTCGAAGGACTCCGCCGCCACGGACAGCTGGCCGCGCCTCGTGCGCATCATGGTGCCGTGCACGCCGATCCAGTCGCCCACGTCGAGGTCCTTGCAGCGCGCGAAGGCGTCTTCGCCGAGCGCGTTGATGCGGCAGAACAGCTGGATGGTGTCGGTGGCGTCCTGCAGCTCCAGAAACGCGATCTTGCCCTGCACGCGCTTGGCCATGACGCGGCCGGCCACGTCGACGGCGTCCTCGGTGGAGTCGCCGTCCTCGAGGTGCGCGTACAGCTCGTTCAGCTGCGCCACGTGGTGCGAGTAGGCGAAGGCGTGCCCGTAGGGGTCCTCCCCCGCCGCGATGAGCGCGGCGCGCTTGGCGCGGCGCACCTCGATGGGGTCGTCTTCGATGACCTCGGGGGTCTTGTTGTTCTCGGTCATGTGAATCCTTGTCTCGTATCACAGGTAGTTCGTAACGTCAGCGAGAAGGGCTGAGGTGCCCCGCATTGCCGTGAAAGCTTGAGGAAGCGTACTTCGTACGCGACGAAAGCTTGGAGCGGCAAGGCGGGGTGCCCCAGCCCTTCGCAGCGTCGGCCAGTTCCGCCGTCGCACGAGCGACGGCGGACCGCATTAGTGTTCGATCTTCAGGATCTCCATCGTGATCTCGCGGCCGGTCGGGCCGGTGGTCTCGATGTGGTCGCCCTTCTTGTGGCCCAGAAGCGCCGCGCCCACCGGCGACTCGTTGGAGATCTTGCCGGCAGCCACGTCGCTCTCCGCGCCGCCTACGATGCTGAAGACGCGCTCGCGGCCGTTCATGTCGACCGTGACGGTGGAGCCGATGTTCACCTTGCTCGAGCGCTTCGGCGTGTTCACCACGGTGGCCTCGGACAGGATGCGGCTGATCTCGGCGATGCGCGCCTCCATCATGCCCTGCTCGTTCTTCGCGTCGTCGTACTCGGAGTTCTCGGAGATGTCGCCGAACTCGCGCGCCACCTTGATGCGCTCGCCGATCTCGGCGCGCTTCTCGGTCTCGAGGTAGTGGAGCTCGTCCTCGAGCTTCTCACGGCCTTCCTGGGTAAGGATGTAGTTGCTGTCTGCCATTGACTTGCGTCCCCTTCTAACAAAGCAGCACGCTTGAGCTGACAAGCGTGCCACAAATCCGCTATGGAAGCGCCCGGCCGCGCAAGGCAGCCCGGCGCGCGTAACCTGCCCTACTCGGGCTTCTTCTTCACAACCTTCTTGGTGACCTTCTTCTGAGCAGGCTCCTCCTCGACGACTTCGATGACCTCGTCGTCAGCGGCCTCCTCGACCTCCTTCTCGCCCGCGCCCATGCCTTCGCGCAGGTTCTTCACCGTCTTGCCCAGCGCGCTGCCAAGCTTCGGAAGGTTCTTCGGGCCGAAGATAAGCAGGATGACCACGAGAATGATAAGAAGCTCGGGCACGCCCATTCCCAGAATTTTCATCGGATCCTCCGTAAAGGCTCGCGCAGGGCACAGCCCCGCATATGTGGGGCGGGGCTGTGCGCCCCGCGATTTCTACCGCTCGACAGGGTAGCACAAGATGCCCGCTCCCATGCGCTCTCCCTTACAAAGAACACAGGCGCCCCGCGTACGGCACCTGCAGGCGCCCGTTGTACCTGTTCCCGAAGGCGCAGGGAAGCAGGAGGCACCCACGGGGCAGCCGTCCTTGGCTGCAACGAGCACTGCGAGAACCCATCGCCGAAGCACGAAAACCGCGGGCACCTGCTGCCGAAGCGCGGGACCATGGGCGCCGGACGCGCAAGCGCCCTCCCGGCGGGAGGGCGCTTGGCTGACCGCTTGTCTCTCGGCCGTGCTTCTCGGCTCGCGCTTCTCAACCGCAAGCCTCTCGGCTGGCTAGCGGTTGATGTTGTAGAAGGCGTTCATGCCAGCGTAGACGGCCTGGCTGTCAAGCTGCTCCTCGATGCGGATGAGCTGGTTGTACTTCGCCACGCGGTCGCTGCGGCAGGGCGCGCCGGTCTTGATCTGGCCGGTGTTGCACGCCACGGACAAATCGGCGATGGTGGTGTCCTCCGTCTCGCCGGAGCGGTGGCTCATCACGCACGCGTAGCCCGCCTGCTTCGCCATCTCGATGGCCTCGAGCGTCTCGGTGAGGCTTCCGATCTGGTTCACCTTGATGAGGATGGCGTTCGCGCAGCCCAGCTCGATGCCCTTGGCCAGGCGCTTGGAGTTGGTGACGAACAGGTCGTCGCCCACGAGCTGCACCTTGTCGCCGATGCGGTCGGTGAGCATCTTCCAGCCGTCCCAGTCCTCCTCAGCCATGCCGTCCTCGATGGAGATGATCGGGTACTTCTCCACCAGGGCCTCCCAGTAGTCCACCATCTCGGCGCTCGTGAGCTCGCGGCCCTCGCCCGCCAGGACGTACTTGCCGGTCTCGGCGTTGTAGAACTCGGTGGAAGCCGGGTCCATGGCGAACATGATGTCGGTGCCGGGCTTGTAGCCGGCCTTCTCGCACGCCTCGACGATGTACTTGAGCGGCTCCTCGTTGGTCTTGAGGTTGGGGGCGAAGCCGCCCTCGTCGCCCACGCCGCCGCCAAGGCCCGCGTCATGCAGGACCTTCTTCAGCGTGTGGTAGATCTCAGCGCACCAGCGCAGCGCCTCGGCGAACGTGGCAGCGCCCACCGGCATGATCATGAACTCCTGGAAGTCCACGTTGTTGTCGGCGTGCACGCCGCCGTTCAGAATGTTCATCATGGGCGTGGGGAGGATGTGCGCGTTCACGCCGCCCACGTACTTGTACAGCGGCAGGTCGGCCGACTCGGCCGCCGCGCGCGCCACGGCCAGGCTCGCGCCCAGGATGGCGTTCGCGCCCAGGGCGCCCTTGTTCTCGGTGCCGTCCACCTCGATCATGGCGTCGTCGACCGCGCGCTGGTCATCGGCCTCGAGGCCCAGGAGCGCCTCGGCGATCTCCTCGTTCACATGGGCGACCGCGTCCTGCGTGCCCTTGCCCATGTAGCGGCCCTTGTCGCAGTCGCGCAGCTCAACAGCTTCGAACGCGCCGGTCGATGCTCCCGAGGGCACGGCCGCGCGGCCGAATGCGCCGTCCTCCAAGACGACCTCGACTTCAACCGTGGGGTTCCCGCGCGAGTCGAGGATCTCGCGCCCGTACACGTCGATGATGACGCTCATGTGTGCCTCCTAGCAGACAACGGATGCTTCCTTGCAGGCAAGATCATAGCACGACCGCGAGCAGAGCGCACAGGGCGCACCCCCCTGCGAGCACGATGGCGCTGCGCGCGGTAAGGCGGCGCGGGGAGAGGGCAGTGCGCGGGCCCGCGCCGTAGCAGCGCGCATCCATGGCCTGCGCGAGCACGTCGGCGCGGCGGAACAGCCCCACGAGCACCGGCACGAACACGCCGCCCCAAGCGCGCAGGCGCGCCGCGAGGCCGCCGTCGAACGCCGCGCCGCGTGACCACTGGGCGTCGCGCACGCGGATGAGCTCCTCGTACATAAGCGGGATAAAGCGCAGGGCGACCGAGCATGCGGCGGCAACGTCGTCTGCGGGCAGGCCGAGGCGGCGCGCGGGGCGCAGAAGGCTCGCGAGCGCGTTTGCAAGCTCGGTAGAGGTCGACGTGAGGCTCACCGCGAAGCTGGCGAGCACGAGCGCCACGATGCGCGCGCCGAGAAAGCAGCCGCGCAGCGGGTCGGCGAAGTTGAACAGCACGGAGAGCGCCGCGAGCGCGAAGGCGGGGGCGCCGAGGCGCAGCACGCGCGAGGGTGGCAGGCGCGCCGCGATCAGCACGACCGCGAGCAGAGCCGCCATGCAGGCCATGCCCGCCCAGGTGTCGACGAAGAAGAGCGCGGCTGAGTACGCCGCGAGGATCGCGACCTTCGCGCGCGCGTCGAGGCGGTGGACGGGCGATGAGCCCGCCGGGCTGGCTGGCATGTGCGTCTGCATGCGAGCAGTATGCCACATCGCGCCCGCGTGCGCAGCGGGGCGGATGCGCGGCGAACGACACGTTCACGAACGCGCGCTCCGCGCCCATCGCGCACCGCGTGCGGCGAGGCGCTAGCTCGCCACCTTGAGCGCCACGAGCGTGCGGAACTCGCGCCCCGTGCGCTTGGCCTCGAACGTGCCGTCGTAGCGCTCGGCGATGGCGCCGAGGATGATGGTGCCCCACCCGTGCTCGCGGAAGGGCGCACGGGGGTCGGGTGCGGGACGAGAGGGCGCGCACTCGTCCGCACCCGCAGGGCCGCTCGCACTCGCAGAGTCTCCAGCGCTCGCCAGCTCGCCCGCCGCATCCGCCTTCGCCGGCTCGCCCACCGCCGCCTTCGCGTCAGCGATCTCCTCGGCCGCGCTTCGGCAGCTGTTCGACACCTCGAGCATGAAGAACCCGCCCGCCACGCGCGCCTTCATGGTGATGAAGCGCCTCGAGGCGGGCGTCACCTGCGCGCAGGCCGCGATGGCGTTGTCCATCACGTTGGAGAATACGGCGCACAGATCGACGTTCTGCACCGCCAGGTCATACGGAACCTGCAGCGCAAGCTCCGTGCGAATGTCCTGCTGGGCGCACAGCTCCAGCTTCGAGTCGAGCAGCGCGTCGACCACCGGGTGCCCGCACGAGCTCGGCCGCACGCGCACCCAAGCGGAGGCGTTCCTCATCTGCCGCCTCACGTTCGCAACCACGTCCTCGGGCGCCTCGCCCGCCTCAACCGCCTCGAGCTCGTCGAGAGCGCGCGCCACCCGCTCGAGGCGCCCGGCGATGTCAGCCTTGGCGTGGCGCGCGTCGGACGCGTCGGCCTCAAGGCGCGCGAGATGCTCGACCTGCAGCTCCATCTGCTCGCTCAGGACGCGCTCGCGCTCCTCCACGAGGTCTTTCTCCTCGGATGCGTTCAGCGCCTTCACCAGCACCACGTCACCCGCCGCGCACAGGCCGCCCGACGCCACGACCAGCGCGTAGAACCACGTGGGGACGTCGTTCATGATGAAGCACACCAGGAGGAACGACATGATGACGACCTGCATGCCGGGGATGAGCATGTTCGCCCACCAGCGCAGGCGCGAGTAGCGGCGCAGGCGGCGCGCGAACAGCACCGTCACCACCGCGAGCATGAGCACCACCATGCAGGCTATGACGAAGCGCGTCATCATGAGCGCGTGCCCTCCGCCCTCAGGCCTGCGGGCGCGTCTCCCCCGCACTCGCCAGCGACCTGCGAGCTAACCGCATCTGCGCTCGCGCCCGCAGCGGGCCCCGCACTCCTCTCGAGCGCGTCGCCGCGCTCCTCGCAGCGGGCCGCCATGGCCTCGACGATCTCGCGAGCCCGCACGAGGTCGCCGCGCACGATGAGGTCATTGACCACCTGCAGCTGGTTGCGCACGTCATGGCGCAGGCGCGCCACGCCCTCGATGCTCTTCGCCACATGCTGGTACTGCTCCAGGTAAGCGCTCAGCTGCTCCTCGAGCATGCGCACGCGCCCCTCGGCACGCCGCTGGCGCTCGAACCTGTCGATCACCACCATCAGGTACACGTCGACCACCACGCATGCCAGGCTCAGCGTCAAGCTCCCCATGCTGAGAAAGAGCTTCTCGCCCCCAAGGAACTGCATGGCATAGATGCACAGCGACAAGAGCAGCACCTGCGTGATGAGCAAGCCGGCCACGAGGGGGAACCCGTGCTCGTGCCCCTCACCTGAGAACCTTCGCAGCGCCACGCTCACAACCCCCAGGAGGAGCACCACGAGGAGCAGGTGCATCACGCGCACCAGCCAGAACTCCGGCATGAGCGCGCCGAGGGCATCCCCGCGCACCAGCAGCATGCCCGTGAGCGCGTACCACAGGACCACGCCGAGCACCTCGGACACCGACATCGCGATGAACAGGACCGTCAAGGCGATGATGCGGTAGCCTGCGCGCCCCTTCGACATGAAGTACGGTATGGCGAAGTACTCCACCAGGCCGATGAGCAGGCGGACGGGCATCGAGACGTCCAAGCGGATGAACGAGGTGCCTATGCTCGTGACCATGCGCACCACCCAGAACAGAGGGACGTTGCGCATGTTGAGCACCTTTGTGTAGACGAAGGTGAGCACGACCTCCACGGGGAGAATGTTCAGCGCCTCGATAACGTCAATCCACGTCAAGCAGCTCGCACCTTTCCTCGCGACGCGCTACAAGCCGGCGCGCAGATGGGACAGGAGCTCTTCCTTCACGTACCTGCGGCGCTTCTGGCTCACCGGCACGCAGGCGCCGGAGAGCAGCACCACCTCGTCAGCGCGCAGCTCGGACACGTTGTCCATGTTCACGAGGAAGCTCTTGTGGCACTGCATGAACGACGCCGGCAGAAGCTCGGACATGCGCGCGAGCGATCCGTACGTCTCCACCACGCCGTCGGCGCCGTGGATGCGGATCTTGCGGCGATCGCTCTCGACGTAGTCGACGCGCTCGGGGAGGATGCGGATGATGTTGCCACCCACCGACACGGCCAGCGGGTGCGACAGCGCCGCCTCCAGGTTGCGCAGCGCCTTGTCGATGGCGTCGAACAGCTCAGCCTGCTCGATCGGCTTCACGAGGAAGTAGATGTGGCTCGACTGGTACACGCGCGTGCAGTTCTCGATATAGCCCGTGGCGTAGATCACCTGCGTCGAGGAGCTCTCCGGGAAGAGCTCCCTCACGAGCTCCACGCCGTCCTCGTCATCGAGGCAGATGTCCATGAACACGATGTTCGGCATCGCGTCGGAGCTGCCGCGCGCCATGCGCTTGCGCAGCTGCGCGGCGCTCTCGACGTGCGACAGCGCGAAGGTCGCGCTCTCGGGATGCTCGCCGACCATGCGCTCCAAGATGCGCGCCTGCTCGCAGTCATCCTCAACTATCAGTACGTTCACCATGTTCAATCTCCACGTTGCCTCGATGTTGCCAAGATATTGTACAGAATGACGCCCCCCCCCGAGCAAGCCAGCGGCAAACCATGCGGCAAACGGGGTGAAGCTGTATTTTATCCCATTGTCGTGCGCTTGCGCAAAAAAAGAGGGCCGCGGACGTCACGTGTCCGCAGCCCCCCTGTTTTGTTGTATAGAGTCCTCAGCATCCCGCTCGCCATCTCGCGGCTGGGCCAGCGGGCGCCGTTCGCGCTCGAAAGAAAAGCGAGCAGCTACTCGGCCTTCTCCTCGGCCGGAGCCTCAGCCTCAGCCTCGGCGGCCTCCTCAGCCGGAGCTTCGGCCTCAGCGGCTTCCTCGGCCGGAGCCTCTTCGGCCGGAGCCTCTTCGGCCTCGACGGCCTTCTCCTCGGCCTCGGGCTCCTCAGCGGGCTCCTCGACCTTCTTCGGAGCAGCCTTCTTGGCCTTCGCCGGCTTCTCCTCGGCCTTCTCGGCGTCGGCCTTGAACTTCACGGGCTCGGTCACGAGCTCCATGATGACCATGGGGGCGTTGTCGCCCTTGCGGTTGCCGAGCTTCATGATGCGGGTGTAGCCGCCCGGACGATCCTTGAACATGCCCTGCTCGACCTTCTCGAAGATCTCGCGGACCAGGTCCTTGTCGTTCAGGTAGGCGATGGCCAGACGACGGGAGTGCAGATCGCCGCGCTTCGCCCAGGTGATGATCTTGTCAACGTCGGGGCGGATTTCCTTAGCGCGGGATTCGACCGTCTTGATGCGGTCGTTCAGGAACAGGGCGGCAACCAGGCTGCGCTTCATAGCCTTGGTGTGGCTCCAGTCGGTGCCCAGCTTGCGCCCCTTCTTGTAGTGTCTCATGATCTTAAGTCTCCTAAAGCTTCAAATTGAGGTCCATGGAAATGAGCTTGTCCTTCACTTCCTCGATGGACTTCGCACCAAAGTTTCTGATGTTCAGCAGGTCGTTCTCGGAGAACTCGACGAGCTGGCGCACCGAGTGGATGCCCGCGCGCTTCAGGCAGTTGTAGGAGCGGACCGAGAGGTCCAGGTCCTCGATCTGCTTGTCGAGCTCGGCGTTGGTCTCCTGACCCTCCGGCGCGAAGATGGAGGGAACCTCGCCCTCCTCCTCGTCAGTCGTATCGGAGAGGCTCAAGAACGCCCCCATGTACTGGTTGATGATGTTGGCGGCGCGGCACACGGCCTCGGTCGGGGCGATGGAGCCGTCGGTCTCAACCTCAAGGACCAGCTTGTCGTAGTCGGTGCGCTGACCAACGCGCGTGTCGGTCACGTTCATGGTGCAGCGGCGCACGGGCGAGAACAGCGAGTCGACGTGGATGACGCCGATGGGGTCCTCAGTGCGCTTGTTGCGCTCCGCGGAAACGTAACCGCGGCCGATGCCGATGCGGATGGTCATGTCGAGCTGACCGCCGTCAGCAACCGTGGCGATGACGTGCTCGGGGTTCACCAGCGTGAACTCCGTGGGAACCTCGAGGTCGGCGCCGGTGACGGTGCAGGGGCCCTCGGCCAGCACGTGGGCGGTTGCCTCCTCGACGTCCTCAGTGAGGGCGCTGAAAACCAGGCCCTTGACGTTCAGCACGATGTCGGTGATGTCCTCGATCACGCCCTCGGCGGTCGTGAACTCATGCTGCACGCCCTCGATCTGGATGGCCGTAGCCTTCGCGCCATCCAGGGAGGACAGCAGCACGCGGCGCATGGAGTTGCCCAACGTGTTGCCGTAGCCACGCTCGAGCGGCTCCACGATGTAGCGAGCTACCGTGTCGTTTACTTCTTCCGTTGTAACAGTCGGCCTCATGAACTCCGTCATGTGTGAGTAGCCTCCTTACTTTGCCGCGGTTATTTCGAGTAAAGCTCGACGATAAGCTGTTCGCGGATGTCGGAATCGATCTGATCGCGCTGCGGAAGAGCGAGGACGCTGCCCTGCAGCTTCTCGATGTCAACCTCGAGCCAAGCCGGAACCTGGGTGCGCTCGTTGGAGATCAGAGCGCTCTTGATGACGAGCATGTCGCGGGCCTTGGGGGCCACGGCGACGAGGTCGCCCGGGCGGACGCGGAAGGACGGGATGTCAACGCGACGGCCATTCACCTGGATGTGGCCATGGCGGACCTGCTGGCGGGCCTCAGCGCGAGACTTCGCGAAGCCGAGGCGGTACACCACGTTGTCGAGGCGGGACTCGAGCACGCGGAGCAGGTTCTCGCCGGTGATGCCCTGCTGGCGGTTGGCGATGTCGTAGTAGTGGCGGAACTGCTTCTCGAGCACGCCGTAGATGCGCTTGGTCTTCTGCTTCTCACGCAGCTGGGTGCGGTATTCGCTTTCCTTCACGCGCTTCTTGCCGGCCTCGCCCGGTGCGTAGTTGCGGCGCTCGAGTGCGCACTTCTCGCTGTAGCAGCGATCGCCCTTCAGGAAGAGCTTCGCCCCCTCGCGACGGCACAGACGGCAGTCCGCTCCAGTATAACGAGCCATAAGTATCGATCCTTTCAGTTACACGCGACGACGCTTGCGCGGACGGCAACCGTTGTGCGGGATGGGGGTGCAATCCTGAATGCTGGCAATCTCAAGGCCGGCAGCCTGCAGAGAGCGGATAGCCGTCTCGCGGCCGGAGCCGGGGCCCTTGACGAACACGGAGACCTTGCGCAGGCCGTGTTCCATAGCCGTCTTGGCAGCGGCCTCCGCAGCCATCTGCGCCGCGAACGGCGTGGACTTGCGGGAGCCCTTGAAGCCCACCGTGCCGGCGGACTGCCAGGAGATCACATTGCCCTGGGGATCGGTGATGCTGACAATGGTGTTGTTGAACGTAGACTTGATGTGAGCAGCGCCCACGGCAATGTTCTTACGCTCGGAACGCTTGATGCGCGTACGTACGTTTTTCTTAGCCACGATGCTCCCTCACTACTTCTTCTTGCCGCCGATTTGCTTGCGCGGACCCTTGCGGGTGCGCGCGTTCGTATGCGTGCGCTGACCGCGAACGGGCAGGCCCTTGCGGTGACGCAGGCCACGATAGCAGCCGATCTCCATCAGGCGCTTCACGTTCTGGGAAACCTCGCGATGCAGGTCGCCCTCGACGTGGAGGTTCGTCTGGATGTAGTCGCGGAGCTTGACGAGGTCCTCTTCGGTGAGGTCGTCGGTGCGCGTGTCGGGGTTGATGCCGGTCTCGGCGAGAACCTTCTTCGAGGTGGTCAGGCCGATGCCGTAGATGTAGGTCAAGGCGATCTCAATGCGCTTATTGCGAGGAAGATCGACGCCAACAAGACGTGCCATGTTATCTGCTTCCTTTCTTCCTAGCCCTGACGCTGCTTATGGCGCGGGTTCTCGCAGATGACGAGCACCTTGCCATGGCGTCGGATGATCTTGCACTTGTCGCACATTTTCTTGACCGAAGGACGTACCTTCATATCACTTTCCTTTCGGTTATGCGGTTTGTTCTATACATTAACGCCCAGCCGCTGGCGATAATTTTCTCAGCTTGCTTGTCGGCTGCTTACTTGAACCGGTAGGTGATGCGCCCGCGGTTCAGGTCGTATACGGACAACTCGACGGTCACTTTGTCGCCCGGCAGGATCTTGATGTAGTGCATGCGCATCTTGCCGGAAATGTGGGCCAGGATGCTGTGCCCATTCTCAAGCTCGACCTTGAACATGGCGTTCGGCAATGCCTCAAGCACCGTGCCCTCAAGCTCGATTACGTCTTCTTTAGCCAAAGCCGCCCTCTCTTTGCGAGTAGTCAGTAAACAGCGACCGTAGATGCTACCAGAAAGTCAAGTGATTGTTAAGGAAAAAAAGCATAGAGCGCAAAAAACCAACAAACCGGCGTCTGCTGGTTTCAAAACGACCTGCTTGTCAGGCCTGCGGTACTGAAGCCGCGCAGCTCGTCGGGCATGACCCCGAAAGCCGCCAGGTACGCGCGCCGCGCTGCGCGATGCAGCCGACGCCACCGCCTTGTCGGTGGGAAGGGAAGCGCGAGGCCCCGCGGCCCGCACCCGCTTCGCCAGGCGAAGCGGAAGAACCGCTGAGCAGGGCCGAGAAGCCTGGCTGGGGTACCAGGATTCGAACCTAGATAGCTGGTACCAAAAACCAGAGTCCTGCCGTTGGACGATACCCCAAGGGCTTCCTCACGCGTAGGTGGTGGGCCGTGAGGGAATCGAACCCGCGACCTTGGGATTAAAAGTCCCCTGCTCTGCCAGCTGAGCTAACGGCCCACTCTGATACGCGAAGTTGTATTGTACCCGCTCGCGCAGGCGAGGTCAACGGAAAACGCGCGCCGCGCGAAATGTTTGAGCGCACTTCGGGCGGGTTCGGTGGGCTTCGGCGCGCTTCGGCGGGCTTCGGGCGGGTTTCGGGCGGGTTCGGACGGGTTTCGGGCGGACTTCGGCGGATGCCCCACGCCGAAAAGGCCCGCACGCGCGCAGCTGCGGGGCTACAATAGCCTCAAGAAGGCCCGCGCAAGCCTGCTGAGGACCGGGGCAAGCCCGCGGCGGATCGAGGACAAGCCCGCAGCAGACCGGGGCAAGCCCGCAGCAGGGCCAGGGCAGGCCGCAGCAGGGCCAGAGCAGGCGGCTCGAAGGGGCGGCTCGAAGGGCTCGAAGGAGGAACCATGTGGTGCAACAAGATACTGGTGGCGTACGACGGCTCGTCGCCCTCGCGCGCGGCGATCGACCTGGCGCTTGAGGTGGCCAAGCCCAGCGAGCGCATCGAGCTTCTGCTCGTGCACGTGATGCGGCTCTACTCGGCGGGCGCCGAGGCGGTCGGCATCAACGGCGTCATCGCCGAGGACGCCGAGCGCGTGCAGAGCGAGCTGCAGGGCATCGCCGATGTCTCCCGCAACCCCGCGTCCGTGAAGCTTCTGAAGGGGACCTCCCCCGCTGACCTCATCGTGCGCTGCGCCGTCGAGGAGGGCTGCGACCTCATCATCATGGGCAGCCGCGGCAAGGGCGGCGTGAAGGGCTACCTCGGCAGCGTGAGCTACGCGGTCACCAAGGACTCCCCCGTATCAGTGCTGGTGGCAAAAGAGGCTGGCGCGCGCTGATGCCGGAAAGCGAGCAGCCCTGCGCGGGGCGCCTGTGGACGCGCGACTTCATCGTGGGCACGCTGGTCAACTTCGTGCTCATGGTGAACTACTACATGCTCATGGTGGTCATGACCACCTACGCCATGGACGCCTACGCCGCGCCCGCCTCGCTCGCCGCGTTCTGCGCGAGCATCTTCATCATCGGCACGCTCGTGGCGCGCTTCGCCAGCGGCGCGATCGTCGAGCGCTTCGGGCGCAAGCGCATCCTCGTTACGGGCGCGTGCTTCGAGATACTGTTCTCGTGCCTGTACTTGAGCGGCGCGGCGCTGCCCGTGCTGTTCGCCATCCGCCTTCTGCACGGCATCGCGTACGGCATGTGCTCGACCGCCATCACGACCGTGGTCACCTCCCTGGTGCCGCACGAGCGCAAGGGCGAGGGCGTGGGCTACTACATGCTGTCGGTGACGCTGGGCTCCGCCGTGGGCCCGAGCATCGGCATCTTCGTGTCGACGAGCTTTGACTTCCGCCTGCTGTTCGTGCTCGCCGCCGCCACCGCCGCAGCGGCGCTTTTGGGCGCGCTCACGCTGCGCGTGCCGAAGGAGGGCGCGCAGGGTGCGGGCGCGGCAGCGGCGGGTGCAGCAGCGGCAGCGGCCGGCGCGAAGCCGGGCGCCCAGTCGGCGGGCGCGGACGAGACGCGCGGGGCGGCGGCGATCGCAAGCCGCGTGCTGGAGCTTCCCGTGCTGCCCATCTCGCTCGTGTGCGGGCTCGTGTTCTTCGGGTACTCGAGCCTGCTCACCTTCCTCACGCCCTACGCCGCGAGCCTCGGGCTCGTGCAGGCGGCGAGCTTCTTCTTCGTGGTGTACGCCCTCATCATGTTCGTCACGCGCCCCTTCACCGGGCGCACGTTCGACCGCAGGGGCCCGCGCTGCGTCATGGTGCCGGCGTTTCTGTCGTTCGCGCTCGGCATGGTGGTGCTGGGGCTTGCGCACGCCGGCTGGATGATCCTGCTCGCGGCGCTCTTCCTGGGGTTCGGCGTGGGCACCGTGCAGTCGAGCGGGCTCGCCATGGCGGTGCGCGCCACGCCCGACGCACGCCTGAGCTTGGCGAACTCCACGTTCTACATCTGCTTGGACATCGGCGTGGGCATAGGGCCCGTCATCCTCGGCATGCTCGCACCTGCGGTGGGGTACGAGAGCCTGTTTCTCATCATGGCCGCGGTGGCGATGGTCGCCCTAGGGCTGTTCTTCCTCGTCGAGCGGAGGAAGGCGTAGGCGCGGACAGCGGCACGCGCCTCACGCCTCACGCAGCGGGGGGTCGGCGCGCGATGCGCCGACCCCCGCGTTTCCCCATGTGGCGATGATGCAAGCTGAAGCGCGCGACGAGGCGCGCCGCCGCCTGCGCTACTCCTTCCCGAACGTGTCTCGGTCGGGAGCGAAGGACTGCATGGCCTTGATGGTGCGGTCGAAGAGCTCGTCGAGCTCCCAGCCGAGCATCGCGGCGCCCTCGCGGATGACGTCGCGGCTGACGCCGGCGGCGAAGCGCTTGTCCTTGAACTTCTTCTTGAGCGACTTCACCTCGAAGTCCATGACGCTCTTGCTCGGGCGCATGACCACCGCCGCGCCGATGAGCCCGGTGAGCTCCTCGGTGGCGAACAGGATCTTCTCCATCTCAAGCTCCGGATGGGGAAGCGCGGGGTTGTAGTCGGACGTGTGGCTCTGGATGGCGCGGATGAGCTCGGGCGTGCCGCCGGCCGCCTCGATGTCGGCCGCGGCGTAGATGGTGTGCATCTCGGGCTCGTCGTCGTGCTCCTCCCAGTCGAGGTCGTGCAGCAGGCCCACGATGCCCCAGAACTCCTCGTTCTCAGGGTCGAACTCGCGCGCGAAGTAGCGCATGGTGGCCTCGACCGTCTCGCCGTGCTCGATGTGGAACGGCTCCTTGTTGTGCGCGCAGAGCAGCTCGAACGCCGCCTCGCGCGTCATGCCCGCGTTGAGTGTAGCCATGAGGCCCTCCCTTTCTCGCAGCTAAAAGACGATTCCCAATGCGTTGATTATAAGGCCCCAGGCCACGCCGGTTGCGTAGAGCACGCCGACGATCGCGAGGTTCTCACGCGCGTGGCGGTTGGCGCGCACGAGGACGAGCAGGCCCACGCCGGCCGACACCAGAAGGCCCGCCATCATGGCGCCCGCGCCGAGCACGCCCTCCAGGTAGAGCTGCGCGATCACCACGCTGGCCGCGCAGTTGGGGACGAGGCCCACGAGCGCCGACGCGAGCACCGAGAGCGCCGCGTTCGCGCCGATCACGCGGGCGAGCGCGTCTTCGCCCACCACCTCGAGCACGCCGTTGAGCACGAGCGTGATGGCGAAGATGAAGGCCGTCACCTGCACTGTGTGCAAAAGCGCGCTCTTCGCGATGCCAGCCCACCCGCGCGCGTGGTCATGGCCGTGGTCGTGCGCGTGGTGCTCGTGCGTGCAGCCGTGCGCGCAGTCGTCATGGTGCTCGTAGACCAGCTCGGGGTTGTCCGCGCACGTGGCGCAGTCGCCCGCGCAGCGGCAGCGGTCGCGCTCGCAGAGCTCGTGGATGCGCAGGCGCTGCTTGTCGCGCCGTGCCAGGCGCAGCGCGGCGTCCACCACAAACCCCATGCACAGACCGATGATCACCTTCGCGCCCACGACCTTCACGATGGTGAGGGGCGGGACCTGCTCGGCCAGAAAGATCGGCAGCATCTCGTCGGAGGTGGACAGAAACACCGCGAACAGCGTGCCGAGCGTGACCACGCGGCCCGCGTACAGCGTGGACGCGGCCGCCGAGAAACCGCACTGGGGCACCGCGCCGAGCAGCGCGCCGACGAGCGGGCCCGCCGCTCCCGCGCGCTGCACCGCCTCCTGCGTGCGCTTGCCCGAGGCGTGCTCAAGCCACTCCATGGCCAGGTACGTCACGAACAGAAACGGGATCAGGTAGAGCGTGTCGGCAACTGCGTGCTCGAGCGTGTGCGTGATGATGTGCGTGATTTCCTCCATAGCTGTCACATTCTAATGCAAGGGAGCGCCCGCAAAGCAGGCGCTCCCTCTAATGGTGAAACTCGCAAGTCGTTCGTAACGTCAGCGAGAGGGGGCATAGGTGGGCACCTCAGCCCTTCGCCGCGTCGAGCTGCTCTGCTCGTCCGTCGGGGCGAGCGGAACAGGGGCCTAGTACATTCCGCCGCCGCCCTGCATCGCGCCGGCGAGCGCGGACAGGTCCGGACCCTCCTTCGGGATCTCGTTGATGGTGGCCTCGGTGATGAGGATCAGGCTGGCCACGGAGGCTGCGGACTGCAGCGCCGTGCGGGTGACCTTCACCGGGTCGTTCACGCCCATGGCGATCATGTCGCCGCACGCGCCCGTCTTGTAGTTGCGGCCCCAGCCGGCCTCGGCCTTCTTGACCTCGGCGACCTCGACGGAGCCCTCGTAGCCCGCGTTCTCGGCGATCGCGCGCATCGGAGCCTCGAGCGCCTTGCGGATGATGGCCACGCCGACCTTCTCCTCGTCGTCGGCGTCGATGGCGTCGAGCGCGGGGATGGCGTTCACGAGCGCCACGCCACCGCCGGCCACGATGCCCTCCTCGACGGCCGCGCGCGTCGCCTGCAGCGCGTCCTCGATGCGGGACTTCTTCTCCTTGAGCTCGGACTCGGTCGCAGCGCCCACCTTGAGCACGGCCACGCCGCCGGAGAGCTTGGAGAGGCGCTCCTGGAGCTTCTCGCGGTCGAAGTCGGAATCACAGCGCTCGAGCTCGGCCTTGATCTGGCCGATGCGGGCGTCGATGGCGGCCTTGTCGCCCGCGCCGTCCACGATGAGGGCGTTGTCCTTGGTGACCTTGACGGTCTTGGCGGTGCCGAGCATCTCGACGGTGGCGTCGGCGAGCGTCATGCCGAAGTCCTTGTCGATCACCTGCGCGCCGGTGACGGCGGCGATGTCCTCGAGGATGCGCTTGCGGCGGTCACCGAAGCCAGGGGCCTTGATGGCGACCACGTTGATGGTGCCGCGCAGCTTGTTGAGCAGCAGCGTGGCGAGCGCCTCGCCCTCGACGTCCTCGGCGACGAGGAACAGCGGGCGGCCGGAGCGCATGACCTCCTCGAGCAGCGGCACGAAGTCCTGCACGTTGGAGACCTTCTGGTCGGTGAGCATGATGTAGGGATCCTTGAGGACGGCCTCCATCTTCTCCATGTCGGTGGCCATGTACGGGGAGATGTAGCCGCGGTCGTACTGCATGCCCTCGACGATGTCCATCTCGATGCCGAAGGTCTGGGACTCCTCGACGGAGATGGCGCCGTCATGCCCCACGCGGTCCATGGCCTCGGCGATCTTCTCGCCGATCTCGGCGTCGCCCGCGGAGATGGTGCCGACGTTGGCGATCTGCTCCTTGGTGGAAACCGGGGTGGCCGCTTCCTTGATGGCGTTGACCACCGCGTCGGTGGCCTTCTCGATGCCGCGGCGGATGCCGAGCGCGTCGGTGCCGGCGGTGACGTTCTTCAGGCCCTCGGAGACGATGACGTCGGCGAGCAGGGTGGCGGTGGTGGTGCCGTCGCCCGCGACGTCGTTGGTCTTCACGGCAACCTCGCGCACGAGCTGGGCACCCATGTTCTCGATGGGATCCTCGAGCTCGACTTCCTTGGCCACCGTCACGCCGTCGTTGGTGATGACCGGCGCGCCGTAGGACTTCTCAAGCGCCACGTAGCGGCCCTTGGGCCCGAGGGTGACCTTGACGGCGGCAGCGAGCTTGCTGACGCCGGTGGCGAGACCGCTGCGCGCGTCCGCCTCGAACTTAATTTCCTTAGCCATGTATGCATCTTCCTTTCAGAAAGAGATTCAGTGAGTAGTTCGACAAGTGGTTCAACGACGATGATCGCAGGCTTTTTCGTGGTGAGTCGCATAGCCGCGAAAGCCCGAGCTGGCGCGAGGTAAGCGGCCTTCGCGCCGTGTCCGAGCCCAGCGACAGGCTTGAACGGCTAGGCGGCCGCCACGGAAAGCCGTCAGGTGCCTTGCCAGGTTGCCTTACGCGAAGACCGCGTAAAGATCGTCGGCGCGCATGATCAGCACGTCCTCGCCGTCAACCGTGACCTCAGTCCCGCCGTACTTGCCGTAGAGCACGCGGTCGCCCACCTTGACGGGCACCTCGACCCTGTTGCCGTCCTTGTCGAGCTTGCCCTCGCCCACGGCCAGAACGGTACCGGTCTGGGGCTTCTCCTTGGACTCGGTGGCCAGGTACAGACCAGATGCCGTGGTGGTCTCGGCCTCGTCGGCACGGATGATGACGCGGTCGCCCAAAGGCTTCAGATTCATAGCGCTGCCTTCCTTTCAATCGAGTTAAAGCGTTGCCGCCTGTTACCTTTTGAACACTCGCGCTGCGCGAGTGCTAGCACTCAATGGGTGTGAGTGCTAAAGACGTGAGCTATGATACCAGCCCTCCCCGAGGATGCAAGCGCTTTGGGGAAATCCCGGCGAAGGGCGCGCGTATTTTCACGCGTTCGCCATATTGGGAGGAGGCACGCCCGCACGCGCCATCCCCTCGCGACCAGATCCTTCGACTCCGCGCCCTGCGGGCGCTCCGCTCAGGATGACACGGGAATGGGCAGGCGGCACAATGCGAGGCGGGAATGGGCAAGTAGCGCGGGGAGGGGATGGGTAGGAAGCTGCGGGGCGGGACCAACAACCGGAGACGCAACGCGGGTGCCCATGTCCTGAGCGAGCAGCCTTCCCTTATGTCTTGGGTGGGCAGCCCCCACTTATGTCATCCTGAGCGGGCAGCCCCCCATGTCATCCTGAGCGAGCGAAGCGAGTCGAAGGATCCGGCCCCGGGCGTGGCGCACCCGCATGCGCCATCCCCTCGCGACCAGATCCTTCGACTCCGCGCCCTGCGGGCGCTCCGCTCAGGATGACACGGGGTGGACAGGCAGCGCAATGCGAATATGGGCGTGAACGAACAAGTGGCGCGGGGCGGGCGAGAAGCTGCGGGGCGGGTGAGCGCGGGGAAGGGATGGGCGGGAAGCTGCGAAAGGGGCAGGTGACGCGAAGCGGGCACGGGGCGGGGCAGGTGACGCGGGTCAGGGGCGGGGCGGGTGCGGGGCGGACGGGCGGGGCAGGGACTCCCCTTATGCGCCGGGGGTTACTAGGCCGCTCTCGTAGGCGAACACCACGAGCTGGGCGCGATCGTGCGCGTCGACCTTGCCCATCACGCGCGCGAGGTGGGTCTTCACCGTGGCGGGCGAGATGAACAGCTCGGCGCCGATCTCGTCGTTGGTGAGGCCGCGCGCCACCAGCGCGAGAATCTCGCGCTCGCGGTCGGTCAGGCTCGAGAGCGCCGCGGCGGCGTCGCCCGCCCGCCCCATGCTCCCCCGGCCCGCGCGCGGCCGCGCGGCCACGAACGTCTCCACGAGCCGCCGCATGACCGAGGGCTGGATGAGCGCGTCGCCCGCGGCCACCACGCGCACGGCGTGCGCGATGTCGTCAGGGTCGGCGTCCTTCAGCAGAAAGCCGCTCGCGCCCGCGGCCAGGGCGTCGTAGACGTACTCGTCGATGTCGAACGTGGTGAGCACGAGCACGCGCGTGTCCGCGAGCAGGGGGTTCGCGGTGATGTCGCGCGTGGCTTCGATGCCGTTGCGCACCGGCATGCGCACGTCCATGAGCACCACGTCGGGGCGCAGCTCGGTCGCGCGCAGCACGGCCTCCTCGCCGTTGCGCGCCGCGCCGACCACGCGCAGCCCCTCGTAGGAGCCGAGGATGGCCGCGTACCCGCTGCGCACGAGCTCCTGGTCGTCGGCGACGAGGATGCGCACGTCCCCGGAAAGCGAATCAGGCATGGTCGGAAGCCTCCTTGGTCGGAAGGGGGATGCTGACGCGCACGGCAAAGCCGCCGGCGGCGCGCGGCGCGGCGCTGAAGCTGCCGCCGAGCACGTGGGCGCGTTCGGCCATGCCCTCGAGCCCGTGGCCGAACGGAGCGCCGGCGGCGCGCGCCGCCGCATAGTCGAAGCTGCGCCCGTCGTCCTCCACGGAAAGCTCGGCGTACCCGGCGGTGGTGCGCAGCGCGATGGAGGCGTGGGCGGCGTGGGCATGGCGCACGATGTTCGTGCACGCCTCGCGCGCGATGCCGAAGAGGGCCACGTCGAGGTGCGCCGGCACGAGCGCGCGGTCATACCCCTCCCGGTCAAGCGCGCACGCCACGCCCGCCTGGCGCAGGTAGGCGACGAGGTTGGGCAGCTGGTCGGTGCCCGCCGTGGGAGCCGTCTCAGCCTGCTCGCCCGCCGGCGCGCGCAGCACGCCGATCATGGCGCGGATGTCGTCGAGGGCCGACTTCGACGTGGCGCGCACCGCCGCGATGGCCTCCTTGGCCGCCTGCGGATCGGACTCCGCGAGCCGCTCGGCTACCGCCGCCTGGATGCTCACCGCCGACAGCGAGTGCGCCGTGATGTCGTGCACCTCGCGCGCGATGCGCACGCGCTCGGCCTCCACGCGTCGCTGCGCCTCGCTCTCGCGCGTGCGCTCGGCCTCGGCCGCGCGCTCCTCAGCCGCGCGCAGGAAGGCTTGGCGCACCTGCAGCGCATAGCCCGCGAACCCCGCCGCCGCCACGAACGCGACGTTCTGCACGAGCGAGAGCGAGGCGAGCGTCGACGAGGAGGCCGCCGAGGGCACGAGCAGGAGCACCGCGGCGCTCGCGATGCCAGCCGCGAGCGCCTCGTAGCGCGAGCACTCGAGCGCGAGCGTGAACAGGGCCACAAGCGGCCCTATGAGCGAGAGCGACACGGCGTTGACCTGCGCCTGGAAGAACATCCAGACGATGACGCTGGCTGCGAAGGCGGGCCAGGGAAGGCGGCGGCGCACGACGAGCGGCGCGCACGTGAGCAGCACCGCCACGATGGCGTAGGCGGTCGGCACCACGGCCTCGATGCCGAGCAGGCGACGCAGCGCCTCGTCAGGCACGAGCAGGTTCACCGAGAGCGTGAGCTGCAGGCAGCCGAAGCCGAACGCGCCGAGCGCGACCACCGCGTCGACGAGCCAGTCGACGGCGGTCATCGGCTCGTCACGCACCAGCATGTCGCGCAGCGATGTCTCGTTTTCGTCCATGCGCCCATACTACACGATCGCGCGCGCCGCACGCCATACGCCACGCAGTGTATGAGCCCGCACGGTCACATGCGCAAGCTGCTCGCAACCAGATCCTTCGACTCCATGTTATATAGGATGACACGGGGGGATGCAAGGCTCTTGCACGCGCAAGCGCGCGTGTCCGCATGGTCGCGCACATCACGCGACGCCAAGGCCGAGGCCGAGGTCGAGGCCAGAGCCAGAGCATCGTGCAAATTTGACAGGGCATTTTGGCAGAAATCTTCAGATATTTGTCTCTCCGAGGCTGAAACATCACCAACCAGGAGGCTCGCGCCTCGCGACGCTCAGCGTATCCGCAGGTCAGGAATTCTCGCCCGCGGGCTGACCCCCATAATCCAATGATAAGACGACCAATATCTGAAGATTTCTGCCAAAACAGCTCGAAAAATCTGCACGCCCCTCGGCGTGAAGGTCCCAAGAACCCTGCAGCGCCATCCCTTCCCATGCCACCCCTGGGCGATCCGCCCCCTTGACGTTATAGGAGCGTTTGAGCGAGCGAAGCGGGTCGAAGGATCCGGCCCCGGGCACGACGCGCCCGCATGCGCCATCCCCTTGCGACCAGATCCTTCGACTCCGCGCCCTGCGGGCGCTCCGCTCAGGATGACACGGGAGGACGACGCAGGTATGCTCCGCCCAGGATGACACACAAGGACAACCCACTGCCCGGGATGACGCGGAGTGGACGCCTGACGCAGACGCTCCGCTCAAGACGACGCACAAGAACAACCAGCTGCCCAGAATGACATGGGGGAACGCCGCGCACGCACACTTGCGAGCTCAATCGCGCGCGCCCGCGTCATGATGCGCGGGAGCACCCAAGCCTCATGGCGTTGAGAGCAAGCGCGCCAGCGCTGAGCACTTTTGCGAAGCGGGTCGAAGGATCCGGGCCCGGGCACGGCGCACCCGCATGTGCGAGCTGCCTGCGCAACCCGCATGCACAACCCACTTGCGACCAGATCCTTCGACTGCGCGCCCTGCGGGCGCTCCGCTCAGGATGACACGAGAGGACGGCGCAGGTATGCTCCACCCAGGATGACACACAAGGACAACCCACTGCCCGGGATGACGCGGAGTGGGCGCCTGACGCAGACGCTCCGCTCGGGATGACGTGGGCGGCACCTGGCGCGCGCCAGCGCTGAGCGCTACTCGTAGAACGCCACGTCCGGACAGGGCGGCTCGAGGGCGCGCTTGAACGCATAGGAGTCCGTGCGGCGGATCACGTAGTCGACCTGCGCGGCGTCAAACCCCTCCGCGACGAGGGCGGCGGCGTCGCGCCCGCGCTCCACGTAGGACACGAGGATCGCGTCGAGCGTGGCGTAATCGATTCCCATGGAGTCCTCGTCGCTCTGGTTCGGCGCGAGCTCGGCGCTCGGCGGCTTCACGAACACGTTCACGGGGATGGGCAACACCGAGCCCTCCTCGGCGGCGCGGCGGTTGCGCCAGCGCGCCATGGCGTACACGTCGGTCTTGTACACGCCGCCCATCGGGGCGAACGCACCCGCGGTGTCGCCGTAGAGCGTGGAGTAGCCCATGCACGCCTCGGACTTGTTGCCCGTGTTCAGCATCATCCAGCCGCGGGCGTTCGAGATGGCCATGAGGCACACCATGCGGCAGCGCGCCTGCGTGTTCTCGGCCGCGAGGCCCCGAAGCTCGCCGCCGCACGCACGCGCGAGCACGTGCTCGAACGCCTCGAACGGCTCGCAGATCGACACGGTGCGCACGTCGATGCCGAGGTTGGCCGCAAGCGCCTCGGCGTCGTCGACCGAGTGGTCCGACGAGTAGGGCCCGGGGAGCAGGACCCCGTGCACGTGGTCCTGCCCGAAGGCGTCAACCGCCATGGCGGCCACCACGCTCGAGTCGATGCCGCCCGACAACCCGATGACGACGTCCTCGAATCCCGCGCCGCGCACGTAGGCGCGCAGGGCGTCAACGCACGCTTGGTACATCTGCTGGGGCTGCATGGGCCCTCCCCTCTCCGCTTCCCTCTTCGCTTGCGCGCTTGCAAGCGAGCGAGAACAGTATGAGGCCCCCGTGTTTCCGCCGTGTTGCGAAACCACGAGGGCCCGAAAAGTCATCGGCTGCCGCAAGCAACCTCAATCTGCAACGAGGCAAAAGTCATCCGTCAGGCAAAAGCCAGCGAGGCTTCTTGCGGCGCCCGCCCGAGACAGCCCCGCACAAGGGGCTCGGTCGGCTGCCGCAAGGAGCCGCAGCGCACGTTAGACGGCGCGGATGAGCTCCGCCAGCCAGCTGGCCCACGCGTCCACGCCGTCGCCCTTCGTGGCGGCTATGGGGAAGATGGGCGCGCCCGGGTTCAGCTGGCGCACGGAGGCGTCGAACGCCTCGCGGTCGAAGTCGAACACCGGCATGGTGTCCACCTTGTTGAGCACCACGGCCTCGGCGATCTGGAACACGCCGGGGTACTTGAGCGGCTTGTCGTCGCCCTCGGGCACCGACAGGATCATCACCTTGGCGTTCTCGCCGAGGTCGAAGTCGGTGGGGCACACGAGGTTACCCACGTTCTCGATGATGATGAGGTCGAGCCGCTCGAGGTCGAGCACGTCGATCGCACGCTTGACCATGGCGCTCTCCAGGTGGCACGCCCCGCCCGTGTTGATCTGCACGGCGGCGATGCCCTGCGCCTTGATCTTCTCCGCGTCGACGCTCGAGGCGATGTCGCCCTCGATCACGGCGATGTTGAACTCGTCGCGCAGCGCGTCGATGGTGGCCAGGATGGTGGACGTCTTGCCCGAGCCGGGGCTGGCCAGAAGGTCGAGCACGAACACGTGGTTGGCGGCGAAGCGGGCGCGCAGCTCGGCGGCCAGCGTGTCGTTCTTGTCCAGAATGGGCTGCTTGATGTCGATTTGCATCGGTTACTCCTCATCCGGCAGGTCGACCTCGATCGAGTCGATCTGCATCTCTCGACCGGCTATGAGCTCGGTGGCGAAGCTGTCGCACTCCGGGCAGAACATATGGAAGCGGTCGTGCTCGAACTCCGCCCCGCACTCGAGGCAGCGGCTCTTCGGGCTCACCATGTTCACCTCGAGCGCGGCGCCCTGCGTGAACGGGTCGTCCTCGGTGAGCGCCTCCCACGCGAACACGAGCGCGTCCTCGATGGCCTCGGTCATCTCCCCGATGGAGAGCTTCACGCCGAGGAGCTTCGTGGCGCCCACGTCGTGCGCGGCCGTGGTGGACGCCTCTAAGACGCCCGTCATGATTCCCAGCTCGTGCACGTTACTCGTCCTCTTCCGCCGCAAGCTCTTCGTTCTGCCGCTTGATGCGCCGCGCGAGCACGATGCGCGCCATCGCCAGGCTGACCTCGTAGAGGCCGACCATCGCGGCGAACATGAGCATCATGGTGACCGGCGAGGCGTCGGGCGTGACCATGGCGCAGAGGACCATGAGCACCACGTAGATGGTGCGCCAGCTCTGCCTGAGCTTCTTGTACGGGATCACGTCGAAGATGACCAGGTAGAAGATCACGAGCGGCAGCTCGAAGGCGAAGCCGAAGGCGATCTCGAACTTGATGATGATGTCAATGTAGGTTGACATGCGCGGGGCCACATACCCCAGGCCGGCGGCCTGGTCGGTGAGCCACTGGAACGCCGCGTTCAGGATGACGGCGTAGCAGAACACCACGCCCAAGATGAACAGCAGCACGGCCACGACGAACGTGGGGATGAACCACTTGCGCTCCTTGGGCTTGAGCGCCGGGAGGAAGAACGCCAGAAGCTGCCACAGGATGACCGGCGAGGTGGCGATGAGGCCTGCGAACAGCGATATCTCGAAGCGCACGGAGAACGCCTCGAACGGGTCGATGGCCTGCAGCGACGCCATGCCGCTCGCCGGGTCCATGGGCAGGAACTCAGCGATGGGCAGAAGCAGGAACTGGCCCATGATGGGCGTGGCCATGTAGAACACCACCACCGCGATGGCGAGGCACGCCACGATGCGCACGAGGCGCATGCGCAGCTCGCCGAGGTGATCGAAAAGGGGCATGCGCGCCGGACCGATGGGCATGGCTTATGCCTCCTTTCCGTCGGCGGAGGCGCCCGCGGGGGCCACAGGAGCCGCGGCGCCCGCGGGGGTTTCGGCGCCCGTAGGAGCACCCGCGCCCGTACCCGCGGCTGCGGCCGCGCCCGCGTCGGCCGCCTCGACGACCGCCTTGCTCGCGACCTCGGCCACGGGCTCGGCCGCCGCCGTCGCGGCCGCAGCCGCCGCAGCTTCCGCCGCCTCCTTCTCGGCCGCCTTGCGGGCCGCGCGCTCGCGGTCGTAGCGCGCCTTGCGCTCGGCGAAGCTCTCGGCCTTCTCAGCTGCCTCGACCGCCGTCTTCTTGGCCGCGTCAGCCGTCTTCTTCGTCTTGGCCGCCGCGTTGTCGATCACGTCGAGCGGGTTCTTGAACGGGGCGTCGGCGTCCTTGTCGAACACCTCGGCCTTGAGCGTGCCGCTCATCTCCTCCTGCGCCTTGCGGAACTTCGCGATGGCCTGGCCGGCGGTCTTCGCCATGGCAGGCAGCTTGTCGGGCCCGAAGATCAGAAACCCGAACAGCAGGATGAGGAAGAGCTCGAATCCTCCGATGCCAAACAAAGTGGGAGTCCTTTCACGATCGCTAGAGCGACAGCACGGTGAGGGCCATGGTGGGGATGCCCAGCGCCAGGACGAGGATCACGCACACCACTACCGTGAAGATCTTCTTGGTGCGCGCGGCGCGCTCGCGCTGCTGCTCGGCGCGGCGCTCGCGCTCCTCGGCAGCCTTCACGCGCGCGGCCTTCTGCTCGCGCGTCAGCTTGTTGCGCGACTTGTCCTGCTGCTTTTTCGAGTGTGCCATTTCGCCTTGCCTTCGACGCTTTCTCTTCTCGCGTGCGCACCGCGGACGGGCTCGCCTGCGGCGCGCGGCCTATTATGCCCTAACTAGACGCGCAACTTCGTGCGAATCTCGATCACGCGGGCAATGTTCTTCGCAACCTCCACGTCCACGTGCCAGTGGTTCTTCTCGTAGAGCATCCTGCCGTCCACCATGGTCATGAGGACGTCTGAGGCCGAGCAGGTGTTGACCACCGCCGAGACGGGGTTCGCGCCCGCGGACTGGTGCGAGCTCGACAGGTCGACCGCGATGAGGTCGGCGCACTTGCCGATGTCGAGCGAGCCGATCTTGTCCTCGAGCCCTAACGCGCGAGCGCCGCCCATGGTGGCGAGCTCGAGCATGGTGGTGGAGTCGAGGAAGCGGCGCGTGTCGAGCGCGCGCTGGATGAGCATGCTCACGCGCATCTCGGAGAGCATGTCGGTCGACTCGGTGGCGGCGGGCGAGTCGGTGCCGAGGCCGGTGCGCAGGCCCGCGCGCAGAAACGCGCCGAGCGGCGCCACGCCCATGCCGAGCTGCGCGTTCGCGCGCGGGCAGGTGCAGACGGCCACGTCGTACTCGCGCATCTTCTTGATGTCCTCCTCGTCGACGTGCACGGCGTGCACCAAAAGCACGTTGGGCGACTCGAACGCGCCCCAGTTCAGCGCGTAGCGCACCGGGGTCACGCCCGTGGGCATCCACGGCGGGATCTCCACGTAGCCGCGCTTGGCCTCGTCCATGGTGTGCACCGAGAACATCGAGGAGCCGTACTTCACGAAGTTGAACTCCTCGTGGCTGCCCGCCAGGCGCATGGCCACCGGCAGGCCCTCCTTGCAGGCGAACTCCGACACGAGCCCGAACACCGACGGGTGCGTGGCGTACACGGCCGCCGGGGCGATGCCGACGGTCACGCGGTCGGGGTCGACCTCCTCGCGCCAGTGCATGATGTCCTTCTCGGCCGAGCGCATGGCGAAGCTCACGCGCTGCTTGTCCATGACGCCCACCTCGCGGTACATCACGCCGCGCAGGCCGAGCTTCTGGGTGGCCGTGCACGCCGCGCCCGTGGAGGTGATGTCGGCGATGGTGGTGATGCCGCTTGACAGCGCGTCGAGGCCGCCGAGGATGGCGGAGTCGTACCAGTCGCCCGCCTCGAGGCGGCCCGAGCGCTCGATGACCGACAGGATCCACGAGGCGTAGGGCATGTCGGCCACCATGCCGCGCAGCACCGACTTCTCGAGGCGCGTGTGCAGGTCGACCAGCCCCGGCATGACGGCCGCGAGCCCGTAGTCGACCACCTCCTCCTCGGGATAGCGCAGGCGCAGCATCTCGACCTTGCCGACGTCGAGGATCTTGCCATCGCGCACGAGCACGGCGCCGCCCGTGATGGGATCAGACGTTATGGGGAATACGTATTGTGCGCAAATAAGCATGGGCACCTTCTTCGTGTCCGCGAAACTGGATCAGATTCGTATCATAGCACTGGGCGGCGAACCCGCCTCGCCGCCCGCGCCCAAACACACACTCTTTGCGGTTGAAGGCGCGCGGCGGACGCGCCGCGCGGGACGCTCGGAGGCCCTGCCCCTGCGCGCGGGAGCGCAGCTGGCTGAAATCGCATCACAACGCAGCTGAGACGTACGCGGAGGCCCCGCCCCTGCGCGCGGGAGCGCAGGGCAACGCGAGACACGCAAAGCTGCCGCCCGCCGCCTTTGCGCGGCGCGCGGCGGCTCCCCTTCCCTACCTTTGGGTGCCGTCGCCGAAGAGGAGCTCGCGCTCCGGGCCGGACAGGGCGTTGCGCGCCTGCTCGCGCAGGTTGTTCATAGCGCTCAGGAACTGGCGGTACATCACCACCACGAGGTAGCGGCCGCGCGGCGTGAGGGTGAGCTCGTCGGGCGTGTCGGTGGCGAACGCGCGGTTCGCGCGCATGAACGCGAGCTCGACGGGCAGGCCGCGCTCGATGCTCACGCCGAACTCGCGCGCGAAGGCGCGCTTGTCGAGGCGCAGCTTGTAGAGGTTCACCAAGAAGCAGTAGCGCATGAGGTCGCGCTCGGACATGTCGCTCCGGCCCATGAGCGACATCCGCCCGCTCTCGATGGCCTCGTTGTACTCCTTGATGCTGAACGTGTTCACGTAGAGGCTGCGGTTCAGATACGTGATGGAGCCGCTTCCGATGGCGGGGTACTGGTCGTAGAACGTCTGGAACTCGTCGATCTGCGGCGCGCCGTCGCGCGTCGCCTCGTCGGCGCCGTTGCGCGTGAAGGTCCACAGCGTCGTGCGGTGGAACAGCGGGTCATCCCCGCCCGCGAGCACGCCGTCGAGGATCTGGTAGTAGCGGTACTCGCGCGGGTAGTCCATCTTGCCGAGGGTGCGCGCCATCTTGCTCATGGTGCCGTGCGACACGTACAGCGGCGAGAACGTGGTCTGGCGCGCGCCGCACGTGGCGACCTTCTCCAAGTCGTCGAAGAGGATCTCCTCGGTCTGGCTCGGGAAGTTGAAGATCATGTCGACGTTCAGCGAGTCGAAGTACGGGAGCGCGCCTGCGATGCGCTCGTAGATCTCCTCGCCGCTGCCGTACTTGTCATAGCGGTCCATCTGCTTCAGAAGATCGTCGTTGAAGCTCTGCACGCCCACGGAGAGGCGCTGCACGCGGCCCTTGAGCGCGTCGAGATAGGGCTGCACCAGGTGGTTCGGGTTCGTCTCGGACGCCACCTCCCTGATGTCCCAGATGTCGCGGGCCAGATCGAGCGTCTCGCACAGCTCGTCGAGCATGACGGTGGGCGTGCCGCCGCCCATGTAGATGCTCTCGATGTCGTACCCCAGGTCGCGCACCATGAGCATCTCCTTGCGCATGTTGGCGAAGTAGGGCCGCGCCACGTCCTCGCGGAAGGCGTAGCGGTTGAAGCTGCAGTACGGGCACAGGCGCTGGCAGAACGGCACGTGCATGTAGAGCATGTACTTGCGGCCCGGCTCGGGCGCGGGCATCATCGTCTCGTCGGTGGGCTTCAGCGCCAGCTCGCAGCGGGCGAGCTGCTTGACAACGGTGGTGAGCATGCGCTCAGACAGCATGGGTACTCCTTAACGTGCGAAGGTCGGCGTGGATAGTCCAATCGGCTATGGTACCGCTTCTTCGCGGCGATGCGCCCGCGAAAACGGATATGAAAACAGATATACTAGACGCGTTTGAACGGTCCCACCGCGATTCCGGGGAGTACACACCTTGAGCATCGACACCGCAACGGGCGAGGAAGCGCCCGCCGAGCTTTCATCCGAGCGCGTGAAGAGCATCTTCTCGCAGATCGCCCGAAAATACGAGCGGTTCAACGCCGTCTCGAGCTTCGGCGCCTACCGGCTGTGGCTCGCCGGCATGATGCGCCAGGCCCCCATCAGCGCGACCGACGAGGTGCTCGACATCGCGGGCGGCACGGGCGACGTCACCTTCGCGGTGGCGCGCGCGAAGCGGCCCGCGCGCATCCAGTGCACCGACCTGGTGCCCGAGATGCTCGACGTGGCACGCATGCACCGCGCGGCGGGCGCCGCGGGCGGCGTGCCCGTGGAGTTCGAGGTGGTCGACGCGCAGAACATCCCGTACCCCGACGCGAGCTACGACGCGATCACCATGGCCTACGGCATCCGCAACATGCCCGACCGCCCGCGCGCCCTCTCCGAGATGTACCGCGTGCTGCGCCCCGGCGGCGCGCTCGTGTGCCTCGAGTTCTCCACGCCGCCGAACCGGGCATGGCGCGCGCTCTACGGCTTCTACCTGAGGCACCTCATCCCGTTCTGGGGCGGGCTCATCACCGGCGATCGGGACGGCTTCGTGTACCTGGCGAAGTCGATCCGCGCCTTCCCCGACCAGCAGGGCCTCGCCGCCCTCATGGAGGAGGCGGGCTTTCGCGACGTCACCTGGAAGAACTACACGGGCGGCATAGCCGCCGTCCACGTGGCGCGCAAGCCGCGGTAGCGGCTGGCGAGCGGACGCAGGCACCCCGAGGCCAGGCGGACGGGCGCGGGCGCGGCGGAGCGGGAGGAAGGACGCGGGCGCGGCGGAGCAGGAGCGCGGCGCCAGGCGCAAGTGAGGAGCGCGGCGGCGCCCTACCTCCAGGCGCGGTCCTTCTCGGGGTAGAAGACCCAGGCGGCGACGTAGGAGGCGACGAGGCAGACCATCACCAGGCAGATGGTGACGCCGAAGCCGAAGGCGTCGTTGGTGAATCCCCACAGCGCGCTGGCCAATCCGATGCCCACGTCGTTCATCAGCAGGAACAGCGCGTTGGTGGCGCCCCAGCGCTCGGGCGGGGTGTTCTTCACCGCAACCGCCTGGTTGAGCGGCAGGCTGATGCCGAGGCACAGCCCGTAGAAGACGCCCGCTGCGTAGAACACGTAGTCGCTCGCCGGCCCAAAGTAGAGCATCACGCACGTGACCAGGCCGCACGCCACCGCCACCGTGAACGTCTTGATGGGAGCCACGCGGTCCATGAACGACTTCGACTTCAGGCGCACGGCGATCATGCTGATGGCCGAAATGGTGTAGAACAGACTCGCGTTCGCCACGCCGATCTGCGTGCCGTAGAGGCCCACGAAGAAGATGCCGAAGCCGAAGGTGGGGCACATGATGGTCATGGGGATGGCGCCGGGAAGCGCGCGCGGCTCGAAGAAGGACGGCGCCTTCGCAGCCTTCCCCTGCGCGGCCTGCACGGCCGGCACAGCTTGCGCGGCCTCCCCCTTCGCGGCCTGCGCAGCCTCCCCTTTCGCCGCCTGCGGCTCTGCCTCCGCGGCCTGCGCCTTCGCACGCTCGGCGCGCTCCCAGCGCTCGCGGAACGCCGAGGTCTCGGGCAGCGCAAGCGGCTTGCGCTCGTAGCGCGTGAAGAACGCGACCGCCAGCCCGGCGACCGCCACCAGCGACAAGCCCGCGTACAGGTTCGACGCGGGGTCGGTCCCCGCGAGGAAGAGCGCGAGCGCCGGCCCGACCGACATGGCGAGCGCCTGCCCGAGCCCGTAGTAGCCGATGCCCTCGCCCAGGCGCGCCCGCGGCAGCACGTCAGCCGCCGCCGTCGACGCGGCGGTGGTGGCCATGGCGAATCCCACGCCCTGCAGCACGCGGCTTGCGGTGTAGAGCGCCACGCCCTGCCCCGCGAGCGGCACGACCGTGCCCGCCAGCAGGATGACCATGCCCAGAAGGATGACCAGCGAGCACTTCCCGGCGTCGATGATCGGTCCGATGACCAGGCGCGCGACCGCCGCCGAGGCCGAGAACACCAGCGCGAGCACGCCCGCGAGCGACGCGCCGTAGCCCACGCGCGAGAGAAACACCGACGTGCCCGCGTTCAGCCCCTGCCCCATCACGAAGCAGCAGAACGTCAGCAGCACGATGAGCACGAACACCGCCGTCCACAGCCGCGGCTGGGCAGCCGCCTTCCCGGCGGATGCGGCGGATGCGCGCGCCGTCGCGCCCTCGGTCACCTCGTCGTCGGACACCACGTGCGCAGAACCCGCCATAGCCCCGTTCTCCCTCGTCAGAACAATCGAACGCGCGACCGGAACCGCAGCGCCCGCAAAACACCGTCACGTCCTAGTGTAGCGGTTTTGGCTGCGCCGCGCGCTAGATCGTATACAATCTAGCGCAGCGCCCTCGCGCGCCCCGCGCGCCGCCGAGCGCACCCCGCGCACCGCCAGGCGGCATCCGAGCATCATCCGAAGGAGTTTGACCCATGGAGCGAATCGCCAGCTTTTCCGTTGACCACACCGTGCTCGAGCCGGGCGTGTACGTGTCGCGCAGCGACGCGGACGCCGCCACCGGCTGCGTGACCACCACGTTCGACCTGCGCATGACCGCGCCGAACCGCGAGCCGGTGATGGACACCGCCGCCGTACACGCGCTCGAGCACCTCGGCGCCACCTTCCTGCGCAACGACGCCGCGTGGGCCGACCGCGTGGTCTACTTCGGCCCCATGGGCTGCCGCACGGGCTTCTACCTGGTGGTGTTCGGCGCGTACGAGCCCGCTGACGTCGCCGACCTGGTGCTGCGCCTGTTCACGTTCGCGCGCGACTTCGAGGGCGAGATCCCCGGCGCGCGCCCCGAGGAGTGCGGCAATTACCACGACTCCGACCTCGCGCAGGCGAAGTGGTGGGCGCGCCGCTACGTGGCCGAGACGCTCGAGGTGCTCGACGAGGCGCACACCGCCTACCCCGCGCTGCTCGACTAGCGCAGAAGGAGGACGGCATGACGGTGAAGGTCGGCGTCATCGGCGCCATGGACGTCGAAGTGGAGGCCCTGCGCGATGCGCTCGACGACGTGCGCGTCACCACCTGCGCGAACAGGGACTTCTTCGAGGGGGTCATCGGGAGCACGCCCGCCGTGGTGGTGCAGTGCAGCGTGGGGATGGTGAACGCCGCCGTGTGCGCGCAGGTGCTCATCGGCCGCTTCGGCGTCACGCACGTGGTGAACACCGGCGTGGCCGGCTCGCTCGACGCGGCGATCGACATCGGCGACGTGGTGGTGGCGACCGACGCCGTGAACCACCTGATGGACGTCTGCAACCTCGGGTACGCGCCCGGGCAGACGCCGGGGCTCGACGCGCTCGCGTTCCCCTGCGACGTGCGCCTGCGCGAGCGGCTCGCAAACGCGGTGCGCGCGACGTGCCGCGTCGGGGTGCACGAGGGGCGCGTGGCCTCCGGCGACCGCTTCGTGCGCGACGCCGCGGAGAAGGCCCGCATCCGCACGACGTTCGGCGCCGCGTGCTGCGAGATGGAAGGCGCCGCCATCGCGCAGGCGTGCTGGCTGGGCGGCGTGCCCTGCGGCATCGTGCGCGCCATATCCGACAAGGCCGACGGGTCGGACGCCGTGGACTACCCCGTCTTCGAGGCGCGCGCTGCCGCCGACTGCGCCGCCATCGTGCGGCGGCTGCTCGAGAGCTGGGAGTAGCGGCGCGCGGGAACCGCGGGAGCGCCGCGCGTTGCGAGCCGCGAGTTTGCGAGCCGCGAGCCCGAAGCGCCCGCCTGCCCTGAGCCGGGGCGGCGCGCTGCGCGCTAGTACGGCTCGTCGAGGTCGGCGTGGGCCTGGGCGTCGGCGTCGAGCCCGAAGAACCTGCCCGCGCGGTAGCGGTCGAGCGCCACGAGCGCGATCATGCCCGCGTTGTCGCCGCACGAGTGCAGAGGCGGCATGACCAGCCGCACGCGCATCTTCGCGCACAGCTCCTCGTAGGCCGCGCGCAGCACGGGGTTGGCCGCCACGCCGCCGCCAAGACAGAACGTGCGCGCGCCCGTCTCCTCGAGCGCCCGCTTCGCCTTCGCCACCTGCACGTCGACGACCGCCTGCTGGAAGCTCGCGCAGACGTCGGGCACGTCAAGCTCACGCCCGGCCGCGCGCTCTTGGTTGACGTAGGTGACGACCGCGGTCTTGAGGCCCGAGAGCGAGAAGCGCAGATCACCCGAGTGCATCATGGCGCGGGGGAACGCGATGGCCTCCGGGTTGCCGTCCTTCGCGTAGCGCGAGATCACGGGGCCGCCGGGGTACCCCAGCCCGAGCGCCTTCGCCACCTTGTCGAACGCCTCGCCCACCGCGTCGTCGATGGTGGCGCCAAGCGTGGCGTAGTCGCCCCAGTCGCGCATGTGCACGAGCAGGGTGTTGCCGCCCGACACGAGCGACACCACCGCGGGCGGCGCGAAGTCGGGCGCGCCCACCTTGTTCGCATAGAGGTGGCCCTCGAGGTGGTGCACGCCGATGAAGGGCACGCCAGCCGCCCACGCCGCGCCCTTCGCGAACGCCACGCCCACCACGAGCGCGCCCACGAGCCCCGGCGCGTAGGTGACCGCCACGGCGTCGAGGTCGCGCCAGCGCAGGCTGCCCGGCGCGCCGCCGAGGCGGGCGGCCGCCACGTCGAGGCACTCGTCGCACACGCCGCAGATGGCCTCGATGTGCTTGCGGCTCGCGATCTCAGGCACCACGCCGCCGAAGCGCGCGTGGAAGTCGATCTGCGAGGCCACCACGTCAGAGAGCAGGATGCCGTCCCCGTTGACGACGGCGGCGGCCGTCTCGTCGCAGGAGGACTCGATGGCGAGGATGAGCGGGCGGACGGGCTCGGACGCCGGGCCCGCGTCCGCGGCGAGTGCGGACGCGCCTGCGTCGGCGCCTGTGCCTGCCGCGCTTGCGCTTGCGCCGGTCGCTCCCGCACCAAACGCGCCTGCACCAGCGGCGCCCGCGCCTCCGCGCGCGGCGCCCCCGTCGTCGAGGCGCTGCAGCTCCATGCCCGCGACGTCCTTGCGCGCAGCAGGCAGCGCCTCCGCCTTCATGATGAGGGCGTCCTCGCCGTCGGAGTAGTAGCGCGGGCGCACGCCGAGGCTCGCGTAGCCGAGCGCCGCGTAGAGCGCCTGCGCACCCGCGTTCGCCGCGCGCACCTCGAGCGAGCTCGTGCGCGCGCCCAGGTTGCGCGCGTCGGCGGCCACGCGCGCGACGAGCTCGGCGGCGATGCCGCGCCGGCGGTGCTCGGGCGCGGTCCCCACCTTGAGAATCTGCACGTCGCCGTCGACCACCCAGCCGCCCGCATAGCCCACGAGCGGCGCGTCAGGCGGAAGCGGCATGGAGGGATCGGCCGCGAAGGCCGCCCACCACACGCGGTCGGCGCGGCCCAGCTCGTCGGCGACGAGCGCCGCGCTCCACGCGTCAGACCCCATGATGCGCTCCTCGAGCGCAGCCACGTTGGCCACGTGTGCCGCGTCGAGCGGCTTGTAGGCGATGCCCTCGCCGTTCGCGCGCGCGTTGGCGATGGCCGTGTCGTTCATGGTGACGTGCTTGCTGCCGCGCGCGCCGGCGAGCGCCTGGTCCGCGCGCGCGAGACGCGCGCGCTCAGCCTCCTCGGCGTCCGACAGGCGCGTGTACACCGGCAGCGCGAACACCGGGTCATGCCGACGCGCGTCGAGGGGGTCCGCCTCGCCGGCGCGCCACGCCGCCTGCAGCGCCAGCAGCAGGCCCGCGCCCGTCGGCGTCCACTGCTCCTCGGGGAGCAGCACGCCGCACGCCGCGAACAGGTCGGCATACTTCCTGAGCGCATCCCCCGTGATGAGCAGCTGCCCGGAAGAATGAGCGACTGAGCCCCGCTCTGCCTCCGCCGCGTCGGGAGCCGACGAGGGCTCGGGGCTGCTCACCAAGCGAGTTCCGCACGAGCCGGAAGCGCCGGCGGCGCTTCCGTGCGAAGCAGGACTGTCCGAGCGACTGAGCTGCCCCGCGCCCTCGCCGGCGGCGGGATCGGCACCCTCAGCCGCGTACTCCTTCGCGCACGCATCCGCCTTCACCACGCGGTCCTCGCCGAGGCGCGCCGTGCCCGCGTCGCTCACGTCGAACTCGACCGGGTACACCTCCTTGCGCATGGCGTCAGCCGCCACGAGCAGGTGCCCGCGCACGCCCGCGCGCCACGCACCCCACGCCACCGCGTCGAGCGTCGAAACGCCCACGAGGCCCACCTCGAGCGCGCTCGCGATCCCCTTGGCCGTGGCCATGGCAATGCGCACGCCCGTGAACGAGCCCGGGCCGCGCCCCACCGCCACGCACGCGATGTCCTCGCGCGCCACGCCCGCATCCCGGAGCAGCGCGTCGATGCGCGGCAGAAGCTGCGTGTTCGACGCGCGCCGCGCCGCCACCTCGGCAGCCGCGACGAGCGCGACCGAGCGCGCGGCCGCGTCAAGCGCGCCCACGCCGATGGAGATCACCTCATTGGCCGTGTCAAACGCCAACACGTATCGAGCCTGCAATTTCGCAAACCTCCGCAAACTATCTCGCACGGGGCCGCCTTGCTTGCCGAGGCGGCCCCGTGATATACTGCAGCTATGCCAGCAAAGCCCGCGTTTGGTTAACGGAGTACGGGCGGCGTGGTGTTTTCGAATCAAGGGGTCGGTTGCAGCCGGCCCCTTCTGCTTCTCCCGCTCACCATCCGATCACTTATTTTTCCGTCGTCCGAGCAACAGGGGCAACAGCGAAGCAACCGCCGCAACCCAAGCCGGTAACCCGTAGAGCACGAAGTTCAGAATTTCTTTCAGCATAAGGCAACTCCTCCCTTGAGAGGCGCCACCCGTGTCGGACTTTGCTGGCGTTGTGCATTCTATCAGATGCGGCGAGAGGGCCGCTTACGTCAGCGGGCGCTCCCCGCCGTCTTCGAGAGGCGCGACCGCGAGTCGCTCGCCCACACGAACAGCAGCTGGCGCGCGCGGGAGCCGCAGGAGTGCGCGCGCACGATGCGCTGGCCCGCCGCGTCAACGGCTATGGTGATCTCGAGGTAGTCGCAGGGCAGCTCGTCGGGGAACTTCTCCGCCCACTCCACGAACGTCGCGCCGTCGGAGTCGCCGTCAATGAGCGCGTAGTAGTCGATGTCCTCGAGCTCGCTCGCGTCGTCGAGGCGGTACAGGTCGAGGTGGTGCAGCGGGATGCGCCCCTCGTCGTAGGTGAGCAGGATGTTGAAGGTAGGGCTGGTCACCGGGGAGGTGACGCCAAGCGCCGCCGCCACGCCCTGCACGAACTGCGTCTTGCCCGCGCCGAGGTCGCCGTTCAGCACCACCACGTCGCCCTCGTGCAGAAACGGCGCGAGCGTGGAGGCCAGCTGCTTGGTCGCCTCGGCTGAGCTGGTCTTGCGCAGATATGTGAGCCCACTTGCCATGTCACCATCATACGCCAAAGCACGGCGGCAGAAAGGCTCGCGGTGCCCACCGCATGATAAAATGCGCGAACTTACGCCTTCGCCGCCTTGCCCTTCGCCGCCTTCGCCTTCTTCGTGCCGTGGCAGGCGTACATCACCACGCCCACGAGCACGCCGCCCACGATGTTGCCGAGCGTGACGGGGATGAGGTTCGCCGTGACGAACGTGCCGAAGTCGAGCACGGCGGTGTTGATGCCCGCGTCGACGATCATCTGCGTGTAGGCGGGGTTCAGGTACGCGAAGATACCCGCCGGGATGTAGTACATGTTGGCCACGCAGTGCTCGAAGCCCGCCAGCACGAACCCCATGATGGGAACGTAGAGCCCCAGGATGCGCCCCGCCGCGTCCTGAGCGACGTTGCCCAAATACACCGCGATGCACACCATGAGGTTGCAGAAGATGCCGAGCACGAACGCGTTGCCCCACGGCAGCGCGTCCTTGCTCGCCGCTACCTTCGCCGTGTAGACCGCCAGGTCGCCGCCGCCGATGTTGAGCTGCCCGAAGAACGCCATGAGCGCCGCGAGCGCCACCGCTCCTGCGAGGTTGCCCACGTACACGATCGCCCAGTTGCGCGCGAGGCGCCCCCAGCTGATCCGCCCGTCGAGCGCCGCCGTCACCATGAGGGCGTTGCCCGTGAACAGCTCGGTGCCCAGGAGCACCACCATGATGAGCCCCATGGGGAAGACGAGCCCCGACACCAGGCGCACGAGGCCCGCGTTGTCGAGCGCGTGCGCCGCCGTGGAGGAGGTGACCGCGCCGAGTCCGATGAGCAGGCCCGCAGCCACGCCCAGCACGAACAGGCGCCATGCGAGGGAGGCCGCCTTGCCGACCGAGGCGCTCATGTAGTTGTCAGTGATCTCAGTGGGGGTGAACAGGGGCATGGCTATCCTTCCGCGATCTTTTCCGCTGCTTGCACGACATGTGCCATGGTGACGCTCGTGGTCACCGAGCCGAGGCCGCCCGGCACGGGCGTGATGGAGCCCGCGTCTCCGAGCACGGGCTCTACGGCGTCGAAATCGACGTCGCCGCACAGGGCGCCCTGCGCGTCGAAGTTGATACCCACGTCGAGCACCGTCTGGCCGGATCTGAAGTACGCCGCGCCGAACGCGCGGGGGCGCCCCGTGGCGCAGACCATGACGTCGGCCAGGCGCGTGAGGGACTCAAGGTCCTCGGTCTTGGAGTGGCACAACGTCACGCTCGCGTTGCGGCCGAGCAGCATCATGGCAACCGGCCGGCCGATGACGAGGCTGCGCCCCACCACCACCACGTGCTTGCCCTCCACGGAAACGCCGTAATGGTCGAGCACCTCGAGGCACGCCTGCGCCGTGGCGGGCGGGAAGCCCTGCGGCGCTCCGGCGAACACGCCCGCGAGCGACGAGCTCGTGATCCCGTCGACGTCCTTCTCAGGAAGCAGCAGGTTGCAGGCGCGTGCCTCATCGACATGCGGCGGAAGCGGACGGAACACAAGGCAGCCGTGGACGGAGGCGTCGGCGTTCACCGCCTCGATGGCGCACGCGAGCTCGTCGAAGGACGCGTCGGCGGCCAGCGCGAGCGAGCGCACGCCGATGCCGAGGCTCGCGGCGCGCTTGGCGGCCGTGCGCTCGTAGGAGAGGTCGTCGGGGCGCTCGCCCATGCGCACGACAGCAAGCGTGGGGGTGATGCCGCGCGCGGCAAGCGCCGCGACGCGCGGCGCGAGCCCCTCCCCCAGGGAGGCAACGACTTGCTTGCCCGTAAGCAGCTTCGCCATGCGGGTCCTTTCTTCTCAGGTTCAGGTCCTCGGACCGCAGGTCTCAGGCCGAGGCTCCGCCAAGCTCTTCGAGCACGAAGGCGTACACCGCGTCGGCGAGGCGCGCTCCTTCGTCAGCAAGCTGCTCAGCCTGCGCGCGGTACGCCTCCGCGCGCGCGGCATCGGCCATCGACCCCACGTTGATGAGCACGTTCAGGCTCGCACCCAAAAGCGCCGCCTTCGCGAAGAGCGCCGCTGTGCCCGCGTCCGACATCGCCATGCGACTGCCGCAACGTGCCATGAAGTCGCACTCGCGCAGCACCTCGGCGCACGTGCGCATGATATCAAGCGGCACCTCGGTCGCGCCGACGAGCGCCTCCTGCAGCGCGTCCTCCTTGGCCGCGCGCTCCTTAGGCGTCTCGCGCGGCATGCGGTAGGCCGCCGCCAGCGGCTCGAAGGCGCGCGCGTCCTCGTCGACGAGCGCGACCAGGCGCTCCCGCAGCATGGCCAGACATCCCAGCGACGAGAGCACCTCGCCCTCGACGTCGGCGTAGCGGGCCTTCCCCACCGTGAGGTTGCCCACCATGGAGGCGAGCGCCGAGGCGAGCGCCCCGCAGCAGGCGCAAGCCCCTCCCCCGCCGGGAACGGGAGCGGAGCTCGCCAGCTCGTCTATGAAAGCAGCATCTAACATGGAGTTCCGCTCCTTCTGCACGGCCGACCTAGACAGCGTCAGGCGACCGTGCTACTATGCGAACTAGAGGCGCCCCGCCAGTCCGGGCAGCGTCGTTTGAGTGAAGCCCCGTCAGTGTCCAAACTAAGCGGGGCTTTTTCACGTCAAAACGAAGCCGTTCGTCACCCTCTACCCATCAGCACCAGGCCAATAATGCCTATGACAACGAGAAGAACTTCGCACACAGCGATAACCGTTTGTGCATCCATAAGCAACCTCCCTTCTCGGAAAGCTGCCCGGACGACGAAGCGCCGACGCGATTATAGCGCGCCTGCACCACCGCTTAAAGGGGCATAAAGAGGTGGTATGGCGCGCCTACCGCCGCGCCATACCACCTTGCAAACCTTAGAACAACCCGGAGATCTTACCGGTCTCGTCCACGTCGATCTTGAACGCGGCGGGCGTCTTGCCGAGGCCCGGCATGGTCATGATGGAGCCCGTGAGCGCCACCACGAAGCCGGCGCCCGCGCTCACCTTCACCTGGCGCACCGTGACCTGGAAGCCGCGCGGCGCGCCGAGCTTGGTCTGGTCATCGGAGAACGAGTACTGCGTCTTGGCCATGCACACGGGCATGCCGCCGAAGCCGAGTTTCTCGAGCTGCGCGAGCTCCTTCTTCGCGTTCGGTTCGAACACCACGCCGTCGGCATGGTAGACGCGCCGCGCGATGGCCTCGATCTTCTCCGCCAGCGTGAGCTCGTCGCCGTAGGCGAACTCGAAGGTGTCGGCGCTGCGCCCTTCGGCGTCGCCCTCAGCGCACAGGCGCACCACCTCGTCGGCGAGCGCGAGGCCCCCCTCGCCGCCGCGCGCCCACACCTCGGACAGCGCCACGTTCACGCCCAGCTCGCGGCACTTGGCCTCCACCAGGTCGAGCTCGGCCTTCGTGTCCGTGGGGAACGCGTTGATCGCCACCACGCAGGGCAGGTTGTACACCTTCGTGATGTTCTCCACGTGCTGGAGCAGGTTCGGCAGGCCCGCCTCGAGCGCCTCGAGGTTCTCCTCGTTGAGGTCGGCCTTCGGCACGCCGCCGTGGTTCTTGAGCGCGCGCACCGTGGCGACCACCACCACGGCGTCGGGCGCGAGGTCCGCCAGGCGGCACTTGATGTCGAGGAACTTCTCCGCGCCCAGGTCAGCGCCGAAGCCGGCCTCAGTCACGCAGTAGTCGCCGAGCGCCATGGCCATGCGCGTGGCCATGATGGAGTTGCAGCCGTGCGCGATGTTGGCGAAGGGGCCGCCGTGCACGAACGCCGGCGTGCCCTCGAGGGTCTGCACGAGGTTCGGCTTGAGGGCGTCCTTCAGAAGCGCGGTCATGGCGCCTTCCGCATGCAGGTCGTGCGCGGTCACGGGCTGATCGTCGTAGGTGTAGCCCACCACGATGCGGCCGAGGCGCTCCTTGAGGTCGGTGATGGAGGTGGCGAGGCAGAAGATGGCCATGACCTCGGAGGCCACCGTGATGTCGAAGCCGTCCTCGCGCGGCACGCCGTGGGCTTTGCCGCCGAGGCCGTCCACGATGTTGCGCAGCTGGCGGTCGTTCATGTCCACCACGCGCTTCCACGTGATCTTGCGCACGTCGATGCCCAGCTCGTTGCCGTTGTGGATGTGCGCGTCCAGAAGCGCGGCCAGCAGGTTGTTCGCCGCGCCGATGGCGTGGAAGTCGCCCGTGAAGTGCAGGTTGATGTCCTCCATGGGAACCACCTGGGCGTACCCGCCGCCCGCGGCGCCGCCCTTGATGCCGAACACGGGGCCGAGCGACGGCTCGCGCAGCGCCACCATGACGTTCTTGCCACGGCGCGCCAGCGCGTCGGCCAGGCCCACCGTGGTGGTGGTCTTGCCCTCGCCCGCCGGCGTGGGGTTGATGGCCGTCACCAGGATGAGCTTGCCGGGAGCGTGCTCCTCCTCGCGCAGCAGGTTGTAGTCAACCTTGGCCTTGCAGTTTCCGTAGCACTCAAGGTACTTCTCGCTGATGCCAGCCTTTTTGGCAATCTCGCCGATGCGCTCCGGGTGCGCAGCTTGGGCAATTTCAATGTCAGTCAACACGTCGGGCCCGCTTTCTCCTCATGACGCACGCCGTCGCACCTCGCCGCGCGACGCACCGCGCCTCGTTTGCCAGAATGCGCTTATTCTAGCGGGCTTGGAAGGCGGTTTCCACATTGCGTGCGCCAAGGGCGCGAGAAGCCAGACTGGTGGCTACCGGCGCGCGGAGGCGAGCAGCCTCAGGCCCTCCAGCGTGAGCTCGGGCAGCACCTCGGTGATCTCGCTCGAGTGCGCGGCCACGAGCGCCGAGAGCCCTCCGGTGGCCACCACCGGGCACGTGCGGCCCAGCTCGGCGAAGATGCGGCGCACCAGGCCGTCCACGCGGTCGGCCTCGCCGAGCACGATGCCCGCCTGCACGGCCTCCTCGGTGCTTTTGCCGACGGCGGCCGGAGGCGCCGCGAGGTCGATGGTCGACAGGCGCGTGGCGTGCGAGAACAGAGCGCCCGCGCTCGTCTCCACGCCCGGGGCGATGATGCCGCCCAGAAAGCTCCCGTCCTCGTCGATGACCTCGATGTTGGTGGCGGTGCCGAAGTCGACCACCACCACCGGCGCGCCGTAGAGGGCGCGCGCCGCCACGGCGTCGGCCACGCGGTCGGCGCCGATCTCGCGCGGGTTGGGATACGCGTTCTTGAACAGGCCCGCCGCGCTGGCGGCCTCGGCCGTGCACAGGCGCGCCTCGACGCCCGCCAGCTCGCGCACCGCGTCCGACCATGCGCGCGTGAGCGCCGGCACCACCGAGGCCATCGCCGCCGCGTCGACGTCGGGCGCCTCTATGCCCGCGGCCGCCATGAGCGGCAGGAGCTTGGCGCGCACGTCGTCGGCTGTGTCGTGCTTGCTGGTGGCGACCCGCCACATCGCGTGCGGCTCCACCTTGTCGGAGTCGCGGTAGACGCCCACCACGGTGTGCGTGTTCCCCACGTCAATCGTAAGTAACATAATTATGACAAACGCCCTTAGCTTTCCGAAGTTGCCCGTCGCTTTCGCTATAGTGATCGCAGACATTATAGCAATCGCCCAACGAACGACCTCCAAAAGCCATTCGGCCGGTTCACGAGAGAAAGGCAGAGCCATGACCGATAAGCAGAGCCGCATACTTGTCGTTGACGACGAGCCTTCCATCACCGAGTTCGTCGGGTATGCCCTGAGCAAGGAAGGCTACGCCGCCGACATCGTCAACAGCGGCGAGGACGCGCTCGCGCTTGCGGCGAAGAACGCCTACGACCTGTTCGTCCTCGACATCATGCTGCCCGGCATCGACGGCTACGAGCTGTGCCGCCGCCTGCGCTCGAAGACCGCGGCGCCCGTGCTGTTCCTGTCGGCGCGCGACACCGAGCTCGACAAGGTGGTGGGGCTCGAGATCGGCGGCGACGACTACCTGGCCAAGCCCTTCGGCGTGCGCGAGCTGATCGCCCGCATCCGCGCGCTTCTGCGCCGCGGCTCCGGCGATATGCAGGGCAGCGCCAGCACCATCACGGCCAGCGGCATCACCATCGACGAGGACGCGCACGTCGCCCGCGGCGACGCGGGCGAGATCGACCTCACGCCGCGCGAGTTCGAGCTGATGGCGTGCTTGATGAAGAGCGCCGGGAAGGTGGTGTCCCGCGAGGACCTCCTGCGCGACGCCTGGGGCTGGGAGTACCTCACCGAGACGAAGACGGTGGACACCCACATCAAGCGCCTGCGCGACAAGATCTCCGCCGCCGGCTACGACCCCACGATGGTGGAGACGGTCCGCGGCTACGGCTACCGCTTCCGCGCCTAGCGCGCAGCAGCCGCAAGTTCAGGGTTTCCGAAAGACGCCGCATGCGGGCCAGCATCAAGCCGGCCCGCATGCGGCGCGCTGCCGCCCGGCCCCTCCCTACCTCACGGCGGAGCGCACCACGCGGGCGCAGGCCACGGCGGCGAGGATCTTCAAGAAGTCAATTCCCACGAAGGGGGCGACGCAAGCGAGGAAGGCGGCCTCGGGCCCCACGCCCATGACGGGCATGAACTGGGCGCAGCCGCACAGATACGCGATGCAGGTGAACAGCACGCCCGCCATCACCTCGACGCCCGAGATGCGCATGAAGCGCGCGAACTTCTGCGGAAAGGAGAGCTTCGCCGCAGCGGCGGGATCCGTCTCGGCGGCCTTGAGGCTCACGTCCCAGTCCGTGCGCGTGCGCACCACGTGCAAAAACAGCACCGCCGCAGCCACGCCGAACAGATAGCCCCATAGAAAGCCGCCCGTCGGCCCGGCGAGCACGCCGATGCCGCCGCGCATCCCCGAGAACACTGGCACGCCCACGGCGCCGAGCGCCAGGTAGCACACGATGGCCGCGATGGCCTCCTTCGGCTTGAGCACCACAATGGCGAAGGTGACGGCGAACATCTGCAGCGTGACGGGCACCGGCCCGATGGGGATGGTCACCCACGCCGAAACGGCCATGATGGCCACCGTCAGACCCACGAACGCGATGGAGCGCGTCCGCGACGAGCTTGTCGCATGCGCCTTGGCTTGTTCCATGATCGATCCTCTCTTCCCTTGGATGAACGTGCCGAAAAGAAAGGACGTATTATAGCGCACGCGTGTTCCCAGCGCATCCTCACGCGCTTACACTTCCGCCCTGTTTGTTTACAGGCGCGGAGCCGCTACCTCACCTTCAGGTCAGCCTCGCCGCGCTGCACCCTTCCCAGCCGGCGCATCTCGAACGCCACGAAGCCCGCCGTCACGCAGATGGAGAGCGCGTCGGCTATGGGCTGCGCGAAGTACAGCGCGTCAAGGCCGTTGAGCGCGGGGACCATGAGCGGCAGCAGGTCGGGCAGAAGCCAGATGAGCGGCACCAGAAACACGATCTGGCGCGTGAGGGACAAAAAGATCGACTTCGCCGGCTGGCCCGTGGCCTGGAAGTAGTTCGACGACACGATCTGGAAGCCCACGAGCGGCAGCGTCACGAACTGCACCTTCATGGCAAACACCGTGAACTCGTTGAGGTCGGGGTTCGTAATGCCGAACGCGCTCACCACGCCGGCCGTGAACAGGTAGATGCACGCCCAGATCGCCACGCAGATGGCCGAGGCGCCCACCACGCCGCACTTGTACGCGCTGCGCACGCGGTCGATCTTGCGCGCGCCGTAGTTGTAGCCCAGAAGCGGCTGGATGGCCACGGCCACGCCGATCACCGGCATCACCGAGAACTGGCCGATGCGCTGCACCACGCCGATGGACGCCAGCGCGTTCTCCGCGCCGATCACCGTGAGGGCACCGTGCTTCACCAGCTGGTAGTTCAGCAGGAAGTTGATGACGGCCATGCCCGCCTGGATGGCGAAGCTGGGGAAGCCGAGCGCGAAGATGCTGCCCACGAGGCGCGGCTGCGGGCGCAGGTAGCGCAGGCGCAGGTGCATGGGCGCGTCCTTCACGCCGATGAAGTACCACAGCACCAGGGCGCACGAGAGCGCCTGGCCGGCGAGCGACGCATACGCGCTGCCCACGATGCCCCAGCCGAGCATCATCACGAACAGGAAGTTGAACGCCACCGAGGACAGAAGCCCGGCCACCATGGTGACCAGCGCGCGCACTGGCGCGCCCGAGGTGCGGATGAAGTTGTTCACGCCCATGCCGATCATCTGGAAGATGAAGCCGAAGCACAGGATCTGGATGTAGATGCGCGCGTAGGGACGCACGTCGTCGGTGGCGCTCGAGAAGGTGAGCACCGCGTCGATGATCAGGGGGTTCGCAGCGGCCAGCGCCACGGCGGCCCACACCACCAGGCTCAGGAACACCACGTTGCCCAGCGCGCGCTCGGCCTCGCCGTGCCGGCCCTCGCCCAGGCGCAGCGCCGCGAGCGAGTTGCCGCCGTTGCCCACGAGCATGGCGAACGCCATGAACACGATGAGCATGGGGTTGGCCACCGTGATGGCCGACAGGCCGATCTCGCCCACGGCGTTGCCGAGGAACACCGAGTTGATGATGGCGTACGAGCCGTTCACCAGCATGCCCACCACCGACGGGATGGCGAACTCCACCACGAGCCTCGGCACCGACGCCGTGCCCATGCGCGCGACCTTCGCGTCGCCCTTCGAGACGGGAGCCGCCGCCCTGCCGCGCTCGGCGGCGTCACCCGGGGCGCCGTCAACCGGGACGCTGCCACTTGAGGCGTCACCGTGGTTGCCGCTGTCCGGGATGCCGCCTCCGTTGCCGCCCGGCTTGTCTTCGCTGCTCACGTTGCCTTCGATGCGCTCGTCTGATCGTGCCATTGCTCACATGCCTTCCCGTTTCGCTCCGACACATTGTAGCGCGCGGAGGAGGGGGTTGCTAGCGAACGGACGAGATATGCGCCTCACCAGAGGAAACTGCGACGAAATCGCCACCGAGCGGCGGCTCGACCAGAAGGCGGCCCCACGCGTCCACGCCGCGCGCCACGCCCTCGGCCACCGGCGAGCCGTCGAGGTTCTCGACGGAGACACGCAGGCCGTCGAGGGCGGCGTGCGCGGCGTACTCGGGCAGAAGCGGGCCGAAGCCATGCGCCGTCCACGCGAGGTAGAGCTCCGAGAGCGCCTCGAGCACGGCTGCGCGCACGGCGGGGATGTCGGGGGCGGACCGCTCGTCAGGGGCCCCGGGGGCGCCCGAAGCGTCCGCGACGAGCTCGCTCAGGTAGGCTGGCACGTTCTTGCCGCCGACCGCCGGCGCGCCTGCGTCCCGCGGCAAGAGCACGTTCACGCCGATCCCTACGCAGATGCCACCCGCGTGCGACTCCAGCGAGATGCCGCAGAGCTTCGAGAGGCGCAGCGGGGCGCCTTCCGCGGCGCGGGCGGAGGTGCACACCACATCGTTGGGCCACTTGATCTTCACGCGCTCGGCGGCGCCGGGGGCGAGCGCGACGAGCGCGCGGCGCACGGCCATGCCCACGACCAAACTCAGCGTGGGGAGCTGGGCCGGCGGCACCTGCGGGCGCAGCAGCAGCGAGACGTACATGCCGCCCTCGGGGCTCTTCCACGCGCGCCCCTGCCGGCCGTACCCGGCCGTCTGTACCCGCGCGCCCACGGCGAGCCCCTCGGGCTCCCCCTCCTCAAGCGCCCGCTTCACCAGGTCATTCGTCGACGTGACCTCATCGTATGTTCTTAACCGAAACATAAGAGCTTCCCCGCCTTGCAACAGTTCAAAACTCACTTGTCGTTCGTAACGTCAGCGAGGGCTTCTGAGGCGTTTCAGATAGCCCCGCCTTGGGGCCAAGTTGGCTTCGCCAACGCCGCGCCCCAAACAAGGGGCTAAGTGAAATGCATCAGAAGGCCGCGGCGTCGGGCGTTCCGTTCGTCCCGTCAGGGCGAACGGAACCCTATAGCTTCCATGAGCGACCGACTCGCTCGGACTCGGGCACGGCATCGACGCGCGTGCCGTCCGCCAGCACGTGGCCCGGCAGGATCTCGAGCAGCGGCTTCACCACGAAGTCGCGCTCGGTGACGCGAGGGTGCGGCAGCGTGAGCTCGTCGGTGGAGAAGTCGTACATCTGGTAGTCCAGGATGTCCACGTCGAGCGTGCGCGGCCCGTTCTCCACCTCGCGCACACGGCCCAGGCTGTTCTCGACGGCGTGCAGGTAGCCCAGAAGCTCGCGCGGCGGGATGCCGCAGCGCATCAGCACCACCGTGTTCACGAAGTCCTCCTGGTCCTCAAGGTAAGCCGGCTCGCTTCCGTAGAAGCTCGCGACGTCGACGATCTGGGAGTCTGGCAGCGTGCACAGCTGCCCGATGGCATGGTTGATCTGCGCGATCTTGCCCTCGGTCTCCTCGCCGGGGTTTGCCACCAGGGCCACGTTCGACCCCAGGCCCAGAAGCACGTAGGGCCGCAGGTCGGCCAGCGCGCGGGCCGTCTCCTCCACGTTGTGCGTGCGCACCACGCCGGCCCCCAGCTCGCAGGCGAGGAGCGCCTCGGCAGCGGAGGCCGCGTCGCGCTCGAGCGGGTCGTCGATGCGGTAGGCGTAGCCCACGTAGCTCTTGCGCGAGGGAGCCGCCATCACGGGATAGCCCAGGTGGACCAGCTCGTGCAGGTTGCGCATGAGCTCGATGGTCTGCTTCGGCGTCTTGCCGAAGCCCGGGCCGGGGTCGACGCAGATCCGCTCGTGCGCGATGCCCGCCGCCTCGAGCTCAGCGCAGCGCGCGCGCAGGTAGTCGCGCACCTCGGACACCACGTCGACATACGCGGTGTCGTCCTGCATGGTGGCCGGCTCGCCCCTCATGTGCATGACCACGAGCCCCGCGTCGCATGTGCGCGCCACCTCGACCATGGCCGGATCGCGGAAGCCCGACACGTCGTTGATGATCGACGCGCCTGCGCGCACCGCGCGCGCGGCCACGTCGGCGTGCCGCGTGTCAACCGACACGCACATCCCACGCTTCGCGAGCGCGCGCACCGCCGGCTCGATGCGCGCCCACTCCTCCTCGGACGTGACCGGGGCCGCGCCCGGGCGCGTGGACTCGCCGCCCACGTCGATGATGGCGGCTCCCTGGGCGGCCATCTCCTCGGCATGCGCCACCGCCGCCTCGGGCGCGGCGAACGCGTCGCCGTCGGAGAACGAGTCGGGCGTGACGTTCAGGATGCCCATGATGACGGGCACGCTCGTGTCGAACGTGAAGGTGCCGCAGGTCCACTTCATGGCGCTACTCGTCCCCGCGCTTGTCCACGCCGTACGGGTTCGCATACGGGTTCGCGTACGGGCTTGGACCCGCGGCAGGCGCCTGCGCGTCCTGGCCGGAGCCCAGCGTCGCGGTGCCGCCGTCGTCGCCCGCGCCCGCGTTCGCACCTGCACCACTGTCGTCGCCGTCCTCGCCACCGTCGTCCGCGCCCGTCAGCGGCTCGCCCGCGGCCAGCATCTGCTCGTCACGTGCGCGCGCCTCGGCCTCCTCGCGCTCCTTCGCCGCCAAAATGTCGCCCTCGCGCTCGAGGTAGGCGTCCCACTCGTTGTCGAGCAGGGCGCGGCACGCCTCGCCCTCGACCGTCTCGCGCTCCAAAAGCACGCTCGCCATCAGGTGCATCTGGTCGGCGTGCGCCGACAGGATGGCGTAGGCGCGGTCGTGCGCCTCCTTCATGATGACGGCCACCTCCTCGTCGATGCGGCGCGCCGTCTCCTCGGAGTAGTCCTGCGTGTTGCCGTAGTCGCGGCCGAGGAACACCTCGTGGTTGGGCTGGCCGAACACCTGCGTGCCGAGCGGGCTCATGCCGTACTGCGTGACGATGGCGCGCGCCATCTTCGACGCCCGCTCGAGGTCGTTGCTGGCGCCCGTGGTGATGTCCTCGCAGAAGATCTCCTCCGCCACGCGCCCGCCCATGAACACGGCCAGGTCGTCCTTCATCTCGCCGAGCGAGTTGAGCATCTTGTCCTCGTCGGGGATCGAGAGCGTGTAGCCGAGCGCGCGCCCGCGCGAGATGATCGAGATCTTGTGCACGGGGTCGGCGTGGTCGAGTAGGTGCCCCACCAGGGCGTGGCCGCTCTCGTGGTAGGCGATGGTGTGCTTGGTCTTCTCGTTCATCACGCGGCCCTTGCGCTCGGGACCGGCGATCACGCGCTCCATCGACTCGCTCACCTCGCGCATGGTGATGATCTTCTTGCCCTTGCGCGCGGTGAGCAGCGCGCTCTCGTTCATGAGGTTCGCCAGGTCGGCGCCGGTGAAGCCCGGGGTGAGCTTCGCCACGGCGTCGAGGTCGACGTCGCTTCCGATGGGCTTCTCCTTCGAGTGCACCTCGAGGATGCGGCGGCGGCCCTTCACGTCGGGCGTGTCGACCACGATCTGGCGGTCGAAGCGGCCGGGGCGCAGAAGCGCCGGGTCGAGCACGTCGGCGCGGTTCGTGGCGGCGATGAGCACCACGGACTCGTTCTTCTCGAAGCCGTCCATCTCGACGAGCAGCTGGTTCAGGGTCTGCTCGCGCTCGTCGTGCCCGCCGCCGAGGCCGGTGCCGCGCTGGCGGCCCACCGCGTCGATCTCGTCGATGAAGATGATGGAGGGCGCCGCCTCCTTCGCGTCCTTGAACAGGTCGCGCACGCGCGAGGCGCCCACGCCCACGAACATCTCGACGAAGTCAGAGCCCGAGATGCTGAAGAACGGCACGCCCGCCTCGCCGGCCACGGCCTTCGCGAGCAGCGTCTTGCCCGTGCCCGGAGGGCCCACGAGCAAGCAGCCGCGCGGGATCTTCGCGCCCATGGCCTGGTACTTCTGCGGGTTGGCCAGGAAGTCCTTGATCTCCTGCATCTCCTCGACGGCCTCGTCGACGCCCGCCACGTCCGTGAACTTCACGTCAGGGCGCTCCTCGAGGGTCTTCTTCGCCTTGTTCTTGCCAAAGCCCATCTGCTGGTTGGTGCTCTTCTGCATCTGCGAGAAGAAGAACAGCAGGATGCCGCCGATGAGCAGGATGGGGAGCAGCGAGGTGAGCACGCTGAGCCACGGGCTCGGCAGCGTCACCTCGTACGGCACGTCGGGATGGTCCGCGAGCAGGCTGCCGAGCGAGTCGGCGCCCACGTAGGTGGAGGTGTAGTTGTGCTCGGTGCCGAGCGTGGCCGGGTCGAGATCGGAGGTGCCGATTCCGCCGAGGGCGTCGCCGGTGCGCGCGTCCTTGAGCGTCGCCATCTTCGCGTTGAGCGCGTCGAAGGAGCCGTTGAAGGCGTCGGCCGCGCTCGCGCCCGCGGTGGCGGCCGGGTAGTAGGTGCCCGTGACCGTGTAATCGCTGGCGGCGTACGTCACCTTCGTCACGCGGTTCTGCTCGACGGCCTGCACGAACTCGGAGGTGAGCAGCGTGTCGGTCTGCTTGGCCTGCGTGCCGTTCGCGGCGAAGAGCTGGCCCCCCACGAAGAACATCACCATGCAGACCAAGACGACGGTGATGATCGTGGTGCGCGCGTTCGGCTGCTGGGGCTGCGGGGTTTTCTTGTCGTTGTCTGCCATGGGAAGCTGCCTTTACTGGTAGATCTCGGGCTTGAGAACGCCGATGCAGGGAAGGTTGCGGTAGCGCTCAGCGTAGTCGAGGCCGTAGCCTACGATGAACTCGTCGGGGCACTCGAAGCCCACGTAGCGGCAGTCGATCTCCGCCTGGGCTGGGGTTTTCTTGCGCAGCAGCGCGGCCACCTCGATGGAGGCGGGGTTGCGCGACGCGAGGTTCTTCATGAGGTAGGCGAGCGTAAGGCCGGAGTCGATGATGTCCTCGGCGATGATGACGTGCCGCCCCTCGATCTCGGTGGAGAGGTCCTTCAGGATGCGCACCACGCCCGAGCTCTTCGCGCCGTTGCCGTAGGAGGACACGGCCATGTAGTCCATCTCGAGCGGCAGCTCGACGGCGCGCGCAAGATCGGCCATGAAGATGGCCGCGCCGCGCAGCACCGAAATGAGCACGATGCCGTCTGAGGCCGCCGCGGCGTAGTCGCGCGTGATGTCCGCGCCGATCTGCGCCACGCGACGGGCGATCTCCTGCTCGGTGAACAGGACCTGTGATACGTCGTTGTGCACGTGGTACCTTTTTCTTCGCTTCCGACGAAAGCGCGCCTTGCCGCAGCCCATCCCCCGCAGGCCGCTTCCCCCTGCGGGCCGGCGCGAGGAGGAGGCGAAAAGGCGAGTCGCTCCCTCACTTTTACGTGTTACGGGCATCAGTGTACCATTGCAGGTTCCCCCACGAGAGACGATACGGTAACGGCACATCAATACTGCATCCGCCCTCATGGAAAGCGCGAAAGGAGGCGAAGGGACCGCATGCGGGGGCGCGGGGACGCGAAGGGGCCGCGCGCGAGCGCGGAAGAGCGCCCCGCGCCCTAGCGGCGGCGGTCGAAGCCCGAGCTCCGGTACCAGGCGGCCTTGTCCTCGTACATGCGCCGGTCGGCCTCCTTCAGCACCTCCTCGAGCGAGTACGTGGAGAACTCGTCACGCGCGACGCACCCCACCGAGAGCGCCAGAAGGCACTCGCACTCCGAGAAGGAGCCCTTCCAGCTGCGCGCCTTCTGGGTGAGGCGAGCGAGCAGGTCGGCCATCTGCGCGGAGTCGGCGGGGCTGATGACCGCGAACTCGTCGCCGCCGATGCGCGCGACGACGCTGTCGGGCCCGAAGGTGTCGCGCAGAAGGCCGGCCGCGGCGCAGATCATCTCGTCGCCGGCCAAGTGCCCGAAGGTGTCGTTGACGTACTTCAGCCGATTCAGGTCGAAGACCGCCAGGGAGAAGTCGTCCTCAGTGCGCTTCTCGAGGGCCTCGGTGTAGTAGATGCGGTTGTACAGCCTGGTCAGACCGTCACGATAGGCCTGGTCGACGGTCTTGTTCAGATAGTACTGCTTCTGGACGGCCAGCACGCCCATGCCGCCGAAGGCGGCGAAGTACAGCACGGGGAAGCGCGCGAGGAACGTGGCGGTGTAATGGTCGGCGACCATCTGGCTCAGCGGGGTGCTGAACAGCGCTATCAGGAACAGCTGGAAGTACATGCTCAAGAAGAACGCCACCCTGATGCCCAGAAGGCTCGGGCCGATGACGGGGACCAGCAGGATCCACAGGCAGGCGAAGCCCTCGTTCTGGCCCGACAGGGCGTAGTAGGAGAAGGTGACGGCCACCATGACCGCCGTGATGACGGCTGACGCCAGGGCCTTCTTTCGGCTGGCGCACAAGGCGGCGACGAGGAACCCCGCCACGAGGAGCCCGGTGCTCCCCGTCATGATCCACCAACCCTTCGCGATGTTCATGGCGGTGAGGATCGCGGAGATGAGGGCGAGGAAGATGGTCCCCAGAAGAAGCGTGCGCAGCTGCAGCTCTCTGTCAGAATCGGTTTGCAGATCCTCGAAGATTATCTCTCTGACTACGTCCCACTTCGTCATTCAACAAGTCCTCGTCCGGTAAGGTAACGCGCATCGTTTCATTGTAAGGCGCGATGCCGAGAAAGCGCCGGAGAATGTCCGAAACGGCGTCACAAACGAAGGCTTTTTCGTATGGACCGCCACCCTGCCCTGAAAGCTGTGACGATCAGGGGTTATCTGCCGAAGGTTTGGCAACTCGGCGCGAATATGTCAGGGGGCTGTCAGCACCGACAGCGGCGGCACCGCCGGCACGGCGACAGAGCCAAAAACCACCGGCAGCGCGCGGTGCAGGAGGACCCGTCGAACGCATCGGCAGCACGCGGGACAGGACGGCCCCCGCCGAACGCATTGGCGACGCGGAACGCGAAAGCCCGCAGAGACGAGAAGAGCCGCCCGAAGGCGGCTCGTGAGATCATGGTCGGGTTGACAGGATTTGAACCTGCGGCCTCTGCGTCCCGAACGCAGCGCTCTACCAAACTGAGCCACAACCCGATGGCTGTCTCGCGACAGCGGACGATATGATACCACACTGAGCGGCAGACGCAAGCAAAAAGTTCGACAAACCTGCGATCACGCGCTCCTCACGCGTCCCTGCGCGCCCTGGGCGCCCGGCTCCCGCCGCGCCCGCGCCCGCCGCCCCGCTCAAGGCCGGCTCCCTGCGCTCCCCTGCGCGGACGCGCCGTCGCGCTGCCCCGCAGGCGCGCGGGGCACCACCCGGCACGTGACGACGCCCTCGCTCATCACGTCGCCCGCGTCGTCGTAGGCCGTCACGTTCCAGAGGTGCTTGACGCCGCCCGCGCGCCCGCGGGACGGCTCCTCGCGGTCGAACTCCGCCACGCCGCGCACGTGCCCCTCCCGGCCGCTCTTGCGGTGGCGCACGTGGACTTCGACGCCGAAGGGCTGCTCAGACTCAGGATCGCAGCGCAGCTCGGAGCCGCGGCTCGCGACCGACTCCAGAAGCGCGATGGTGGCGCCGCCGTGCACGAAGCCGAACGGCTGCGTGACGGCCGGCGTGACGGGCATGCGCGCCTCCACGCGGTCGCGCCCTTCCGCGAAAAACTCAACGCCCAGGGTCTCGATCAGCCCCCCGCCGCCGCTCATGCCGCTGCCGTCCATGCCGCGCGTCTCACCGCCCATGCGCCCTTCCTCTCGCCGCGCCCTTCGCCTCGTCGCGCCCGCTACTTCCCGGGGCGCCGCTTCGGCTTCGCCTGCGCCTCCCTCTCGACGCGCGGGCGCGGCTTCGCCTTGGCGCCCTTCTCCTTCTCGGCGGCGCGTTCGGCCCTCAGCCTGCGACCTTCCTCCACCGAGGCGCGCACGGCCTCCGCCGAGAACGGGCGGTCGAAGGCGTTGCGCTGGAAGAACAGCCAGGCCACGAGCGCTATGCCCACCACGCCCACCTGGATGGTGCCCTGGAACAGAAACTCCGCGCCCGCGATGACCGACAGCAGGCTCAGCGTGATGGCCCACGCCGTGCGGAAGCGCATGACGAGGCCCACCGCGCACACGATGAGCACGATCGAGCTCATGATCAGCGGGATCCCCACGAACAGCGCGCTCATGTCAACCCACTCGGTCAGCATGGTGAACGGCGCGAACGTGCCCGGCACGAACGACAGGCCGATGTTCACCACGCCCACGAGGAACACGAGCGTACCCGAGATCCACCCGATGTCCTTGTGCCGCTGCTCCTCGCTCGCCGTCTTCTTCGACGTGAAGAAGCCCGACTGCGACAGCAGCACCGCGCCGATGCAGAACGGCGCCCAGAACATGATGCCGCGGTACACCAGCGCGATGGCCGTGGCCGTGGCCAGCGAGCAGCCGTACGCCGTGAGGATGGCCGCGATGGCCGCCTCCACCACGCCCACGCCCTGCGGCGTGGGGCTCAGGATCACCGAGATGGCCGCCACCGCGAACGCCGCCACGAGCGCCGCCATGTTCTCGAAGCCGAACGCGTAGCCGATCGCCACCAAACACGCCATGTTGAGCAGCGCCGAGAGCGACGCGTAGCCCACCGTGATGAGCGTGCCCTTCGGGTTCGACGCGAGGATGTTCGCCGTGTTCACGAACGAGTGCGCCGTGTGACGGCCCCACGCGGCCTTGAGGCTTCGCCTCAGCAGGCCGAGCACCGCGTTGATGGGGCGCTCGAGCCAGATGAAGAAGCGGAACAGCACGCGCGGGCGGAAGTGCCCCACGAAGAACATGCTCGACAGCACCACCAGAACGCCCGCGAGCGCCAGGCCGCCGATCAAGAAGAGCGTGTTCATCTGGCCCGCCAGCAGCATGGTCACGAACCCGATGGTGGATATGACGAAGATGGCGGCGAAGTACCCGATCTGCGAGAGGATCGCGCCGCCGGTCGACTGGCCCGCGTCGCAGCCCTGGCGGTGCGCGTCGTCGATGATGAACGCCACGCCCGTGGCGCCGGAGAACAGGCAGAACGTGTTGATGAACACGAGCGAGTAGATGAGGATGACGTTGTGCAGAAAGCCCGTGCGGTGCCCCACCGCCTCGAACGCCGCGTCATAGGAAGCCGCCTGCACGAAGTGGCGGGCCAGCATGAGGACGCACGACACGACGAGCGGGAGAAGCGCGCCCGTCTTCATGGTGGTGAGGATGTTGGAGATGTAGTCGGCATTGGCGATGAGGAAGCACACCGTGACGATGCCGAGTATCAGCAGCAGCGCTTTCTTCAAGCAGCGTCCCTTCCTCGTCTTGGCAGCGCGCAGCGCCGCAACCCAAGAATACCGAATGGATATTATAACCCGACGCGCCGCGACAACGCGCACACGTCACCAAGCGGTCAGCTCCCCCGCACACAATCAACAACGCGAGCGACAGGCGCTGCGGTAGAATAACACGTGGCATGCCGCTTCTCGACATGCTGCACGACATGCGCCGCACGGGGCGCGGAGAGGGAAGACCATGGGGAGCAAGGGCGAGGACGCAGATCGAGGCATGGGGCGCGCAGAAGGAAACGCGAGGTGCGCTGCAGGCGAGCAAGCCCTCGAGGACCTGCTCTGCCAGCCTCCCACCAGCGAGAACAGCCTGCCGCACGTGACTGCCGCCATGCTCGTCGACCGCCTCGCAAGCTCCGGCATGCTCGCGGCGCCCACGGCAAGCCGACGCACGTTCCGCTGGTACGCGCCGATCGCATGCGCTCAGAGCGCCGAAGAGACCCCGGCCGCCACATGCCCCACCTGCCCCGCGTGCTCCCCCTGCGCCGCGCCCGCGCGCGTCAGCGAGTCCCAGCTGCTCTTCGTGTGCGACGCGGCCAGCGCACGCGAGCTCCTCGCAAAGCGCCCGGCGGCGTTCGCCCTTTTGCAGCTCGACGACGCAAGCCGCCTCGCGGACTTCGCGCCCTACCGCGAACGCACGATCGTGCTCGAGCGGCGCTGCAGCCTGACCCATTTGCTCTTCCTGCTGCAGTCGTTCTTCGTCCGCATCCTCATCTGGGAGAGCGATCTTGAGCGCATCATGCTGCGCCAAGGCACGCTCACCGACATGCTCGACGCGAGCGCGTCCGTGATCGGCAACTTCATCTTCGTCTCGGACAACAACTTCAACGTGATCGCGCGCACCACCGCCGTCGAGCCGCCCGACGAGCTGCATCGCACCATCATCGACAACGGCTGCCTCACCCCGGACACCATCGCCGAGAAGCGCTTTCGCCTGCCGGAGAAGACCTTCTACACGCGCGCCGCGTCCGAGATCACGCCGTTCGACCGCGTGTCGCACCCCATCCACATCAACCACTCCTACTTCGGCTCCATCTCCATGGCGTGCAACGCCATGCCCGACACCGAGGGCATGCGGGACTTGTTCCTCACGCTGGTGAGGCGCATGACGCCTTTGTGCGAGAAGATCTGGAGCCACGAGGCGCAGCTCAACACGCCGTCGTACTTCTTCTTCAGCAAGCTGCTCGAGCACGCGCCGCTCAGCGAGGCGTACGTGAGCGCCCAGATGGACATGGCGGGGCTCGCCGACGCGGGGCACTTCAAGCTGGTGGCGTGCGACGTCGACGAGGGAGCTGACCCCAAGCGCGCACGGCTGGTGGCGAAGGCCGCCTCCACGCTCAACGACGGCAACGTGCGCTGCTTCCCCCACCAGAGCCACGTGCTGGCACTGCTGTACAGCGGCGGCGCCGACGGCAAGCTCGCGCACTCGCGCACGCTAGACGAGCTGCGCCGCAAGGTGTTCGAGCCCTACGACGTGATCAGCGGCGTCTCGTCGGTGTTCAAGAACATCACTGACCTCGACCTCGCCTTCCGGCAGACGCAGATCGCGCTGGGGTTCCGCGGCGCCATCCTGCAGGAGCAGTTCGCCGACACCAGCTCGCACGCCCGCGGCGCGTATTTGTTCGAGGACGCGCTGCTGTACTACCTGATCGACCCCACCGCCCATGACCAGCGCTTCGTCCAGTTCGCGTTCCAGTGCTCCATCGCGTCCATCCTGCACCAGGAAGACCTCGAGAACGGCACGAACCACCTTGCGCTCATGTGGTTCTACCTGCAGAGCGAGCGCAACGCCACCGCCGTGGCGCAGCGCATGCACATGCACCGCAACACCGTGCTCTACCACGTCGAGAAGATCCAGAGGCGCTTCTGCTTCGACTTGTCGAGCAAGACGGCCCGCGACTGGATGCTCCTGAGCTTCAAGTACCTCTTCCTCACCCTGAGCAACGAGTCCCTCAGCCAGATCTTCGGGGAGGCCGCGACGGGAGAGCGCCCCGAGGATCGCCGCAAAGGCGCTGGGGCGCAGGCGTCCAACCCCCAGCCGACCACAATGGAGGATTTAACAAAATAGGAGGCTGATTTTCGGAGGAACGTACAGCCGCCGAACGCCTCGAAGGGCAGGGCCTGCTCGCTATAATGGGTTCAGTCGGCAGATCGAGGGGGACGAGCATGGCTGTTGACATTCCCTATATCAGCTATCACATGATCATCGACGCGCTCAGGCCCTGCACCATCATCTCAGAGCCCGAGCGGAAGACCGCGCGCTTCAAGTGGGTGTCGTCCGTCCACTGGGAGAAGGGCGTCATACCCGAGCGCGACATGCTGTTCGTATGCAGCGCGAAGGCGGCGCCTCAGGCCGCAGCGCTCTACCCCGGCGCGCTCCTGATCGTCATGGCAGACGCCCCCGCCCTCGAGGGCCTCGGAGAGCTCGGCAGCCCGATGATCGTCGTCGAGCAGAGCAGCGCGCCGACGGGCCTGCTCCAAAAGCTGCAGAACTACTTCCTGCTCATCCAGTCGTGGCAGAGCGAGCTCGCCCACGTCACGACGTCGCCTGACGGGTTCAGGCAGATGCTCAACAAGAGCGCGCGCATCATCGGCGCACCGCTTCTGCTCTACGGCAACGACGCGCAGCCCCTCGCAAAGGCCCTGACGAACATCGGCTCGCCCCTCTGCAAGGACTTCCTCTGCCGAGAGCGCGAGATCGTCAACAGCGTCAGGATGATCCGCCGCTCCCCCGTCTCGTTCAAGAACGGGCCGAGCGACCTCGTCATAGAGAACGCCACCATCGGCGAGGAGAAGGGCAGCCAGCTCCTCCTCATGGCGCTTTACGAGAGAGAGCCCTCGCGCGGGCAGCGCGACCTCTTCGACATGCTGGCAACGTCGCTCTCGAGCAGGGCCGACCTGCAGACCGGGCGCTTCGACCCCGTTCGCTACTCGTTCTTCGCGCTCTTCGACGACCTCGTCAACGGCCGCTACGTCAGCCGGGGGCAGCTGAACGACTACGCCTCGAACATCAGGATCCCCCTTGACGCGGAGTTCCGCCTCCTCTGCTTCGAGCCGCGCGAGGGCGTTCCGCGCGAGAACCTCAGCGACCTGGCGCTCACGCTCAAGCGGATCAACGGGGGGCGCAGCGCCACGGTCGTCTACGACGACCGCCTCTACCTGCTCCTCTACTCCAAGGGCCTCGACAACAGCCTGTCGAACCGCGCCATCGAAGAGCAGCTTCTGCCCCACTGCGATCCCGCGAAGGGGTTCGTCGCCGTCTCCCAGGTGTTCGACGAGATCACGAACGTCAAGTTCGCCTACCAGCAGATCCAGCTGGTCTCGAAGTACAAGGACAACATCAACCTCGCCTACTGGTTCACCATGTCGGGCGAAGAGCGCGGCAAGCTGTGCTACACCTTCGAGGAGGCCCTGCGCTTTCTGGTCGTCGACTCCGACGAGATGAGCCCCGCCCTGCGCGACTTCTCGTTCTCGCACACCATCCTCGACAAGATCATCGCCGAGAACGCGGCGAACGGCGGGGACGACGCGCGCATCCTCGCCACCTACATCCACTACGAGCGCAAGGCGACCGTCGTGGCCGAGAAGCTGCACATGCACCGCAACACCGTGCTCTACCGCATCGGCAAGATCGAGAACCGCTTCGGGCTTGACTTCGACGAGAACTGGTCGCGCGACCGTTTGCTCTTCGACTTCTCGATCCTGTACTCGAAGCTCATCCACGACCCCGAGCTGTTCCGGAAGATCGTCGGGTGCAGCTTCGAGGACCTCTTCGCCTGAAGACCCGGCGGGGCGCCCTCCGCTGAGCGCCCCGCCGGGAATACCGCGCCAGGCTCCCGGTGCCTGGCGCCTGACGCCTAAGCGCCCGTGGTGCCCGGAGCCTCGACCCCTTGCACCACGGCCCGCTCGGCGAGGACCGCGCGCGCCTTCTGGCGCAGGGCCATCTCGCGCAGCTGGTAGGTGCGCCCGTTCATCTCGAGCATCTTGCGCGCCCCCGTGTGATCCCGGGGCGATATGGCGCGGGCCGCGCGGTCCAGGTCGGCCTCCCCGACCTCGAAGCCCTCGTGGCGCGCGAGCGCGTCAAGCGCGAGGCCCTGGCGCAGCACCTCGCGCGCGCGGGCGCTCATCTGGATCATGAACTGGCTGCTCGTGACACCTTGGGCGAGGTAGAACTCCTCCTCGCTCATGCCCTTGCGCGCAAGGGCGGCCGAGACGTTCTGCAGAAGCCCCGCCCGCGCGTAGTCGTAGTACAGATCCGGAAGCTCGAACGCGGGGAGGCGCTCGGCGAGGGCGCTCGCAGCGGCCTCGTCCTTGAGCCGATCGTAGTCGGCCCGCGCGCGCACCGACAGGTTGCCCCTGACGAGCTCGTAGAAGCCCTCCACGTCATGGGCGCCGGGGACGTTGCCCTTCACCCACGCGTCAGTGAGCTCGGGGGTCTCCTTCCTCACGATGCGCAGCACGCTCAGCGTCGAGTCCATCGTCTCCTCGACGTCAAGCCCCAAGAAGTTCTTGCTCGTGACCGTGAACGAGAACTCCTTCGTCTCGCCCGGCTCCATGCCCGCAAGGGCGTCGTCAATCTGCTGCGGGAGGATCCCGCTGCCCATCTGGTAGACGATGCTCTCGAAGGTGAGCGGCTGGACCTCCATGCCGCACTTCTCGGTGCGCAGCGATATGACGGCCTTCACGCTCGGGGAGACGCGCGCGGCCGACTCGTCGTCCACGTAGCGCGCGCGGTCCTCGACGATCGCCCGCACATTCCGCTCGACCATCTCGGGCGAGACGGTGAACGCGGGGATGGGAAGAGACACCGGCTCGTACGAGGAGAGCTCCAGCTCGGGCTTGACGTGGATCAGCACCTTGCAGGTGAAGGGCGCGCCCTCCCCTATCTCGGAGGCGTCGCGCACCACGGGCTCGAGCGCGGCGGCGAGCCCTTCCGCGGCGATGATCTTGTCGGCGCACTGGTTCGCGAGGCAGCTCGCCACGCGCTTGCCCAGATCGTCGCCGAAGCGCCCGGCGAGCGCCTCGGCGCTCTGGTCGGCGAGGTACTCGATGCCCGCCTGCATGGCCAGAAACGCGTAGATCTCGTCGACGAGGCGCTTCGTCTCCTCAGCCGTGAGGCTCACCTCGTACGTTCTCTGCAGCTCGGTGGAATCGGCCGCGCAAAGCTGGTAGTCCATGGCCTTCTTCTTCCTCTTCCCCACCATGTACCTGCCCTTGAGCGCGGCAGGCATCTCACGTCGGGGCCCGCACTTGCCGCACAGCGGGTTGCACACGTAGCACGGCATGGCAGACCCCTTTCTCAATCCTTGACTTGAATCCCGGTGCTAGATGCGCCCTGCGTCGCGCATCTTCTTGAAGCACGGCGCGCACACGATCATGCAGTTGTCGGCTGTGAGCGGCCCCTCCGGATCGCGCGCGATGGCCTCCCACCCGCCGATGTTCGGACCTCCCTGCATGGGGAGGATGCAGCGCTGCCCGCACTTCTCGTCATGGCCGTGGGACGCGTCCTCGCACTCGCAGCAACCGCCGCAGCGAGCCCACACTTCGTTGACGACCAACGTGGGGAAAGGTTCCTTACCTGCCATCTCAGTTCTCCTTCTCATTGAGCGTTATCAGATGCGCGGCGCTGCCGGGAGAGCCCTGCGTCCCGGCAGCGCCGCATGACGCCGCTGCGTCAGCGTTCGGCGAGGCTTAGGCCTGCGCGTTGTAGATGACGCTGCGCGGGTGCTTCTCGGCCAGCTTCGCCAGGTTCTCAAGCGTGTCGTACACCATGATGCCGGACTGGCAGTGGTGCACGCAGTTGGGGAGGCGCCCCTCCGCTACGCGGTCGGCGCAGAAGTCGCACAGGTGCGTGGGCAGCGGCAGGTAGGTGAGCTCCCACGTGCCGTTGACGTTCTTGCGCGGACCGTCCTCGAACACCACGATGCCATGCTGCCCTTCGGGGAGGTTGAGCGCCTTCTTGCAGGCCACCTCGCACGTATGGCAGCCCGTGCAGTACTCGTAGTTGATGAAAAGTCCGTAGTTACTCATATTTATAACCTCCCATGGCCAGCTTCTCAACGCGGTCGTACTCCCAGCCGCCCATGCGCGTTACCTGCTCAGACGGCATGATCTTGCTGTTCTCCTCCGTGCAGGGGTAGATCTTGCACAGAAGGCCCTTGTAGGGCGCGCCGTAGCCCGTCTCGCCGACGACCATCATCGTCGTGAGGTTGTTGATGTTGGAGTCGAACACGCCGAACAGGTTGGGCTCGGCGCCCTCGGTCTCGGGGAACCACCAGCCGTGCTCGGCGCTCGCGCAGCCGGGCTTCATGCCCTCGGTCACCCAGGCGATCTGACGGCAGCGGCCGCGCTGGTTCTCGATCCACACCCACTGGCCGTCCTCGATGCCGTACTTGGCGGCCGTCTCGGGATGGATGCGCACGCGCGGGTTGGGATGGAACTCGCGCATCGTCTTCTGGTTGCGATGCTCGGAGTGGAAGAACTCGAAGGAGCGATGGCCCGTGGTGAGGACGATCGGGTACTCCTCGAAGCGCTTCGGGGTGCTGATCGGGCTCTCGGGCGGCTCCTCGTAGCTCGGCAGCGGGTCGTTGCCGAACGCCTCGAGCGTCGTGCAGTACAGCTCGATCATGCCCGTCGGGGTGTTGAAGCCGGGCTGGCCGTCGGGGCGCAGCAGGCCCTTCTCGTAGCGATGGTACTCGAGCGGCTCCCAGTCGTAGACCATCTCCTGCAGGCCGGCGAAGTCCTCGGGGACGTCGCCCTCCTTCAGGCGGGCGTTCAGGAGGTCGATGTCGGTCTCGTACGGCCACGCCTCGGGGTTCAGCCTCTTGCCCAGCTCGAGGATGATCTGCTCGTCGGTCTTGGACTCGTAGTACTCGACCACGCGCGTCGACTGGCGCAGCGGCGTCCACCACGTGCGCAGCTGGTTGCGCTCGGGGCTCATGGCGCACGGGAGCACGATGTCGGCGCAGGCGACGGCCGTCGGGGTGATGCAGTAGTCAACCACCACGTTGAACTCGGTGGTCTTGATGGCCTCGTACACGCGCGGAGCCTCGGCGGCCATGTTGGCGATGGAGTTGCACCCCTGGAACCACAGCATCTTCACCGGATAGGGCTCGCCGCACTCGATCGCCTGGAGCACCACGTCAGACGCCGCGGTGGAGCTCAGGCCGAACTGGTGCATCGGCGAGATGTCGTTGCCCAGGCGCTTGGCGCGCATGTCGACGTCGAGGTTCTCGAAGTAGCCGCACAGATACGCGAGGTTCATGCTGTAGGCCTCGCGGGCGAGGTAGTTGCCGCCGGCCTGGTCGACGTTGCCGCAGATGGCGTTCAGCGACATGAGGCAGTGGGCCTCGGAGATGCCGTTGACGCGCATGTCGGTGGTCAGGCCCCACTGCAGGGCGCCCGGCTTGGCAGCGGCGAACATGCGCGCAGCCTTGCGGATGTCCTCGGCGTCAACCCACGCGATCTCGGCGGCCTTCTCGGGGGTCATGTCCTTCACGCGCGCGGCCAGCTCGTCGAAGCCGTACGTCCAGTTCTCGACGAAGTCGTGGTCGTAGAGGTCCTCCTCGATGATCACGTTGGTCATGGCCATGGCGATGGCGGAGTCGACGCCCGGACGCGGCTGGATCCACACGTCAGCGCGCGACGCGAGCCAGGTGAGGTCGGGGTCGACCACGATGAGCTTGGTGTTGGCCTGCGTCATCATGTCGACGATCCAGTGGCCCAAGAAGCCGTCGCCGTTGGACTTGATCACGTCGTTGCCCCACACGAGCACGACCTCGGGGTACTCGTACTCGGGATGGTCCCAGCGCTCCTCGTTGAACTGGGACGCGTCGACGACGGGCAGGTCGCCGCACACGCAGAACGACAGCGACGTGCGGGGAACCATGCAGCAGTCGCCCGACAGGAAGCCGAAGCTCATGTTGGGCGAGCCGAAGCCCGCGTAGCAGATGAGCGGGTTCTGCCAGCACACGTTGCGGCCCGTGCCGATCATGCCGCAGATGGCCTCGGGGCCCCACTCCTTCTGGATGCGGCGCACGTTCTCGACGATGATGTCGTACGCCTCGTCCCAGCTGATGCGCTCCCACTGGTTCTCGCCGCGCTCGCCGACGCGCTTCACCGGCCACTTCAGGCGGTTGAGCAGGTCGTTGCACGCCTCAGGCAGGTTGAGGCAGCGCATGCACAGGCGCCCGCGGTTGTACGGCTGGTTCGGGTCGCCCTCGACGCGCTCGAGCTTGCCGTCCTTCACGTACAGCAGGATGCCGCACGAGTTGTGACAGCCCGGCGCCGACCAGTGGCACACGCGGTAGACGTCGTAGTCCCCCTCCTTCCAATGGAAGTCAGTCTTGTAGAGTTCGGGATTGAACTTCTTCTCAAAAAGCTCCATAACCCACCTTCCTCTTCCTTTTCTCTCTTGAATCGGGAATCTCCCGCTTGTCTCCAAGCGCCTGAAAGCGCCTCGCTCGCAATGCCTCCGGCTGCGGGAGAGCCCTGAACATCGCCAGCATAGGGAACCGGCCGAAGAAGGCATATGGAGAAGCCTACAAACCCTCGCGCCCATTTTTTGGAGCCTTCTTCATGCGGCACGCTCGGGCGCCCGGCTTCCAAAACCTCCAAGATAAGCACCCCGTTTTTTGGACGGTTTGCCATATCCCCCGCCGTCGAAGCCCCTTAGACTCCTCAACCGTCGGGCTCGCCGCCGAGCGCTCCTCAAGCGCGGTCGCGCGGAGAGCAGCCCCTTCACGAACAACCCGAAGAGAGGATCCAACCATGTGCTTCAGACCAGCCGAAGTGTCCGGCCCCAAGAAATGCCCTGGATGCGGGAAGATCATCCCCGTCATCCCCAACATGCCCTTCCCGGAAACCTGCAAGGGCTGCGGCGCTGACCTGTCGTCCATCGCGCCGGGCGGCGCCTCCGCGGGCACGCCGAGCGCGCCAGGGGCTCCCGCTCCCCGCACGCCGGGCGCGCCTCAGGCGCCGGGCGCACCGCGGCAGTAGCGCGGCAGCAGCCCACCTCGCCCGATCGCGCTTCGGCGGTCGGGCGGGCGGCACCTTGCCGCCGCCCTCAACTACGTCGTTCTCCTTCTCGCGAAGCAGAGGCGCGCAAAAGGCCGCCTCTGCTTTTTTGCGGCGCGGCGCCGTCGGGCTGCGCGGCGCCGTCGGGCTGCGCGCTCAGGCTGACGCAGGCTGGGCGCCCGCGCTGGCAGGCGCGTCCGCTCCCGCGGATGCGCCCCCCTCCGGCACGCCTGCCGCATCTGCGCCCGCGTCGCGGCGCGGATGGCCCATGACCTTCGTCGGGTCAAGGTAGAGCGACGATCCGCACGCCTCGCATGCGCGCGCACCGCGCTCGTTCACGTGGCGGCACGCCGGGCACCGGCGCACGAACACGCCTGGCGGCGTCTCGCCGCGGCACCTCCCGCAGTTGAAGCAGTAGTGACAGTTTCCCATGTGCCTCTTTCTCGAAACGAGAGGCGCACGTGCCTCGCATGTGCGCCTCGGACGCATGCAGGGCCCCCGCATGCGCGGGAAGCCCTGATGCGCTTGACGACCACAAGGCGCCCGCCCTGAAGCCGGGCGCCTCGGTCTCGGGCCTCAAGCCCGGTGAGGTGCTCGGCTTAGGCGGCCTTGCCCTCGGCGGCGGCCTTCTCGTCGGCGATCTTGTCGGCCACGTTCGAGCGAACGTTGCTGAACAGGAACATGCTCAGGAAGGACAGCACGCACAGGATGGCGATGCCGATGTAGATGCCCTGGTAGAACACCAGTCCGTCGGTCTGGCCCGTCACGGCGATCACGAGCGGGGACAGCACGTAGGACCCCAGCAGGAACATGCCGAAGTTCTGGAAGGTGGCCTGGACGCCGCCGACCACGCCGAGGTGCTCGCGCTTGACGCTCGGCAGAAGCGCAGGCAGCATCTTGACGATGGGCATCATCGAGCAGAAGAACACGGCCTGCAGGATGTAGAGGACCCACGTCATCGGGCCGTAGGGCACGAAGTACAGGACGCCGAAGCAGACGGCGCTGCCAGCGCAGCAGATGAGCGCAGGCGTGCGCATGTTCTTGAAGCGCGCGACGAACACGACGGGCAGGATCATGGACAGCGTCGCCGCAATGACGGTGTTGAGGGTGGACAGCGTGCCAGCCTCAGCAGCGACAGCGGGATCGCCGCCGGCGAGCGTGGTGATGGCAGCGACCATGAAGCTGGAGTTCGGGTTGCTCATGCCGCCGAACACGAGGAACGCGAAGATCGAGATGCCCCAGACGTCCTTGTTCTTGAGGACGACGCGCAGGTACTCGACGATGGGCTCCTTGTCGATCTCGTCTCCGTCAGGATGCTTGCGATACAGAAGGAGCCAGATCACGATGCCGATGGCGACGAGGGCGGTCGAGAAGATCCAGCCCTCGTTGATGGTGGCGATGTGGGAGCCGTAGAACAGGGCGAGCGCGGCGCCGAAGCTCATGCCGGCGGTGTACACGCCCATGGCGAACGAGTTCGCCTTGCCCGGGAACCACACGCGCAGAAGCTTCGCGGAGTTGGCGTTCAGGGCGGCCGGGGCGAAGCCCATGACGATGGTGCCGATCATCAGCATGGCGAAGTCGCTGCCCGAGAAGATGCGGATGGCGACGCCGACGAGGCAGATCAGAAAGCCCGTGACCAGGACCTTGTTCAAGCCGATGCGGTCAGCCAAGACGCCCGCGGGAATGGCGAACAGAAAGCCCGTCAGATACGGAGCGGTCATGATCATGGAGAACATCATCGGCTCGATGCCGTATTGCTGCATGACCAGGATGGCACCGCCACCGGGCAAGATAACGCTGAACTGGATGGCGACCAGGATGAAGGTCATGCCGATGAGGATAGCCCAGCGTCTGGGGTATAACTTCTCCTCCATTTTGTTTCCTCCTAGAAATACTATAATCCCCTATGGACCGCAGCCCCAAACAGGGACAGCCGGCTGTTTCATCAGCCAGCCGCCCTCGCCTGGAACGTGCGGGGTCATGGCGGCTCGCCCCCTTTCCTACAAGCGCGCGAGCCGCCTTTTCCCTTAGATCAGCGCCTGCGCGCTACTTCGCGAAGATGACCATCTTGTCCTTCGCGGCAGCCTTCGCCTTCGCGGCGAGCTCCTCGATCGGGCCGTACACCATGACGCCGGCCTGGCAGTGATGCACGCAGGTGGGGAGCTTCCCCATGTCGACGCGCATCGCGCACAGATCGCACAGGTGCGTGGGCACCGGGATGTAGTCGAACTCCCACACGCCGTCCGAGGACTGGCGCGGGCCGTCCTTGAGCACCTTGATGCCGAAGTCGCCCTTGGGCATCTCGTGCTCCTTCTTGCAGGCCACCTCGCAGGCGTGGCAGCCGGAGCAGTACTGGTAGTCGATCAGAAGACCGTATTCGCCTCTCGTCATTTCTCTAACCCCCTCTATTTCCGCATGTCGTAGAAGCTCGGCGTGTCGGTGGCATGGGACTCGCCATGCGAGTAGCCGCTGCCACGGGTCACCTGGAAGGACGGCTGGTCCTCCGGCGCGCTGTTCTCCGGCGTGCACGGGTAGACCTTGGCGATGGAGCACTTGATGGGGGCGCCGTAGCCGGACTCACCGTTCTCGCACTGCGGGATCAGGTTGTTCGGGTTGCAGTTGAACACGCCGAACAGGCTCGGCTCGGCAGCCTCCTGCTCGGGGAACCACCAGCCGTGCTCGGTGGAGATCACGCGCGGGTCGAGCGTGGAGTCGAAGCGCGCCACCTGGCGGCACTTGCCCATCTGGTTCTCGATCCAGACCCACTGGCCCTCGGCCACGCCGTACTTGGCAGCCGTGTCGGGGTGGATGTCGAAGTACGGAACCGGATGCAGCTCGCGCGAGGTGGTGTCGGCCTGGCGCCACTCGGAGTGGAAGAACTCGAACGAGCGCTTGCCGGTGGTGAGCACGAGCGGGTACTCCTCGCAGAGCTCCGGGGTGCGGTAGGGGCTCGTGGGCGGCTCCTCGTAGAAGGGCAGCGGGTCGTCGCCCCAGGCGTCGAACAGCGTGACGGACAGCTCGTAGAGGCCGGTCACCGTGTTGAAGCCGGGCTGGCCGTCAGAGCGCAGCAGGCCCTTCTCGTGCTTGTAGTAGCGGAAGTCGTGGTAGTGCCAGCCGCCCGCTTCCTCGAGCTCCTCCATGCTGTCGTAGCGGCAGGCCGGGGCGGTCTGCATGCGCCAGTTCATGTAGTCGCGCGGCGTCTGCACCCACTCGGGCCACACGTCGGGGTTCAGGCGATGGCCGAGGTCGATCATGATCTGCTCGTCTTCCTTGGCCTCGTAGTACTGGCCGCACTTCGTGAGCGAGCGGATCGGGTCGAACCACACGCGCACGCAGTCGCGCTCGTTGGACATGGCGCACGGCAGGATGAGGTCGGCGCAGGCCACGGCAAACGGGGTCTTGAACATGTCGATCACGCAGATGAACGGCACGTTCTTCATGGCGCGGTAGATGCGCGGGGCGTCCTGGCCCATGTTGGTGATGGGGTTGGACGACTGGATCCACAGCATGTTCACCGGACGCGGGTTGCCGTTCTCGTCCTTGCCCGTCTCGCACGCCTCGAGGATGCAGTCAGACTGCGAGCTGGCCGTGAAGCCGTACTTCTTCAAGTTGTACTTGGAGTTGCCCAGGCGCTTCTGCACCATGCCCTCTTTGAGGTACTCGATGCCGGAGTTGTAGCCGAACTCCAGGCCGCCGGCCTGGTCGATCAGGATGTTGCCGCCGGGGTTGTCGATGTTGCCCGTGATGCCGGCCAGACACGCGATGCCGAGCGCCGTCTGCGTGCCGATCTTCGACATGTCGACGGCCAGGCCCCACTGGATGGTGGACGGCTTGGCCTGGGCGTACCAGCGCGACGCCTCGATGAGCAGGTCCTTGTCGATCCAGCAGATGTCGGCGACCTTCTCGGGCGGGTACTCCTGCACGCGCTCGCGCAGGTCCTCGAAGCCGAAGCACCACTTCTCGACGAACTCATGGTCGTAGAGGTCCTCGTTGATGATGATGTTGAGCATGCCGAGCGCCAGGGCCGCGTCGGTGCCGGGGCGCAGGCGCAGCCAGTACTTGGCCTTGCTGCCGATCCAGGTGAGCTGCGGGTCGATGGAGAGCAGCTCGGAGCCGCGCTTCATGCACTCCACGATCCAGTGGCCGAGGAAGGCGTCGGAGTTGCACACGACGGGGTTGGTGCCCCACAGCACGATGCACTCGGGCACGACCCACTCGGGATCGTCCTCGTAGCGCGTCTCGCGGAACTGGCTCATGTCAGCCACCCACTGGTTGCCCATGACCACATAGCACAGGGCCGTGCGGGGCAGCATGCAGGAGTCGCCCGAGAGGAAGCACAGCGTGAGGTCCGGGCCGCCGAAGTTGGCGTACTGGTTGTGCGCGATGACCTGGGAGACGTTGCGGCCGGTGCCGATCATCGAGATGATGGACTCAGGTCCGTCGGTCTCCTGGAACTTGCGCACGTTCTCGCAGATGATGTCGTACGCCTCATCCCAGCTGATGCGCTCCCACTTGTCCTCGCCGCGCTCGCCGACGCGCTTCATGGGGTACTTGAGGCGGCTCTCGTGGTTCACGAGCTCAGGCAGCTCGAGGCAGCGCATGCACAGGCGCCCCTGGTTGAACGGCGAGTTCGGGTCGCCCTCGACCTTGACGAGCTTGCCGTCCTCGTCGGTGTAGAAGATGACTTGGCAACCCTCGTGGCAGCCCGGGCCCGACCACATGGTGGTGCGCGTCGCGGTGAGGTCGCCCTCCTTCCAGTGAAGCTTCTTCGGGTACAGGTCGAGGTTGTACTCGTTGTTGTACTCCATTCCGTCTCCTCTCTTGAGTTTCCCTATGCGGCGCCTGCCGCCAGGGGATGCGCCTCCCGCGCTTGCCGCCTCCCCGAGGGCCGCGAAGCCGCAGTCCCTCGAAGCGCGCATGGCCCGCGCGGCTGGCGCAGCCGCCTGGCGATTGCGCGCGCTGAGCCGAACATGGCGGCCGGACGCCGCCTGCTCCCCCACAGCGCTGCGCGCACTGTGCGCCGAACATGGCCCATTCTAGAAAGCGAGGGCTGCGCCCCGAAACGGTAAAGCTTCCAAAAAGGATCGTGAAGTTTTGGAGGATCCTCCATAGGCGCCGCAAAGCGGCGATTCCTATACTTCTCGGCAACTCAAACACGGCAAAACGCGAGGAGGAGTCACATGGGAAACGAGGAAAAGCGAGGTGGCGGGCACATGGCAGACGCCACGGGCGCGAAGCGCGAGAAGCAGCGGATGAGCGCGCCATACGTGAAGACCGCCGCCGCGGCCTGCCTCATCATGAGCGCCATGATCGCAGGCACGGTGAGCTTCGGCTTCTTCATGGATCCGGTGACGCGCGACCTGGGGTTCGACCGCTCCACGTTCTCGCTGTACTTCAGCCTGATCACCATCGTGGGCACCATCACGCTGCCCGTCTACGGCAAGCTCGTGGCGCGCTTCGGCACGCGCCGGTTCGTGATATGCGGCGGCATCTGGACGGGCCTCACCATGGCAGCCCTGTCGCTCTGCGCGACGCTGCCGATGTTCTACGTGGTGGGATGCCTGATCGGACTCGGATTCTTCGGCTGCAGCTACGCGGTGGTGCCGGTTATCGTGAACACGTGGTTCGTCGAGAAGAGCGGGTTCGTGATGGGCGCGGCCGCCGCGTGCGGCGGCATCGTCGCCATGGTGCTGAGCCTGGTGTTCCCCGCGGTCATCGAGTCTTTGGGCTGGCAGGCGGGATACGTTCTGCTCGGCTGCGTCGTGTTCGCGCTCACCACGCCGGTGGGCTTGCTCCTGCTGCGCTCAGACCCCTCCGAGCTGGGGCTTGCGCCCTTCGGCGCGCAAGCTGGCGCGCAGGCTGGCTCGGGCAGCGCGGGCGAGCTGCCGGGCGTGCCCTACGCCACGGCGCTCAAGATGCCACAGCTGTGGGTGATCCTTTTGGCCTTCCTGCTCCTCGCCGTCACAGTCACCGTCACGCAGCACCTGGCCGCGTACTTCGTGAGCGTCGGGTTCGATGCCATCACCGCCGGCGTGTTCATGTCGGTGATCTCCGCGGGCATCATCTTCACCAGCTCGGGCGCCGGCATCGTGGCCGACAAGCTCGGCCTCGTCAAGACGCTGTTTCTGTGCTCGGCGCTGTACCTGGTCTCGTTCATCCTGCTGCCCGCCACGCCCGTCGTCGCGGTCATCTGCGTGGCGCTCATCCTGATGTCCATCGGCAACGCCAACACCTCGGTATTCGCGCCCATGGTCACCAGCGTCGCGTTCGGCCCGCGGGATTACGCTGCCATCTGGGGACTGGTGAGCATGGCGAACGTGCTCGGCCAGGCCATCGGCGCGCCGCTGTGGGGCCTCGCCTATGACCTCACGGGCAGCTACGTCCCCGGCATGTACGTCTCCGCGGCGGTCATAGCGGTGGCGTTCCTGATGCTGGCCTGGGCCTCCAAGCCGAAGGCGGCCGGGGGCGCGACCGAGGGCGCAGCGGCCGCCGCAGCTTGCCCCGTCGCAGCCTCGGGAAGCGCCACGGCGAGCACGGGCGAGACGTCGGCTGCCGCGCCTGGCAAGTAACCTACCCTCGGGCGGCAACCCGCCCTCATCCCCCCTAGAGAGAGCCCCGCGAGCCGAAGGCCGCGGGGCTCTCTCACTGCGCATGCTCAGGGCCGCGCGCGACGCGCCTCGCCCGCCCCACCACGCCAACCACGCCCATCGCACCGGCTACACCAGCCAAGCCAGCCACGCCCATCGCACCGGCTACACCAGCCACGCCCGCTCACATTCCGCCCCACTCGCTCACCTTCCGTCAATCGCCGACAACGGTGCTTTTCCATCCACCCCTCAGGTGATTCTGGATGAAACGAGGCCGTTATCGACGATTTCTCGGAAAAAGTGGCTGGAGAATGCGCGTTGTCGGTGGTTTTCGGGGCTTGGAGCACCGATAACGCGCGTTTTCCAGCCAGCTTTTCCAAGCCGTGGATGCAAAGAGGGCGTTGTCGGTGTACGAGCCTCAAGCCCCAAAGTGGCTGAGGCGGCTCTCCCGCCTTCCCGCCCCTCTTTGGCTATGGGAAAGCTTCCGCACATGCGCAGGGGCTTGAGCCGTATGAGCACGAAGGGGCCCGCAGCTCGGTGAGCCGCGGGCCCCTTCGCCTCGCTCTCAAGCAGCTCTTACCTCATCTCGAGCAGCTCTTAGTGGTGGAACAGACGCATCCCCGTGAAGGCCATGGCGATACCGTACTTGTCGGCCGTCTCGATCACGTTGTCATCGCGGATGGAGCCGCCCGGCTCGGCGATGTAGGCCACGCCCGACTTACGCGCGCGCTCCACGTTGTCGCCGAACGGGAAGAACGCGTCGGAGCCCACGGTCACGCCCTCCATCTTCGCGATCCACGCCTTCTTCTCCTCCGCCGTCAGCGGCTCGGGCTTCACGGCGAACACCTGCTGCCACTCGCCGTCGCGCAGCACGTCCTCCCACTCGTCGGAGGTGTACACATCGATGGCGTTGTCGCGGTTGGGACGGCGGATGCCGTCGACGAACTGCAGGCCGAGCACCTTGGGATGCTGGCGCAGCCACCAGTTGTCAGCCTTGCCGCCCGCCAGGCGCGTGCAGTGGATGCGGCTCTGCTGGCCGGCGCCCACGCCGATGGCCTGGCCGTCCTTCACGTAGCACACAGAGTTCGACTGAGTGTACTTCAACGTGATGAGCGCCACCATCATGTCGATCTTGGCGGCGGCGGGGATCTCCTTATTCGCCGTCACCACGTTGGCCAGCAGCTCCTCGTTGATCTCAAAGTTGTTGTGGCCCTGCTCGAAGGTGATGCCGAACACGTCCTTGAGCTCCTGCTCGGCGGGCTCGTACGCCGGGTCCACCTTGACCACGTTGTACTTGCCCTTCTTCTTGCTCGCGAGGATCTCAAGCGCCTCGTCGGTGTAGTCCGGGGCGATGATGCCGTCGGACACCTCGAGCTTCAGGTAGCGCGCCACGTCGGCGTCGCACGTGTCGGACAGCGCCACCCAGTCGCCGTAGGAGCACAAACGGTCGGCGCCGCGCGCGCGGATGTAGGCGCAGGCGATCGGCGAGAGCTCGCCCTCCTGCTCGACGAAGTACATGGCGCGGTCGGTCTCGGTGAGCGGGTGCCCCACCGCGGCGCCCGCCGGGGACACGTGCTTGAACGACGCCGCCGCCGGCAGCCCCGTGGCGGCCGCAAGCTCGCGCACGAGCTGCCAGGAGTTCAGGGCATCGAGGAAGTTGATGTAGCCGGGCTTGCCGTTCAGCACCTGAAGGGGCAGGTCAGAGCCGTCCTTCATGAAGATGCGCGAAGGCTTCTGGTTGGGGTTGCAACCGTACTTCAGTTCCAGTTCGTTCATAAGATCTCCTTTGCTGTCATAGTCGTCGGGTGCGGGAGCGGGGTGTGGGGCAGCATTCCGTGCTCAAACAGTCCTCGCTCAATGAAAATGTCCACTGGACATTTTCATTCGCTGCGGAACTGCGCGCGGAGCACTGCCCCGCCCCATGCTAATCGTTGCCTCAATTGAGGGATTGCGCAAAGGGGCTGGCAGGCGTTCCAACCGAGCGAGTTCCGCAGCGACTGTGACAGTCCAGCGGACTGTCACACAAAGCGAGGACTGTCTGAGCGAATTGGAATGCCTGCCAGCCCCGCTCCCTGCCGACCGCCCCCGCAAGTCGCAGTTGTGAAACCTAGTCGCCGAGGTTCTTGTTGTAGAGGGTCACTTCCCCGCCGACGTTGGCGTAGAGCGACACCTTGTTGTCGGCGTTGAGCGCCGCCCACACCGCGTCGGGATCGGGCAGGGCCACCTCGACCGGCTCGCCGGCGAACGTGGGCAGCGGGTCGCCATCGCCCTGATACGTGCTGATGAAGTAGCCCGTGCCTTCGTCAGCGCCCTCGTAGGCGAAGAACTCGCGCAGGCAGCGGCCCGATTCCTGGTGCTTCAGGATGGACAGCTCGAAGGTGCCGTCGGGGTTGACGATCGCCGAGATGCGCGGCGTGAAGTTCGGTGCGTCGGGCTCGAACTCGCGCTTCATGCAGCCCGCGCGGAAGTCGCCCGCCTCCACGATGGTGTCGGTCTGGTCGCCGTTGGTGACCACGAGCGCGTCGCCTAAGGCGCGCACCGGATGGTAGATGATGAGGCTCGGATCCTCCAGAAGCGCCGGGTCGTGCGCCTCGGTGCGAATGCCGTCCTCGGTCTTGACGAAGATGCGGTTGCGGCTGTTCCGGCTGCGTCCCATGATGAAGTAGTAGACGCGGTCCGCTCCGACCACGATGCCGCGGCCCGGATACGAGTTGTTCTTGAGCAGTTCGATGAGGTCTTGCATCAGCACTCCTTGTCAGTCGTCCCTCATATCGGCACGCCGAGCGCGCGACCGCCCCCGCGAACGCAAAAGGGCAAGCCACTCTGCTCGAACGGCTTGCCCAGACGGTCGGCTCATCTCTGCGCGCCGCTCCCCCGTGGTGACCCACGCTAGCCCGTCAGTCACGACGCGTTTCTTCTTCCACGCAGAATACCACGGCAAAGCCGCAGGCGAAAGGGCGCGCAAGCCAAGCGGCTACCGCCCGAGGCTCCGCTCGTGGCGCTCGCGCGCCTCGGCGCTGTAGCGCTGGCGGTAGCGCACGTCCACCAGCTCGGCCACGATGGCGATGGCGAGCTCCGCCGGCGTCTTGGCGCCGAACTTCAGCCCGATGGGGCGCTTGATGCGCTCCCAGTCCTCCTGCGTGGCACCCTTCGCCAGCACCAGGTCGTGCACGGTGTCGTTCTTCCCCTTGCAGCCCATCATGCCGATGTAGCGCGCGCCGCACTTCGCCGCCCACACGCAGCCCTCCGGGTCGAACATGTGCCCGCGCGTGAGCACGCACACGTAGTCCTCGGGGCGCGCCGCGTAGGCGGACAGCCCCTCGAAGGTGCCGTCGGACAAAAGGATGCGCCGCGCCGCGGGGAAGCGCTCCTCGTTGAGATAGGCCGCGTCGTAGTCGACGGCCACCACGTCGAACCCCACGTGGGCGGCAAGCGCGCACACCTCGCTCGACGCGTCGGATGCGCCTAAGAGCCACACGCGCACCGGCTCGAACAGCGCCACGCTCGCCCAGGTGAGGCCCTCGAACTGCTCGTTGTGCATCGAGGGGCCGCGCGTGACGTCCTTCATCTGGAACTTGTCGCGGTCCGAGTACGCGCGCGACGCCACGATCTCCTTGGCGTCGTTGCAGAAGAACACGAGCGGCTCGCCGTCGGCCGAGCCCGCCTCGCCGTACTTCTTCGTCACCTCGTTGTCGACGTTGGCCTGCGCCGCCGCAGCGTCGTAGACCACTTTGAAGCCGAGCCACGCCAGGTCGCCCTCGTCGATGGCGCGCAGGGCGCGCTCGAACGTGGGGATGTCGGCCGGCGTCAGGCTCTCGGCAATCACGTCGAGGTACGCCGGGCTCACGTGCTCCTTGCCCGCGAGCGCCTCCTCCGAGAAGCACGGGAAGTCGTCGGCGGCAAGCCGGGGCACCCGTCCCTCCTCGAGGTCGGCGATGATCTGCTTGAGCGCGGATTCGATCATGGAGTTCCTCTCTCTCTCGTTCGATGAAGGACGGGCGTCGAGCCGCGGGATCGAGGGATCTGGCTGCGAGGGAGCTGCGCATGCGGACGCATCGTGCCCGGAACCAGAGCCTTCGACTCGCTTCGCTCGCTCAGGATGACATCCGTCAGGCGCCGGACATGATGCGAGCCACCGTGCCGTCCCCACAACGTAGGTTGCCGCCCTTCCGGCTCGGGAAAAGCGGAAGGGCGAGACCCGTAACGATTATCAGTGACATAGGGGGGATGCATCCCACGGCACTATAGCACTTTTATTCCGAAATGTGGATAATCCTCTTTTCGTCCATGCTCATGCGGCCCTCGGCGATGGCGCGCAGGACCTCGGGGTAGAGCACGTGCTCCACCGCGTGGATGGCGCTCTCCAGCTCGTCGATCGTCCAGCCCTCGCGCACCTCGACGGCGCGCTGCGCCACGATGGGGCCCTTGTCGTAGTCCTCGTTGGCCAAATGCACCGTCACACCCGTCACCTTCACGCCCGCCTCGTACGCGTCGGCGATGGCGTGCGCGCCCTTGAACGAGGGCAGCAGCGCCGGGTGCAGGTTGAGCACGTGGTCGGGGAACGCGTCGAGCACCACGGGGGTGAGCTTGCGCATGTAGCCCGCCATCACCACGTATTCCGCGCCCGCGGCCCGCATCTCCTCCACGATGCGCGCGTCGGCCGCGGCCGGGTCGGCGTACGCGTCGCGGTTGAACGCCGTGACCGAGATGCCCGCCGCCTTCGCGCGCTCGATGCCGTACGCGTCGGGACGCGACGAGATCACGTGCACGATCTCCACCGGCAGCCCGTCGGCCGCGGCGTCGATGATGGCCTGGAGGTTGGTGCCGCTGCCGGAGAGCAGCACGCCGATCTTAAGCGCTGAAGCCATAGAGCCCGCCTTCGTTCGCATACCGGACCTCGCCCGTGCCGGACACGACGCGCCCGACGCGGTACGTCGTCTCGCCCGCCGCGGCGCATGCGGCCTCGACGGCCTCGGCCTGCGCGGGGTCGACGATCAGCACGAGGCCGAGGCCCATGTTGAAGGTCTTGAGCGCCTCGGCCTCGGAGAGGTGCGCCGCGTCGCACACGTATTCCACCACGGAGGGGACGGGCCACGTGCCGAGGTCGACCTCGGCGTCCACGCCCTCGTTCAGCGCGCGGTTGAGGTTCTCGGAGATGCCGCCGCCCGTGATGTGCGCGAGCGCGCGCACCGCGCCCGGGCACGCGTCCACCACGGCGCGCACCGGCTTCACGTAGATGCGCGTGGGGGTGAGCAGGGCCTCGAGCACGCTGCGCCCCTCGAGCTCCTCGCGCGGCGCGCGCAGCTCCTCGGGCGCTCTGCCCTCGACGCACACCTTGCGCGCGAGCGAGTAGCCGTTGGAGTGCAGGCCGCTCGAGGCCAGGCCGATGAGTACGTCGCCCTCGCGCACGCTCTCAGGGTCGAGCATCTTCGGGCGGTCGACGATGCCCACGCAGAAGCCCGACAGGTCGTAGTCGTCCGGGTCCATCACGCCGGGGTGCTCGGCCATCTCGCCGCCGATGAGCGCGCAGCCGGCCTGCTTGCAGCCCTCGCCGATGCCGGCCACGATGTCGGCCACGGCCTCGGCCTTGAGCTTGCCGATGGCCACGTAGTCCAGGAAGAACAGCGGCTCGGCGCCCGTGGCCAGGATGTCGTTGGCGCACATGGCCACCAGGTCGATGCCCACCGTGGAGTGCTGCCCGAGCATCTGGGCCACCTTGAGCTTGGTGCCTACGCCGTCGGTGCCGCTCACGAGCAGCGGGTCGGCCATGTCCTTGGCCGCCGCGATGGAGAACAGGCCGCCGAAGCCGCCGATATCGCCCACGACCTCGGGACGGTACGTTTCGTGGACCACGCCCTTGATGGCGTCAACCGCGCGCGCGCCCTCGGCCGTGTCCACCCCGGCCTGGGCGTAAGTCACCTGTTTTTCCATGAGCATCCTTTCCAGGGAATTACCGATACCTCGAATTATATACATTCGCAGGTCGAACGCGTGCATCAACATGCAGGCGCGCTCTGCTTGGGGACACCCGCGCATCGCCGCCTCGTGTCATCCTGAGCGGAGCGCCCGGAGGGCGCGGAGTCGAAGGATCCGGTCGCACGTGAGCTGCGCATGCGGGCGCGCCGTGTTCGGGGCCAGATCCTTCGACTCGCTTCGCTCGCTCAGGATGACATAAGGAAGAAAGATTGCTCAGGACAGGGGGCAGGGCTCGCCTGGGTCGCGCTTGGTTTGGAGCGATCTCTTCGCCGTCTCCGCGGGAATCTCCACGGGGTATTCGCCGGTGAAGCAGGCCTCGCAGAAGCCCTGGGTGCGCGCGCCGGCCACCGACCGGCGCAGCCCCTCGAGCGAGATGAACGCCAGCGAGTCCGAGCCGATCCACGCGTTCATCTCCTCGAGCGTCATGTTAGCCGCGATGAGCTGGTCACGCGTGTCGGTGTCGATGCCGTAGAAGCACGGCCACGTCACCTCGGGGCTCACGATGCGCAGGTGCACCTCGGTGGCGCCCGCGTCGCGCAGCATCTGCACGAGCTTCTTCGACGTGTTGCCGCGCACGATGGAGTCGTCGATCACCACGAGGCGCTTGCCCGCAAGCACGCTCGGCAGCGGGTTGAGCTTCAGGCGGATGCCCAGCTGGCGCATGGCCTGGGTGGGCTGGATGAACGTGCGCCCCACGTAGCGGTTCTTCACGATGCCGTCGGTGTAGGCGATGCCGCTGGCCTCGGCGTAGCCGAGCGCCGCCGGCACGCCCGAGTCGGGCACGCCGAGCACGAGGTCGGCCTCGACGGGCGCCTCCTGCGACAGGATGCGGCCCATGGCGCGGCGCGCCTGGTAGACGCTCTGCCCGTCGAGCAGGCTGTCGGGACGCGCGAAGTAGACGTACTCGAAGATGCAGGCCGCGGGCTCGAGCGCGGGAACCGCCTGCTCGGAGTCGATGCCCGCCTCGGAGAAGCGCAGCACCTCGCCGGGGGCCACGTCGCGCACGTACTGCGCGCCCACGATGTCGAGCCCGCACGTCTCGCTCGACACCACCCAGCCGCGGCCCTCGGGCAGACGCCCGATGCACAGCGGCCGGATGCCGTGCGGGTCGCGGAAGGCGTAGAGCGCCCGCGAGGTGACGAGCACCATGGCGTAGGCGCCCTTGAGGTTCTCCATGGCGAACCCGATGCCGTCGCGCAGGCGGTGCGTCCGGCGCGTGACGAAGCCGATGGCCTTGGCGGCCACCTCGGAGTCGGTGCCCGCCCGCAGCTGCACGCCCTCGGAGATGAGCTGCGTGCGGATGCGCGCGGTGTTCACGAGCGTGCCGTTGTGCGCGAGCGCGATGAGCTCGTCGTCGATGGCCGAGATGTGCGGCTGGGCGGCCTCCCACGATGCCTTGCCGCCGCTCGTGGAGTAGCGCACGTGCCCCACGGCCACGTGCCCCTCGAGCGCGGAGAGCGCCGCCTCGTCGAACACCTGGGTGACGAGTCCCAAATCCTTCGCCACCATGACGGTCTCCCCGTCGCCCACGGCGATGCCCGCGCTCTCCTGCCCGCGGTGCTGCAGCGCCTGCAGCCCGTAGCAGGTCATGCGCGCCACGTCCTCGCCGGGGGCGTACACGCCGAAGACCGCGCACTCCTCCTCGGGCCGGTCGGGCCGCTCACCCGGCATGGTCGACATGCTCACGAAGCCCTCTCCTCTGCCATGTCGCTGATGCTGGAAACGTCGGCGGGGTTCACCGCGTCGGCGCCGCCCTCCGCGCCCGCGTCGCCCGACGCCTGCGCAGCTGCGCCGCTTGCGGCGTTCGAGCCGCCCAGCGTCGTGGTACCGCCCGCGGGGAGGTACTCGACCACTTCCGCGAACGTGACGAAGCGGTAGGTGTCCTGAGCGTTGTCGCAGGTGGAGAACGCGAACACCTGCGAGATCTCAGACGCGGGGCGCGGCGCGGGGTCAGGCGCCACAAGCGAGTCGTCCATGCGCTTCTGCACGTAGGCGGCAAGCTCGTCGGGCGTCTGGCTCGGCACCACGACGGTGGTGTCAACGCCCGCGATGCGGTCGACGGCGAACGTGCTCAGGCGGTAGTTGCCCGCCGGCGTGAGCACGTAGATCGTGCGGTGCGCGTTGAACACGCTCGGGTCGGTGAAGCCCGCGAACGGGGCGAACATGGAGCCGTTCGCCATGTTGTGCCCGTAGACCACGTTCACCTCGTCGGTGAAGTCGCCGCTGTTCTCGCCCGAGAGCATGATGCAGCCGAATTCCGCGCCGAACTGGCCGGTGGTGTCGCCGCCGAAGGTGTGGTTGAGGTAGTAGGTGTCGTCATGAGGACGGTGCACGATAGGATAGTTCACGCCGATGCCAGGCACGTACACCCAACCCACCACGTCGGGGTTCACCGCGCGCAGGGCGTCCCAGTCAACCGAGAAGTCGGCGAGCGTGGCCGAGGCGGCGTCCTCGGGGACGGTGAGGTTGGCGCTCGCGATCTCGTCGTAGGCGCGCTGCCCGTTCCAGTATGTGAAGCCGATGTAGGCGAGCGCGCCGAGCGATGCCACGAGCACCGCGAGCGCGAGCCAGAACACCACGCGCCACGGGCCGCGCTTGCGGGCGCGCGTGGCGTAGCGCCCGCTGCCGCGGCCGTACTCGGACGGCTGCGCGGGAGGTGCGGCCTGCGGGCGGCTTGCGACCGGAGGTGCGGCCTGCGGGCGGCCTGCGGGCGGCGCGGCGGCCTGCGAACGCCCCGCGGGCGCGGGCGCGGGCT
>NZ_JAAKEC010000013.1 GCF_011038975.1 Adlercreutzia sp. ZJ176 | reverse complement strand
CGTCTGACATATCACACTCTGATTCGAGTTCCATGTCCTCAGTATCCGGTTCTCAAGGTCCCGCGGCAGGCCGCCCCGCGGCCTCCCCGCCCGCGCCTCTCGCGAGACGCGCAAGGAGATACTTTACCAGCCCGCCGACCCGCCGTCAAGGACTTTTTTCGGGAAGATCCCGGTTTTGTCCCAACATGGGGTGGCGCGCACCGCCTCTCCGAAAGGCAGCTTGTCTATACTACCTCCCCCGCCGAGGATTGCAAGCGATCCGGCGCTTCTCCACAGCTTGGACACAACTCCAGGGGGGAGGGCGCACAGCAGCGCCCTGGGCGAGCCCCGAGGACATGGGAGGGCGGGGGGCGAAGCCCCAAGGGCGCGGGAGGCGGAGGTCCTGGACGGCAGCGCCCAGCCGGGCGAGGCGAGCCCCTCCCGTGTCATCCTGAGCGAGCGGAGCGAGCCGAAGGATCTGGTTGCGGGCACGATGCGCCCGCATGCGCCACCCGCCTGCGGCCGGATCCTTCGGCTCCGCGCCCTGCGGGCGCTCCGCTCAGGATGACACCAAAGGAGTGAACGGGGCCAGGGTTCGGGCGATTTGTCGAAACAGGACTTCGCAAACCGCACGGATAAGGCCGCTTGACAGCAGCGGCTTCAAAAACCGTGCGAACGAGATTGCTTGACGGCGGCGACTTCGCAAACCGCACGCGCGGGGCTGCCTCATGGCGGCGACTTCACAACGAGATCTGTTCGCGGAACTGCTTTATATGGAACTACTTTATATATAAGATAGCGGGTATCGAAAGCGCATCGAGGACGTATGTTGAAAGGTACCTATGAACGCATCCCCCACACCCGCCATCCGCCTGCCCGGCTTCGCCATGACGCTTATCGACGCGCTCGAGGCAGAGGGGCATGAGGCGTGGTGCGTGGGCGGGTACGTGCGCGACGCGCTGCTCGGGCGGCCCTGCAACGACGTCGACATTGCCACTGACGCGCTCTGGCCCGAGGTGAAGCGCATCTGTGCGGCGCGAGGCATGCGCGTCTACGAGACGGGCGCGAAGCACGGCACCGTGACGGTGGTGGTCCCCTCCGCCGCAGACGCGCACCACGAGGCGGAGCATGCCGTCGAGGTCACCACCTTCCGCTGCGACGGCTCCTACCAGGACGCGCGGCACCCGCAGCAGGTGCAGTTCGTCTCGACCATCGAGGAGGACCTCGCGCGCCGCGACTTCACCATGAACGCGCTCGCCTATCACCCCCAGCGCGGGCTCGTCGACCCCTTCGGCGGCATCGACGACTTGCAGGCGGGGATCATCCGCGTGGTCGGCGAGGCTGAGAAGCGATTCTCGGAGGATGCCCTGCGCACGCTGCGCGCCTGCCGGTTCTGCTCCCAGCTGGGCTTCCGCATCGACGAGGACACCTATCGGGCCATGCTTGCGCACAAGAGCCTGCTGGCGAAGGTGTCGACCGAGCGGATCACCCACGAGCTCGACGCGCTGCTGCTCGGCGCGCACGTCCGCGACGCGCTCATGGCCACCGTCGACGTGCTCTCGTTCGTGCTGCCCGAGCTCGCCGCCATGAAGGGCTGCGCGCAGATGACGAAGTACCATGTCTACGACGTCCTCGAGCACACGGCCTACGCCGTCGAGAACATGCCGCCCACCCGCCTCGGCCGCTGGGCGGCGCTCTGTCACGACATGGGAAAGCCCGCGGCGGCGTTCTTCGACGAGGGCGGCGTGGAGCATTTCTACGGGCACGCGAAGGTGAGCGAGGCCCTCGCAGGCGCGCTCATGGACCGCCTGCTCATGAGCGGCGCCTTCAAACACCAGGTCATGAAGCTCGTCCGCCACCACGACGACGAAATCAGGCTCGACAACCGCGCGATTCGCCGCATGCTCATGCGCCTCGACGGCGACCCCGTGCTGTTCCGCACGTTGTGCGACCTCAAACGCGCCGATGCGCTCGCGCAGGCGCCAGCGTTCGGCAGAGGGCGCGTCGGCAAGGTCGAGAAGCTACGACGCATGCTCGACGCGCTGTTGGAGGCCGAGGAGGTGCCTTCGATGCGAGCCCTCGCGGTAAGCGGGCACGACATCATGGGGCTCGGCGTTGAGCAGGGGCCTGCCGTGGGCAGGATCCTCGCCGCGCTGCTCTCCGCCGTGGTGGACGAGCAGGTAAAGAACGCGCGCGAGCCCCTGCTCGAGCTCGCGCGCACGATGATCTGAGGGGCTGAGCCGCCGCTTCCCTTCGCGCCCTCGCGCTCCCGCGCCCCTTCGCCGGGCCTTTGCCCGCGCGCCCGCGTCCCTTCGCCGCCCCTTCCCTTCGGCTACTTCAGGCCGGTTGAGTCGGCGTCGAGGGAGTCGCCGAGGTACTCGGCGAACGGGTTCGGGCCCACGTCCTCGAGCTCGGAGACGTGCCAGCACTCCGTGGCCGGCAGGCCCTCCACGGAGTCGGCGACGAACACCGGGTCCTTGCCCGCGTTGCGCTGCGCGGTGTAGTCGTCGAGCGCGCGCAGGGCCCACTTGCCCAAGAACAGGATGGTGACCAGGTTGATGATGGCCATGAAGCCCATGAATATGTCAGCCAGGTTCCACGCCAGGTCGAAGCTGTTCAGGCAGCCGTAGAAGATGACCACGAGGCACAGCACGCGGAACGCGGTCAGCACGACCTTGTTGCCGCCGAAGATGAAGCGCAGGTTGCTCTCGGCGTAGAAGTAGTTGCCGATGAGGCTCGAGAACGCGAACGCGAAGATGGCGAACGTGACGAAGTGGATGCCGCCGACGCCCACCGCGTTGTCAACGGCCATCTGCACGAGCGGCATGCCGTTGAGCGAGGTTGCCAGCTCGGGGTTCTGCACGTAGAAGATGAGCACCATCATGGCCGAGCACGTGCAGATGAGCAGCGTGTCGATGTAGACCGACAGGCTCTGCACGAGGCCCTGCTTCACCGGATGGGACACGCTCGCCGTCGCCGCGGCGTTCGGCGCCGAGCCCATGCCGGCCTCGTTCGAGAACAGGCCGCGCTTGATGCCGAGCATGACCACGCTGCCCGCGAACCCGCCAAAGATCGACTGGAAGTCGAACGCCGAGGCGAAGATGAGCGCGAACACCGCGGGGAGCTCACCGATGTTGGAGAGGGTGGTCCACACAGCCAGCGCGATGTAGGCGAACGCCATAACCGGCACGATGATCGACGTGATGATGCTGATGCGCTTCGCGCCGCCGAAGATGACGAACGCCGTCATCACCGCGAGCACGATGCCGAGCGCGATGGCCGTGCCGTTGGTGGCGTAGTCGGGCACGTAGTACTCGAGCGCCGAGGCCATGTTGAACGACTGCAGCCCGTTGAAGCCGAAGGCGAAGCACAGGATGAGCGCGATGGCGAACACGATGCCGAGCCAGCGCTTGCCGAGCGCCTGCTGGATGTAGTAGGCCGGGCCGCCGCGGAACTCGCCGTCGCCCGCGCGCACCTTCCATATCTGCGCCAACGTGGACTCGATGAACGCGGAGGCCGCGCCGATGATGGACATGAGCCACATCCAGAACACCGCGCCCGGGCCGCCCGTGGCGATAGCGGTGGCGATGCCCGCGATGTTGCCCGTGCCCACGCGGCTGGCCGTCGACACCATGAGCGCCTGGAAGGACGAGATCGACTTCCCGCCTTCCACGTGCTTCTTCTCGAGCAGCTGCGTGAACATGTCCTTGATGTAGCGGATCTGCACGAACTTGGTCTTGAAGCTGAACCAAACACCTACTGCCACCAGCAGGATCACCAGGATGTAGGTGTACATGAAGCCGTCGATCTCACCGGTGACGTCGATCAGCATCGCGTTCATGGCGTCGAAGTCCATAAGCCCTCCTCTAGGCGCGGCGGAACTGCGGATGAAGTGCCTGCGCGCATCCCCTTCGCGCGCAGGCTCGCTAATTCGCTGATTTTACCATCGAGGAGGGCGGCGCAGGCTGGGAAGTCACAGCGAGCGCAGGTAGCGCCACTTTTCGTCACGCCCCCGTTCCACGCTGGCAACCTCCTCGTCAGTGAGGGCGCGGAAACGGCCCTGGCGGCGCAGGTAGGCCTCGACGCTCGTGAACTCCTTCGGGTCGCGGTTGAGCGTGACCTTGCCGCCTGGCACGCCGCTCACCTGCGGCCCCTCGTACTCCGCGAGGTACCACAGGCCGCAGTCCACCACTTCCTTCGCGATCTCGACGGTCTCGTCGACGCCGCAGCCCCAGCCGGTGGGACACGGCGCGATCACGTGGATGTACTTGGCGCCGCGGATGGACGCCGCCTTCTGCACCTTGTTCATGAAGTCGGGCAGATACCCGATGGACGCCGTGGCGGCGTAGGGAATGCCGTGGGCGGCCACGATCTCGAACAGGCTCTTCTTCTGCGTGAGGCAGCCGTGCGCGTTTCGCCCCGCGGGCGTGGTGGTGGTCTTCGCGCCGAACGGCGTGAGCGACGACTTCTGGATGCCCGTGTTCATGTAGGCCTCGTTGTCGTAGCAGATGTAGAGGATGTCGTCGTTGCGGTCGATGGCACCCGAGAGCGCCTGGAGGCCGATGTCGGCCGTGCCGCCGTCGCCCGCGAACCCGACCACCGTGCAATCCTCGGGCTTCTTGCCCTGCGCGCGCAGGCCGGCCTCGATGCCGGAGAGGACCGCCGCCGTGGCGGCGAAGGGCGTAATGATGGCGTTGTTCGCGAAGCAGAGCTGCGGGAAGTTGAAGCCCACGGCGCTCATGCACCCGGCAGGCAGCGCGCAGATCGCGTGGGGGCCGAGCACCTTGAGCGCGGCGCGGACGGCGAGCGAGCCGCCGCAGCCGGCGCATGCCTTGTGGCCGAAGAAGAGCTCGTCGTCGGTGATGGTGCGCGCGTTGACCTTGGCTGCCATGGCTACCGCCCCCCTTCTGTGGCGTTGGCTTCCGCGACGGCGAGGTCCGATGGAGCGGGCTGCGCCGGGTTGGGTTGAGGCGGGGCGGGTTGCGGAGGGACAGGTTGCGCGGGGTTGGGTTGAGGCGGCGCGGGTTGCGCGGCGGGGTCTGCGTCGTTGACGCCCAGGAACACCACGCGCGATGTTTCACGTGAAACATTTTTGGGAGCGACAGGTTGGGCGGGTTGGGCGGGTTGGGGTGACTGGGCGGATGCGCTGGGCGAGTCGCAGTCGCCGCGCGAATCACGCGGGGCGGTTCCGTTGGCGGCGAGGTCCTCGAGCGTGGCGAAGACCCGCTCCATCTGCTCGAGCGAGATGTCGTCGCCACCGAGGCCGCCGATGAAGTTGAGCGTGGGAACCGGCAGCGCCGCCTGGTGCAAGGCGGAGTTCACGTTGGTGAACACCGTGCCCTCGGCGCCGAACGAGATGTCCTTCTCAAGCACGCCGACCGCCTTCGCGCCGGCGAGCGCGCAGGCGAGCTCACGGGCCGGGAACGGGCGCATGTAGCGGATGCGCACGAGCCCGACGCGCTGACCTGCGGCGCGACGCTCGTCGACGCAAGCGCGGGCGAGACCGGCTATGGAGCCGAGCGTGACGAGAACCGCGTCGGCGTCTTCGGTGCGATACGCCTCGATGAGGCCGGGGTAGCGGCGGCCGAACGCGGCGGCGAAGCGCTGCTCGACTTCCGCGATCACCTCGGCGACGCCGAGCATCGCGCGATGTGCCTCGTACTTGAAGTAGCGGTTGAATTCAGGTCCAGCCGAGTAGCCCATGTTCACCGGATGCTCGAAGTCGAAGCGGTTGCCCGTCTGGTAGGGCGGGAGGAACGCGTCGGCCTGCTCGGGCTCGGGCACGTCGACGTTCTCGTAGGTGTGCGTGAGCGCGAAGCCGTCGAGGTTGACCATGAAGGGCGTGCTCACGCGTGGGTCCTCCGCGATGGCGTAGGCCATGAGGGCCAGGTCAAGCGCCTCCTGGTTGTCTTGCGCATACACCTGGATCCAGCCGTGGTCGAGCAGCGCCAGCGAGTCGCGCTGGTCGCCGTAGATGTTCCACGGCAGCGCCGTGGCGCGGTTGGCGTTCATCATGACGATAGGGAAGCGCCCGCCCGCGGCGTAGGTGAGGACCTCGGCCATGTAGAGCAGGCCCTGGCTCGACGTCGCCGTGAACGTGCGCGCGCCAGTGGCGGAGGCGCCCATGGCGGCGGAGAGCGCCGAGTGCTCGGACTCAACGTGGATGTACTCAGCTTCGAGCTGGCCTGACTCGACCATCTCGGAAAGCCGCTCAACTACGACGGTCTGTGGCGTGATGGGATAGGCCGAGATGACCTGGGGACGCGCGAGGCGCACGCCTTCGGCCAGGGCCTCGTCGCCGGAGAGGAAGCGCTTCATCGGGCGTTCGCCTCGCTTTCGGGGATCATGCGGATGGCGTCGAACCTGCACGCCTTCGCGCACACGCCGCATCCCTTGCAGAAGTCGTAGTCAACGGCGACGGGGGCGGAAGCGCCTTGTGATCTGCGGCTATCCGCGGCGTGCGCGGCCGCGGAGGGCGTCTTGTAGATCGTGCCGTCGGGGCAGTAGAGGTAGCACTGCAAGCAGCCCGTGCACGCCTCGGCGTTGATGACGGGGCGCTCGTTGCGCCAGCCTGCGTTCTTCGCCACCAGGTGCCCCGCGGCATAGCAGGTCGTGCGCGCATATTCGGCCGGGTCGAGGCTCGGCGGCGCGACGAAGTGGGAGCGCAGCACGGGGATGTGCTCGCAAGCGCGCATGACGTCAGGGGTCTCGGAGACGGAAGCGCCCGCATGCCCACCCTCGTCTGCGACGCGCGATGTTTCACGTGAAACATTTTCGGGGGTTTCGGAGGGTTCGGGGGACTCGGGGGTTCCGGGAGTTTCGGAGCGCTCGAGAGATTCGGGACCCCCAAAACGCTCGGAACCTTCAAAGCCTTCGGAACTCCGCGCGGAATCCACCGCTGCCCTGGCTTCCGTCCCAGCGGCTCCGGCGACTTCTCCCCCGCCCTGCGGGCCGCGCGCGAGAACGCGCTCGCGCGCCTCAGCGACGATGCGCTCGTTCTTCGCATGCAGCTTCGCCGGCATGTACTGGCGAATTGCCTCGATCACGTTCTCTTCGCTCACGCTCTCGCACAACACGGAGAGCGCCCCGAGGAACACGGTGTTGGGAATAGCCCGACCCAAGATCTCCGTCGACAGCCCGTTGGCATCGATGGCGACGATGCGCTCGTCGGCGTAGCGCTTGACGCTGTTCACGAGAACGCGCCCGCCCGACTTGAGCTCGCGCTGCCACGCCTCGCCCGACGCGTCCAAGAGCGTGTCGTCGAGGTAGATCACGTAGTCGGCGCGGTCGATGGCGCTGCGGTCGCCGATAGGAGCGTCGCTGATCTTGGTGAACGCGCGCATCGGCGCGCCGCGGCGCTCAGGGCCGAACGACGGAAACGCCAGCGCGTACGCTCCGTCGGCTATCGACGCCGCCGCGCCGAGCAGCCGCGCCGCCGTGAACGCGCCCTGCCCGCCGCGGCCATGCCATAGAACTTCGATCATAGGTCCCCCTGTTTGAAGCACTTCGTCATCCCAGATCAGCCTCAGAGGCTAGAAGCGCGCGTACTTCTCCAGGTTCTTCTCGAGCTTCTCGACGAAGCGCTGCTCGAGGTCGGACAGCGCGGCGCCCTTCTTCGTCACGTACCCCAGGCGCAGGTCGACGTCGGTGTCGAGCGGTACGGTCTTGAGCGACGCGCCGTCGGAGATGCCCACCAGGATGCCACTCGTCACGGTGTAGCCGTTCAGCGCGACGATCAGCTCCGAAAGCGACGCGCGGTCGGTGCACGCGATGGACTTCGCGCGCGGGACGCCGGCAAGCGCCTCCTCGAAGAAGGCCGCCGGGGCGTCGGGGCCCTGGTCGAAGTAGAGGTACGGGTAGTCGGCCATGTCGTCGAGCGTCAGCTTCGCGGCGTTCACCATGGGGTGGCTCGCCGGCAGGGCCACGCGCGGCGCGCTGCGGATGAGCTCGTGAAACTCGCATCCCGCCTCCTCGAGCGCGGCGTTCAGCGCGTCGGCCGTCTCGGAGGTCTGGAAGATCACGCCGAGTTCGCTCGTGCCGGCCACCACATCGTCGATCACGCCCTGCGTGGTGCGGTCGTACAGCGCGTAGTGGTACTCTTCGCCACCCGCCGCAAGAACGACCTGCGCAAACGTCTGCACGTCAAACAGATAGTGCTGCCCTGAAACGGAAAAGCTCTTGCTCATGGCTACTTCGCCTGCCTTTCGTCGATGAAACGCGAAGCCTTGTGCTCGGAGGAAGTCCCCAGCTTACCCGCATCATACACGATAACCTTGGCGGGGCGCACGCCCGTGTGCGTCTTGAGCGCGTTCTCGACGCGCTTCGCCACCACGTCATACGGCTCGACGCTGCCCTGCGCGCGCTCGACCGAGACCTCGTACTTCGTCGTGAAGTTCTTGTCGTACACGCGGATGGAGTACTCGCCCGTGAGGCCCTCCTCGGCGCGCACCACGTACTCGATGTCCGTGGGGAACACGTTCACGGCGCCGACGATGAACATCTCGTCCTTGCGGCCGGTGACGTGGATGCGCGCGAGCGTGCGGCCGCACGTGCACTTCTCGGTGGACACGTAGCCGATGTCGCCCGTGCGGAAGCGGATCATCGGGCGGGCCTTCTTCATGAGCGTCGTGTACACGAGCTCGCCCATCTGGCCGGGTTCGAGCACCTCGCCCGTGGCCGGGTCAACCGTCTCGACGAGGATCTGGTCCTCCACGATGTGCAGGCCGTCCTTCGCCTCGCACATGGCCGCGCAGGCACCGTAGATGTCGGACAGACCGAAGAAGTCGACCACCTTCGCGCCCCACAGGTTCTCGATGGCCTCGCGCGTGGACTTGATGGAGCCGCCCGGCTCGCCCGCCACGATGATGGTGTGGATGCTGAAATCGGTCTTGGGGTCGTAGCCCTTCTCCTTCGCCTTCTCGCCCAAGGTCCACGCGTAGCTGGGGCTCGTCCAGATGACGGTAGGCTGGTACTGCTTCAACACGAACAGCAGGCGGTCTGACGGGACCGCGCCCACCCAGATGGCGAGCGCGCCGAGACGCTGGGCGCCGATGACGTCAGGGCCGCCGACGTAGAGCGCGAAGTTCAGGCCGTGGACGTAGCGGTCGTTCGGGCGCATGCCCGCCTGCCAGAACAGGCGCGCCTCGGTGTCCTGCCACAGGTCGAAGTCCTCCTGCGTGAAGGGGCTCACCGTGGGGACGCCCGTTGAGCCTGACGAGGTGGCCATGAAGATGACTTCCTCTTCGGGGACCGAGCACATCTCGCCGAAGAAGCTGCCGACGTGCTGCGTCTCGCGCTCCGTCTTCTTGTCGATGAAGGGGAACTTCTCGATGTCCTTGAGGGTCTTGATGTCCTCTGGCTTCACGCCCGCCTCGTCGAAGGAGCGCTTGTAGTACACGGTGTTCTCGTAGGCGTACTGCACCATCTTCTGCAGGCGCTCGAGCTGCATGGCCTCAAGCTCGGGACGCGGCATGCATTCGATCTCGGGATCGTAGTACTTCTGGTCGTAGGGGATGTCTTTGGCCATGATCTCTCCTTCTTGTTTCGCGCGCGGAGGCGCGCGGCGCGCTCCTGCCAAGGCGTGCTCTTGCAGTGTTTTTCCAGCATGTCGTATGAAACCACGAAAGCGCGAAGCGAACAACCTTTCTCGTCATTCGATGTTTCGATGCTTTACTATCTTAAATTCAGATAGCTTAGTTTATGGAGATTGCGAATGCCATAAGGAGCGTCGATAACTCCGCTTATCATGCAGTGCGGAACGCGCAGCAGGCAGCGGCGGACACCTAGAGAGAAGGGCTCACGCATCGGGCAGCGTGCGCCTGGAGAGAAGGGCGCGCGTGGCGCCGCGAGGCATGCGCGGGGAGGCGCGCACAGGGAAGGCGGCGTGCCTGGCGAGAGAGGGGCGTGTTTTACGAAGCGCGTTTCGCTAAACACGCCGAGAAGGTGAGGGAGCACGATCGCGCGAATGGACATTGGTAGTGAGGGTTCCCACGGGACGAAGCGTATGTGACGGACGGCGCACGTCGGGCGGTGTGCGGCGAAGAAGCGCACGAGGAGGAGCGGTGTGCGGCGGACAGAACGCGGCGTACGCCTGGCGAGAAAGACGAGCGCAACGGACAGAACGCGGCATATGCCTGGCGAGAAGGGCGAGCGCGGCGAACGGAAGGCGGCATGTACCTGGCAAGCGACCCAGAAACAGTGAAAACGTGAATGTTTCACGTGAAACATTCACGCCGCAATGGGCGTAAACGCAAGCGCAAACACGCGCGGCTACCATTTAAGCGAACGCAAGGAAAAACTACGAGAAGCACCGGAGAGAGGAAACCATGACGCTGCAACAACTTCGCTACCTTATCGCGATCGCCGAGTACGGTTCGATCAACGCCGCAGCGCACAACCTCTATGCGTCCCAGTCGAACCTCTCCACGGCGATCAAGGAACTCGAGGGCGAGCTCGGCATCACCATATTCACGCGCAGCAACCGAGGCGTGACGTTGACGAACGACGGGACGGAGCTGCTCGGATATGCCCGCCAGGTCATCGAGCAGGCGGACATGCTCGAGGAGCGCTACGCAGCAGGCGGCCCCAATCACGCGCGCCTCGCCATATCCTCCCAGCACTACTACTTCAGCGTGCAGGCCTTCATGAACACAGCCGACCAGTTCGACGGCGCGGAATACGACTTCATCTTGCGCGAGTGCGCGACAGGCGAGATCATCGACGACGTGCGCACCTTTCGCAGCGAGGCAGGCATCCTCTACACGGACGAATTCAACCGACGCGTTTTGGAAAAGGCGTTCTCAGATGCGGGGGTGACGTACTACCCCCTGTTCGACGCTCGCGTGCATGTATTCGTAGGTGAGAATCATCCTCTAGCGAAGCATGAGCTGCTTCGGCTCGAGGACCTCGAGCCCTACCCCCGCTACGCCTTCGAGCAGGGCACCACGAACTCGTTCTACTATGCCGAGGAGCCTTTCAGCTACCTCCCGCACAAGAAGAACATCCGCATATCCGACCGCGGCACGCTGACGAACCTTTTGACGCATTACAGCGGATACACACTCTCAACAGGCGTTTTGTCGGAAGAGATGCTCTCGGGCATCGTCTCCATACCGCTTGACTCGCCCGCGCGCATGCAGGTGGGCTACATCATGCACAGCGAGCGCCGACCGAGCGCGCTGCTCGAGAGCTACATCGCGAATCTGCGCGAGGTGATCAAGGGGAACCCCACAGTCGACGCCTATCTGGGCGACTAGACGACCGCCGGCAGAAGAACCACCGGCTGCCTGGCCGCAGGCTGATACCGAGCTGCACCAACGGCCTGGGCGCAGGCTGACCACCGGCCGCCTCGCCACCGATCGCCAGCGACCTAGCCGCAAGCTGACCGTAGGCTGGCCGCAGACGCTCGTCGCCTAGATGTTCTTGAGAATCTCCATGACGAAGTCGGCGTTCCTGAGCATCGTCTCCTCGTCAACGCCGTCAGCCACGTCGTGCGCCTCGCCGTAGAGCGCCGGCTTGCCAGCCTCCATACCCGCGAGGTGCATCGTCTGATACCCGCGCCGCGCCGCGCATGCCGTCGCGCTGTCCTTCCACAGCATCGAGCCCGTGCCCACGCTCATGCCGAGTGCTGCCGACGCCTTGCGTACGAAGCGCTTCATGCGCGACGAGCCCTTGACCGGGCGATATGTCCCCTCTTGCTCGATGAGCGTCAGCTCGCCCGCGCCGAGGCCGTCGAGGTTCACGATCACCGAGCCCTTGAGCTCGGCAGCATGCTCCGTCAGGAAGGCGTCCATGCCCGCGTTGCCTGCCAGGTCGGCGCCGAGCGCTACGAACCACACCTCAGTGTTGATGTCGGGATGGCGGAACCCGTAGATGCGCTGAACGTTCTCCGCACGGATCTCCTCAAGGGCCGCAAGGTTCTCTTCGGCCAGATCGACGGGGGCGCCCGCCGAAGCCGTGATCGGCATCTCGCTTTCGCCGGCAGGATAAGAGAAGGCGTCTTCGCCTTCGGCATAATCATCAGCGTAGCCGGCAGCACGCTCATCAGGCGCGCCACCGTGCACGGGAATCTTTTCCTTCACGCTCTTCACGCGGACGAGGGCATGCGTCAGCGACTCGCGGGAGAACCCGCCGCCATTCCAGCGGATCGTCTCCTGCGTTGCGCGGGGAGCATCCTCCCCTTCGGCAACGTAGTCCTCGTATTCGTCATACTCGGCGTATTCATCGTAGCCATCTGCGTAGTCATCATAGTCATCGTAGCCGCGCGAACCCGCAGCGAACGTGTCGGGAGCCTCCTGATCCTCGCGGAAGCTCTCCCAACCGCCGCGCGCCTTGCCCACGGCGCGGGCGTCAAAGGAGTCGTCAACGTCGAGCCACTGCTGCGGCGTGACCTCCTCCTGCTTATTCTTGCGCCCGAAGCCCAGCTTGCCCAGAATCCGAGACGCACGCGACTTCGGCATCTCGACGTATCCCGGTCCTGCAAACGCGCCCGTCTCGGTGTAGCTCTCCTCATAAGCTGAGTCATCGGCATCGTCAACGTACATCTCATCAGGCGCGACATCTTCAACCAGCTCGTCTCCCACCGGAGCGAAGGCGCCGGTAGCGCCGATGGAGGCGAACGAGCCCGCCTGGCTCACGTTGGAGGGAGCCTCTTCTTCGAGAGCGACCTGATCATGGGAAGAAGCGCTGTTCTGAGCTGCGATAACACCCGAAAGGGACGGGAGCGACGCACGCAGCGACGCCTTCTGCGCCTGTCGCGTTGCCTCAGAGGAACCTGCATTATCAAGCCCGGCGACAGCGGGGACAGCGCCGCGCAGGTCTTGGGCGCGCGCCGACGGATCAGCAAGCGGCGCGTTCTGCTTGTGCTCGGCAATCGGCGCGAGCGATCCCGTCAAGCTCGGCAGCGTGATGGCGCGCTTGCGGCGAGCCTTCTTCGGCTCCTCCGCCTGGCCGGCAGCGGGGTTCTCCAGCAAGCCGGGAATCTGCGGGGCCGGCTGCCCAGCCGCCGCGAGCTCGCGCGACTCGCGCTTGAGCGCCTCGCCGTCAACGGCAACCGGGATAAACGAGATGGTCCTGTCAGGCAGCGAAGCGGCGGAGGCGGATGAGCCATCAACAGAAACGGGCGCTCCATCAGCCGCGAAGGCGTCAGTGGGCGAAGGCAGGCTCTCGAGCGCCGAGGCGTCGAGCACGCGGACAGCGGGAACCGCCTGCAGGCCGAGGCGACCTTGCGGCGCTGACGTCGCAGCGCGCAGAGGCTCGACAGAGACCTCGCGAATCATGACTTCACCGATCTGGGGCTCGGTCACGGGAGCAACCTCGGGCGCGACCTCAGAAGCACCCCCGGCGTCAACCGTAGGGGCAGGGCCAGCTCCCGTTGCGCGGACGGGCGCTGGCGCGGGAACTGTTCCATCCGCAGCTGAGGCGGTGGGGTCGTACCCGGCCTTCGAGGTCACGCTCGAAAGGAAACCCTCTACGCCGGCAGCCTGATGAGGCGCGCCTTCATAGGGGGTGACGGGCTGTGCGGCGGCAGGATGATCCTGCTGCGCCTGCTGACCGCGCTCGAAAAGCGAGGCAACTTGCTCGAAATCAGACGCCTGCTCCTCGAGGATGCTGTCGCGCATCCTCTGCAGACGACGCTCGGCCTCCGTGGGGGCAAGCTCGTCAACGTGCTGCGTGCGCTGCGCAAGCTCGCGCTCGGCAGCGTCGAGAGCCTCGGCGTAGCGCGAACGATGCACGGGCGCCGCGGAAGCGGGCTTGCGGGCCTTCGCCTGGGCAGCCTTGAACCAGGCGGGCACGTCAGAGGAGTCGTGAGCAGCACGCGAAGATACGACAGCCGCAGAGCTCGCAGCAGCCATGCCCGCAGACGCCGCAGCGACAGCCTCCTCGGTTATCCCAGCGGCGGCAGCCTCTTCATGGTTCGCCCCCTGATCAGCGACAACGTCAACTTCCACGGGGGCAAACGCGTCGATCGCCTCTTCGCGGCGCGCGCGCATGTCCTCGTCCGAAGCAGACGCCACGGGCGGTTCCTTCACCTGAACGAGCTTGTCAGCGATGTCAATGTTGATCGTCTCGCTCACGGGGCGCCCAGAAAGAGCGGCGACAGCCGCCTTGGCGGCGAGCAGGCGCGCCTCAGGGGACTCGTCAGAAGCAAGGTCGAAAGCGGGCTCGTCGTAGTCAAGCTCGGCGCCGGCGGGGATGAACCCCGAGGCCAGCGCAGCATCTTCGCCATGCATGACCGCCTCCTGGCGGGCAAGCTCCTCCTCCGAGACGCGCCCGCGGCCGATGCGCGCGGCAACCTCCATGAGCACCGACACGCCCGCAGCGTTGCAGTTCGCGCCCTCGTTATAGGGCGCCGTGCGGTCCATCACGAAGGCAACCAGAGGCAGCACCGCCACAATCAGCGCAATCACGGTGAGCACGCTGAGGAAGACCGACAGGCCGCCCTCGGCTGACGTGACAAGCCGAATGAGCAGCAGGAAGGGGATCAGAACCATCGCGCCAAGCTCAGCCCAGCGGATGTAGGGCAACGCCGAGAGGATCGGCGCCGTCAGGCCCTTCTGCACCCTTCCGCTGTCGTAATGGGCCACCAGGATGATCTTGCGGCGCCGGCGCGCGGCCTCACTTGAAGTCGGCTCATATTTCGCCACGACGTTTTGGCTGACCCCGCGGTTGAGCAGACGCGAGACAACGGGCTTCCCCAATGATTCGGCGGCGAAGAGAGCCGCCGTGACCAGCGTGATGATCAGGGCCGGAATGACCATGACGGGTACTATCGTCGCGAGGAGCGCCATGAGGGCCGCCACGCCGGCGCAGATGGCGCGCGGCATGCCGAAGTCAGGGTTGCAGTTGAAGTCCTCGACGGAGGCAGTGAGCGTCGCTTCGCTTTGAAGCGCTTCGGCGAGGTAGAGCGCCGCCTGCTGCTCCTCCTCGGTTCCCGCGGGACGCGGGCCGATGGTCTGCGACAGATGGGCGACGTACTCTTTTATCTCGGACATGTGTCTTGCCTTTCATTTCCCGATCGGCACATGATTAGGGCATAATCATTAGGTAGTATACGCTATTTGCCCATGCTCCCCAAATAATCACGCAGAAACGCGTCGGCGGCCGCGGCGCGCGCGCGATCAGCCGCATAGGAGTCGAAGTCAGCCTGCGTGTTCTGCTCAAAGCGCTCGCTCACGAGCGTCTGGGGATTGCCCTTCTGCTCCTTGATGAGAGCTACCGCCTCGGCGTCGGCTTTGTTGTAAGCCTCGTTCGCCTCGGCGAGCATCTCCTTGTCGCGATCAAGGTAGGCCTGGTCAGACGAGAGGGCGAGGCGCTGCGATTCTATTCTCAAGTCAACATAATAAAGGAATGGCTCCAACTCCACCTCATAGCCCGCCTGCGCTTCTACGAGCTGCTCGCGGGCCTGCGTGAACAACTCGATGGCCTCGTTCGACTTCTCCATGGACGCGTTCACGTTGTCAGCGTTGATCTCCTCCACCAGCGCCGCCGCGGCGCGCGCGGCAGCGTCTCCTTGGAGGATCAGATCCCATCCCCTTTGGGCATGGTCGAACGGCGTGAGGGCCCGAAGCGTCTCCTTGAGGGCCGCGCTGCCCGACTGAATCATGTTCAGCCGCGCATTGATGCTGATGAGGGCCTGATTTGCCGTCTCTTTGACGTCGTTGTCGACAACGCCTTCCTGCAAGGATTCGACTGACCGCTTGACCTCGGCAAGCGTGCGCTCCGCTTCCTCAAGCTGCAACGCGCTCAACGCCTGGGCAGCGCCGGCGTCCGACTGAGTCACGGCGTTCAAGAACCCCTCCTCCGCCAGCTGCTCAAGCGGCTTTGACGAAGCCTGAACCACTAAATCGTCGAAAGGCAGGATTATGCTGTCAGTTTCCTCTATTTGCTGAATGTAGGTGACGAGCTGAGCCTTCTTGTCCTGCTGCATCTGAAGGCCCGCGTAGAGCGTAGCCGCGCCCGCCACCATGACCAGCACCACGGCGAGAGAGATGCCCGCGAGAGCCAGACGGCGGCTGCGTTTGCGCTTGGCCTTGCGCCGCGCAACCTCTTCCTGCGGAGTCTCCCATGCGGGAGCTGTTGCAGCAGACCGTCGCGAAGAGGCCGAACCATGCTGAGACAAACTTGACGAAGCGCTTGGCACAAGGCCCCCTGTTCCACGGCCGCCCATGCCAGCCGATACCGCACTGGGAAGCACGCCAGAAGAACCAACTGTCCCGCCGCCAGCAGAGACAGCCGCGCTCGCCGCGCCCACACTCGCGATGCCCGCGCCCGCGCCCGCCCCTCCTGCGGAAGAAGCGCCCGCGGCACCCGTAAGCGAACCACCGGCGGCAACAGCTGAAACACCCCCGTCACTCGACGCCGCGCCGCTGCCAACAGCCGTCGACCTCTCGACGGCGATCCCGGGAACCGTCTGAGGAGTCGAGGACCCCTTCACCTGCCCATCCTCAGCTGAGACAAACTCACCTGTCGAAAGCGGCAGCCCGCGCTCCTTGGTCGGCGTCGCAACCGGCTTCTTCGCGCGCCCGAGCGTAAACAGCGGTATGCTGCCGAGCCTCGACAGGCGCGCCTTCGGCTCTGCGCTGCGCGCGTCAGCCTCTTTCGCCGCCTTCGCCGCATCGAGCACGCTGAGGGAGATCTCGTTCGACGTCCCCTTCGTATGGTGCTTGATGTGCGCCGCGCCCGCTATCTTGTCCGCTCTGCTTCTCACGATGAGCCTATCTCGCCGGAAAATGTTTCACGTGAAACATTTTCTGTTTCACGCACGCCCCAGCGCGGAGATCACTTCGTCAATCGTGCACACGTGGATGTTCTTGCTGGGAAGCGACTTCAGAAACGCCTTTCCATATCCTTTCGTCACCAGGCGCTTGTCAGCTAAGATCAGCACTCCTTCGTCATCCGCCTTGCGAATCAGGCGACCTGCCGCCTGCTTCGTCTCGAGCACCGCCGCGGGCAGCACGTAGCGCCGCCACGCCTGCGCGTCACGCGCCGCGCGTTCGCACGACAGAGGATCGGTGGGCTTTGCGAAGGGAAGCTTGGGGATGATGACGCCCTTCAACGTGGCGCCGGGCGCGTCAAACCCCTCCCAGAAGCTCTTCAGCGCGAAGAGCGACAGGTGCTCATCCGCAAGGAAGTCGTCGCGCAGGCCTTTCACCGACACTCCCCACTTCTGACATACCAAACGCAAATCCTCGCTCTTGAGAACAGGTTGGACTTCGTCGAAGCACTTCTCCATTTCGCGACGGTTCGTGAAGAGCGTGAGCATCGAGCCGCGCTGCGCAATGTGCGCGCCGATGAGCAGCCTCTGCAGCTCAGGCAGGTAGCGGGGCTCGTTCGGCTCCGGCATGTCCTTCACCACATACACGGTCATATGGCTGTCGAAGTCATAGCTTGAGTCAAGTTTAAGCATGGTACAGTGCGACAATTCGTCGGCGTTGAGTCCTAGAGCTGCCTCAAATGACGCGAACGACTCATCCACGGTCAACGTCGCAGATGCATAGACAACTGAGTAGGTGTTGGAGTACAGCGTCTCACCCAGGCGCGCGCCCACGTTGTAGAGCAGCGCTTCGAGGTTCTCGCCGCCACGGCCCGCCTTATGGCAAAGATGCGCGGCATACACGTAACTTTCGGAACCTGCGAACAGGATGGTCTCGGCGGCGCGCAGCACATCCTTGAGCTCCATGGCGACCGAAGCGATCTCACGTTGCACCACAGCCGCACCCTCAACGTCCTCAAGGTAACCGACAAGCTCCTGACATGCGGTTATGAGCCTCTCCGCGCGCTCGGACATAACCTGCCCGAAACCTGCGAGCGCCTGGAAGGCCGAGGAGCGGCGAATCTCGTCGTTGATCCACAGGTCGACGTACTCGTATCCCTTGTTTCGCTTCGGCGGGTCGAAGTAGAGCAGGTCACGCACGTGCGCGGCAAACTCCCCCTCAGCCTCGGCGAACAGGCGTCCCGCTTCCTTCGCCTTGTTGGTCAACGCGTAGAAGAGCGTCCCCGAGCCTTCAGAGTCGGGTGCGACCACGTTACGCTCGGCACGAACGAACACATTTCGCGAAGTCTCGCCTGCCGAGACGCGTTGCGCCAGGTTGTTCAGGTCATCAACGGAGAGCTCCAGCGAGAACGCGCGGCGCGCTTCGTTCTCGGCGCCGTGGGCCTCGTCGACCACCCAGAAGCGAATGGGAGGCAGAAGCCCGCCGTCGGCGGCGAGGTCACAGAACAGCAGGCTGTGGTTGGTCACTACCACATGCGCCGACTCGGCACGGCGGCGTGAGCCGTGCACGAAGCACGACGTCCCGTAGAAGGGACACTTGCGACGCAGGCAGTCATGGCTCGTGGTGGTGATGGAGCGGCGCGGCAGGAGGCGGTAGTCAATCTTCAAGCCGTCCATGTCGTCATATTCCGTCTGCTCGATGTAGGAGAGCAGCGCGGCAAGCGCGGGCGCCTGCGAGTACACACCGTTCGTCACCTCGCGCATCTTAGGCCCCTCAGCCACAATGCGGTTTATCTTCCTCAAACAAGGATAATGTGAGAACCCTTTGAGGGCGGTGAACGTGAGGTGCTTCCCCTGCGTTTCAAGCGCTTGGGCCAGCGCAGGCAGCTCATGGTAGATAAGCTGGTCAAGCAGGGTATTCGTCTTCGTAGCCACGCCGACCGTTATGTTGTTGGCGACGGCTGTCAGCGCAGCGGGCACCAAGTAGGCCATCGACTTGCCCACGCCCGTGCCAGCCTCCACCATGAGGTTGTCGGATGTGGCAAACACGGCGCGGACGGCGCGCGCCATCGCCACCTGCTCGCCGCGCGGCTCATACACCTCATAGAGTGACCCGACGAGCCCTGATTCGCTGAACGCCTGGTCAATCTCACGCGCCGAGGGGAATGCCAGGCTCGACAGGGGATCTTCCGCAATGTCCTTGGCGTCGCGTTTCGCGCGCTGCTCAATGCTGCGCACGCGATCGCGGCGCATCGTGCGCAACGAGAACGGCTCATACGCGAAGTCGGGGGCGTCAGAGAGGGATGTTGAGGCGGTAGATGAAGCAGCAGATGAGGTTACAGCTGATGCCGTTGCGGTTCCGAGTACGGCGACTGTCGACCTCGCGGCGATGTTAGAGACTGCCGTTGCGTCAGCGATCCCGGATGCCGTTAAAGCCGCCGCATCATCTGCACCTACAGTACCTGAGACCGCGGGCGCGGGGCCCATTTCATTCGCCTTCTGCGCTGCTCGGCGCGCGTTCTCTCGTGCGAAATGAGCGAACACCACCGAAGTCGACCACTCAGCAGGCGTGGCCATCCTCGCGATCTCGCCGACGAGCGATGTGGGCATGGCATCGACAGCGGCGAGCAGGATGCGGAAGAGCGCGCAGGTGGCAGCCACGTCGTCGTCAGCGCGGTGCGTCGAGAGCGGCGCCCCGAAGGCACGCACTAGGTCAATGAGGCGATGTGACTTCATGCGCGGAAGAGCGATGCGCGCGAGGTCCAAAGAGTCAAGCCAGGTGTTCTCGAGAAGCGGATAGCCCGCAGGGTGCTTCGTGGTGAAGTTTCGATCGAATTCCGCGTTATGCGCCACTATCTTGGCGTCGCCGACGAACTTGACAAGCTGGGTGAGAGCGTCGGCGGGCAGCGGCGCATCAGCTACGTCCTCGTCATGAATGTCAGTCAGATGGGCTACATCATCCGGAATAGGTTTACCAGGGTTAACAAATGTGATGAACCAGTCAACTACCTCGCCTTTCTCCAAACGCGCGGCGGCAATCTGGGTGAGCTCGTCATGGTTTAGGGAGAAACCCGTGGTCTCCGTATCGAGCACCACGACATTGCGGTCAAACTCCCCGAAGTCAGATTGGGCGGCGCGCTGCGGAAGCGAAGCATAGCGCGCGAACACTTCATCAGGCGTTCCTTCTGTGACGAACTGCCTGAGCAGAGCAGAGACGGCGTCAGGCGACGTTTCGGAAGTTCCAGAAACCTCACCGCCAAACGAATCAGGAGAGATTCCAGCAGACGTGACAGGCAACGGCTCAAGCAAACCATCTGAGCCCGCCGAGCATGCCTTCATGTGAGCATCAGAGGAATCCGTGGAACACTCAGACGAAGTCGGCGCGATAGGATCCCTTAAAGAAACAAGAGACGAAGTGTTTCCGCCATCAAGCGCGTCGGTTAGTGTTTTCTTAGGCATGTTACAACTTCCTGGCTCATACTCTTGTTCCGCCACTCGCGTTCCGCCACTCGCGCGCACGCACCGATCTCACTGCTTTTCACGAAGCGGAGCAAACGCGCTGAACATATTATTTTATTATGTGAGGCAGCAAAAACATATCTAGACATTGTATCAACCTCTGGAATGGGTAGGTCATGGATCAGTATTTCGGTACATATCAAACATTCAACACTGTTTCAAAGAACGATGGCGCGGCGCTCATTGGCGCTGACAACCTCATCGGCGATCTTTACCAGATCGACATCGAGATGGACAGCAGCTCCCACAAAGCATGGCTCGTCAATCGATTTGGCAAGCGCGTCGGCTTCTTTGACGCCAAGTTCTCGCGCGAGCTAAGCATCTGGAAGGCGCGCGGGATGAAGTTGACAGCGATTCTCTCGTTCGTCGCCTACTCTGACGCGCCCGATCCTGGGCGCTACTGGGGCGAGATGGCCGTCATCTGCTACAACCCCTCAAACGACAAAGCGTTTTCAAAATTCGTCGATGGGGTGCGAAAGAAGATGGGAGAAGGAACGCGCCCGAACATCGACCTCAAAGACAACGAAGTGAAGAAGGTTTTATCAAGTGCGGGCATGTGGCTGCCTGATCAGAACATGCCTCTACCCAAGCTTTCCAAAGGCAACGCCATCATGAAGAGCCGGCTGTCCGTCAGCGAGAGGATTATCGAGCAAGGACGCAAGGGGAACAAAGGGTGCTACGCAGCAAGTTGGGCGTTTCTCATTGCGCTGGTTGTTCTTGTTCTGCTCGGGCTGAAGTCCTGCGGCGTGTTTTAAACATATCCACGTAGAGTTGGAAGAGCGAGGGGCGGAATGTTTCACGTGAAACATTCCGCCCCCCTCCACCACTTTAAAAGCCAGCCAACTGAAGAGGCTTCAAAAAAAAGAGGGCGTGGCTGTTCTTTCTGTCTCATCTCCGAACCCTCACCGAAACTCTCACTACATCCGCAAGCCTAAGGAGGGGGTTGAAATGTTTCACGTGAAACATTTCAACCCCCTCCCTTTCACTCATAAAGCCATCAAATGCAGCCTCAGGCGTCCTCCAGCGCACATTGGATAAGAAACGTGCAGAGCTCAGGGAAGGATATACCCGCAGCGCGCGCAGCGTCGGGAAGAAGCGATGTTCCCGTCATACCTGGAATGGTGTTCGTCTCCAATATCCAACTTACACCCTCTTCGTCAAGAATGAAGTCAGATCGCGACACACCCGAGCACTCAAGCGCCCTATGGGCCCTCTCCGCCAAATCCTGAATCTCAGCGGTAACCGTATCAGAGAGACGGGCAGGACAGATATGCTCTGACCCGCCGGGAGCATATTTTGATTCGAAATCATACGAATCGCTCTTGGGAACTATCTCAATAATAGGCAATGCGCGCGGGTTTTCATTGCCGATAACAGCCACTGTGAGCTCTGTTCCCTTGACGTAAGTCTCAACGAGAGCCTGCATGTCATACGCAAACACTTCTCCCAAAGCAGACTCTATCTCCTGGCGACCTTCGACGATAAAAACGCCGAGAGAACTTCCCTCAGTCGCAGGCTTGATGACGCAGTGATCCCCCACCATTTCAACGATCTTCTCAACATTAAATGATTCACCCTTTTTGAGAACCATCGACTGCGGCGTAGGAATACCCGCCGCCTTGTAGAACATCTTAGCTTTCGCCTTGTCGATGGCGAGCGCGCTCGACCACACATCAGACCCAATGTAGGGCAAGTCGATCATCTCAAGGAATCCCTGGATCGCTCCATCCTCTCCTTTTCGACCATGCAAGCACAGGAATGCCGCGTCGAAGTCACCGTCAATGAGAGCCTTCAAATCACTCTTGACCGCAGGATCAAGCGACGTCACCTGAAATCCTGCCTCAGTAAGAGCACTGAGGGCACCTTCTCCAGAAGCGAGCGAAATTTCACGCTCGCCACTCGTTCCTCCCGAGAGAAGCGCCACGCGGCATTGAGTTGGTTCGAAAGACTCAAACATCAGCATCTTCTTTCCCATCGACTAAAGACATCGCCCGAAAGTATACCAAATGTTGATAAGCCCCTGAGCAGAGCATTCTCCACCTATATCCGCATTCTCCCTTCTATGAAAACAATTCCTGAGCGACTTTTGAAACGTCATATCATCTAAACTACTCCTAGCTGCATATCTCAGCATAAGCTCTTTCACTTGAGTTCGCGATTCTCATCGACTGACTCGAAAGCGCTTTCCATGACATCACTCGAGCGAAGGTGAACAACCAACATGACGAGACCTTTGAATGAAATCAAAACTTACCGACTTGATCAACTTGAATACCTTGTGAAGGACCTCGGGCAACCAAAGTTCCGAGCAAAGCAAATCTATGAATGGTTTCACGTGAAACATGCCTCTTCTTATGATGAGATGACCAATCTCCCCCTCGCCCTGCGCGCTCAGCTTGCCGAAGAATGCCCTCTTGCAAGCTCTCGAATAGCAGATAAACGAATCTCAACGGACGGCACGCGAAAGTACATCATCGAATTCTCTGACGGGCAGCGTGCAGAAACCGTAGGGCTTCCCTCTGAAAGCGGCGACGCATCAAGGCAGCGCCTCACCGTATGCTTCTCCACTCAAGTCGGTTGTCCCATGGGATGTGCCTTTTGCGCAACCGGAAAAGAAGGATTCAAGCGCAACCTCACCGCAAGCGAGATAGTCGATCAGATCTTAGCGGTAGAGGAAGATTTTTCCCAACGAGTGACCAACGCCGTGGCAATGGGACAAGGAGAACCATTTCTCAATTACGAGGAGACCCTTAAAGCGCTCAGGATGATAAACGAGAAAGAAGGATTAAGCATAGGGGCACGACATATAACGGTGTCTACGTGCGGAATCATTGAAGGTATCGAGCGGTTTGCGAAAGAACCTGAGCAGTTCACGCTAGCCGTCTCCCTCCACTCCGCTATTCAAACAAAACGCGACAAATTGATGCCAAAAGTAGCGAACCAGCCGCTTGACCAACTTAAGCAGGTGTTGGAGAGCTACATCAGAAAGACGAACCGCCGCGTGACGTTCGAATACCTTCTCATCCGGGATGTCAACGACGGCCCCGAAGATTTGAAAGAACTCTTAAAATTCTGCGAAGGCATTCTCTGCCATGTGAACCTCCTTCCCGTGAACAGCGTGGAAAATTCTCAATTCAAACCTTCAAAGAAGCATGTCAGCGAGATATGGCTTAAGGAGTTTGAGAAACGTCACATCGAAGCTACTTTCAGGAAATCAAGGGGTGCAGATATATCCGGCGCATGCGGCCAATTGAAGAACAAGATGAGTGAGGTGTGATGGTAGGGAAATGTTTCACGTGAAACATTTCCCTAAAAGACTCCAACCAACGGCCTCTCCAAGTGTTTCACGTGAAACACGTCCCTTAAACAGAGCTGCCCTGAATGTTTCACGTGAAACATTCAGGGCAGCTTTACTCTTCCCTTTGATGCAGGATCAGGAAACTGAGGCTATCAGCTCCTCAAAGAGCCTCTCAAGCTCCTCTTCATCCTTGAACTCAATCTCTATCTTGTTCTTTCCTTTGACAGATTTCACTCTCACGTTGGTGTTGAGAACCTCTCGGAGCGCCTTCGCAACCGACTTATATGCCTTAGGAAGAGGCTGCCTTGCTGTTGTCGAGCCTTCCGAGGGCTTTCCGGAAAGCAGACGAGCTAAATTCTCAGCTTCGCGAACGCTCATTTTCATTTCCATGAGTTTGTTAGTGAGCGTCTGACGCCCCTCTTGGGAAGGAATAGACAAGATGGCACGCGCGTGCCCGGCCGTGATCTTGTCTTCGAAGAGAAGCTGCTGGGCGCCCTCCGGCAGGTCGAGCAAGCGCAAGGCGTTTGCGACAGTCGATCGTCCCTTCGACATCGCTTGAGCAATGTCAGCTTGGGTCATGTTCTTGCGTTCCATCAGGCGCTTATACCCATAAGCTTCCTCAATGGGGTTAAGATCAGAGCGCTGGACGTTCTCAACAAGAGCCAACTCAAGGGCCCGGTCCTCATCAACGTCCTTAATGCGAACCGGGACAGTCTTCAATCCAATGGACTTACAAGCCTGCCAGCGTCTTTCTCCTGCAATGATCTGGTACTTTCCTTCTCTGATCGTTCTCACGAGAATAGGCTGTAGAAGGCCGTCTTTTTCAATGGAGTTTGCAAGCTCCTCGATCTCTTCCTTTTTGAAGTTGGTTCGCGGTTGATCAGGGTTAGGGACGACGCTCTCAATGGGAACCTCGTCAAGTTTTTTCGCCAGCACTTTCCTCAAAGTAAGGGGTTCCTCAGCCGATTTCTCTTGCTCACGTTGAACAGCGGGGCGCGGCAGATCAGCAGGCACAGAAGAGGGTTTTAGCTTAGGCTCAACGAAGGAGCTGTAGGAAGGGATATTCTCTTCCCCTACCACAACTCTCTCTCGGGAAGGAGAGGGGGTCGCGGGCATTGAAGTCTCGAAAGTACCTCCCAACAGGGAATTTAATCCGCGGCCAAGGCCGCCTTTTGTATTTTTAGCCACGGTTGATCACTTCTTTCGCAAGCTCAGTGTAGGCAATAGACCCCTTTCCGCGAGGATCGTATTGCGTGATGGGCTGACCAAAACTCGGTGCCTCGGATAGCTTGACGGTACGAGGAATGAGAGTGGTGAACACGATCTTTCCAAAATACCCTCTCACCTCGTCAACAACCTGCTTTGAAAGCGTCGTCCTGTTGTCATACATGGTAAGAAGAACACCATAGATGTCGAGAGTGGGGTTGAGCCTTGTTTTGACACGCTTCATTGACTCAAGAAGTTTTGTCACGCCTTCCAGTGCGTAGAACTCACACTGAATAGGAATGAGAAGCTTGTCAGCAGCTACGAGCGCATTCACGGTAAGAAGTCCCAGAGACGGCGGACAATCTATGAAAATATAGTCATATCGGCCGCGCATGGTTCCTACAGCGTCTTTAAGCCTGTTCTCGCGAGCCATCTCGGAGACGAGCTCTACTTCGGCACCAGCAAGGTTGATCGTCGCAGGTGCGACATCTAATCCCTCGCAAACGTCAGGAATTATAACCTTCTCAATGGGTACATCAGAGAGGAGGACGTCATAGATGCAGTGTTCTACTGTTGATTTCTCTATCCCAAGGCCACTCGAGGAATTTCCCTGAGGATCCAGATCAACGAGAAGAACTTGGCGGCCCATCTCGCCGAGCGCAGCTGCGAGATTAATTGCCGTAGTTGATTTCCCTACACCGCCCTTTTGGTTGATTATGGCGATGATCTTCGTCTGCCCTACCACGCGCTTTACTGGATCTTTTTCCTCGTATGTTTTTAGAATCCGCTTCTCAGCCTGATCTTCAACTGAGGGAGCAAGGTCTCTCACCACCACCTCGACATCCTCTATGTCAAGATAGATCGAAGAAGCCGACTCAGGGGCCGGATCCTCAAGGTTTTTATCCTTCGGGGAATCCTCAACGTTGTTCACCAGGGCGTTCTGCTTGTCGTTTCTGTCGCGTTTAAAGCTATCCAGAAATCCCACTGGTGCCTCCTTTCAAAGCTAGCTAGAGAGTATATCAAACAAGAGAACACGAGGAATGTTTCACGTGAAACATTCCTCTTCAAACGGAAAAACAAACGCAAGACAACAGGTGAAAAGCTGTGATTGTTTCACGTGAAACAATCACAGCTTGCAAACAAGACGATCAAGTGGAGCACAGCACAAATCATGACGCCTTTTGGTAACTTCAGCATGAATCACTTCGCAAACTCCATCAAAGTTTTCCTTGACGTCATTGTTCGTGAATCTAAGCACTTTTATCTCAAGTGTTTCAAGATAGATGCTCCTCACTTCGTCATACCTCATTTGGCGAAGATCGAAGTGCTGCCCACCATCAATCTCTATAGCAAGTCTAACGCGGCGACTATAGAAGTCAACAATGTAGTTCCCTATGACCTTTTGAGCAACAAAAGGTATCTCATACTCTCTGAGAAATTCCAGCCAGAGCTTTCTCTCGCAGGGAGTCATATTTCTTCTCATGTTTCCTGCTCGCTGAGCAAGAATTTGCCTGCGCGTATATACCATCTAAAAACCTCCCCTCACCAGTGCCTTGCTTATATGATAGAAGAACCATCTAGCGAATAGATGGGGAGAACTTGACATAGGAGGAGCAGGAATTTTGATTACTTCGAGACTCTTTTTTATAAGGATTACCCTCGAGGTGTCTTATGTTTGGAATATAAAATTCTCATCAATCTGACGCGAATGTCGAATGTTTCACGTGAAACATTATCCTCGAGGTTTCAGAGGTGAATGTTGAGCTAGACCTATTCGACGCGGAAGCTTCAGCTTAGGTTTGCCAATCTTTGTAAATACGATTATCTCGCGATGGGTGATATCATCGCTTAAGGTAAGCCTGCGTTGGGACGTACGCCTCATCCCCACGAGCTCTTCAATATCCAAGGCACCCTTCATTTCCTCCTCTGAAATATTGGCCTTGTAGCAGATAAGTTGCCCTCCTTTTTTCAAAAGCGGAGCAGCAAGCTCAATAAGGGAGGGGAGCTGAGTGAGAGCCCGCGCGGTGAGAACTGAGAAACCCCCTTTTCTCTCAAGAGACAACTCCTCAATCCTCCCCGCATAGGTCTTTATCTGAGGAGAGAGCTCCATCTGATCTAGAATCGACTCAACGATTGCCATCTTCTTTTTGACGGAATCAACGAGAAGAGTTTCACGACCCGTGACTATTGCGAGAGGAACGCCAGGGAATCCTCCTCCAGTTCCTAAGTCACCATACAAGCCTTCAGGGGCCGCCTCTATCTCAGGTAACGCAACAAGAGAATCCTCAAGATGAAGAATATGAGCTTGCTCGATAGAATCTATTCGAGTGAGGTTCACGCGATTATTCGCTTCAAGAACCAATTGAAGGTAATTTTCGAGAAGGTCGGTCTTGTTGTTCATAGGGCTTTCCTTAAAGAGAATGTTTCACGTGAAACATTCTATCGCAGCTGCTTCCGCAGACGCATCTTTCAAGTGCTCCATTCAGATGTTTCACGTGAAACATTCCCAATCACCGACTCAAACGGTGAGACTATCTCTTGTCGCACGGCTAATGGATCTTCACCTCCCACACCTCGTGCAACGAATCGGATTAGATGCCCATGAAATCAAAGCCGCCTACATAGCGAGAAGCTTCTTGTGCGCTGCGCTTGTCCGCCGCGCTTCGCGCGCCGTGTAGAATCACGACCCAAAAAGGAAAAGGCGCGCCCATTCGAGACGCGCCTCAATTCGCCAACTTATCGCAAAGAAGATCGGAAGCCTAGCGCGGCGTGATCACCACGCGACGAGCGCCGCCCTCGCCTTCCGAAGCGGTGGCAACGCGATCATCGTCGCGAAGCGTGATGTGAACGATGCGCCGCTCATACGGCGTCATGGGGCGCAGCTTGACTTCGTGGTGCTGCGCCACGGCGCGATTCGCGGAAGAACGCGCGATGGACTCGAGCTTCTGACGCTGGCGGCTCTTATAGCCTTCAACGTCAATCACCACCGGGTAGCGGAAGCCAATGGTGCGCACCGTGATCGCAGAGACGAGAAACTGCAGCGCATCAAGCGTCTTGCCGTGGCGGCCGATCAGAACAGCGAGATCATCTCCCGTGATGTCGAGGATGAGTTCCCCTTCGTCACCTTCATACTCATCGATGGTGATGTCACCGACGTTGAAGTACTTCAAGATGTCCTGGAGCGCAGCGATCGCCGTGTCCGCGATGTTGTCAAGCATCTCGTCAGTGATCTCCTGCTCATCAGCTGCCGCTGGCGTCGTCACCGCAGATTCATTCACGGAATCACTCTCAGCGCCTACTTCGTCGCTTGCGACGGCATCGCACGTCGCAGCTTCCTGCATACCATCACTTTCGACAGCAACAAGCGCGTCTGGTGCAGCGTCGGCAACGCCGCCTTCTTCAAGAATCTCTTCCGTCATCTTCCTTCTCCTTTTTCCAGTAGAACGGCATTCGAAATGTTTCACGTGAAACATTTCGAATCAGCAAAACAAAGGGAGTGTTTCACGTGAAACACTCCCTTGCTATCAAAGAACGGATGGACCTAGCGCTTCTTCTTCGGACGCGGCTTCTTCGCCTTACGCGTCACCGTAACCTCGACGGGCTTGACCTCAATGGGCTCCTCAGCTGCGACGCGCTCATCGTTCTTGCGGCAGAGGTGCATGGAGAATTGATTCTGGGCGACGCCAATGAGGGACGAGACACCCCAGAAGAGGAGCACGCCGGCCGGTGAGCTCCAGGAAATCCAGAGCATAAACAGCGACATGACGACCGACATGATGATCATCTGGTTCTTCTGCTGCGCGTTCTGGTTCCTGAGCTGCTGGAGAACCATCGGCAGGAAGGTGGCGCCGGCGAAGATCACCATGAGGATCAGATAAGGAACAAATGTTCCAAATCCCATGAAGAATGCCTGTTCAGGCGTCGTAATCAGGTTAGGGACCAGCGCGTAGAACGAGTAGTCGTGTACTTCCGTGCGCATGCCCATCTCACGCAGCACCTGGAACAGCGCGATGAAGATGGGCATCTGAAGGAGCATGGGGATGCAGCCGGCGAGCGGGTTGAACTTGGCCTCCGCGTAGAGCTTCTGCATCTCCTGGCTCTGACGAACTTGGTCGTCTGCGAAGCGCTCCTGGATGCTGGCGATCTTCGGCTGGATCTTCTGCATCTGGTAGCTCGACTTCGCCTGCTTGTGCATGATCGGCGCCATGATGGCGCGGAAGATGACGGTGACGATGATGATGGCGAGTCCCCAGTCACCGCAGAAGCTGTAGAAGAACTGGATGACGTCGAAGATCCAGTTCTTAAAGACTTCCCACATATTCTTTCCCTTCTGTATCCCGGCGGCGCGGCGCCGTGCGTCAAGGCACGGGGTCGTAGCCGTGAGGCCCGCCAGGATGACATTTAATCAAGCGCTTGGCCGTCAAGATGAAGCCCTTCCTGAAGCCGTAGCGCCTGAAGGCAATAAGTCCGTACTCAGAGCATGTCGGAACAAAACGACAGCAGGAGGGGAACAGCGGAGAGACGGCGGCGCGGTAGAACATGATCAGCCAGACGGCGACCATGGCTGGAAACCGCTTCACTGCAGCCCGCACCTTATCCATCGGACGCGATCCCATCCCCAAGAGGGGAGTTCCCGAGCATCTTGTCGCATGCCTTTAGCACTTTACTATAAGAAGCCACCGTGAGGGAGGACTTCGCGAGAAATATTACATCGTATCCAGCCCACGGACCGCCCAAGTCGCGGCATATCGCGCGCATGCGACGCTTGGCCGCGTTCCTCCAGACGGCGTTTCCGAGCTTTTTGCCGGCAATAAAAGCAACACGACCATTGCGGCCGTGTTGCTTAACCCCCTCGGTTGTATCTCCGACAACACGGCTCCTGACGATGAGCGTGAGGTACGAGCCCTTCACACGCCGCCCGGAGGCGAAGAGGTCGGAAATTTCTGCGCTGGACTTTATGGTATCCAACGAGAGCTCCCGCTAGACGCAGAGACGCTTGCGTCCTTTGGCGCGGCGAGCAGCGAGAACGGCGCGGCCGCCCTTGGTGGACATGCGAGCACGGAAACCGTGGCACTTGGCGCGCTTGCGGTTGTTCGGTTGATAGGTGCGTTTCATTTCTGGCCCCTTTCGTGTTCAAAGAGTAACTTTGAGAGTATATAACATCGAAGCAGCATGTCAACGATACAGTGCGAGCAATTCTACCAAATCTGCCACGAAGAAGCTACCGCGGGAAACGCGAAACGCGGGGCATCATCTCAGCGCCTTTCCTCTGGCACAGCAGTTTCCGCGCAGGAAGGCCCTCTGCCTGAAACGCCACCACCCCTTCTTCTCTTAGGTCTATAAGATATATAAAAGCAGTTGTAACAATAAGGGCGGTGGAAAAGTTGAAAACGAGCGAAGAGCCTGCTCGGGCGAGGTAAATTCCCAAGGGCCGCGGTTGACCGCCTGTACCCGATATCAACCGCGCGCATGAGAACTCCCGCTTTTGCGCCGACGCAGTGGATTAAAGGGGCGCTTTTCAGTCAGCTTTCCCGCTCCGATCCACTTCGCTTCGTCCGCCGGTGGTGCGCCCTTTGGCCCACGCCAAGGGGGAAAGGGAAGGGGGGAGGGGCACCTTAGAGCTCGCGGATGATCTGCTTGAGCGTCTCGATCTCCTCCTGCACCTCCCGGCTGCCGCGCATCAGCTCCTCGACGGTGGTGACCGAGTGCATGGCGGTCGAGTGGTCGCGGTTGAACTTCTTCCCGATGTCGTTGAAGGGCAGGTCGAGCAGCTGGCGGCACAGGTAGATGGCGATCTGGCGCGGATACACGATGTTGCGCGCCCGTTTGGGTCCGATGAGGTCGCTGTGCTTGACCTTGAAGAAGCCCTCGACCTCTCGCTGGATGTCCTCCACGGTGAGGTTCTTCGACGTACCGCCCGAGAAGTGGTTCTCGAGCAGCGTGCGCACACCCTCGATGGTGAGGTCGGGCTGGTTGAAGAAGGTGATCTGGTAGATGACCTTGGTCACGGCGCTCTTGAGCTCGCGGATGTTCGAGCTTGAGTTCTCCGCGATGTACATCTGGATGTCCTCGGGGATGGTGAAGTGGTCGAGCCCCTCGTTGTCGGCGTATTCTTTGATAAAGCTCTTGACGATGCCGAGCTTCGTCTCGATCTCGGGCGGCTGGATGTCGATGGTGCCGCCCTGGTTGAAACGCGAGTGGTAGCGCTCGTCGATGTCGATGTTCTTAGGCGCGCGGTCGGCGGAGAGCACGATCTGACGCCCTTGTGTGGTGAGCTTGTTGAATATCTGGAAGACGATGTCGAGCGTCTGCTTCTTGCCCTGCAGGTACTGGATGTCGTCGATGAGGAGTACGTCGGCCTCCTCGTAGTGTGTCTTGAAGTTCTTGTAGCTCGACTTCTCCTTGTCGTGCGCGGCGCTGGCCTCCATGTAGTCGGACAGAAGCTCGGCCGAGTCGACGTAGACGGTGCGCAGATAGGGCTGCGTCTCGCAGATGTAGTTCTGGATGGCGCGCATGAGGTGCGTCTTGCCCAGCCCGCTCTTTCCGTAGATGAACAGGGGATTCAGCGGCGTCTTGCCCGGCATCTCGGCGACGCCGACAGCCATCGAGTAGGCCATGCGGTTCGAGTCGCCGATGACGAAGTTCTCGAAGGTGAGTGTGGACGTGGGCCCTTCGCAGCCGCCGCGCCGGGCGGCGGCCTTCTGCTGCGCCGCGCGTTGGTCGATGTAGTGGTCTGGGTAGGGTGCCAGCGTGGCTGCCGCGCGCGCCGAGGCGGAGGAGGTTGGGGTGACGGCCGGTGTGAGCGCCGTGAGCGCTGGCGCGCCGGGCAGGGGGTGCGCGGTTGTCGGCGCGCCAGCGCTCACGGCGGGTTGGCCCGGCGCAAGCGCAGGCGTTGCGGTGGAATGGGTTTGCACCGGTGCCTGAGCTGTGGCAGCCGGGGCCGGCTCCTGTGCCGCGGGCTGGGCTGTTGCGGTGGTGTCCACCTCGATGACCACCGTGAAGGGGACCTGGTACATCTCGGAGAGCGCGCGCTTGATGACCTCGACGTAGTGCCGCTCGATCCAGGTCTTGATGAAGTCGTTGTCGGCGGTGAGCATGAGGAAGCCCTCGCTCATGGCCTGCGGCTCGAGACGCGAGAAGAAGGCGTTGATCTGGGACGGGTCGATGCCTTCGTACCCCTTGACGCGCGCGCAGGCCTCGCTCCAGTTTTCTTTGATCTTGCTGCTGTCCATGTTCTCTACCCCTTGTTTGTGAGTTCGACTAGAGCGCCTGCGCGACGTCGCGGCCGAGCGGCGTGAGGGTGCGCTTCTTCGCCGCGATCCGCTCGACGAGCCCGGCTTCCTCGAGCTTGCGCAGCGCGACGTGCGTGCTCGACACGGGCGTGTCGGTGAGCTGCGCGATCTCGGTCACGCCGAGCGGGCCCTCGTAGAGGAAGAAGGGGAGGAAGTCGCGCTCGCGCGGCGAGAGGGGAGCGAGGGCCATCTGGATGCGGGTTGCCTCATGTGCTGCCATCTGGGAGGCGAAGGCGGGATTGACCTGCTGATACGCTCCCGGCATGCCAACGGCTTGCGGCATCGCCCCGAACGGCTGGGCGTACTGCGCCGCAGGAGCGGCCGCCATGGCGCCCGACGGCGCGCCTGCGTAGGCGGCGTCGGCGTACGGGTAGGGCATCCCCGCGGTCGCGCCGCCCGCGAACGGAACGCTCCCGCCCGCGTTCGGCATGCCCGTGACGCGCGGTCCCGCTCCCGGCATCCCTGCGCCTTGCGGCTGGTACGCGGGCTGCGCGACCATTGGGGTCTGCCCTGACGTCGTGGCCTGCGCCGCGCTGCTGGTGCCCGTCAGTCCCACTGCCTGGGCGGCTCCCGTCGGTGCCTGCCCCATCACGGCCTCGGGCGAGCCCGCTACCGCGGCGGGGTCCATGCTGATGGTCACGACGGATCCCGCGCCCATGTTGTCCTCAATGCTGATGGTGCCGTGTGAGAACTCGAGGTACTCCTTGACGATGGGCAGCCCCGAGCCCACGCCGCGAATGTACTTCTTCATGGGCTCGACGGCTGAGGAGAAGCCCGGCAGCTGCGCCTTGTCCTTGTGGTTGATGCCCGGCCCCTGGTCGGCGAAGCGGATGGTGCTTCCCCGATCGAGGATGGACACGATGATCTCCTTGAAGCGCGCGTGGATGAAGTTCTCCGACACTTCGCGAATCACCGTGTAGGGGATGGCGCCCCCTGCCGCGCGCGCCTGCTCATACACCTTCGACGCGAGGTTTTCGATGTAGGCGCCCGTCTCGGCGGGCGGGATCTCGGTGACGCGCGGCGCGCTGCGCAGGTCATCGTAAAGCGCGATGCGCGCGGTGGCTGACACGTAAGCGTAGTCGTAGGGCGCGCCTGCCGGCTCGTCGGGCATCTCGGGTGCGTCGTTCTTCAGCGGAATCTGATCCACGGCTTGCTCCATTTTAAGTACGTTTTCAGGAAAGTTCAGGGTTATTCACCGACATTGTAGCTTTTTTCAGGGGCTGAAATCTACTCACCTGCGGTTTTATCAGGCCCAAAAAGAAGTTTTCAACATTTTTCAACAAAATGTGAATACTGAAAGCTATTCGACAAGGGGTTTTCAGAGTTATCAACATTTAATTCAGAGAAAGTGGAAAACACTGAAAGACATGAAAACAGAAACGCTGAAAATCAGCTCCCGTTGTTAAAAAGTGTTGAGATTTCCCTTGACTTTTTAGCTGTTTAAGTTTCTCCTGCTCGAACTCGCCCTTTTTCGTCATGTTCGGGATTGTCGGTGAAAAAGCAGCGGCGTTAAGGCGTCCGTATGTTCGCTTTTGTAAAGAATAATGTAAAACACCTGGTCAAAGGCTACTTTTAACGTAAAGTGCCGTTGATGGTCGAAAAAGTAATCAACCGTGTCCTTTAGGCTCAAGTCTCTGCTGATGAGGGGTTTTTCCCTTGGCTCTGCCGGTTTGAAGGTGTTTGAGGCGAGTTATCCACATTTTCCACAAGGGGGAGGGAAAGAATTGTGGAAAGCAGAGGCGTCTTTCAGCGCCGCGCGGCTGAAAGACGCCCGAGCAGCCGCCTTGGTGACGCTATAATATCCCGAGAACGCATTCACCTGTCATCCGTCCTGCGCCGCTCATCCCCGCCGGCGGGTTCTTACCGAGAGGTTTGTCGCATGAAATTCAGCATAAACAAATCAGAGCTTCAGAACGCCATATCCATCGTGTTGAAGGGCGTCTCGACGCGCTCGACCCTGCCGGTCCTCTCAGGCATCTTGCTCGACGCCCGCGATGACAAACTCGTGATGCAGGCGACTGACCTCGAGCTCTCCATCCAATATTCCGTCGCGGCGCTCGTGGAGGAGGAAGGCAAGACGGTCGTTCCGGGCAAGCTCTTCTCCGAGATCGTGAAGAACCTCGCCGACGCCGCCGTGCATGTGGAGGCGCGCGACGACCAGGCGTACATCACTTGCGACACCTCGTCGTTCTCCATCAAGGTGCTCAACCATGAGGATTTCCCGGGATTCCCCTCCGTCGACACGCACCAGCGCATCGAGATTCCCTTCGCGCAGTTCTCCTCCATGGTCAAGCGCGTGTCGCGCGTGGTGTCGAAGGATGAGAGCCGCGCCATCCTCACGGGCGTGCTGATCACGCTCGAGGCCGGCCAGCTGCGCATGGTGGCCACCGACTCGTATCGCCTCGCCGTCACGGAAGCTGCGCTGTCCGACGCCACGGCCGACGAGTTCCAAGCGGTGATCGCCGGCAGCTTCCTCTCCGAGATCGCTTCGCTGCCGAAGACCTCCTCGCCGGTCTCCATCGCGCTCGCTGACAACCAGATCGTCGTGACCTGCGAGGACACGGTGTTCATCAACCGCCGCATCGAGGGCAACTTCCCCAACTACAAGCAGCTCCTCCCTGACACCTACGCCACTCGCGCCACGCTCGAGGTGGACCGCCTCGTCGCGGGCGTCAAGCGCGCGTCGCTGCTCGGGTCATCCACCTCGCCGGTGCGCTTCGACCTCAACGGCGCCTCGCAGACCACCCAGATCTCCGCGGCTTCGCAGGACGTGGGCTCCGCGCAGGAGACGCTTCCGTGCGAGATCGAGGGAGAGGACGTGGAGATCGCCTTCAACTACTCCTACGTGCTCGAGGGGCTTGCCGCCGTGATGGGCGACGAGGTGTACCTCGAGGCCCAGTCGGCGGTCAAGCCGGGCATCTTCCGCGCGCTGCCGCCGGAGAACTACCTGTACCTGGTCATGCCCGTGCGCATCTCCTAGGCACATGCCGAGCTCACGCGCCCGCATCGCGGGAGGCGCGCGGTGACGCTGCGCATAACGGACATAACGTTTCGAAACTTCAGGTCATACGAGGAGCTGCGTCTCGGCAAACTGGGCATGCTCACCGTGCTCGTCGGCCCGAACGCGGTGGGGAAGACCAACATCGTCGAAGGCGTGCAGCTGCTCACTGCGCTCTCGTCGTTTCGCCATGCCACCATTGACCAGCTCGTGCGGCACGGGGAAGCCGCAGCGCACCTCAGCGCCTCGCTGACTGACGGGAACCGCCTGCTTGACGTGGAGCTTGCGGCTGAGGGGCATGCGAAGCGCTACCGGCTCAACGGCAAGGCGAAGCGCCCGGCCGACCTCAAGGGGCTCGTGCCCTCGGTGACGTTCACACCTGATGACCTGGGGCTCGTCAAAGGGTCGATGAGCGTGCGCCGCGCCGCGCTTGATGCGCTGGGTTCGCAGATCAACGCGAACTACTACCTGATCCAGAAGGACTACGAGAAGGTGATCCGCCATAAGAACCGCCTGTTGAAGGAAGAGACGTCGCCGACGCTCATCGACAGCATCAACGAGATGCTCGTGACCTGCGGCGCGCAGCTGACCTGCTACCGCGCGGCGCTCTTCGAGCGATTGATCCCGCACATGAGGGCGCGCTACGAGCAGATCGCCGGCGAGCGGGAGCGCTTTGACGCGTGCTACGTGCCGTCATGGGATGAATGGGGGGACGGCTCGGGCGTGCCCGCCTGCGCGGTGAAAGAGCTGGCGTCCCACCATCTCACGCGTGATGAGGCGCGCGCGTGTCTTGAGCGCGCGCTTGCTGTCCGCCGCGACGAGGAGCTGCGGCGCCGTCGCGCGCTTGTGGGCCCGCATGCTGATGCTATCACCTTCATGATCGACGGTAGCAACGCCACCCACTTCGGCAGCCAGGGCCAGCAGCGCACGGTGGTGCTCGCGTACAAGCTCGCCGAGGCGGCGGCAATCGAGGAAGTGCTCGGCGTCAAGCCGGTGCTGCTGCTCGACGACGTGATGAGCGAGCTTGACGGCGCCCGCCGCGAGGCGCTCGTCGGCTACATCTCGCGCGACGTGCAGACTTTCGTCACCACCGCCAACCTCGCGTACTTCGACGCAGGCATGCTCGCCACGGCTGACGTAGTGGAGCTGCCGCTTGCACCGTCGCGCAAGGGAGTTGCGCGGGCGCAGGGGGAAGAAGAGCAGCCAAAGGGAAATGTTTCACGTGAAACATTCGGCCTCCCTGCGCGGCAAGCCGACGCGCTGGAGATAGGTTCGTTGCGTGAAGATTTGCAGGATGCTTCTGCCTCCGCGCGACAAACCGATATGGGAAAGATGCCTCTTTCACCGTCATGTGAAGGTCGCGCGCAAGAGCCTTCGAATGTTTCACGTGAAACACTCGGCCTCCCTGCACGGCAAGCTGACGTAGTGGAATTTTCGCACACGTCGGGAGCACTGGCGCAGGAGAGGAGCGTGACATCATGAGGAAGCTCGGCAGCGAGCTGTCCGCGGTGACGGGCGGGCTCTCCTCCACCGACCAGGCTGCACGCATCGCGCGGCGCGCGGCGCAGGTGCAGGCGATGTTCAAGGCGGCCATCGAGCACATCTACAAGGAGAACGCGCGCTACGTGCTCGAGCACGTGAACGCGGTGTACATCAAGAAGGAGCCGGTCGGCGCACCGGAGGCGGGCAAGACGGTGCGCTCGCTTCTGATCTACATGGACGACGGCAGCTTCCGCAGCGACGTGCACAGCCGCCAGCACCTCATCATGCTGCTGCTCAAGGAGCGTTACGGCGAGGAGATAGAGGTGTTCAAGACCTTCCCGTCGCGCTTCAACATGCGCAACCGCCACCCGTACGCCTCGCGCGAGCAGGACGAGCGCGCCAACGCGCCCGCGTCAGCCGCGCCGCCCCTTCCGCTGACGGAGCACGAGCGCGCCCGCGTCAGCCGCGCCTCCGCGGGCATCGAGGACCCGCGCCTGCGCGCGCGCTTCGAGCATGCCATGGAGGCGTCGCTCTGCCAAGAAAAGGGCGAGAAGGCCGCGAAGGCACGTGGCGTGTAAACTGACGGCCGATTCGCAGAAAAACGCCATAATTCTCATAAAAAGTGAAAACACCACCTGAGAACGTCTGAAATCACGTCGCCTGAGCGCGCAACGGGCTCTTCTTCGATTCCGATATGGTAAAATTACACGGCAGAGCGCCCTCCCATGGGCGCGTCTTTCATGTTTTGCGACAAAAGGAGCGTGTCAATTGGCAGCAAAACCAGATCATTACGACGGTTCCGACATCCAAGTCCTCGAGGGCTTGGAGGCAGTTCGCAAGCGCCCTGGCATGTACATCGGCTCGACGGGCCCGCGCGGCCTGCATCATCTGGTGTACGAGGTCGTGGACAACTCGGTCGACGAGGCGCTCGCGGGCTACTGCGACAAGATAGAAGTGTGGATCCACGCTGACAACTCGATCACCGTCGCCGACAACGGCCGCGGCATCCCCGTAGACAAGCACCCGAAGGAGAAGATCCCCACCGTCGAGGTGGTCCTGACCATCCTCCACGCCGGCGGCAAGTTCGGCGGCGAGGGCTACAAGGTGTCGGGCGGCCTGCACGGCGTGGGCGTCTCGGTGGTGAACGCCCTGTCCACGCGCGTGGAAGTGTTCGTCAAGCGCGACGGCAGCGAGTACAAGATCGCGTTTGACCACGGCAAGACGGTCGAGAAGCTGAAGAAGCTCGGCCCCGCGAAGGGCACGGGCACCAAGACCACCTTCTGGCCCGATCCCGCGATCTTCACCGAGACCACCATCTTCGACTACGACACCCTGGCCAACCGCTTCCGCGAGATGGCCTTCCTGAACAAGGGCCTCAAGATCATCCTGCACGACGAGCGTGTTACCGACGCCGAGGGCAACCCGCGCACCGAGGTGTTCCAGGCGCAAGGCGGCATCGTCGACTTCGTCAAGTACCTGAACGAGGGCCGCGAGACGCTCAACAAGCCCGTCTACTTCGAGGCGGAGAACGAGGACGGCACCGTCGAGGTGGCGCTCCAGTGGTCGACCTCGTACTCGAGCAACTCGGTCATGGCGTTCGCCAACAACATCAACACGCACGAGGGCGGCACGCACCTCGACGGCTTCAAGCAGGCCATCACGCGCACCATCAACGAGTACGCGCGCAACAAGGGCCTGCTCAAGGAGAAGGACGCGAACCTTTCGGGCGAGGACGCGCGCGAGGGCCTCGCGGCCATCATTTCGGTGAAGCTGCACGACCCGCAGTTCGAGGGCCAGACCAAGACGAAGCTCGGCAACACCGAGATCCGCCCGCTCGTGCAGAACGCCGTGACGCGCGGACTGGCCGAGTACCTCGAGGAGAACCCCACGCCCGCGAAGCGCATCGTGGGCAAGGCCACCCAGGCGCTCAAGGCGCGCGAGGCCGCTCGCAAGGCGCGCGAGATGACGCGCCGCAAGAACGTGCTCGACTCGTTCGCGCTGCCCGGCAAGCTGGCCGACTGCTCCTCGAAGGACGCCGCCCAGTCTGAGATATTCATCGTCGAGGGCGACTCCGCAGGCGGCTCCGCGAAGCAGGCGCGCGACCGCAAGACGCAGGCCATCCTGCCTTTGCGCGGCAAGATCCTCAACGTGGAGCGCGCGGGCCTGCACCGTTCGCTCTCCTCGGACACGATCTCGTCGCTCATCACGGCCATCGGAACGAACATCGGCGACGACTTCGACGCCGAGAAGGCGCGCTACCACCGCATCATCATCATGACCGATGCCGACGTTGACGGTGCGCACATCCGCATCCTGCTGCTCACGTTCTTCTACCGCTACATGCCCGAGCTCATCAACCTCGGCTACATCTACATCGCCCAGCCCCCGATCTTCGGCGTGAAGAAGAAGAACTCGCGCACCACCAAGATCGAGCGCTACATCTACGACGAGAGCGCGCTGTCCGAGGTGCTCGCCGAGATGGGCGGCGCCGAGAAGTACGACGTGCAGCGCTACAAGGGCCTCGGCGAGATGGATCCCGAGCAGCTGTGGGAGACCACCATGGAGCCGCAGAGCCGTACGCTTCTGCAGGTGAACATCGACGACGCCGCCGAAGCCGAGCGCGTGGTGAGCGAGCTCATGGGCGACCAGGTTGAGCCGCGCAAGGAGTTCATCCAGAAGCACGCCCGCGACGTGCGCTTCCTCGACATCTAGGAGGTCGCGCGGAAGGGCGGAGGTTGTCGGCAGCCGCCGGCGTCGTGTCGCTGACGCTGTAGGGCGGGTTTCGCAACTGTCGGTCGCATCGCACCGCGGGCACGTAAGCAACTGCCGGCTAGCTGCAACTGCGCTGCGGGAACGTGAGCGGTTGCCGGCTGGTTGCAACTGCCCGCCGCTCCGCTCCGCACCGTTTCGGGCGATTTTGCGAAACGCGTTTCGCAAAACGCATTTGAGTGTGAAGAAATATGTCCGAAAGGAGACATATGACTGAAGAAAACGAGGGCCTGTCCCACGAAGGCTTGCCCGGTGAGGATCTGCCAGGTGAGGGTTCGCCGAACGACGGCCTGCTAAACAACGCCCTGCTGAACGACGGCGCCTCCTACGAAGAAGAGCTCTACGAAGACGCCTCCCGCAAAGCTTCGCCAATCGACGGCTTCGTCTCCGAAGAAGAGCGCGCGAAGTCGATGCTCGTGGACATGCCGAACCCCCACGGCGCCGTCATCGAGGGCGCGAACGGAGGCGAGGGCACCATCGTCCGCTCCGCCTACCTGGGCAAGGAGATGCAGGCGTCGTTCCTCGAGTACTCCATGAGCGTCATCGTGGCCCGCGCGCTGCCTGACGTGCGCGACGGCCTCAAGCCGGTCCACCGCCGCATTCTGTACGCCATGAACGAGTCAGGCTATCTGCCGAGCAAGCCGCACATGAAGTCGGCGCGCACGGTCGGCGACGTCATCGGCAAGTACCACCCCCACGGCGACGTGGCGGTGTACGACACCATGGTGCGCCTCGCCCAGCCGTTCTCCATGCGCCTGCCCCTGATCGACGGCCACGGCAACTTCGGCTCCATCGACGGCGACTCCGCAGCCGCCATGCGCTACACCGAGGCGCGCCTCGACAAACCCGCCATGGAGCTCCTGCGCGACCTCGACAAAGAGACCGTCGACTTCATGCCGAACTACGACGAGAGCCTCCAAGAGCCGAAGGTGCTGCCCGCGCGCTTCCCGAACCTGCTGGTCAATGGCTCGAACGGCATCGCCGTGGGCATGGCCACCAACATCCCGCCGCACAACCTCGGCGAGACGATCGACGCCACGTGCCTGATGCTGGAGAATCCGGACGTGACCACCGAGGAGATCATGCAGGTGCTCCCCGGCCCCGACTTCCCCACAGGCGGCCTGATCATGGGCAAGAAGGGCATCCTCGACGCGTACGAGACGGGCCACGGCGGCCTCACGGTGCGCGCGAAGTGCACCATCGAGGAGAAGAAGAACGGGCGCTCGTCCATCGTGGTGAAGGAGATCCCGTACCAGGTCAACCGCAAGCGCCTGCTCGAGAAGCTCGGCGAGCTCGTGCGCGACAAGAAGCTGCCCGAGATCTCGAACATCCACGACGCCGCCGACCGCCGCGGCATCGACATCATCATCGACCTGAAGGCCAACGCCATCCCGCAGGTGGTGCTCAACAAGCTGTACAAGCACACGCAGCTGCAGGTGGGCTTCGGCTGCAACATGCTGGCGCTCGTCGACGGCGCGCCGCGCGTCCTCTCGCTCAAAGAGATCCTGTTCTACTACATCGAGCACCAGAAGGACGTCATCGTGCGCCGCACGCGCTACGAGCTGGCGAAGGCTGAGGAGCGCGCCCACATCCTCGAAGGCTATATCATCGCGCTCGACAACATCGACGAGGTCATCCACATCATCCGCTCGTCCGAGACCGACAAGGAGGCCGCCGCGCGCCTGACCGAGCGCTTCGGCCTCACGAAGCGCCAGACCGACGCCATCCTCGAGATGCGCCTGCGCCGCCTCACCGGCCTCGAGCGCACCAAGATCGAGCAGGAGCTGGCTGACCTGCGCGAGAAGATCGCGTACTACAAGCGCGTGCTGCAGGACGAGGCGCTCGTGCGCGGGATCATCCGCGACGAGCTGCTCGAGATCAAGCGCAAGTACGCCACCCCGCGCCGCACCAGGATCACGGGCGAGGCGAAGGACATCGAGGTGGAGGACCTGATTGCCGACGAGTCCATGGTCGTCACCATGACGAAGGCCGGCTACATCAAGCGCCTCCCGGTAAGCACGTACCGCCAGCAGAAGCGCGGCGGCAAGGGCATGCAGGCGGTGAACCTCAAGGACTCCGACTTCGTAGAGCACCTGTTCGTGGCGTCGACGCATTCCTACATGCTGTTCTTCTCCACGGCGGGCAAGGTGTACCGCCTCAAGGTGTACGACATCCCCGAGGCGTCGCGCCACGCGCGCGGCACGGCCATCGTGAACCTGCTGCCGCTGGCGAAAGGCGAGACGATCTCGGCGGTCATCGCCACGAAGGACTTCCCCGAGAACGAGTACCTCATGTTCGCCACGGCGCAGGGCATGGTGAAGAAGACCTCCATGAACCAGTACGACCGCACGCGTCGCGACGGGCTGATCGCCATCAACCTGAAGGACGACGACGAGCTGATCGCCGTGCACCGCGTGGCGGAAGGCGAGAAGGTCATCATGGTGTCGAGCGCCGGCAAGGCCATCTTGTGGAAAGAGGACGAGGTGCGCGCCATGGGCCGCGACACCATGGGCGTCCGCGGCATGAACGTGCCGGCTGACGCGCATGTCCTCGGCATGGAGATCGCCAAGCCCGGCACGGACCTGTTCGTCATCACCGAGAAGGGCTTCGGCAAGCGCACGCCGATCGAGGAGTACCCCGAGCACCATCGCGGCGGGCAGGGCGTGTACACCATCACCATGACGCAGAAGAAGGGCTTGCTGTCGGTGATGAAGATCGTCGGCCCCGACGACGAGATCATGATCATCTCCGAGGAAGGCGTGGTCGTGCGCACCCCGGTTAAGGGCATCTCCGAGCTGGGGCGCTCGACGCAGGGCGTGTGCGTGATGAAGATCCAGGACAAGGACCGCGTGACGGCTGTGGCCATCTCCTCGACAGGCGGCAAGAAGAGGGTCGTCAAGGACGGCGCCGGCGAAGACGGCGGGCAGATGGGCCTGATCGAGCACGGCGAAGTCAGCGAAGACGACATCGACGCCGAGTAGGGCTGCTGCGCGGCGCGCCGTGCGTCGCTGCGCCGCAACGGCGCGCTCCGCGCAGCTGCGGCGTGCTGTACGGGTCGCGGGCAGTTGTGGCGTGCTGTGTTTTGCGGGTCGCGCGCGGTTGCAGCGCGCTGCGCTTTGCGAGTTGCGGGCAGATACGGCGTGCCGTGCGGCGCGGGTTGCGGCAGCTACGGCGCGCTGTGCGGCGCGGGTTGCGGGTGAGTTGCAGGCGAGTGACGAGCTGCAGGTCGTGAGCTGCCGGCTGCGGGGTTTGTGAGCGGGCGGCGACTCGCAGTCTGCGTGCTCTAACACGCCTGTGCCAAGTGAGCCGCGAGCTGTGATCGTCAGCACGCGCACGGGGGGAGTGTTTCACGTGAAACACTCCCCCCTCTCTCTTCCCTGCTCCCTTCGCTCCCCCCTTTTCGGCGTGTTTTGCAAGTCCTAACCTGCAAAATCGTCCGGAGCGATGCCCTCGAGGAAGGTGCGGAACTCCTGCAGCTCGCTCTCCTCGTCCTTGTTCTCCTTGAAGAGGTAGGGAAACGACGCCTTCTCCAGCACGTCTTCCTCTATGTAGAACGGCGCCTCCTGGCGCAGCGCGAGTGCGAGCGCGTCGGTGGGGCGCGCGTCAAGCGCGATCAGCCGCGCGCCTTGGCGCAGAATGAGCTGTGCGAAGAAGGTCTGCCCCTTCACCTGATTGATCACCACGTGGTCGACGCGCGCGTCAAGGTTGGTCATGGCGTCGAGGAACAGGTCGTGCGTCATGGGTCGGGGCAGCCTCACGTGCTCAATGGCCACGCCGAGCTGGGACGCCTCGGTCACGCCGATCCAGATGGGCACGATGCGCGACTTCCCCGCGGGCGAGTCCTCCACGGGCTCGAGCACGAGCACGGAGGGCTGTGCGGGGCCCGTGACGATGAGCGTGAGCACGTGAAGTGGAACCATGGAATCCTCCTGCCGGCATGAGCGTGTTTCCCTAATCTTAGCTGATGGGAAAACAGCGGCCGACCTCGGTGCGCGACGAACCCAGACGACGGCCACCCTAAGGGATGACCGGCCCCTGTGTTCGTGTTTATCTGGGTAGATCCAGGGATTCATGTTGCGCGGGAAGTGCGCCGCATTCCGCATCTCGAAGGGCACGGGTGAACGCAACCCGGAAGACGAGGACACCCACGCTTCAAGGGATGCAGGTGTGTTTTGCGTGGTGAGATTCAGTAAGATGGAAGCACTCTCGTTTCGAAGGGCGCGCGTGAGCTTTGCATGGTGGGCTTTGGCAGGAAAGGAAGAGCCGTCCCTTCGAAGGGGAATGCAATTCGCCCATGATGGATGAAAGTGATGTTGGCAGAATGTTGGTTGGAAGTTGGCAGCCAATATCCCGCCAACAAAAAAGCAGGCCAGAAATTGCTTCTGACCTGCGGTTTTAGTGGTGGAGCATAGGGGGATCGAACCCCTGACCTCAGGCTTGCAAAGCCCGCGCTCTCCCAGCTGAGCTAATGCCCCATGTCACCAAGCACTTCTTCTTGATGTTTCACGTGAAACATTCTGTGAAAAGCGCCCAGACATTAATAAACGCTCCACCGGCTAACTCGGCTCACGGTGGAGCGTTTATCGCAAAAATGGTGGGCCCGAATGGATTTGAACCAGCGACCTCACGCTTATCAGGCGTGCGCTCTAACCAACTGAGCTACGGGCCCTTGAAAAAGTGCTTAAATATCATACACCTGATTTGGCGCGCGCTGCAAGAAGTAATTTTAACTTTTTTAAAATTATCCGCTCGGCTAGATATGGACGAATCTGGCGAATTGGAACCGAATCTGGGCGGAGAACCTTGGCTTTCCGCAGTTGCCGCAACCCTAAGCATCGCGGACGTTGTTGGTGCTTTAAGGAAACGACCCGGTTGAGGACTGCAGGTGTCTTCGCCTGAGAGACGAAGGACGGCCGGCGTTGTTGCGGTTGGGGGGTTATTCTTGCTGAGAATGGCTACAGGATCAGGTGGGCTGCCGCCGCTATCACCAAAAGGTGCGCAGGGTAGTAGGCGTAGAAGAACCATTTGAGGGGTCGGCCGCGACGGCCCTGGTAGCGGGTGATGAAGGTGGCGGCGAAGAGGATCCCGACGCAGGCGTAGCCGAGTTCGCACCAGGAGGTGAACAGGGCTGTCGTACCTGCGAGCGAATAAGAGGGGAGCGCGCCTCCCGTCAGGATGTTCGCAAGGGCGGGGATGCCCGTCGAGGCGAAGGGGACGAGCATGGTCAGCATGATGCCGCGCGCTCCTTGGCTCCTGAGCTCGTGAAAGAGGAAGATCATGAGCGGGCCGATCACGGGCCAGTCGCAGAAGGCGCTGATGCCGAGCGCGAGACAGAAGCAGGCGGCGAACGCGCCGGGGCTTTTGCAGTGGTCGCGCGCGTAGAGGATACCCAGGCCGGCGAGAAGCGTGAACATAACGTTCCCCTCAAGGCCCCACAACAGTGAGAAGGGGACTTGCGATATGAGGGCGAACGCGAGAAGCCGCTTGGCGTAGCGTCGCATGTTCGAGGTGCGCGCGTATCCCTCCGACACGAGAAATGCCATGACGGGGAAGGTCATGCCTCCGAGTGCGTAGAGGATCAGGAGCGCGGGGGCGCCCCATAAGTCATATCCCGCAAAAGCGCCCGAGAACACGTTCGCCACATGGTTGCAGGTCATACCGATGATGGCGGCTACCTTGAGGGTGAATGCGGACACATCCGGGCGTAAGCCGGTGGTCGGACGGGGTGACATGCTGCCTATTGTGCGGGATGGTGCGGCGGGCGCTGTGTCAGATGGTGCGGCGGGCTCTGTGTCAGGCAACGTGACGGATGAGGTAGCAGGCGGGGAGCTTGCGGGCGCGTCGGGGGGTGCGTCAGACGGCGTTCCGGGTGATGTGATGGGTGATGTGGCGGAAGGCGCAGCGGGCTCTGCGTCGGGCAGAGCGACGGGTCCGGGCGCGTTGGTTGCATTGGGCGCGCTCGATATGTTGGAGGGGCCGGTTGGCACGGTGAGTTGAGCCTTCCTTCATCACTCTGGCGTGTTTTGCGAAGTGCGTTTCGCGAAACACGCCGGGGGAGTTGGGGAGATTATACTTTACCCATGAAGCTCAGAGACGCATACATGCGGTACCCGCTTGTCACCATGGCGGGCGCGTTCGTGTTGGCAGGTGTCTGCTCGGGGGTTGTGCGCGGAAGCGACTTGGCTGCACAGGTAGTGAGCACTGCATTTGCCGCCGCTGTGGTCATGCTGCTGATACGGCTGCTCGTGCCGCAGTCTCTCGGCAGGCTGGGTGGTCGCCTTCCGGGCGCGCAAACTCCTGATGAGAGGAGAGGGAACTCCCCTGAGCTGTCTCTTGTAAAGTCTGACGGCTGTTTGTCGGATGAGATGACTCCTGCTGGTCTTGGCGAGTGCTCATCGAACTCGCAAGCTTTGGGAGATCCTGACCTTCGCTCGGAGCCTCACCGAATGTTTCACGTGAAACATTATGCGTTGCTCCTGCTGGCTGCAGCTATTGGAGGAGCGTGGAGCATGGCAGGCGGCGCTGCGGGCGGGATTCTCTCGCTAAGCGCAACGGATCTTGTGGCGCGCTGCGCCTTGGTTCTGCTGCTCTGCGCGGCGACGGCTGTATTCGAAGAGGGTCTGTTCCGGGGGATCGTGATTCCCTGCGTGATTACGCGCGTGCGTTCTGAGGAAAAGACCGAGAGGGGGTTCGGGGAAGACCCGGAGGGAGAGTTCAGAAGGGAAACTGAAGGGAGGGCGGCTAGAAGTAAATCAGAGAATAAGTTGGAGGAGGAGTTCGGAAAACGGTCTGAAAGAGAACGCGTGAAACAGTCCAAGGGCAAAGGTTGGCGTGCTAACCCCGTGCTCGTTGCGGCTGTGTTCAGCGCGCTCGTCTTCGGCATTCTGCACGCATCGGGATCTTCGGATGGCAGCTTCTTTTCGCAAGCTGTTCTTGCCGGAGATGCTTTCAGCTCTTCTGCTGGGTATGCTCCGGCAGACAGCTCGTACGCTTCTGCCGGGTACGCTCTTACCGGCAGCCCTTGTGATCTTGTCGGGTGCGCTTTTTCCGGCAGCTCGTGCACCTCTGTCGGGTACGCTCTTGCTGACAGCTCGTGCGCTCTTGCCGGGTGTGTTCCTGCAGACAGCCCGTACGCCTCTGCCAGCAGCCTTTTCTCTCCTTCGTCAGCCCTCCTCTTCGCAGCTCTTCCTCCCGCTGTCATCCTCGCTGTGCAGGCTCTCCTCAAGGCGCTCCAGGCGGGACTCTTCGGCTTCTGCATGGCGGCAGTGTTTTTGGAAGCAGGATCGATCAAACAGCCCGTGATGATCCACGCTGCCTTCAACGTGCTCTACCTGGGTCCCTTGCTGGTTGCGACGGGGGCCGTCCCCGCCACCTACCTCACGGGGAATTGTGGTGACCTTGCGATGTTGGCGCTGACAATCGCGCTGTTATTGCCGCCGAGCGTCAAAAGCGCGCGATGGCTCGCACGCGAAGTGGTACCATACAGCAGTTTCCATCAGTAAAAAAGCAGCACCGTGTGAGATACCGCGAGGGTTTTGCGCAGCGCGCGCAGAGATGCGCGGGTGAAATTCGCCAAAGTTTCGCCAAAGGCGTGAGGCCAAAGCGCGAGGTTTGCGCAACGTGCGCGCAAGATGCGGTTGTCACTCACGAGGCTGCCGAGCATATCAAGAAGAGGGAAGAAGCAACATGAAGCAGGAGAACATTCGCAACGTCGCCATCATCGCGCACGTCGACCACGGCAAGACCACCCTGGTCGACCGCCTGCTGTGGGCCTCGCACGTGTTCCGCGAGAACCAGCAGGTGGCCGAGCGCGTGCTCGACTCCAACGACCAGGAGCGCGAGCGCGGCATCACCATCTTGTCCAAGAACATCTCGATCACGTACAAGGACGTGAAGATCAACGTCATCGACACGCCGGGCCACGCCGATTTCGGCGGCGAGGTGGAGCGCGTGCTCAACATGGCCGACGGCGCGCTGCTCATCGTCGACGCGTACGAGGGGCCCAAGCCGCAGACGCGCTTCGTCCTGTCCCACGCGCTCGAGCGCGGCCTGCGCATCGTGGTGGTCGTGAACAAGATCGACCGCCCGAACGCCGACCCCGAGGGCGCCGTCGACAAGGTGTTCGACCTGATGGTCGAGCTCGGCGCGTCGGACGAGCAGCTCGACTTCCCCGTGGTGTACGCCTCGGCTGTGAACGGCTACGCGCGCCTCGAGCCCGGCGATGGCAACATGGACATGGTTCCGCTGCTCGACATGATCCTCAAGGAGATCCCTGCGCCTGACGTCGACGCCGACGGCCCGGTGGCCCTGCAGGTCTGCACCGTCGACCACAGCAGCTACGAGGGGCGCATCGGCGTGGGGCGCCTGCACAGCGGCACGCTACACGAGAAGGAGCAGGTGCTCGTGGTGAAGGCTGACGGCGAGGACTATACCGCGCAGATCCGCAAGGTGTACACGTTCGAAAACCTGGGCAAAGTCGAGGTCCCCGAGGCGCACGCCGGCGACATCGTGGCCGTCATCGGCATCGAGGACGCCGACATCGGCGACATCATCACCAACCCCGAGAACCCCGTGGCCATGGAGCCCATCGCCGTCGAGGAGCCCACGATGGCCGTCGTGTTCGAGGCGTCCACCAGCCCGCTCGTGGGCCGCGAGGGCGAGATCGTCGGCGGCCGCCAGCTGAAGGAGCGCCTGCTGCGCGAGAAGGAGAGCAACATCTCCATGCGCATCCGCGAGACCGAGGACAAGACCGGCATCGAGGTGGCAGGCCGTGGCGTGCTGCACCTGTCCGTCCTCATGGAGACGATGCGCCGCGAGGGCTTCGAGTTCCAGGTGGGGCGCCCGCAGGTGGTGTACAAGGTCGACGAGCACGGCAACAAGCTCGAGCCGATCGAGGAGGCCACCGTCGACGTGCCGAACGACTACGCGGGCAAGGCCATCGAGGTCATGGGCACCGCCGGCGGCATCATGGAGGACATGGCGTCCGACGAGGCCATCACGCACCTCACCTTCCGCATCCCGTCGCGCGGCACCATGGGCCTCAAGACGCGCATCCTCAACGCCACCCACGGCGAAGCGGTGCTGTTCCACCACTTCAAGGAGTACGGCCCCTACTCGGGCGAGATGGCGGGCCGCAAGAACGGCGGCATGATCGCCATGTCGACGGGCAAGGCGGTGGCGTATGCGCTTGATACGCTCCAGGAGCGCGGTCGACTGTTCGTGGGCCCGGGCGACGAGTGCTACGAGGGCATGATCGTCGGCGAGTCGGCGAAGGACTCCGACATGGTGGTCAACGTGGAGAAGACGAAGAACCTGGGCAACCAGCGCTCGAGCACCGCGGACAAGGCCATCCAGCTCACGCCGCCGGTGACCTTCACGCTCGAGGAGGCGCTCGAGTACATCGAGGACGACGAGCTCGTGGAGATCACGCCGAAGAGCATCCGCCTGCGCAAGCGCCTGCTGTCGGCGACCGACCGCAAGAAGGCTGCGAAGAAGTAAGGGCGCCCCCGCCCGCGCGCGGCGGACGCCTGCGCGCGGCGGCCCACCCCGCTTCCCGCATCTCGCGCATCCGCCCTGCCGCGCATCCCCTTCGGGCGGTTTTTTGAAACGCGTTTCGCCAAAGGCCCCTCAGGCAAGCAAGCCGAGGGGCCTTTTCGCCGTCCGCCGTCCGCTGTTCGCTGCTGACGCCCCGCGGCGAGTATTCGTCGCGTGTGGAACGAAAGTGGTCATATTGTGCGCGTTCTCCCACGTCATTGTCCGTATGCGAAAATACACGCCGAAACTACCACGGGGCTTGACGATGGTCCCGTGTTCTCGGGAGGAACAAGCATGAAGAAGATGTCTTTTGCGAAGAGCTTGCTCGCGGCGGGGTTGGCAGCGGCGTGCGTGTGGGGCCTTGCGGGTTGCGCGATGGAGTCGACGAGCGCGAACGGCGTGAAGCTCACGGGAGGCGTGGCCGCCACCGTCAACGGCGTCGAGATCGCGGAAGACGACGTGACCATCATGATCGAGAATCAGCGCGCGGCGAACTCGCTTGACACCGAGGACGCGTGGGGCAAGTACCTCGCGCAGTCCGGCAGCACGCCCGAGAAGATGCGCGAGTCCTTCATCGACGGGTTCATCGGGCAGGAGCTCATCCGCCAGTTCGCCGAGGAGCGCGGCGTAACGGTTGACGACGCCCAGGTCGAGGAGGGCTTCGAGAAGACGCGCTCGAACTACGCCGATGACGAGAAGTGGCAGGAAGCCCTCAAGTCGAAGAACCTCACCGAGGACACCTACCGCGACAACATCCGCTTCTCGCTGCTGTACCAGGGCGTGACCGACTCGTTCGCGGTCGAGAACCCGTCCGACGAGAGCATGCTGACCTACGGTAAGATGTTCTCCACCTCCTACAACGGCGCGAAGAAGTCGTCGCACATCCTGTTCGAGGCAGGTGACGAAGCCACCGCGCAGCAGGTGCTCGACGAGATCAACGCCGGAACGCTCGACTTCGCCGCGGCGGCGCAGCAGTACTCCAAGGACAGCTCGGCGGCCGACGGCGGCAACGTGGGCTGGGACAAGCTCACCACGTTCGTGACCGAGTACCAGGAGGCACTCGACGGCCTCGAGGTCAACCAGGTGAGCGGCTTGGTCACCACCGACTACGGCATCCACATCATCAAGTGCACCGAGGTGTTCACGGCGCCTGAGGAGCTGACCGACGTCAACCAGCTGCCGGCTGAGTTCATCGAGCGCGTGCGCACGTACGCGGCGGATTCCGAGAAGAGCGAGGCGCTCGACGCGTGGCTGAAGGAGAAGCGCGACGCGTCTGACGTGGTGATCAACGACATGCCCGAGGGCCTGCCGTACGACGTCGACATGAGCAAGTACGAGACCGAGGGCAGCTCGGACGCGGAGGCGAGCTCGGACGGCTCGGATGCCGCTGACGCCGCTGGCGACGGCTCGGGCGCCGACGCCCAGGGAACTGACACGGCTGACGGTGCCGAGGCTGCTGCGGGCGAGGGTGAGGCTGCGGGCGGCGACGCTGGGGCCGCTGCCGCGGGCTCAGCCGACGCCGCCGCCGACGCTGGGGAGGCTGGCGACGCGGCGGCCGACGCCGCCGCGAGCTCTTCCGCGAGCGCATCCTCCCAGCCTGCGGAGTCGTAGCCCCTCCATGAACAACCCTGCTCCTCCCTTCCTCGAGCTGCGCGACGCGGTGGTGCGTCGCGCAGCTCGTGACATTCTGTCGGTCGAGTCGCTCGTGCTGCCCGAAGGCGAGTCGGTAGCGCTTTTGGGCCCGAACGGCTCGGGCAAGTCGACGCTCATAAGCCTGATCACGCGCGAGGCGTTCCCGCTGCACCGCGATGAGCCGCCGGTTCTCTTCCGCGGCCGCGAGCGGGCGACGCTCGAAGAGGTGCGCGCGTGCCTGGGGATCGTGTCATCGACCATGCAGGACCAGATCACCGTTCACCTTCCCGCCGTCGACGTGGTGGTGGGCGGGCTGTTCGGCGCGCTCGGCGTCCCCCGGCGGTTCAGCGTGACCGAGCAGCAGCGCCAACGCGCCTACGACGTCATGGACAAGCTCGGCATCGCCGACTTGGCGCCGCGCGACATCATGACGCTCTCGACGGGGCAGGCGCGCCGCGTGCTCATCGCGCGCTCGCTCGTGCATGACCCTGACGTGCTCGTGCTTGACGAGCCGTGCACCGGGCTCGACCCCGAGGGCATGTACTACGTGCGCCGCACCATGCGCGCGCTGGCGCAGGGCGGCCGCGCCATCATCCTGGTGACGCACTACCCCGAGGACATCATTCCCGAGATCAACCGGCTGGTGCTGATAAAGGACGGCCGTGTGTTCGGTGACGGCACCAAGCGCGAGCTGCTCACGGGCGAGCGCATGAGCACGCTGTTCGACGTGCCGCTTGAGGTGGTGGAATCCGGCGGCTGCTATGCGTTGGTGAGCCGCTACGAGTGAAAAATCCCCCCTTGTTCAAGGGAAAATTCTGAGTTAAAATACATAGTCGCTGCATCAGCCGTGCAGCTGTAGGTACGCGGAGAGATGTCCGAGCTGGCCGAAGGAGCACGATTGGAAATCGTGTATGCGCCAAAAGCGTATCTGGGGTTCGAATCCCCATCTCTCCGCCATTTGAAATTACGGGAAGCGCGCGCCGATGTTTCACGTGAAACATTTTGATGAGCGCTTCGTCTTATATTGATGCGGCGTGCGAACTTCGCGTTCTGCACGCAGGCGCCTGAGAAAACCCGGGCGTCGCACCCCATGCGGAGGGGTGGCAGAGTGGTTGAATGCGGCGGTCTCGAAAACCGTTTTACGCGTAACCCGCGTAACGAGGGTTCGAATCCCTCCTCCTCCGCCACGAATTTCCAACGCCTCGACAACGGGGCGTTTTTTCGTTCTCTTTCGCTTTTGATTCCGCCTCCGCCCCTTCTTTCTCCCCTCATTCCCGCGCGATAATTCGCCTGCGTAACGGCTTGGCAACGCGGTTTCGCTTACAATGGTTTGGTGAAGCGCAGCGGCGGGGATTGCGCGCTCGCGGGCTTCGCATGATGCACCGCGTGTGCGCTGAGGGGCTGCTTCAGCGCCGACGGTGCCCAAGACGAGGGCTGGAACCGGCTAGGTTCAGAAGAGGGCGCCATGTACACGAGGTTAGTGAGCCATACCGACAAGATCAACCAGCAGCTTGCGCGGTACGGGGTCAAGTTCGGTATCTACAAAGGCGGCGTGTTCGAGGAGCGCCTGTTCCCCTTCGACGCCGTGCCGCGCATCATCGAGGCTGACCGGTGGCAGCACCTCGAGCGCGGGTTGATCCAGCGCGTCGACGCGCTGAACGCCTACCTGCGCGACCTCTACAACGAGGCGCAGATCATCCGCGACGGCATCGTGCCCGAGCACTTCGCCTACGCGTCGTCGGGCTACCTCCCCCAGTGCGAGAACACCATGCCGCCCGAGGGCATCTACTCGCACATCTCCGGCATCGACCTGGTGGAGGGCAACGACGGCGAATGGTACGTGCTTGAGGATAACCTGCGCATCCCCTCGGGCGCGTCGTATCCGCTCATCGCGCGCAACCTGTGCCGCCGCTGCGACGCCGACACGTTCCGCGAGGTGCCGCTCGTCGACAACCGCGACTACGGCAGCCGCCTGAAGGACGTGATGGACAACGTGAACCGCGGCGGCATCAACGTCGTGCTCACGCCCGGCCGCTACAACGCGGCGTACTTCGAGCACAGCTACCTGGCCGAGAAGATGGGCGCCGTGCTCGCCGAGCCGAGCGAGCTGTTCGTGGAGGACGAGGTGCTGTACTACCGCGACTCGACGCGCAACGCGCGCGTGGGTGCGGTGTACCGCCGCCTGTCGGACGAGTACCTCGACCCGCTGTGCTTCCTGCCCGAGAGCCTCATCGGCGTGCCAAACCTCATGTGCGCATACCGCGCGGGCAACGTGGCCATCATCAACGCGCCCGGCAACGGCGCGGCTGACGACAAGGGCATCTACTATTTTGTTCCGCAAATGGTGGAATACTATCTCGGCGAGAAGCCCATCCTGAAGAACGCGCCCACGTACCTGCCGTACTACGCTGACGACCTGGCGTACGTGATGGAGAACGCCGAGAACCTGGTGATCAAGGACGTGGCGGAGGCCGGCGGGTACGGCGTGGTGTTCGGCTGCGAGCTCGAGCCGGAGAAGCTCGCCGAGCTGAAGGACTTCGTGCGCGCCGAGCCGCGCCGCTTCATCGCGCAGGAGGTCATCGACTTCAAGTGCCTGCCCACGTGGATCAACCACGAGATGGTCCCGCGCAAGGCTGACCTGCGCGCGTTCGTCCTCTCGGGCGAGAAGACCGCCGTGTGGCCGAGCGGCCTCACGCGCTACGCCCGCCAGGAGGGCTCTTCCGTCGTCAATTCGTCCCAAGGAGGAGGGTTCAAGGACACATGGGTACTCTCTCGCTAGAACGCGTCAACCGCCTGCTGTGGCTGGGCCGCTACGTCGAGCGCTGCACCACCACGCTGCAGTTCATCCTGGCCACCTATGACGCCGCGCTCGACTCGACCGAGGGCAACTGGAAGGGCCAGCTCGAGGAACTCGGCTTCGATCAGGACAACGACGACCCGGTGGAGTTCTTTCACGAGTGCCTGTTCAGCCGCACGCTGACCGCCTCGACGCATTACTCCATGTCGGCGGCGTACGACAACGCGGTGGTGCTGCGCGACGTCATCGGCACCGAGTCGTGCGCCTACGTGCAGATGGCGCTGAACGAGATCGAGCGTGCGGAGGTGTCGCCCACGCCGCTTCTGGACCTGCAGACGGTCATCGACATGATCATGGCGTTCAAGGGCTCGTGCGACGACTACATCGCGAACGACTCCGCGCGCAACATCATCAAGTGCGGCATGTCGATCGAGCGCATGGACCTGTACGTGCGCCTGAACTATCATCTGGGAGACTTGCGGAAGGAGACGCAGAAGCTCGCGACGCGCGTGGACCGCACCGGCATCTCGTACGACCGCCACGCGTTCAAGGAGCTCATCGATAAGATCTTCTCACCGCGTTTTCCCGAGGAGGTTACGTACGAGGAACTCGGGAGCATGCTCGAGCTGATCGCGCGCGTGTTCTGAGAGGATGTGCGCAGCGTGGTTGCGGGTTGCGGGCTGCGGGCCGTGGGCCGTGGGCCGTGGGTTGCGAGCGGGTTGCGCGCCGCGAACTGCAGGCAGGCATGCTGCGGTTGCGGTTGCGGGTTGTGAGCGGGTTGTGGGCGGGTTGTGAGCGCAGGTCGGCATGCTGCGGGCGCGGGCGCGCTGGTTGTGAGCGCGGGGCGCTGTTGCAACGCGCACCAGCGCGGCTCTGCCGTGAGGTGAGTTGCGATCTGCCGGTCGCGCGAGCTGCGAGCTGCGAGCTGCATGTCGCAGGCCGTGGGTGTGCGGCGAAGCGCGTGAGTGTGCGGCGAAGCGCGTGAAGCTGTACGTCGCAGGCCGTTCGAGCCTACAGGTCGTGGGCGCGAGATACGGGATTCGTTGCGGCCTTCCTCGGGACGTTTTGCGAAACGCGTTTCGCAAAACACGCCGAAAAGAGGAGGGAGGGCGCGTTATTTGGAGGAACGTCTATGAGGATGCTCTCATATGTTTTCGAAACGTCGCTGGCGTTCAGCGAGCCGGTCACTGACCACAGCTTCGTGCTGCGCTGCCTGCCGAAGTCGACGAACACGCAGAAGGTGATGGAGTCGCAGGTGTTCACGCGCCCGCGCATCCCGCTGTCGGAGCAGATCGACGGCTTCGGCAACCGCATCGTCGTGGGGTATTGCCCCTCCGCGCACGAGTCCTTCGACTTCTACGCCACGGGACTGGCCATGGTGGAGCCCGACGACGCGGGCCCGACGCCCGCACACCCGATGTTTCTGCAGGCCACGAAGCTGACGATGCCGAGTGACGCGCTTCGCGCGCTGGCGAAGGAAGAATCGCAGGCAGCTGGCTGGAGCGCGAAGGGTAACGCGGAAAGGTACGCTGCTTCAATCGCGGAGGACTCCCTGGGTGCGGAAGCGACGTGGGCGCGTGAAAATGTTTCACGTGAAACATCGGGCACACCTGACGAGGACGTCGCCGCAAAAGCACCTGATGAGGAAGTCGCGGCAGAAACATCCGCTAGGGATGACTTGGCAGGCTTACCGGGCAAGGACGTCATTGAAGGTTCACTTGTCGAAGTCGGCGCGGCGCCTGTGTCCCCAGAAGACGTCGCGGCAGACGCGGGGTATGCGAGCACCTGGGCGCTCGCGCAGCGCCTGTGCACGCGCGTGTTCGATTCCTTCGAATACGCGCCGGGTGCGACGGACACTACCACCACGGCTGCGGAGGCGTATGAGGCGGGGCGCGGCGTGTGCCAGGACTACGCCCACGTGCTCATCGCGCTGTGCCGCGCGCTGGGGATTCCCGCGCGCTACGTCACGGGCCTCATGGTGGGCGAAGGCGCCACGCACGCGTGGGTCGAGGTGCACGACGGCGAGCGCTGGCGCGGCCTCGACCCCACGCACAACTGCGTGGTGGACGACCGCTACATGCTCTTCGCCACGGGACGTGACTTCGAAGACTGCCCCATCGAGCGCGGGATGTTCCGCGGGAAGGCCGAGCAGACGCAGAAGGTGTCCGCCTCGCTCGGCGACGACGCGCCGGCGGTGAACGCGACCACGGCGCATCTCGCCGAAGCGGTGGCCGCCGAGGCGAAGGCGGGGTAGCGCAGGCCCTTTCGAAGGCGAGCTCGCAGCAAGCACCTTCTCGGCGTGTTCTCTACTCGTGGTCTGCTTTTGGCGTCGTTGTTTTCCACGCGGTGGAGCGGTTTCCCTGCCTGTCCGCCCGCCCACCTATCCGCCCGCGCATCTGCGCGACGTCTGCCCGCCCGCCCACCTGTCCGCCCGCGCATCTGCGCGCCGGCGCCGCCTGCCCGCGCGCGCCGGCGCCGCCCATCTGCTCCGCCCATCACGTCCGTTTGTTAATTGATTGCTACGTTCAAGGGCGAGTGTTTCACGTGAAACACTCGCCCTTATAATCTCGGATAACTGTTTTTCGGCGCCCGTTCGCCTGCCTGCCTGCCCTGCTCGCTGGCGTGCCCGGCGCCCCTTGGCAACCGAAAGAGCACGAAACGACATGGTAGAGACCGTTTTCTCCGCAGAGCTCCCGGTGAGGGAGCATCTGCTGGTGCAGAAGAACCGCATCATCGGGGCTGACCTCGCGCGCGAGGCGGGCGTCGCCCCCGGCGCGCCGTCCGCGTCCGCCGCGCGCCCCGAGCTGCTGGAGGCCGCGCCGCGCATGGCGGTCGTCACGGGCATCCACGGCGACGAGCTCGAAGGCCAGCACGTGGCGTTCGAGCTGGCGCGCATCTTGCGCGCGCACCTCGACCAGGTGCACGGCATCATCGACATCTATCCCGCCATCAACCCGCTGGGCATCAACTCCATCGAGCGCGGCGTCCCGGGCTATGACCTCGACCTCAACCGCGTGTTCCCCGGCGATGCCGCCGGCTCGCTCACCGAGGCGCTCGCGGCGGCGGTGATCGACGACATCAAAGGCGCGCAGGTGTGCGTTGACATCCACGCGTCGAACATCTTTCTGCGCGAGATGCCCCAGGTGCGCATCAACGAAGAGAGCGCCGAGGAGCTCCTCCCGCTTTCGCACCTGATCAACATCGACTTCGTGTGGGTGCACGCATCGGCCACGGTGCTCGCGTCCACGCTGGCGTACTCGCTGAATTCCATCGGCACGAAGACGCTGGTGGTCGAGACGGGCGTGGGCATGCGCATCACGCCGCACGAGACGGCGCGCCTCACGCACGGCATGCTGCGCCTGGCGAACCACTTCGGCATCTGGAGCGGGGAGTTCGGCCGCTACGGCATGCCCATAGTCAGCGGCGACCACCGCGTGAGCTTCCTCAACGCGAACGCGGCGGGCGTGTTCCTCCCGAGGGCGGCGCACGGCAAGCGCGTGGGGAAAGGCGAGCTCATCGGCGTGATCGTCGACCCGCTGGAAGGCGTGGTGCGCGAGGAGGTGCGCTGCCCGGTGAACGGGCTGCTGTTCACCTTGCGCGAGTACCCGGTGGTGTACCCCGGCTCGCTTCTGGCGCGCGTCCTGGGAGGTGAGTGAGGCATGGAGACTCTGAGGCTGTTCGAGCTCGACACGCCGTACCGCGAGCGGATGACCATCGAGGCGTACGCGTTCGGCCCCGCCGACGCCGCCACATCGGTGGCCGTGGTGGGCGCGATGCGCGGAAACGAGGTGCAGCAAACCTACATCTGCGCGTCGGTGGTCAAGCACCTGCAGGAGATGGAGCGCGACGGCGCGCTCACGGGCGACGTGCGGGTGACGGTGATCCCCGCGGTGAACTCGTTCTCGATGAACATCGCGCACCGCTTCTGGCCGATGGACAACACCGACGTCAACCGGATGTTCCCCGGCTACGACCAGGGCGAGACCACCCAGCGCATCGCCGCCGGGCTCTTCCGCGCGATCGAGGGCTGCACGTACGGCATCCAGCTGTGCAGCTTCTACCTGCCCGGCGAGTTCGAGCCGCACGTGCGCGTGACCGACACGGGCGCCATCGACCTGGCGCGCTCGTGGGAGCTGGCGAAGCTGTTCCGCTTCCCCTACGCCGTGCTGAAGGAGCCCGCGCCCTTCGACACCACCACGCTCAACTACAACTGGCAGGTGTGGAACACCTATGCGTTCTCGCTGTACAGCCCCAAGACGGAGAGCATCGACGAGGAGTCGGCGACGTTCGTGGCCGATTGCATCGTGCGGTTCCTGCACGGCGTCGGCGCGGTGCGCGACGACGTGCCGCCGCGCTGCGACACCCGGCTGCTGCGCGAGTCTGACCTGGTGAACGTGCGCACGACGCGCGCGGGCTTCTTCAAGCGGGCGGTGTACGTGGCGTCGAAGGTGAGGCGCGGTGACGTGCTCGCCGAGATCCTGTCGACGCAGGACTGCTCGGTGCTCGAGACGCTCGCGAGCCCCTGCGACGGCACGGTGTTCTTCCGCCACGGCCCCGCCATGGTGAACGGCGACACGATCGCGTTCAAGATCGCCCCCGAGAAGTAGCGGGCATTCGACTCTGAGAAGCAGGGTGTGTAAGTTAGACTTTGAGAAACAGGGCGCGCGAATTCGTTCCTAAGTAGCGGGCAGGCGGACTCGCCTGCTGTGTCCCTCTTCGGCGTGTTTTGCGGAATGTGATTCGCAAAACACGCCGAAAGGGAGGGGGGACGCGCGGGGAGGGGTTCGCAGCGAGCCGCGGCCCGCCTCGCGATGGAAAGCGGGAGCGTTGGGGAAAGCGGGAGCGTTGGGCGTAGCGGGCGGGGAGGGTTTGCTCCTTGGGTGGAAGAATGGGAACATCTGCTCCTACAGGGGGGAGAGGTGTGGCGAATGTGCGACAATACCGACAGCCTACAACGAAAGGAGGCCGTCATGGCCGATCGCGAAGTGGAAAACGCAAGCCAGGAAGTCCCTGAGATTCCTGAGATTCTGGAGAAGGTGCTGCTGTTCGCCCTCGACGAGGCGAAGGGCAAGATGGGCCAGGGCGCTGAGGTGATCCCCTTCACCACGCTGGTCGTGAAGGACAACCTGTTCATCGAGACGCATCCGGGCGAGGACGCCGAGGAGTGCTTCAACTTCGCGCGCCACACTGTCGAGGGCGCCCGCGGCGCCGAGGCGTACGCGCTGTGCTATGACGGCTACATCGAGACGGACGACGGCGTGATGGACGCGCTCATCGCCGAAGGCGGCGTCCCGGGCGCCGACGACGGCTACGCCATCGGGTACCTGTACACCGTGGAGGAAGGCGCCGAGCCGGTGTTCGAGAGCGAGCCCGCCTACGTGGGCGAGGCCCCCAACTTCATGGGTAACCTGAAGGACGCCTCCGAGTACACCGACGAGGAGATCGAGGAGAAGTACCTCGAAGAGGACGAGCCCGAGGACTTCGAAGAGTAGGGTTGCGCCCCGCGCCGGGCTACGGCGGACCTTCGTGCCCGCGATTATTTCTCACGCCTTGCGGAAGCGGCTGCTTGCCCCGGCACCCACGCGGGGCGGGCGGTCGTTTCTTGTTTCCCGCTGTGCCCCGCGCTGGGCTGCGGCGGCTTTCCGCTTGGTTTCCGTCAGACCGAAGCGACGGTCCGCCGTTTTTGCGCCAGAGCGCAACGTCCTTCGCGCCGCTCTCATGCCAGAACGCAACGCCTGCTCTGCAACCTTTGCGTCGGAGCAGGCGTTCCCCTTCGCCTCCTTCGCATCGAAACGCAGCATCCCGTCTGCCTCCCTCAGCCGCAGCGCGGCACGACCTTTGCCCCCGTGCTGCGCGGCAGATTCGCCAAACCCCCGCCATCTGCTTGCCAGGCGGCGCCGCTATGCTGAGGGGCAAGAGCTTCGGCATCCCCGTTGGGCGTGCAATCCGAAAGGAACTCGGCAGGAGGAGTGCTCGCACGCGGGTTTGCCAGGGGGTCGGTGCTCGGCGCGCGCGGCGTGGCGCGAGAAGTGACAGGGCGGGACATGGGCGGGATCACGAACAGCCCCGCGCCTCGCGTGACGAGCGCATATGTGTGGTAAACGTGAGCGAGCGAAAATCGGAGGGTACGCAAGGCGAGGCGCTTTGGTATACTAGGCAGGCTGTATCCTGCCCCGGTGAGAGCCTTCACCAGCCCGGGGCCGTAAAGTCCAAAGGAGGTGAGCTGATGAAGGCTTATGAACTGCTGTTTTTTGTCGCTCCTACTATCGACGAAGAGACGCGCGCGGGTGTTATGAAGCGCATCGAGACCACGATCGCCGCTGGCGAGGGTTCCATCGACAACGTCGACGCGTGGGGCAAGCGCAAACTCGCTTACGAGATCAATGGTCTGACCGATGGTGACTACACTCTCATCGATTTCCACGCTGATCCCCAGAACATCGCCGAGCTCGATCGCGTGCTGCGCATCACCGATGCGGTAGTGCGTCATATGATCGTGGCCCGCACGGATCGCGACTAGTGAGAGATCGGGCGGTGGCAAGCCGCCCCAGCATGAGGAGAGGTGGAAATGAGCATCAATCGAGTTGTTATCAGCGGTAACCTGACGCGCGACCCTGAGCTTCGCCAGACGCAGTCCGGCATGCCCGTGATGAGCATGGGCGTTGCGGTGAACGACCGCCGCAAGAACCCGCAGACCGGCGAGTGGGAGGACTATCCCAACTTCATCGACTGCACCATGTTCGGCACGCGCGCGCAGAGCCTCAGCAACTACCTGACCAAGGGCACCAAGGTCTCCATCGAGGGCAAGCTTCGCTGGAGCCAGTGGGAGCGCGACGGCCAGAAGCGCAGCAAGATCGAGGTTATCGTCGACGAGCTCGAGTTCATGTCGAGCCGCAACAGCGGCGGTGCTCACAACTCCGGTGACTACGGCGCGCCGGCGTACAACGCCCAGCCTGCGTACAATGCGCAACCCGCATACAACGCGCAGCCCGCGTACAGCGCCCCGGCCCCCGTCATCGACGCCTCCTCTTCGGTTTATGACGAAGACATCCCGTTTTAAGCGAAAGTTGAGAGGTTAATATGGCCGATTACGCTAAGCAGCCTCGTCGTAAGTACTGCCAGTTCTGCAAGGACGACGTCGAGTACGTCGACTACAAGGATACGCAGATGCTGCGCAAGTACGTTACCGATCGTGGCAAGATCAAACCCCGCCGCGTGACGGGTGCCTGCACCCAGCACCAGCGCGACATTGCGAACGCCGTCAAGCGCGCTCGCGAGATGGCTCTCATGCCCTACGTTGTCCCCGCTGTGAGCGGTCGCGGCGACCGTCGCAATCGTGGCTAAGGAGGACGACACATGAAGGTCATTCTGCTGAAGGAACTCAAGGGCAAAGGCGGCGAAGGCGACGTCATCGACGTGGCCGCGGGCTTTGCCAACAACTACCTGCTCACCCAGGGCTACGCCGTGAGGGCCACCAAGGGCAACCTCAAGCAGCTCGAGGAGCGCAAGAAGAACATCGCGAAGCGCGAGGAAGTGCGCATCGCTGACGCCAACGCCCTGGCCGAGAAGCTCAACGCCGCCAAGGTGTTCGTGGCTGCCCAGGTGGGCGAAGAGGGCCAGCTGTTCGGCTCCGTCACCGCCACCATGGTCGCCGAGGCCATCGAGGCCGAGCTCGGCGTTGAGATCGACAAGCGCCGCGTGGAGCTGGGCAAGCCGATCAAGGTTGCCGGCGAGCACGAGGTCGTCGTGTCACTGTACCGCACCATCAAGGCCACCGTCACCGTCACCGTCGGCGACAAGAAGGCTGCTGAGGTCGAGGAGGCCGTCGAGGCTGAGGTCGAGGAAGCTGCCGCGACCGAGACCGAGGCTGCCGAGGACGCCGAGTAGCGTCTGCGCCCGAAACGCGCAAGCGAACTCCCGAACTCCCCTTGCCCCACGTGGGCGAGGGGAGTTTTCTTTTCAGGGGCGCGCCCCAGCGCCTTTGCGCTACCATAGGATTGTTCCGCAAACGCCGTTCCAAGCAGGAGGAAAGAAGCCGATGCCCGCTCCCGCCTCAACTTCGCATACGCAACGCACCACCGTCGACGCGGCCAAGCGCGCGCAGCTCCCGCAGAATATCGAGGCGGAGCAGTCGGTGCTGGCGGCGTGCATGCTGAACACCGAGGTGGTCGAGGAGCTGATCCTGCGCCTGAAGCCCGAGAACTTCTTCCGCCCGGCGCACCGCATCATCTTCGAGTCGGTCTACGACCTCTCCGTCCGCCGCATCCCCGTGGACCCCATCGCCCTAGCCGACACGCTGCAGGCGAAGGGCCAGCTCGAGGCCGTGGGAGGCCGCGCGTACCTGGCCGAGCTCGCCGACAACACCTTCGCGCTCACCAACTGGCAGCGCCACGCCGACATCGTGAAACGCACGGCCATCCTGCGCGAGCTGGTGTACGCGGCTGCCGACATCAACGCGCTCGCCTACGACGCGCCCGACGACCTCAACCAGGTGGTCGAGGAGGCGGAGAAGACGCTGTTCAACGTCACGGAGAAGCGCGTGTCGTCGTCGTTCGTGAAGATGGACACGCTCATCACCGACGCGTTCGAGGAGATATCGAAGCTCGCCGCGCAGGGCGACCACATGGCGGGCGTGCCCACGGGCTTCCGCGACGTCGACAACCTGTTCCACGGCTTTCGCGGCGGCGACCTGGTCATCCTCGCCGCGCGCCCCGGCGTCGGCAAGACCTCGTTCGCGCTGAACATGGCCGTGAACGCGGCGAAGGCGGGCACGGCCGTGGCGTTCTTCTCGCTGGAGATGAGCGCGGGCCAGCTCGTGCAGCGCATCCTGTGCGCCGAGGCGCGCGTGAGCTTGTCGAAGATCCGCGGCGGCTTCGTGTCCGAGGGCGACTGGGGCGCCATCGCCGACGCGTCGAACACGCTCTCGAAGCTCGAGGTCTACATCGACGACTCGCCGGGCCTGTCGATCCTCGAGGCGCGCGCGAAGGCGCGCCGCGAGCTGCGGCACGCGGCGGGGCAGGGCCGCGGCCTCATCATCGTGGACTACCTGCAGCTCATGCAGCCGCCCGCCGTGCGCAAGGACGGCAACCGCGCCGTCGAGGTCGGCGAGATCTCGCGCGGTCTGAAGGTGCTCGCGAAGGAGATGGACATGCCGGTCATCGCGCTCTCGCAGCTCTCGCGCGCGGTGGAGATGCGCGGCAAGAAGCGCCCGATGCTGTCTGACCTGCGCGAATCGGGTTCCATCGAGCAGGACGCCGACATCGTCATGTTCATCGACCGCTCCATGGACGACATGGAGGCGGAGAGCGAGGACCGTCCTGACCTGGGCACGGCCGAGCTCATCGTGGCGAAGCACCGCAACGGCGCCACCCGGGACATCACGCTGGCGTTCAACCCGGAGTACACCAAGTTCATGGACTTCATCGACGACTCGCGCGTAGGCGGGTTCTAGCCCATGGCGCGCCGGCTTACGTTCATCCACGCGGCCGACCTGCACATCGGCGCGCCCTTCCGCGGCCTGCGCGCGCTGTCGCCCGAGTGGGCGGACCGCCTGTGCGAGGCGATTCCCGAGGCGTACGACCGACTGATCGACGCGGCGATCGCCCGCGCGGTTGACTTCGTGGTGATCGCGGGCGACGTGTTCGACGAGGCGCGCGCCTCCTACGCCGACTACCTGCGGTTCTTCAGGGGAATCGAGCGTTTGGGCGAGGCGGGCATCAGAGCGTACCTGTGCACGGGCAACCACGACCCGTACGCCCAGTGGCAGCAGGACTTCTTCGCGCTTCCTGCGAACGCGACGATGTTCGCCGCCGACAGGCCCAGCTTCGCGCTGTTCGAGCGCGCGGGCGAGCCGCTCTGCGTGCTCGGCGGCCGCGGCTATCCCAACAAGGTGTGGCCGGCTGACCGCGACATCGCCGAGGGCCTCACGCGCGCATCTGCCGAGGCCGCGCTCGGGCCGCGGGCCGTCGAAGCGCCGTTCGGCGTGGGCGTGCTGCACACCGGGCTCGACCTCGACCCGGCGAAGGCGCCTGCGAGCCCCGCGCGGCTGCGCGCCGCGGGCTTCGACTACTGGGCGCTCGGGCACATCCACCAGCGCTTCGTCGACAACCCGGAGGACCCGCGCCTCGTGTTTTCGGGCTGCATCCAGGGGCGCGACGTGAAGGAGACGGGCCCGCGCGGCGTGAGCCTGGTGACGCTCGAAGAGGGGGCGCCGAATCGCGTGGAGTTCATCCCCACGGCCAGCGTGGTGTGGCAGCGCTACGCGGTTGACGTGGGGGAATGCGCGTCGCTTCCCGCCGTGGCCGACGAGGTGATGCGCGCGCAGTTCACCGCGAGCAGCACGGCGCAGTGCGAGGAGATGATCTCGCGCATCACGCTTGCGGGCGCCACGCCGTTGCATGACGTGCTCGCGCGCCCCGGCGTGATCGAGGACCTGCGCGCGACGCTCAACGAGGCGCGCCCCGACTTCTTCGTGGACGCGCTCGTGGACAAGACCACGCGCCCGCTCGACCGCGAGGCCCTGCGCGCCGAGGGGATGTTCCCCGCGGCGGTGCTCAGCGCGGCGCAAACCTTGCGCGCGACCCCTGACGAGCAGGTGGGCTATCTGCAGGAGGAGTTCCTGCGCCGCGGCGTGCCGATGCCGCGCGGGGTGACGGCCGACCTCGACGCCCTGATCGGCGAGGCGGAGGACCTCGTGTTAGACCTGCTCGTCCAGGAGGGTGATCGCTGATGACTCCCTACCTGAGGCATGTCAAGATGGAGAGCTTCGGCGCCGCGCGCGACCGTATGGTGGGGCCGTTCTCGCCGCACCTCAACGTGGTGTTCGGCGCCAACGAGTCGGGCAAGACCACGCTCGCGGCGTTCGTGGGCGGCGTGCTGTTCGGCTGGGACGAGGCGCGCGGCGGGCGCAACGCCTACAAGCCGCGCGGCACCGAGCGCGCCGGGTCGCTGTTCTTCGAGGAGCGAGAAGCGGGTGCGAAAGGCGAGGGCGGCGTGCCGGCGGGGGATGGCGTGCTAGCGGGCGGCGCGGCTGCCGGTGCCCCAGCGATCCCCGGTGCTCCCGGCGCGCTGCTCGAGCTGCGTCGCGTGCGCAACGCCGACGGCCTGCAGGGCGACGCGCGCCTGGTCGACGACATCGACAAGGACACCTTCCGTGCCGTGTTCTCCCTCACGAGCGACGAGCTGCGCAGCCTGCGCAATACCACCGACGTGACGGCGCGCCTGCTCACGGCTGGGTCGGGCACGGGCGCGTCGCCGGCAGAGGCGCTCGCCGCCGTGCAGGCGCGGCTGGCGGAGCACACCTCGCGCGCCGCGAGCGCGCAGGACTCCATCGTGCAGCTGACCGAGGAACGCGACGAGATCCGACGCGCGCTGCGCGCGGCCGCGGAGGAGATGGAGAACAGCCGCGCGCAGGATCGCGAGTTCCACGCGATCGAGCCTGAGCGCCAGCGCATGAGCGAGCGCGTGGACCGCCTGAACGCGTCCGTCGAGAGCCTGTCGGCCTGCCGCGCTGGTCTGGAGAAGCTCGGCTCGGAGGCGGCGTCGTTGCACGTCGAGCTCGAGCACCTCCACAACGAGGAGCGCCGCGCGGTGGCCGCGCGCCGCTCGCGCGAGCAGGCGGTCGGCCGCGCGCTCGCGCGTCTGACGGGAGCCGAGGATCGTGCCGCGCGCGAGCGTCTCGAGGCGCTCGCGGAGCGCGAGGCGAAGCAGGCGCACCTGCTCGACGCCGCGCGCGAGGACTACGCCGCCGCGCGCGCCGCCTACGAGGCGCTTCTTGAGACGCAGAGCCGCGTCGACCAGGGGCGTCCCCATCTGCGCCGCGGCGTGCAGGTTGCGGTCACGGCAGCCATGTTCGCGCTGCTGCTGTGCCTGGGCGTGCCGCTGTTCATCCAAGGGCGCGCCGCGGGCAGTCTGTCGTACACGTCGCTTGGCCTGGTCATGGTGTTCTTCGGGCTCATCCTGGCCGCGTCGGCCCTCGTGCTTTTGTTCCGCCCCGACCGTCGCGACGAGGATCGCCGCGAGCGCATCGAGGCGGCTCACGAGGCGATGGCCCAGTGCGCCAAGCGCCTCGAGCTGAGCGAGCAGGCCCAGGTCGAGTTTGAGGAGGCCGTGCGCGCCGACCTCGCCGAGATGGGGCTGGGGGACGCGGGCGCTTCTCTGCGCCGCGCTCGCGTGCTGCTCGACGACGCGCGCGACGCCCGCGCCGAGATGGCGCTCGACCGCCAGCGCCAGCGCTCGGCCACGCAGCGCGTCAACGAGGTGGAGGCTCGCCTGGGGGAGATCGCCGCGCAGCAGGCGCTTCTGTGCGAGCGCGCGGGCGTGCCCGCCGAGGTGACGCTCGCCGAGCTCGACCAGGAGCTCGCGCGCTGCACGAGCGAGCGCGCCGAGGCGCTCGAGAAGACCGAGGCGCTCAACCGCCGCTGGGGCGAGCTGAGCCGCGAGCTCGCGCAGGCGCGCCAGGCGCGCGAGTTCGACAAGCTCAAGACGCGCTACCACGAGCTCAAGACGCGCATCGACGAGGCGTCGGTCAGCCTCGCGCGCCTGCTCCTGGCGCAGCGCATGCTGGAAGACGCCGTGGCGGCGTGGAAGTCGAAGAGCCAGCCCGAGGTGTTCGCCCAGGCTAGCCGCCTGTTGGCGCTCATGACGGATGGGCGGTGGACACGTGTGGCGCTCGCCGACGCCGGCGAGGTGCGGGTGACCGACAGCACGCTCACCACGCGCGAGCCCAACCTGCTCTCGCTGGGGACCTGCCAGCAGCTCTACCTGGCGCTGCGCATCGCGCTCCTCATGTGCGCCCCCAACGTGGGCCGCGCCGTCCCCGTGCTCGCCGACGACATCCTCGTGAACTTCGACGCCGAGCGCCGCCGCGGCGCGGCGCGCGCCCTCGCCGAGCTCGCGGAGACCCGTCAGGTGATCCTCCTCACCTGCCACGAGGAAGTGGTGCGCGTGCTCCAAGAGGCCACCGCGCCCACCCACCCCGCCGCCCTCATCAAGCTGTAGGGGCGGGACGTCGCCGCCCCCGCGCTCGGGGTGCCCGCGTACCTGGCGCGCCCGTCCCGCGCTCGGGGCGCCCGCTTCTGGCGCGTCCCCTTGCTCGCACCACGTGCGCCCCGCCCCTCACCCCCAACTCGACGTCCTCGACAACTAAAACGTCGAGGACTCGACAAAAATTTTATCGAGTCCTCGACAAACCGCTTGACGAGCCTGTCGAGCCATGTGATACTGAGCCGCAATGAGGGGGCACCCTCGAAAACAAGCGGATCGCTCCACCGCATCCCAACGGCAGGAGAAGCTTCATGACGATTCCCGTCAACATAGACGACCTGGTCAACCGCCGCATCGTCGAGTCGGCTCGCATCGAGTTCAAAAGCGGGTTCAATCCCAACGCCGTCATTCACACCATATGCGCCTTCGCGAACGACATTGACAACATAGGCGGAGGGTACCTCGTCCTCGGCGTTGAGGAGAAAGACGGCTCGCCCGTCCTCCCGCCCAAGGGAATACCTCAAGGCGAAATCGACGGCATCCTCAAGAAGATGGTGGGCTTTTGCCACCGCATAGAGCCCCTTTACAACCCTATCGCGGAGCCCGTCCTCTTCCAGGGCGCGTACCTCGTGGTCATCTGGGTGCCGGGAGGGCACGGGCGCCCCTACAAGGCGTGCAAGGACGTGCATTCCGCAGGATCGGCCAAGCACTATTACATCCGCAAGTTCAGCAGCACCGTCGTGGCCTCGCCTGACGAAGAGAAGGAACTCTTCTACATTTCGACGGACATTCCCTTCGACGATCGGCCGAACTTGCTGGCAAGGGTGGATGACCTGGATCTGGGTCTGATGCGCCAGCACCTCAAGAAGATCGGCAGCGACCTGTACGAGCATTCGGCGAAGCTGAGCACGCTTGACCTCGCGCGCGACATGCAGCTGGTCTCGGGGCCGGTTGAGGACGTGCGGCCCTTGAACGTCGGCGTGCTCATGTTCACGGAGCATCCCGAGCGCTTCTTCCGCTACGCGCGCATCGAGGTGGTAGACATCCCCGACCCAACGGGAGCGAACATGGTTGAGAAGGTGTTCACGGGTCCCATCCAGCGCCAGCTCGGGGATGCTCTCGCCTACATAAAGAACTATGTGATCAAGGAGAAGGTGACGAAGCGCCCGGATCGCGCTGAGGCGGCGCGGGCGTTCAACTATCCGTACGCAGCGGTCGAGGAAATCCTGGCGAACGCGGTCTATCATCGGTCGTACCAAATCAGCGAGCCTATCACGGTGAGGATCACGCCCGAGTCCCTTGAGGTCACGAGCTTCCCCGGGTTCGACCGCAGCATATCGGACGAGGACGTCGCCGAGCGCAGGATCAGGGCGCGCAGCTACCGCAACCGCCGCATCGGGGACTTCCTGAAGGAGCTGAGGCTCATAGAGGGGCGAAACACGGGCTTCCCTAACGCGTACAAGGCGCTTGAGGCGAACGGCTCGCCTGACCTCGAGTTCTTCAGTGACGAGCAGCGCGGGTTCCTCTCGGTGGCCATCCCGGTGCATCCCGCCTTCGCCCCGAAGCAAAAGGCGGGAAGCGAGAAGGCGCGCCTGTATGAGCAGCGCATCCTTGACGCATTGGAGCAGGGGGACCTGACGCTCACGGACCTCGCGCGCGCAATGGGCTACAAGGGCATCTCCAAGAAGCTCTCGAAAACCGTTGAGGCCCTCGAGGCGACAGGCGTGCTGGAGCGAAGGATCCCCGAAGGCAGCACCCGCGTGCTGATCCATTGGGCCGGGCGGGGATAAGGCACGGGTGCGTTGTTCATCGCTGCATCGTTTTGGGAGCGTGTTGCCTCGCGCTGGCTGCCTGAGGGCAGCGAAGACTACCGCTTGTGAGCCGAGCGGAAGAAGCTGATGATCTCAGCTTGCGCTCGTTCGTAGGCTTCGACGAGGTTGTCGTTCGTCCCTTCGTTGATCAGCGCGCACAAGATGCTGACGGTGAGGTCTTCGTCGTGTACGTCGAGAGGCTCGAACATGATGCCGCGTTCATCGGTTCGCGTGCAGAGGGCGTGGTCCCACTGTATAGCTGACGGAGGATGAGCCGCCCGCGTCGTCTTCTTGCCGGTTTCCTGGGCATCGGACGCCTCTCGCACGAAGAGGAGCGCAGGGTCGACGTCAAGCGCGTGGGCGATCTTCTCGACGTTCTTCAGGCTGACGTTGATGCGCTGCTGCTCGACGCCGCCAATATAAGTGCGGTGCAAACCGCTTTTCTCCGCAAGTTCCTCTTGCGTCATGTGAGCGCACTTTCGATAAGACTTCACGTTTGCGGCGAACACTTTCTGAATGTCGCTCATCAGACCGCCTTCCTGCTTATTTACGAAGGCAATCAAACCGAAAAGAAGAAAATGAATCTACAGAATATAAGTAGCATTGACAAAGCGTTGAGGCGAGGATATCGGCATGTAAGCGGTTCGATCAGGACAAATAATACGTCGTTTATTCCATCCCGTTGCCCCAATGCATCAAAAAAGTTGAATATCATCAGGTAATGCTATATATTTTATGAGTTTTATGTCAGGGAGAAGTGTATCTCATGACAGAAAGCGAGATAAACCTCGCCGCAAGCATGCCAGACAGCAGGCATGCCCGCGGCGTGTGTTTGCTCGAGGTTTGTCTAGCAAGAGCGGATTAACGCAGTTGTCTCGTAGGGATAGCAGCGAAAGGAGGTCTACGGGTGTTTCGCGTTGCGGCGCAGACGAATATTGGTCCGCGCAAGAAGTCCAATCAAGACAGCTGCTGCATAGAAGTAATTCAGACCTCCTCGGGCGAAGCGGCGCTCGTTGCGGTATGTGACGGTGTCGGCGGGCTGTCCCAGGGAGAGGTTGCGAGCGCTTCGGTTGTGACGTGGCTGGTGAACTGGTTCGAGACGATGTTCGTTCAAACGTGCGAGCGCCTCGCGTCGGACCCCGCCGGGGTGCTCAACATAGTTCAGAGCCAGTGGAGCTTCGGGCTTGACCGGATGAACACGCTCGTTCGCGACTACGGACGGGACCACGACACTCAGCTGGGAACGACGTTCACGGCCATTTTGTTCTACCAGGGCCGCTACCTCATCGGACATGTCGGCGACACGCGCGTCTACCGGTTCGCTGGCGGCGAGATGGAGATCCTCACCAAAGACCAGACGTGGGTGGCCCAGGAGGTAGCGCGAGGGAACATCCCTCCCGAGAAGGCCCGCTTCCATCCGAAGCGCAACGTCATCCTCCAGTCGGTCGGAACCCAGAGCGAGCTTCAGCCCGTGTTCGGCAGCGGCACGTATGAGGTCGGCGAGACGTACATGGTGTGCTGCGACGGCTTCCGCAACGAGCTGTTCGACGACGAGCTGGTGGAGTCCTTCGGCTCTCTGAGCCATGCGACGGAGGAGCAGATCCAGCAGAGCTGCGATTCCCTCATCAAGCTGGTCTTGGAACGCGGTGAGCGCGACAACATAACCGTCGCGTGCCTGTGCTGCCAAGATGACGAGACTGCCGAGACAACCCCCTTGGGAGGTGAGTAGCATGGCCCAAGTGGGAGCTGTAGTCGGCGGCAGATACAAGATAATTGAAGAGCTGGGCAGGGGCGGCATGTCAGTTGTCTGGCTGGCGTCAGACCTGCACATGAGCAACAAGCAGTGGGCTATCAAGGAAATCAAGGAGAACGCGAGCACCGAGACGCATCGCGTTTCCTTTGAGAGCCTGAAGAAGGAAGCCGCCATCATGCAGAAGCTTGACAAGCATGATGGCATCGCCCAGATCGTGGACATCATCACCGAGGACTCGACCCTCTTCGTGGTCATGGAGCACGTTCCCGGCGAGGATCTGCGCGACCTGCTGAAAAAGCGCGGGTCGGCTTTCGCCTTGGAGGACGTGCTGGACTGGGGCCAGCAGATATGCGATGCGCTCGGCTATCTTCACAGCCAGAACGTCATCTATCGCGACATGAAGCCCGGTAACGTCATGCTTCGTCGCGAAGACGGCAAGGCGAAGATTATCGATTTCGGCATCGCGCGCGAGTATAAGGCTGGCAAAACCGATGACACGATGCCCTTGGGAACGCGAGGCTACGCGCCTCCCGAGTCGTTCAAGAAGGGCGTTCAAACTGATGCGCGGTCTGACATCTACTCGCTCGGCGTGACGCTGTTCCACCTTGTCACGGGCTATGGCCCCATGCAGTTCATCGATCGCCCGACGCTGCCTTCCATCATGGAGGTGAACCCCGCTCTCTCGGGGCGCAAGGCCCAGGGTCTCGACAACATCATCCAGAAGTGCACGAAATGGGATCCTGACCAGCGCTACCAGAGCTGCGACGAGCTGTGGCTCGCGCTCGACAAGCCTGAGGACCAGATCGAGGAGCACATCCAGGAGCTCAAGCGCAAGCAGAACACCTTCCTCGGATTCGCCGTGGCGGGCGTGGCGTGCCTGGTCCTCGGCATCGGATGCATGGCGGCGAGTGCCATCGTGCGCGGCTCAAGCTACGACAGCCTCATGGAGCGCGCGGCGGTGGCGAGCACGGCCGAGGTAGGCGACCAGGCGTCGCCCGCAGAGAGCCTCTACGTCGAGGCCATCGACGTGTCCCCGGACAGCATCGAGCCGTACAGCAACCTGGTGAACGAGGTGTACAAGGACGACTCGGCGTTCACCACGTCAGAGTCGTCGAGGTGGGCTGCGCTGTTCGAGGCGAACAAGGGCAGCATCAGCGACTCCGCCGATTATGCGAAGCTCTGCTATGACGCCGGGATCGACTACTTCATCTACTTCAGCTACGGCGACGAACTCACGCGCGGATCGCAAGCCGTCACCTGGTTCAACTATGCTATTGAAAGCTACGACTCCCGCACGGGGAAGGGCCAGCCTTGCACGCTGAGCGACCAAGAGCGCCGCGCGGCAGAGGTCTATAAGACCATCGGCGAGTTCTCCCAGACCCTCTCGCGCGCGACGCAGGAGGGCACCGAGGGAGAGTCGTACGCAACGTATTGGGATGCGCTCGAGCAGGCGTGCACCAACCTTGACGACAGCGACCCGGTTATCGTCAGGCTGCGTCTGTATGACGTGGTGTTCCAAGCCATCAACTCCCCTGTGTACCTGAACGGCTTCAGGCGCGCGGGCATCTCCGAGTCGCGCGTGGACAGCCTGCTGCAGGAGGTCTACCAGCAGACGCTCGCATTGGCGGGAGACGCGAACAAGAACGAGCTGACGAACACCCTCTACGAGACGATCGTCAGCGGCTATCCGAATGCAGCCAACAACGTCAAGAACACGTACAACAACATAGGCGTGCTGAACCAAGGATCAGCGTCGGGTTCTTCTGACGCTGCGGCCTCCTCGACGGCTAAGGGGGCGAACTGATGAGCGTACAGCAGATCCTCTTCTTCGCGGGCATCGTATTCTTCATCTTGGCGGTGGTGTTCATCGCGCTTGCCGTCTATGTGTTCGTCTCGCGGAACATAGCTGACGTCCATGCCGAGCTTACCGGGAAGAAGCAGCTCCGCGAGCTGAGCGAACGCCAGAGCGGACGCGGAAGGCAGTCTTCTCGCTATCGCAGCGGCAAGCTTGCGCGAAACGGAAGCTCAGCGGAGCCGACGGGTCCCATCGTCGCCACGAGCTCTTCGGGCGCTGCAGCTGCTTCGAGCGAAGGGGTTGCGAAGGTGGCGCCTTCGAGTTCGAGCGAAGCCCCTTCCGCTGCGATCACTGCAGCTGAGCCTACGAAGGACCTGCCTTCCCAGAACGCGGGCAGCGTGGCAAGCGCGCCGGCAAGCGCGCCGAGCGCTTCGAGCGAGGACGCCGAGTCGACCCGGGTGCTTGAAGAGGAGGCGGAAGCCGAGACCACGACGCTGGCTGAGCCTGCAGCTGAAACCGAAGCCGAGGTCGCGGAGACCACTCTTCTCCAAGGCGAGGACGGTGAGCATACGACGATTCTCCACGAGGACGAGGTGGAGTCAGAGAAGGCTGAGGAGTCCGAAGCCTCCGAGGCCTCCGAGGAACCCGAGGAAGAGTCCGATGCGCCTGAGGCGGCGGCTGAGTCTGAAATCGAGCCCGAGTCTGAGCCGGAGCCCGAAGCAGGACCTGAAATCGAGTCTGAACCGGAGTCTGAGCCGGAACTTGAGCCTTCCCCTGCGGAAGAGCCCAAGGAGGCGGCAGAGCGGGAAAACGACGTTTCCGAGGTGGAAGATCGCGGGAACTTCCAGATAGTCAGGAAGATTGTGCTCATGGAGAGCACTGATCTCATACAAGCGGAGCAAGGAGCCTAACCATGTTTAAACGCTACAAAGGTAAGCATGTTAATCGCATGCGCTCAGCGATTAACGACGCGAAGAACGCGTTGAGCACGTCATCGCGCGTGTTCTTGTCCTTCGCGCTTGTATGCCTGCTGTTCCCCGCAGCAGCCCTCGCGACGACGACGTCTGAGCCTGCTGTTGTCAGCGAAGACAATGCGGCAAAGGAGACGCCTGAGACGCCCGAGCCCCAAACAGATGATCCCGAGAAGACTAAATCTGTGGGGACAGAATCTGGGGAGACTGAATCCGCGGAGAAGGATGATGCCGACTCCAGCTTGCCTGCTGCAGAGGAGCCTGCAGTAGTTGCCGAGACGTCTGGATCTGATGCCACTACAGGCACCGATTCCAGTGGCACTGGTACGACTTCTGATAATCCCTCCGTAAATCAGTCACCCGAGGTGTTGTTCTTTACTGCTGACGGGAAAAACCTAGCCGACAACAAAGTAGTGAAGGGTCCTATAGCTATTCGTGTGGTGGTGGCGAACCTTTTCACAAACGATGAAGTCACCATCAATCGTAACGGACAGCCGATTGAAACGATTATTGCTACGAATAGTACCGTGACATATGACATTGCGGACTACGAGGCCGGCCAGACCCTTTTTGTCTCAGTTAGCTCGACTAATGGAAATAAAGAAGTAACAGCTCCGGCACTTGAGCTTGACACGCAGACCCCCGATGTGTCCGTGAAGATGGATCAGCCTCTGGTTGGCACCGACAACAATACTAGTTACTACGCTTCCGTTAACGGCAGTAACGAGCTGACAGCTATCATCACGGTGACCGACCTCAACTTCGACGCTGAGAAGACGACCATCACGCCCTCGGGCAATGGAATCGTCAAAGCCACCAATGGCGTGACGTGGACGCGGGACACGGAGGACCCCAGCAAGTGGACCGCCGAGGTCGCCTACACGGAGAACGCCATCGACGAGGCGGGCGCGCTCAAGGTGACCGCGGTCGACAAGGCCGGGAACGAGAACCGCTATAACTACGGTGGCAAAAAGCCGGCGAGCACGACTGCTCCCTACGGCGGCGCCCAGGCCACCACGGATGCGGACAACAATCAGGTTGACGATCGCAGCTTCGTTTTCGATCCCACGGCACCCAATGTGTCGGTGCAGGTCGACCAGGCAAAGCAGAATACCTATCAGACGACCGACTACTATGGTAACAAACTGGTGGCGACTATCACAGTGACCGATCGCAACTTCAACGCGGCGGTAACGACCATCACGCCCTCGAACAACGGGACTGTTCAGAACGTCGCCGCGCCGTGGACGCAGGACGCGGAGGACCCCAGCAAGTGGACCGCCGAGGTTGACTACACGGAAAACGCCATCGACGAGGCGGGCGCGCTCAAGGTGACCGCGGTCGACAAGGCCGGGAACGAGAACCACTATAACTACGGTGGCAAAAAGCCGGCGAGCACGACTGCTCCCTACGGCGGCGCCCAGGCCACCACGGATGCGGACAACAATCAGGTCGATGGCAAGGACTTCATCCTCGACCTCACGGCTCCGACACTTGAGAACGTGAAGGTGAGCATCAAGTACGCCAACGCTTACCAAAACGGCGACACGGGCGTGCAGGACGGGAAAAACTACTCCGAACCCTACGCGTTCTACGATGCCAACGCCATAGTGGAGATGATCCTCAAGGACAACAACGGCCTCATGAAAGCAGAGGTCAAGGAGCCCTTCACGTTCGGTGGTGAGAAGTCCCTTAGCGACAAGGGGCGCGAGTGCAAGACCAGCGTCTCGCTGATCGAGGGAACGGAGTTCAACCGCGACATCATCGTCACGCTGACCGACTACGCGAACAACACCCGCACATGGAGCATCGAGCCCGAGGGCGAGGTGAAGGAAGTCAAGCGCAACAGCCCTGAAAGCGTCGGCAACGCGTTGGTCGACGTGATCGACAAGCTCGCGCACCCGATAACCCTGGTGCTCGACAAGACGTCCCCGGAACTTCGCTGGAACCCCAGCGTCACGCCTGGCTCCTACTACAACACGACGCAGACCATCGGACTGGATATCAAAGAGCTCAACTTCAAGTACCTCAAGGATCATGACGGTGGTCAGCCAGTCATCCAGGTGTCGCAGCGTTCTGACGAGGCGGGCGGTGCCACCGTGCAGTGGGATCCGGTGACGGTCAAAGAATTCACCGGCTCGGGCAGCAGCTACAGCACGTCGATGGACTTCGTGAACGACGGCCACTACACGCTGGAGGCCAAGCTCGTCGACCCCGCGATGCACTCCGCGGAGCTGAAATTAGAGGAGTTCACGATCGATAAGACGGCGCCGACGATCGACGTGGAGTTCGACAACAACGACGCTCTCAACGGCAAGTACTACAAGGCCGCCCGCACGGCGACCGTCACGGTGACCGAGCACAACTGGGACGAGGCCAAATCGGCGATCACGTCCAACGGCAGCGTCAGCGGCTGGACCACCAGCGGCGACGTCCACACGGCCACGGTGTCGTTCACGACGGACGGCGACTACAACCTGAGCGTGGCCGTGACCGACAAGGCCGGCAACGAAACGGTGAAGACCGTAGATGGATTCACTATCGACAAGACGGCGCCCGTGATCAACTCCATCACGTGGGACAACAACGACGTGCGCAACGGCAAGTACTACAAGGCCGCCCGCACGGCGACCATCACGGTGACCGAGCACAACTGGGACGAGGCCAACTCGGTGATCACGTCCAACGGCAGCATCGGCGGCTGGTCCACCAACGGCGACGTCCACACGGCCACGGTGTCGTTCACCACGGACGGCGACTACAACCTGAGCGTGGCCGTCACCGACAAGGCCGGCAACACGGCCGAGCAGACCGAGGACGAGTTCACGGTCGACCTGACGATGCCCGCGATCGACGTGGAGTTCGACAACAACGACGTTCTCAACGGCAAGTACTACAAGGCCGCCCGCACGGCGACCGTCACGGTGACCGAGCACAACTGGGACGAGGCCAAATCGGCGATCACGTCCAACGGCAGCGTCAGCGGCTGGACCACCAGCGGCGACGTCCACACGGCCACGGTGTCGTTCACGACGGACGGCGACTACAACCTGAGCGTGGCCGTCACCGACAAGGCCGGCAACACGGCCGAGCAGACCGAGGACGAGTTCACGGTCGACCTGACGATGCCTGCGATCGACGTGGAGTTCGACAACAACGACGTTCTCAACGGCAAGTACTACAAGGCCGCCCGCACGGCGACCGTCACGGTGACCGAGCACAACTGGGACGAGGCCAGCTCGGTGATCACGTCCAACGGCAGCATCGGCGGCTGGTCCACCAGCGGCGACGTCCACACGGCCACGGTGTCGTTCACGACGGACGGCGACTACAACCTGAGCGTGGCCGTCACCGACAAGGCCGGCAACACGGCCGAGCAGACCGAGGAAGAGTTCACGGTTGACCTGACGATGCCCAACGTGTCTGTGGAGATGGACCAGCCTTTGGTTGGCGTCGGTGATGACAAGACCGACTATTACGCCTCGGGCAACAAGGACGACGAGCTTCTTGCCATCATCACGGTGATTGACCGCAACTTCGACGCTAGCACCATGGTCGAGTGCTCTGGTAACGGCAAGGTCCTGGTTGACGACGGCAAGACGTGGACGCAGGACGTGAAGGACCCCAATAAGTGGACCGCCAGGGTCTCCTACAAGGAGAACGCTGTCGGCGAGGCGGGCGCTCTCAAGGTGGCTGCGATTGACATGGCCGGGAACGGGAACGACTACGCCTACGGTGACAAGAAGGACGAGAGCAAGACCGCTCCCTATGGCGGCGCACAGGCTACCACAGCCAAGGGCGTCCCTGTCGGCGGCGACAGCTTTGTTCTCGACCTCACAGCACCGAGCGTGTCGGTGCAGATCAACCAGGCAAAGCAGGGTGCTCATGATGGGATCGACTACTACGGTACGTGCGATGAGAATAGCGAGCATATGACCGCTACCATCACGGTGACCGACCGCAACTTCGACGCTGAGAAGACGACCATCACGCCTTCTGATAAGGGAACTATCCAGAAGGACGGCGGCAACGTATGGACGAGGACGAAGAGCGGCGAGACGTGGACCGCCAAGGTTACTTACACGGAGAACGACAGAGGCGCCGCCAGCACTTTGAATGTTGTCGCTGTCGACAAGGTGAATACGGCCGTGCGAGCTGCCGGCGCGGGGGACGATAGCGCTGTCGTCAAGGCCCACGAGAACAAGTACGCCTACGGATACAACAACGATAAGGCTATGGACAAGGGCGCTGCTCAGGCCACCACGGATGTGAGTGGCGCACAGGTCGACGGCACCAGTTTCATCCTCGACCTCACGGCTCCGACGCTTGAGGACGTGAAGATGAGCATCAAGTACGCCAACGCTTACCAAAACGGCGACACGGGCAAGCAGGACGGGAAAAACTACTCCGAACCCTACGCGTTCTACAACAGCGACGCGATTGCGGGCATGATCTTCAAGGACAACAACGGCCTCATGAAAGCAGAGGTCAAGGAGCCCTTCTCGTTCGGCGGTGAGAAGCTCCTCAGTGACAAGGGGCGCGAGTGCGAGACCAGCGTCTCGCTGATCGAGGGAACGGAGTTCAACCGCGACATCATCATCAAGTTGACCGACTACGCGACAAACAGCCGCATATGGAACATTTCGCCTGATGGTACGGTGACGGAGGTCAAGCGTGGCTCCAGCGAGGACGTCCATAACGCGCTGGTCGACGTAATCGACAAGCTCGCGCATCCGATGACCCTGGTGCTCGACAAGAAGCCGCCGAAGCTCAGCTGGAACACCAGCGTCACGCCCGGCTCCTACTACAACACGACGCAGACCATCGGAATGACAGTCGAGGAGCTCAACTTCAACTACCTTAAGCTTTTCGATGGCGGCCAGCAGGTCATCCAGGTGTCGCAGTACGCCGGAACGGCAGGTCGCGCCCTCACGCAGTGGGCTCCGGTGACGGTCAACGACTTCGCCGGGTCGGGTAGCAGCTACAGCACGTCGATGGACTTCGTGAGCGACGGCCACTACACGCTGGCGGCCAAGCTCGTCGACCCCGCGACGAACACCACGACCCTGGACTTCGAGGAGTTCACGATCGACAAGACGGCGCCCGTGATCAACTCCATCACGTGGGACAACAACGACGTGCGCAACGGCAAGTACTACAAGGCCGCCCGCACGGCGACCATCACGGTGACCGAGCACAACTGGGACGAGGCCAACTCGGTGATCACGTCCAACGGCAGCATCGGCGGCTGGTCCACCAACGGCGACGTCCACACGGCCACGGTGTCGTTCACCACGGACGGCGACTACAACCTGAGCGTGGCCATCGCTGACAAGGCCGGCAACACGGCCGAGCAGACCGAGGAAGAGTTCACGGTTGACCTGACGGCCCCGACGATCACGTTCAGCGAGGTTGAGGAAGGCGTTGCCTACAACGACACGGTTGCGCCGGTCATCACCTTCATGGACGAGAAGAACTTCGACAGCAACGGCGTTGCTTGGACCCTTACGGGCAACAAGAACGGCGTGAAGACCTTTGACGCATCGCGTGCTGGCAACGGCAACGGCGAGACGGTGTCCTACGCCGACTTCACGCGCGAAGTGGAGTCTGACGACATCTACACGCTCGAGGCCACGCTGGTCGACCTTGCCGGCAACGAGGCCGAGAACAGCATCGTGTTCTCCGTCAACCGCTTCGGATCCAACTTCATCGTGGTTGATCAGGAGAAGTACGCTGAGCACAACGGCTACATGGCCGAAGCTCCCGAGGTCATCATTCAAGAGATCAACGTATGCGGCTCTGAGAGCGAAGAGCATGGCGTGTCGGTCACCCATGGCCTGAAGACGGAGAACCTGGAGAGGACCTCCTCGGCAAGCGGCCAGGAGGGGGGCTACTACATCCAGGCTGGCGAAGACAGCTACGGATGGGCTTCCTACTACTACCATGTGCCGGGCGCTAACTTCACCGAAGATGGCAACTACCACGTGGTGGTGAGCTCGACTGACCGTGCGACGAACCTCAACAACTCGGCGAGTTACTACGAGCCCGAGGCCCATGAGGTGGCTAACGCCGAGGTGACATTCATCCTCGACACGGCCGACCCGATCATCGACGGCGAGAACGTCGCGAGCTACAAGATGTACAACGCGGACGCCTACGACGTGACCTTCACGGTGACGGACAACATCGGCATCAACGAGGTTGAGGTTTCGCTCGACGGCGCCACCCAGAAGGTGACTCCCGAGGCAAGCGGCCTGTGCAAGGTCTCGGTGCCGGCGAAGGCCTTCACTGATCGCAACATGGAGATAACCGCCGTTGACTTCGCAGGACGTTCTGCGGACAAGGTGGTGGTGGAGAAGTTCCACGTGACGACCAACTTCTTTGAGCTGTACTGGATGTGGCTCGTAGGCGCGGCGGCGCTGGTGGCGGCAGGCCTCATCTGGTTCTTCCTCTTCAAGCGCAAGAAGGACCAGGAAGAAGAGGCGGCCCCTGCTCAGCAGTAGCGGCATCTAACCGAGGGAGGCTTGGACAGCCAGAGGCTTGGCAACTTGGCCTCCCTCCTCTCCCTTTGTGAAGAGCGGCCAAGCCGTCTTTTCAGATAGCAGGTATGGGATATGCAAGCAGACGCGCACTGGATGTGCCGGCTTGCGTAACCAAGGAAAAAGGAGGAAAAGGATGAAGGAAATGAAGTCAGTGGGCATGCGCTTGCTGAGCTTCTTCGTCACTGCGTGCTTGGCCATGCTCATGGCGGCCGGCATAGCGGCTCTGCCTGCCACCCAGGCACATGCTGACGAAGAGGCGGTGCGCTCGGCGGCAAGCGGTGTCATGAAGTTCAACTGGAGCATTGACGGCGCCGAGTACTCGCGCGGTTCGTGTTTCCTGATCAATGATGACACGGTCATCACGGGCTATCACTGCACGTTCTTCAGCCAGAACGAGCTGGACCTGTTCGGCTACTCCGGTCAGGACATCCAGGATCTGAAGTCGCGCATGACCTATTCGGTCACCATCAACCGTGACGTCACGGTTGGCGCCACCCTCGTGAACGCCTCGGAGGCGCAGGACTTCGCCATCTTCAAGCTCGACCAGGTGGTGAACAACCACAAGCCGCTGACGTTCCGCAACAGCATGGAAGTGAAGGCTGCTGAGCCGGTGTACACCATCGGCTTCCCTGCGAACTCCGACCTCAAGGTCATCAACACGTACACGACTGACGATGTGACCATCAAGAACGGCACGGTGAGCAAGGTCGAGGGCATCTACCAGGGCATGACCTCTGACCTGTTCACCATCAACGGCTACTATCTGCAGACGAACTGCCCCATGTCGGGCGGCGACTCGGGCGGCCCCATGGTTGACGCCAACGGCTACGCGGTGGGCGTGTCCCTCATGAGCGACAGCAGCTTCTACTATGCGGCGGCCAGTGACAAGATCATGGAGGTGCTTGACGACCTGGGCGTTGAGTATAATAAGCATGGCATAGATCCCGATCCCGAGCCGGTTTACAATCTGCCCTTCTCGAGCCTCAACTCCGCGATTGCTGCTGCTGAGGCGCTGGACGCCTCGAAGTACACCGAGGAGAGCTACAAGGCCGTGACTGCAGCGCTCGCTCCGGCGAAGGAAGCCCTCAACCTTGAGCTTGAGGACAACACCAGCGAGAGCGAGTACAACGACAAGAAGGCCCAGATTGATGATGCCACGAAGGCGCTGAACGACGCGGTCGCCGCGCTCGAGGAGGCTCCCGAAGGACTGCCCTTGCCGGCTATCATCGGCATCATCGTCGCGATCGTCGCCGTCATCGCGATCATCGTCGTAGTCGTCGTGATGTCGCGTAAGAAGAAGGGCGCCAAGAAGGATGAGCCTAAGGACAATGCGCCCGCCACGGCGCCGGCCACCTTCCATCCCGTCAATCCGCTGCCTGATTCTCAGACAGAGAGCACCACGGTTCTCGCTCCTGACGGCAGCGAGACCATCATACTGTTCCAGGCGGCGAGCGGCGGCAGCTTGACGCGCATGAGCACGAACGAGCACATCCCCATCAACAGCGCCGAGTTCACCATCGGGCGCGAGCGCAGCCAGGTGAGCTACTGCCTCGAGGGCAACAGCTCCATCAGCCGCATCCATGTGCGCTTCCTGGTTGAGGACGGCAAGACCTACCTCGTCGACCAGAAGGCCGCGAACGGCACGTACGTGAACGGCGTGAAGGTTCGCCCGGGCCAGAAGATCCTGCTCAAGAGCGGTGACGTGGTCACCCTCGCTGACGAGAAGTTCAAGTACAGCGCGTAGGCAAAAGGAAGGCGCCTTCGCATAGGTGCGCAGGGGGAGGCCGCGTCTCAGCGTGATGCGGCCTCCCTTTTGGTTGGGCGGACGAGCTGGGTTGAGCAGCTCGGAAAGCGACGGAAGGACACGTGATGCGTTGCGAGAATTGCGGAAGTGAGATAAGTCCTGATCTGGTCTTTTGCACAAACTGCGGCACGCTCCTCGGATCACGCGGCACAACGGGGGAGTTTGACGCCGTGGGTGATGGCCGCTCAGATACCGAAGTGCTCAACAACGGAACAAGCCGGTTCAGGGATACGGTAGTCGAGCCCGTTCATCTGCGAGCGAAGGAGGGACGGACTTCGCCAAGGGGCGGAGCGGCATATGGCTCAGCCACCGGCTCGAACATCCCGCCTTCTTCGACTGTGCGCCCTGTGGTTACGGCCCACTCCCCGGCATCAGCGTCGACGCAGCCGTCCTCGCCAGGCTTTTCCCCTCACGAGTCGAGCGGATCAGACGAAGCGAAGAAGAACCGTACGCTCGTGATAGCCCTCGCCGCCCTCGCTGCCGTGGCCGTGATCGCGCTTGTTGTCAGCCTCGTGGTCATCTTCGCTGGTCCGAAGGGCGAGGCGACGCACGCAGGCGCTACTTCAAGCGCGACGTCGGCGAGCGGCCAGCCGTCAGCGTCCGGGAGCTCCTCAGGGGAAGGAGGCCTCAGCCTGAACTCGCATTCTGGATCGGAGAGCAGCTCGAGCAAGAGCTCGGATGGCATGACGTCAGGCGGAACCCCCGTGGTCCCAGCTCCGGGATCGTCCTCTCCTGGCTCGTCGAGTGGCCTTTCTGACTCAGAGGCTTACCACATCCTTGTTGAGAGTCTTGCGGACATCAGGGCCTATGATTCCGAAGTTGCCCGATGCTCAAGCGACTTCAACAACAACTATGCGCGTGAGTCCATGTCGACGCGATCTTCGGAGGCCCGTGCGGCGGCCAATCTGAAGTCGGAGATAAAGGCGAAGTGGGAGAGCTTGAAGAGCGTCAAGATGCCGTTTTGGTCTGTGAACTACGGCGCTTGGGAGAGCATGTGCCAGCTTTACGAGTACTTGTGGAATCGCATTGACGTCATCGACCGCGCATGGAAGGTGAGCTTGTCTTACGAGAAGCCGAGCGAGCACCGCGACGAGATATGCGCCCCCTTGGAAGCAGCGCAAGACTCCTCCGGGCAAAACAAGGACTATGTCAAGTTCAAGGCGCTGCTCCCGACGGTGCGCCTCGTCAAGCCTTGACAACGAGCAACGCAAATGTGATCTGCGCTTAGAAGGAGAAGCCATGTATCTAGGATTTTGCACCCACTGCGGCGCGCCTTTTCAGGGTGATGAGAGGTTTTGCACCCACTGCGGCACGCCGCGAGAGGTTGAGGTGACGGCTACCTGCGGTAACTGCGGGCAGGCGGTCGAAGGAACGGGACTGTTCTGCATATACTGCGGCGCGCCGCTGCGTCAGGAGACCCCTGCGCGTAGCGGGGAAGCTGTGCGCGAAGAGCCTGCGCGGGCGGCTTCCAGCACGGTTGCGCCAGAGCAGAGAGCGGTGCGCGTAGAGCCCGTGGAGCCCGTGGAGCCTGCGGAGCCCGCAGAGCCCGCGAGGCCCGCGGAGCAGCCGCCGATGAGCCAGGTGCCGATGAGTCAAGCGTCGGCTGGGCAGCCGTCGAAAGGGCAGACCTTCGTTGAGCCGCTGACGGCGGAGCCGGAATCCAGCATGGCGTACGATGACGAAGGCGCGATGAGCATAGACTACGTGCCGGAAGGCGCCATCACCATATGTCCGGGTTGTTCCGCCATCCTCGACGCAAGCGTGACGAAATGCACCCAATGTGGGCGCGTCCTCGTAGATGAGCCTGAGCCTGCGGCTTCCGTGCCGAGCGCGTCCAGCGCTGCGGGGCAGGTGGCAAGGCAAGAGCAGGCTCGGGTGGAGACGCCGGCACGTGCTCAGGCGGAGATGCCGAAGAAGGCCCTGGACCAGAGCGCGCCTCCTGTCCGTCCGCTGCGCGAGCAGGCTGAAGACGAGGACGAATACCAGACGCTCGTCTTGTCTGAGGACTATCGCTCAGAAGACTTCAGCGAGACTACCATATTGGTCGAGCAGAACCTCGTGTCGCTGTTCAGGAAGGCGACGGGAGAGATGTTCGTGGCAGAGCCCCCCTTGGTGCTTGGTCGCGGCTCGGAGGCGACGTGCTGCATGACGGGCAACTCGGCGATCAGCCGCAAGCATGCCGAGATCGTCTCGCGTGACGGGAAGTACTACCTGAGCGACCTCGGCTCTGCAAACAAAACCAAGATAGGAGGGGTCGCCCTGTCTCCTCATGCGCTGGTCGAGATCCAGGACGAGACGGAGTTCTCTCTCGGTGATGAGGAGTTCGTGTTCCACGTAGGGGAGAAGTGGTGCCTTGCGGCGGCGCAGGCTGCGAGCCGCGCTTAGCCAAGGCAGGGCTTGCTGCCTTGCCAAGGCTTGTGTTTGTGACGATCGGCGCGAAAGCCGAGAAAGGTGTGTACGGTGTATAGCTACGGATACAGCCCTTATGCGGCGCAGATGGCGGGACAGGCGATGGCGGTGGGCATCGTCCTGCTGCTGGCGACGATCGCCGTCGTGGTTCTGACCATAGTCGGCTACGTGAAGTTCTTGGGCAAGAACTCTGACAGAAAGTCAGGTCTGGGGAAGTTCTTCCACTTCGATCACTTCTACATCGAGCAGGTCCTGCGCTTCCTCTATCTTTTCAGCGCCATCTCTATCACTGTGACGTGCGTGGCAAGCGTGCTGATCGCGGCTTTCGCCGGTGGCGCTGCCGCGTTCTTCGTGAGCTTGATCGGCTTCGCCGTGTTCTTCTTCGTCGGCCAGTTCTTCTGCCGCATCATGTTCGAGAACGCGCTCATTGGGATTCGCCAAGCTGTTGACGTGCGCGCCCTTCGCAGCAAGATCGTGGGCGACGTTGCCGCAACCGATGCGGGGCCGGAGTCTATCGACGAGATCAAGTCGTCGTTCAAGCGGAAGCGGAAGGTAGGGCCAGCCGGTTCTGCTGGCGTTGCGGCGAGTCCGGCTGCGGGTGCGAGCAGCGTCAAGCCGGTGTCCCCATCGGCGCATGAGGCATGGCGCTGCCCGGAGTGCGGAAACGTTGGCACTGGGAAGTTCTGCGGACGCTGCGGATCCCCGCGAGCGTAAAGCTTGAGACCTCCTTGCGCGGCGAGGGCGCAAGGAGGTCTCGCTTTGCGTACGGAAAGACAGTTTGGCCGACGAGATCTCCTGAAAAGAGGATACGGTGGCCAAGGATTAAAGCCAGTGAAGGAGCTAGACATGATTTGCGGCAATTGCGGGAAAGAAGTGAGGCAAGGGGCGTTTTGCGGGCATTGCGGTGCGCCGCTTGGCGGACAGGGCAGCGTTGCTTCGCAGATGCAGCAGCCGGTGCAGCAAGCGATGCCCTACCAACAGCAGGCGTATCAACAGCCGTATGTGGCAGCGCCCCAGCCGGTAAACGCGAGCGTGGCGCCGAACCAGCAACTCGCATACGGCCAGGCTGCGCCCGCCCAGACGTATCAGGCTCAGCCCGTTACGCCGTCCGACGTTGTTTACCCAAGGCCCGACAAGCAGAAAACGCTGCTGATGATCGCATTCATATTCAACATCATCAGCACGGTATGCTGGGCTTTCAGCATCATCGGGCTCGCGTGGAGCATACCCATGACGGTCCACAGCTACAACATCTACCAAGGGAAGAAGGCCAACACGACGGGTTTCGGCATCGCATGTCTGCTGGTGTTGAACATGGTTGCCGGCATCCTGATGCTCGTCGCCGACAAGGATCAGTAGAGAGCGGCGGGGGGTTGTTGCGCTGCGCCAAGGACGCCGTTCTTCGAGCGCCTAGTGATCAGGGTATATATTGTATCTACTATCGGTAGATACGGCAGAAGGAGCATCTGGCATGTGCACGACTGCGGCAGCTCAGAGGACCAAGATCTCCTCGTGGGGCAACTCCGAGGCCGTGCGAATCCCCAAGGGCATCCTCAAGGCGGCAGGGCTCTCCTCGGGGGATGACGTTGACGTGGCGGTCAACGAGCGCGGAAACATCGAGCTTGTCCCTAAGGGGCGCGCTCATCGGCGCATCCGCCCAGCGCGGCACGTCACGTACGAGTCTCTCTTCGCAGGCTACGAAGGGGATGCGCGGGCTGACTCGGCTTGCGTGCGGCCTGACGCCATGGCTGGCGCCGAAGGAAGGGCGTGGGGGCTGTGATCTGCGAGCAGGGAGACGTCGTTTCCATCAACTTCGACCCATCGAAGGGCCATGAGCCCGCATATCGCCACTACGGCGTTGTTCTCAGTCCTTGGCGCATCAACAAGACGTGCGCGCTCATGCTGATGGTGCCGGTGACGTCGGTTGACAACGGATATCCGCTCCATGTGAAGATAGCCGCGGGCAACCCCGTTCGCGGCTTCGTGCAGTGCGAGGCCGTCAGGGCCATGGACTTGGGTGTGCGGGAGGCGGAGGGCGCGGCTGAGGTCGTCGGCTCGCTGGATGATGGTACGCTCGCCCAGGTGATGGCCACGGTGCTCGTGGTGCTGGGACTCGAGGAGTTCTGAATTAAGACATAATCAGGACATGTCTCAATTAAATAGGACATGTCCTGATTATGTCTGATACTGTCTTATTTCCTCGGCCGCTTTGCTTTTACGCCGGCAAACGTCAGCTGAAGAGGATAATTGATGGCGAAGAGGTGGGCGTTTTGGACGGGCGCGGGAGCTAGCACGGGGCCGGCGGTTGCCCGGAGCGACCGTCCAGGATTGTTGTCTGAGGTGAGGAGCTTGCGGTATGCCTTGTTACATTGTGCGGAATGACCTGTGCCGCATGCGGGTTGACGTGGTGGTCTGCCCGGCCAACGCGGCGCTCCGAATCGGCGGCGGGGCTGGCGAGGCCGTCGCGCGCGTGGCGGGGCTCGCCCAGCTGCAGGCGGCGTGCGACGCCATCGGGCCCTGCGCGGTGGGCGACGCGGTGGCGACGCCCGCCTTCGACTTCCCGGCGCACAGCATCGTGCATGCGGTGGGGCCCGTGTGGCGCGGCGGCACGCATGACGAGGACGCGCAGCTCGCCTCCTGCGTGACGCGCTCGCTCGCCCTCGCCGCCGAGCAGGGCGCCGCGACGGTGGCGCTCCCGCTGATCTCCGCGGGTTCCTACGGCTTCCCGCCGCGGCGCGCGTTCGACGTGACCATCCGCGCCATCAGGCGTTTCCTCGAAGACCACGACCTGCACGTGTACCTGGTGCTGTTCGACCGCGAGTCGGTGGCGGCGGGCAGCGAGCTGCTCGGGTCGGTGGCGGAGTACGTCGACGACGTCTACGTGCGCGAGCACATCCTGGAGGGCACGCGCATTCTCGGCAGCGCGCCCTGGCGCGGGGGGTCCCGCGGGTTCAGCGCCGTCGAGCTTGCCGAAGAGGTTGAGCTGGCGGGGGAGCCAGCTGCCGCGCCGTGCATGCCCTCGGCGCCTGCCCCGCAGCCCGCCACTTCGGACATGCCCCTCAACCCTCTGGTGGCCGCCTTCGAAACAGGCTCCTTCGACACGGCCTCCTTCGACGCCTCTGACCTGCGCGAGCGCATCGCCGCGCTCGACGAGTCGTTCGCCGCCACGGTCCTGCGCCTCATCGACGAGCGCGGCCTGACCGACGTGCAGGTGTACAAACGCGCCAACATGAGCCGCCAGCTGTTCGCCAAGATTCGCAAGGACGACAACTACCGCCCCGCCAAGCGCACCGCCTGCGCCCTGGCCATCGCGCTCGAGCTCAGCCTCGCCGAGGCGCGTGACCTGCTCGGCCGCGCGGGCTTCGCGCTCTCCCACAGCAGCAAGGCCGACGTAATCGTGGAGTACTTCCTCATCCACGGTATCTACGACATCTTCCAGGTGAACGAGGCGCTCTACGCGTTTGACCAGCCCCTTCTCGGGTAACAGCAGGGGAGCGTGGCGAAGGGGGAGGCAAGCGCGGCGAAGATGGTGGCGAAGGGGAGCGATAATGGGGACGGCAGGGAAGAGGGTGGCGAAGGTGGCGATAATGGGGGCAACGAAGGGAACGCCAAAGAATGGGGCGACAGCTGTCGCAGCCGTCCATCTGCAAGAGCCTGCGCTCCGCCCCGCACGGGGTAGGGCCTGCGGATTGCCGGCGCCCCTCAAGGTTTTTGAGCGAACAGGCTGACGAGCGAAAGCCTGTCAGATAGACTAGAATGGCAGGAAATTAGTTTATGCTCTAGTCTATATCCTAGTCTACGGAGGCGCCATGATCAGATCGCTCGACGAGATGCCCGCTCTTGTCCGGGGCCTTCTCTCCGACGTCGAAACTGAGGTCGTCGAGTACAAGGAGGCGAAGCAGAGCTTCGACTTCGAGAGCATCGGCAAGTACTTCTCCGCGCTCAGCAACGAGGCGAACCTGAGAAACGCCGAGTGCGGGTGGCTTCTATTCGGCATCACGAACAAGAGAAGGGTGTGCGGAACGGCATATCGCAAGGAGGCATCCCGCCCGAGCGTCGGGCTGCGAAACCTAAAGCAGGAGATCGCCCGGCACCTCAACGAGGGACTGATCTTCGAGGAGATCTACGAGTTCGATCTCGAGGGGAAGCGAGTCGTTGTCTTCCAGGTCCCGCCGTGCGGATTTGCGACGCCGACCACGTGGCGTGGCGTTCCGTGGTCGCGCGAGAACGAAGCTCTCAAGGAGATGCCGAGGTTCAAGCTCGAAGCAATTTGGGGACAGTCACGCCCTGACTGGTCGAAGCAGATAGCCTTCGAGGCAGAGTATGACGATCTCGACCCAGATGCCGTCGAATTCGCCTGCGAAAGGTTCGTCAAAAAATACGGAGCCAGCCAGCCGGCGATCAGACAGCTCTCCCACGAGGAGATGCTGCGTAAAATGGGGCTTTTGATTCATGGAAGGGTGACTAATGCCGCGCTCGTTCTGCTGGGGCGGCCCGAGTCCACCGCGTTCCTCGGCGGCTCTGCCCCGAGGATCACCTGGACGCTGTACTCGTCCGACGGGAGGCCCGAGGCGTACGAGCACTTCGACCCTCCGTTCATTCTCCAAGTGGACAAGGTGTTGGGAAAGGTCAGAAACGAGCGCTACCGCTACTTCAACAGCGAAACGACCCTGTTCCCGACGCTTGCGAACAAGTATGACCCCGAGGCCATTCGCGAGCTTCTCCACAACGCAGTTGCCCACCAGGACTATAGGCAAACCGGAAAGGTCAACGTGCTTGAGTACGAGGACCGTATCGTGTTCATAAACGAGGGGTCGTTCATACCGGGGACCATCGAGAAGGCGATAGAGCTCGGGTACAGGCCTCCGTATTACCGCAACAGGCTGCTGTCCGATGCGATGGCGAAGACTGACATGATAGACCAGAACGCCATCGGGATACGAAACGTCTACGAAATCCAGAGGGGCCGCATGCTCCCCCTCCCGACTTACGACCTATCCGACCCTGGCAGAGTCACCGTCACCCTATACGGCAAAGTGCTGAGCGAAGCGTACACGCGGCTGTTGGCGGCAGAGCCCGGGATGGACTTCGATACCGTATTTCTGCTTGACCTCGTGCAAAAGGGAAAGCCCGTCACCAAAGAGCAGGGGAGGGCGCTGAGGTCTCGGGGTCTGGTGGAAGGCCGATACCCCAATCTCATTATCTCGTCGAGGGTCGCGGGCATAATCGGGACCCACGAGGAGTATGTCAGGCAGAAGGGGCTCGACACGAGCATCTGCAAGGAGCTGATAGTGAAGCTGCTCAGGGCGCGCCCGTGCTCGCGGGCGGAGATAGCCGCGGCGATCGACCACGCGCTGCCAGATGGGATGAGCGACGACCAGAAGAAAAAGCACGTGAGCTACCTTCTCCAAGAGCTGAGGAAAGACCAGCGCGTGAGGCCGGAGGGCTCAAGAGGGAGCGCCGTCTGGGTTCTAAACTAGCGGTAGACTAGAGCATCCTGCTCTCTAGTCTAGGAAGCGACCAGGAGGCGAGCTCGATTCTTGTCGCGTTCGAGCGGCTGGTATTTCGGGGCCTTGATTGCTCTTCCTGCGCCGTGGATTTTCCTGACGGCAAGCGGGGTGGCGAAGGCGAGAGAGCTGCTTTGCGGATCACCGCCCCGTCTCGCGTAACGCTGTCACGGCGAATGTCGCTCGTCAGGCAGTTGAATGTCGCTTCGCGGTTTACCTATCGCGCTGCGCGCTTCCGCATAATGCTCGCTGTAAGCAACGAGCACGTCCCGATCTGGTTCGGTCAAGCAGAACCAACTTGGTTCGGCTAGGCACAACCGGTTTGGTTTGGTCAAACGCAACCAGCTTAGTTGGCCCAACACGACCAGCTTGGTGCGGTCAGGCCTGGCCAACCCAACCCGGTTCGGCCAAGTATGACCAACCTGGTTCAGTTTGGCCAAACGCAACCAACCCGGTTCAGTTCGGTCAGGCACAACCAATCCGGTTCGGCCAGACACAACCAACTCAACCTAGCTCGGGCGGCTCGGTGAAGAGGCGACAGAAAGGAAGCGCATCATGAAGAAGGGTCTGACGGAACTGGTTTTCATCCTCGACCGCAGCGGTTCGATGACGGGGCTCGAGAGCGACACGATCGGCGGGTTCAACGCGGTGCTCAAGAAGCACCAGGAGTGCGAGGGCGACGCCGTGGTGTCGACGGTGCTGTTCGACAACGTGACCGAGGTGCTGCACGACCGCGTTAACGTGCAGGACGTGCAGCCCCTCACGAGGGCGGACTACCAGGTGCGCGGCTGCACGGCGCTGCTCGACGCGGTGGGCGGGGCCATCCGGCACATCGAGCGCGTGCAGCGCTACATGCCCGACGAGTACAAGGCGGAGCACGTGGCGTTCGTCATCACCACCGACGGGCTGGAGAACGCGAGCAGGCGCTACACGTACGACCAGGTGAAGCACGCCATCGAGCGCAAGCAGGAGGAAGGCTGGGAGTTTCTGTTCATGGGCGCGAACATCGACGCCGCGGCTGAGGCGGCCCGGATCGGCATCCGCGCCGACCGCGCCGCAACCTATGTGGCCGACACCCAGGGTACGAACGTCGTCTACGAGGCCATGGCGGACGCGACGTGCTGCCTGCGCGCCGAAGCGGCCGTCCCCGCCGCCTGGGCGGCCCCCATCGAGCACGACCGCGCCTCGCGAAAAGCGTAGGGCGCGTTCCCCCGCCCTCTCCCGCCTGTCTGGAATCGTTGGGAGAAATGCCCTGCCCCGCGGCGCCCTGGTTCGCACCTATACTATACTGTGAGGTTGCGGAACAGGGCGCTTTCCGTTCCCTGACGCTCGAATGACGAAAGGACGAACCATGCCGAGTACTGTGCTCGTCGGCGCCCAGTGGGGCGACGAAGGCAAGGGCAAGATCACTGACCTCATCGCAAGCGACTTCGACTACGTCGTGCGATTCCAAGGGGGCAACAACGCCGGACACACCGTCATCCACGGCGACAAGAAGCTGGCTCTGCACCTCATGCCCTCGGGCGTCATGTACGAGAACGCCGTGCCCGTGATCGGCAACGGCGTCATCATCGACCCCGGCGTGCTGGTGAAGGAGATGGCCATGCTCGAGGCTGAGGGCATCTCGTGCAAGCGCCTCAAGATCTCCTGCGACGCGCACGTCATCATGCCGTACCACAAGGACCTCGACGGCGCCGACGAGAAGCGCCTGGGCTCCAACCAGATCGGCACCACCAAGCGCGGCATCGGCCCGTGCTACCAGGACAAGGCCGCGCGCAAGGGCATCCGCATCCAGGACCTGCTCGACGAGAAGATCTTCCGCCTGAAGGTGGAGACGGCGCTCGCGCAGAAGAACCCCATCCTCGAGAAGATCTACGGCCTGCACACCTACACGGTCGAGGAGATCTGCGACGAGTACCTGCCGTACGCGCGCATCCTCAAGCCCTACATGGAGGAGACGGCCCAGCTGCTGAACCGTGCGCTGCGCGAGGGCAAGAACATCCTGTTCGAGGGCGCGCAGGGCACGCTGCTCGACATCGACCACGGCACCTACCCCTACGTCACCTCGTCGAGCTGCTGCGCCGGCGGCGCAGCCACGGGCACGGGCGTGGGTCCGGTGAACATCAACCGCGTGCTCGGCATCCAGAAGGCCTACGTCACGCGCGTGGGCGGCGGCCCCTTCCCCACGGAGCTCGCCTTCCCCGAGGACGGCGGCAGCGGCCAGGACGCCGTCGACGGCGAGACGCTGTGCAGCGTGGGCCACGAGTTCGGCGTGACCACGGGCCGCAAGCGCCGCTGCGGCTGGTTCGACGCCGTGATCGCGCGCTACGCCGCCGAGGTCAACGGCCTCACCGACGTGGCGCTCACCAAGCTCGACGTGCTGAGCGCCTTCGACACCATCAAGGTGTGCGTGGCCTACGAGTGCGGCGGCAAGCGCTACGACTACTTCCCCATGCAGCAGAGCGTGCTGTTCCACGCGAAGCCCATCTACGAGGAGCTTCCCGGCTGGAAGGACGTCGACATCACCCAGTGCAAGACCTACGAGGAGCTGCCTGAGAACACGCGCAAGTACGTCGAGTACCTGGAGGAGATCACCGGCGTGCCCATGTCCATCGTGAGCGTGGGCCCCGACCGCGACCAAACGATCATGCGAGGATGGTAGCCGGTCTCGCTTGCAGGGCGGATGCGGTTTTGGAAAGGAACGACATGAACATTCTGGTACTGGGCTCCGGTGGGCGCGAGCATGCGATCACCTGGGCGTTGAGCAAGTCCCCCCGCGTTGACGCGCTGTACGTGGCGCCGGGCAACGGCGGCACCGATGGCGTGGCGAAGGCCGTCAACGTCGCCGTCGACATGATGGATGCGGAGGCGGTGCTCGCGTTCGCGCGCGAGCACGCGGTTGACCTGGTGGTCGTCGGCCCGGAGGCCCCGCTCGTGGCGGGCGTGGCCGACGAGCTGCGCGCGGCGGGCGTGGCCGTGTTCGGCCCGAACGCCGACGGCGCTCAGCTCGAGGGCTCCAAGGCGTACTCCAAGGCGTTCATGGCCGCCAACGGCATCCCCACGGCGGCCTACGCGCAGTTCGACGCCGCCGAGCCCGCGCTCGCCTACGTGCGCGAGCAGGGCGCCCCCATCGTCATCAAGGCCGACGGCCTGGCGGCGGGCAAGGGCGTCGTGGTGGCCGAGACGCTCGAGGACGCGGAGGAGGCCGTGCGCGCGTGCTTCGACGGCGCCTTCGGCGCGGCCGGCTCGCGCGTGGTCATCGAGGAGTGCATGACGGGCCCGGAGTGCTCGCTTCTGTGCTTCGTCACGAACGGCGCGTCGTTCCCCATGGCCCCGGCGCAGGACCACAAGCGCGCCTACGACGGCGACAAGGGCCCGAACACGGGCGGCATGGGCGTGTACTCGCCGGTGCCCATCGTGGCCGACGACGAGATGGCCGAGATGGTGCGCATCATGGATGCGGCCGCGGCGGCCACCGCGCGCGAGCCGTTCGGCCTCGACTACCGCGGCACGCTCTACGGCGGCTTCATGCTCACGCCGAAGGGGCCGCGCGTGGTGGAGTTCAACGCGCGCTTCGGCGACCCGGAGACGCAGGTGGTGCTTCCGCGTCTCGAGAGCGACCTGGCGGAGGTCATGATGGCCGTGGCCGAGGGCCGCGCCGCCGACGTGGAGCTGGAGTGGTCCGACGCGTGGGCGGTGTGCGTGGTGCTCGCGAGCGAGGGCTACCCGGGGTCCTACGAGAAGGGCAGGGTCATCCTCGGGATCGAGGAGGCCGAGGCGCTCGACGGCGTGACGGTGTTCCACGCGGGCACCAAGACGAACGCCGACGGCGAGCTGGTCACCAACGGCGGGCGCGTGCTCAACGTGGTGGCGCTCGGCGCGACCTTCGAAGAGGCCCGCGACCGCGCCTACGAGGCGTGCGACCTCGTCAACTTCGAGGGCAAGCAGCTGCGCAGCGACATCGGCGCGAAGGCCCTGCGCGGCCGCGGCGCGTGGGAGTAGCCCATGCTGTCCGAGCGCATGCTCTCCGCGGTCGTCCGCGAGTGCACCAAGAGCTACCTGAACCTCAAGCCCGTGACCGAGGACCGCATGCCCGCGCCCGTGCCCGGGCAGCGCTACATGCTGTACATGCACGTGCCGTTCTGCGAGCGGCTGTGTCCGTACTGCTCGTTCAACCGCTTCCCGTTCGCGGAGGACCGCGCGCGCCCGTACTTCGCGAACATGCGGCGCGAGATGCTCATGCTCAAGGACCTCGGGTATGACTTCGACAGCATCTACATCGGCGGCGGCACGCCCACCATCCTGCTCGACGAGCTGTGCGACACCATCGACCTGGCGCGCGAGACGTTCTCCATCAAGGAGGTCTCGAGTGAGACGAACCCGAACCACCTGATTCCGAGCTACCTGGACAAGCTGCAGGGGCGCGTGCAGCGCCTCTCCGTGGGCGTGCAGAGCTTCGACGACGACCTCCTCAAGCAGATGGACCGCTATGACAAGTACGGCAGCGGGCAGGAGATCCTCGAGCGCATCCAGGACGCGAGCCCGTACTTCACCTCAATGAACGCCGACATGATCTTCAACTTCCCGGCGCAGACCGAGGACGTCCTCATCCGCGACATCGAGCGCGTGATCGAGTCGGGCGCGAGCCAGACCACGTTTTATCCGCTGATGGCGAGCCCGAGCGTGGAGAAGTCGCTCGCGCGCACGGTGGGCAAGGTGGACTACGTCCGCGAGCAGCGCTTCTACGAGATCATCTGCGAGCTTCTGACCGGCGAGCTGCCCGGCGTGGAGGTGGCCGGCGGCAAGGCGGGCGCCCAGGGCGAGCGGGGGCTGTTCGAGCACGGCAGCGCCTGGACGTTCAACCGCCGCGGCACGGGCGCCGCGGGCGAGGAGGGCATGATCGACGAGTACGTGGTCGACTACGAGGAGTACCCGGCCATCGGCTCGGGCGGCATCACGTATTTGGGGAAGAGCCTGTACGTGAACACGTTCTCCGTGCGCGACTACAACGCCGCCATCGAGGGCGGGCGCATGTCGATGACGGGCAAGGCCACCTTCTCCAAGCGCAACCGCATGCGCTACCGCTTCATGATGCAGCTGTTCGGCCTGCGGCTCGACAAGCGCCAGTTCAAGCGTGACTTCGGCTGCTCGGTGGAAGCCGGGCTGCCCGTGGAGATGGCGTTCATGGCGGCGTCGGGCGCGTTCGCCGTGAACAACGACGAGGAGCTGACGCTCACGCCCAAGGGCCGCTACCTCATGGTGGTGATGATGCGCCAGTTCTTCATCGGCGTGAACAACCTGCGCGACCAAGCCCGCGCGGCGCTCACGGGCGAGGAGCGTGAGCTGATCTTCGGATAATGATATTCACCGCCCTCATATACCTCGCGTTCGCAGCGCTGCTCGTGATGGCCGCGGTCATCGACATGCGGACGTTGCGCATTCCCAACCAGCTGGTGTTGGGCCTTGCGGGGCTGTGGCTGGTGTGGAGGCTTGGCCTCGGGATCGGCGGCGTGATCGTGGGCACCGACTTCGTGACGGCGCTGATCGCGCCCGCGCCGTTTCGGGGCGTGTCGCTGGCGGGCGGCATCGTGGGCGCCGTGGCGCTCGGCGGCGCGCTTCTGCTGGTCACGGTGGTGTACGAGGCGGTGTCGAAGAAGCGCGCCATGGGTGCCGGCGACATCAAGCTTCTGACCATGGTGGGGCTGTTCCTGGGCCTCGAGCGCGGCGTGCTCTGTCTGCTGGCGGCCTGCGCGGCGTTCCTGCTGTCGGCGCTCGTGCTGCCGCACACCCGCTGGGGCGAGAAGAACCTCGCCGCGGCGGAGTCGGGCTACCCCATCCTGCGCGAGTTCCCCTTCGGCCCCGCCATCGCCCTGGGGTCGGCTCTCGCGCTGTTCGTGCCGTAGGGAGGGGAAGCGCGGGCGGCCTGCGGCGGGCTGGCGGGCGGCGGCGCGGCGGACTTGCGCTCGGCGGCGCGTGCGGGCGGCGGCGCGTGCGGCGGGCTTGCGGGCGGCGGCGCGTGCGATGGC
>NZ_JAAKEC010000012.1 GCF_011038975.1 Adlercreutzia sp. ZJ176 | reverse complement strand
ATCCTCGAGACAGCCCTCGGGCGTCGGACACAGTGCGAGCCACCGCGCCGTCCCCGCAACGTAGGTTACCGCCCTTCCGGCTCGGTGGAAGCGGAAGGGCGAGACCCGTAACGATTATCAGTGACACAACGCAAACGGCCCGCGCCTGCACGGAGCACACCCGTGCCCCACGCGGCACCACGCACGCACCACACCGCATGGGTGAAAGCATCGCACCCCCGCGTCATCCTAAGCGAGCAGCCTCCCCCCCCGTGTCATCCTGAGCGAGCGAAGCGAGTCGAAGGATCTGGCCCCGAGCGCAAAAAAGCGGGCCTGCGACTTACCGCAGGCCCGCTTGCGTCTGTGATCGAACTTGAGTTTACAGCTTGACGACGTTGCTCGCCTGGAGCTTGCCGTTCTGACCCGTCGTTACGTCGAAGGACACCGCAGCACCCTCGTCGAGCGTCTTGAACCCGTCCATCTGGATCTCAGAGAAGTGGACGAAGAGATCCTCGCCGTCTGCCTGAGAGATGAAACCGTAACCCTTCTCCGGGTTGAACCACTTAACAGTACCTTCCGCCATCTTTTCCTCTTTCCTCTCCCCGGAATTGGGGAGATATGTACACGTGCTGCATGGCGGCAACACTTGTCCTCTCTTCTTTTGGACATGCTCTCACTATACGCTACTTCGACTCGTTTCCTGCGGGGAATCATCGTAAACAATATGTGTTTTTTTGCGAAGCCTCCGGGGTTTCTCGACTCCCCAAAATGAGCGTCTGACGTGGGTCTTTGAGCAAGCTTAAAGTTTGATGTCAGCCTCGAAGTCAAACGCTGCGGAGAGGTCGTGGCCGTAGGCGTCGGCGACGGCGAGCGCCTGCCCGCGGCGCAGCTCAGCGAGCTCCGCCTCGCCTGCCTGGGCATGGTATTCGGACGCGAGCAGAAGCGAGCGCGCCACGTATTCGGTGACGTGCGGGTCAGTCCCCGACACCTCGAGGATGCTCGCGATGGACTCCGGCGAGAGCGACAAGAGCACGCCGCCGTCAATGTCGACGGCGCTGCCGATCGCCTCCTCGAGCATGCGCGCCGCGCCGGACGGGTCCTGCTGGCCGCCTGCGCGCTCGATGGAGCGGCGGATGGCCGCCGCGAAGTCCACGAGCATGCGAAGCAGATAGTCTTGCTCGAACATGGCTACCTCCCCTCCCCGGGCGGGATGAGCCCGAGGTGCTCCCACGCGCGTGCGGTGGCCTGGCGCCCCTTCGGCGTGCGCATCATGAGGCCCTGCTGCATGAGGTAGGGCTCGTAGACGTCCTCCACCGTGTCGGGGTCCTCCGAGAGCGCCGAGGCCAGCGTGGTGAGGCCCACGGGGCGTCCCGAGAACTGGACGCAGAGGATCTCCAGGATGCGGTTGTCCACTGCGTCGAGGCCCAAGTTGTCCACTTCGAAGAAGCTCAGGGCCTGGGCTGCCACGTCTTCGGTGATGACGCCGTCCGCGCAGACCTGCGCCCAGTCGCGCACGCGCTTGAGCATGCGGTTGGCCAGGCGCGGCGTACCGCGGCTGCGGCGTGCGATCTCGAGCGCGCCCTCCTGGTCGATGTCGACGTCGAGGATGGCCGCCGAGCGGCACACGATGGCGCTGAGCTCCTCAGGCGTGTAGTACTGCAGGCGGAACGAGATGCCGAAGCGGTCGCGCAGAGGGCCGGTGAGCAGGCCCGTGCGCGTAGTGGCGCCGATGAGCGTGAAGCGCGGGATGTCGAGGCGGATGGAGCGCGCCGCCGGGCCCTTGCCCACCACGATGTCGAGCGCGAAGTCCTCGAGCGCGGGGTAGAGCACCTCCTCCACCATGCGATTCAGGCGGTGGATCTCGTCGATGAACAGGACGTCGCCCTCCTCGAGGTTGGTGAGGATGGCCGCGAGGTCCCCCGTGCGCTCGATGGCGGGGCCGGAGGTGGTCCGGATGCTCGAGCCGAGCTCGTTGGCCACCACGGTGGCGAGCGTCGTCTTGCCGAGGCCCGGCGGGCCCGAGAACAGGATGTGGTCGGCCACGTCATGGCGCGCCTGCGCGGCCTCGATGAGGATGGCCAGCGACTCCTTGACCTTGGTCTGGCCCAGGTAGTCCTCGAGGCGCTTCGGGCGCAGGGAGCGGTCGAGCGCCAGGTCGTCCTCCACGAGCTCGGGCGTCACCGTCCGCGCGCGCGCGTCAGCACCCGCCGCAGCCTCGCCGCGCGCACCGTCCGAACCGCCTGCCGCGGCCTCGAACACCATTCCCTCTATGCGTACGCTGTCGTCCATAAACCCCTATCGGCTTCCCAATCGCTTCAACGCATATTGTAGCAGCACCGCCTCGGTGGCCCCCTCGGGCGCTCCCTTGAGCGCGAGGTCCGCCTCGGCCGACGTGAAGCCCATCGACAGCAGCGCCTCGGCAGCCCCGCTCAGGCGCGCCTCGACCACCGACTTCTCATCAGATGCCGTGCTGAACAGGCTCTCGGCCCCCGCGTCGAGCGAGCCCTTGAGCTCGAGGATGATGCGCGAGGCGGTCTTCTTGCCCACGCCGGGAATCTTCGCCACCAGCGAGGTGTCCTGGGCGGCGACGGCGTCAGCCAGGGCGCGCGGCGAGAAGGTTGACAGCGCCGCGAGCGCCACCTTCGGCCCCACGCCGCTCACCGTGATCAGCCGCTCGAACAGCGCCTTCTCCTCCTGCGTGAGGAATCCGAAGAGCGCCGCCCCGCTCTCGCTCACCTGCAGGTAGGTGAGCACGGACACGCTCTCGCCCACGTCAGGCAGCTTCGCGAGCGCCGCCGCCGACATGGAGACGGCGTATCCCACGCCGCTCACGTCGACATACGCCATGCTGGGGGTCTTCCCCGCCAGCCTTCCGCTTAAAAAGGCAATCATCACGCCCCACCTTCCCCGCCTGCCGCGCCGCTGCGCTGCCGCGCCCGACGCGCCTGCGCATCGCGCGCCGCCTGCGCCGCCTCCGCCTTCACCACCAGCTCGTCGAAGCGCCTCTCGGCGCGCGCGAACCCGTCGTGCGTGGTGTAGCAGATGGCGGCCGCCAGCGCGTCGGCCGCATGGTCGGGCTGCGGCGCCTGCTCGAGCTGCAGAAGCTGGCGCACCATGTACTGCACCTGCTCCTTCTCGGCCGAGCCCGTGCCCACCACCGCGAGCTTGATCTGGCGCGGGGTGAACTCCCCCACCGCGAGCCCGCCTTCCGCGCACGCCACGAGCGCCGCGCCGCGCGCCTGCCCCGTGGCGAAGGCCGCCGTGATGTTCTGGCCGAACCACACGGTCTCGATGCCCACGCAGGTGGGGCCGAAGCGCCGCACCACCGCCCCGACCTGGTCGTGGATCTTCAGGAGGCGCTCCGCGAGCGGCTGGCTCGCAGGCGTGGAGACGCACCCGTACGCCACACAGGAAAGCCGCGCGCCGCGCTGCTCGACGATGCCCCAGCCCGTGTTAGCCAGACCCGGGTCAATGCCCAGTATGACGCGCTCAACCGACGCCACGATCACAACCCCGCTTTCTCAACAAGTGAGGCTATGATAGAACAAGCGTTTGCCAAAAGCAAGGGCGCGAGCAAACAAATGTTTCACGTGAAACATTTTGCACATTCCCTGATGCTTTCGTTCTGCGCTCGGGGGTGAATCCCTCAATGCTTTCGTTCTGCGCTCGGGGGTGAACCCCTCAATGCTTCCGCTTTTCGCCCGGGGCCAGATCCTTCGACTTCGCGCCCTCCGGGCGCTCCGCTCAGGATGACACGAGAGGGTGCTTCGCTCGCTCAGGACGACACGAGAGAGGAGGCTATTCGCTCAGGATGAGAGGAGAGGCTACTCGCTCAGGATGAGACAGCCCTCGGGCGTCGGACACAGTGCGAGCCACCGCGCCGTCCCCGCAACGTAGGTTACCGCCCTTCCGATTCGGTGGAAGCGGAAGGGCGAGATCCCGTAACGATTATCAGTGACGCAGGGAGGGTGCTTCACTTGCTCAGGACGACACGAGAGGAGAGGCCACTCGCTCGGGATGGCGTAGGACGGGAGGTTCGCGCGCTCAGGACGGCATGGAAGGAAGGTTCGTGCGCTCATGATGATACGGGAAGGCGAAAACGTCGAAGAAGCTGAGGCGGACGACAGGCGCTTCCTGCTCCTCTTACGAGAACCCCACGCACGGCACGCGCTCTTTACGCGAACTTTGCCCCTGCCTTGGAGCGTATTTTCGCTCCCCTGAATTCACCCTGACGTTCCCTCCCTACGATGTTTCCACGCTGCGCGAAGGCGAGGCAGGCGCGATCAAAGCGCCTGAGGCGCACGCGTTTGGTGCCTCTGCCAGAACACGCACGGCAGACTCATCCGACATCCCGTTCGAAGAAAAGAGAAGAGCAAAGGAGACGCACGTGAAGGAGAAGGGCACTGCCATGAATGATCTCGAAGCTGCATACGATCAGGGAACGTTCGGCGTGTCACGCCGAACGTTCCTCAAGCTGGCCGCCGTCACCGGCGTTTGCGCTGCTGGGGGACTCTTGGTCTTCCCCGACCAGGATGCCGCAGCTGCGTTCACGGCACCGAGCTCACCACGATGGCCGACGCTCTCCGGCAGCAAGGTGCGCTTTACCGTACACAGCGACACGCATGTGGGCGCTGAGGTGGAAAACGCCTACTCCGAGAAGGTGCCCGCCGCCTTCAGCGCCATCTACAGCATGGCACCGCAGTTCAACGGCCACTTCTTCGTGGGCGACTCGGCAGACCGAGGCAAGGCGGGCGAATACGACGAGCTGGCCAAGCTGCTGAACGCGCATGCGAAGAGCCCGGTGGGCATCGTCATGGGCAACCACGAGTACTACGAGCATGAAGGCGACAAGGAGAAGGCTCAGGCAGAGTTCAAGGAGTTCCTGTCGTCGAAGCTGAAGGTGACGGGCTCGTTCCAGATCCCCGGCGGTGCCAACGAGGGCCAGATAGATTGCGACTTCGTCGTGGGCGGCACCGAGGCTCCTGGCAGTGGCTACCATGTGATCGCCCTCTCGCCGTCTCCGGGCGGCGCTGACAACAGCTGGTACGGCGACCGTCAGAACTGGGTGCGCGAGCGCGTTGCCGCCGCAGTGGCAGAAGATGCGAACAAGCCCGTCTTCCTGATGACGCACCACCCCTTCGGCAACACGGTCTGGTACAGCACGGGCGGCAGCTGGAACGGGCAGTTCGGCACCGACAGCTCTGACGGAAGCGGCGACGACAACGCCTTCTACCAGGAGCTTGCCGGGAAGTACCATCAGATCATCCACTTCTCGGGGCATACGCACATTCCGATGGCCGACCCGCGTTCCATCTACCAGGACGACGGCTTCACGCTCATTCAGACCGCCACGTTCTCGAACAACTTCTGGATGAGCGGCGACGGTCTGGACGAGATGGGAGACGGCGGCGGACACCCCGCCGCCGGGCAAGACGCCAGCCAGTGCGAGCTGGTGGAGATCGACACGACAACGCATGCCGTCACGATCCACCGCCTGGACTTCCGCAACGGCGCCGCCCTTGGGCAGCCTTGGGTGATCGTTCCCTCCAAGGGCCGCGACGGCTTCCAGTACACGCATGCCGGCATGAAGCAGGCGGCCAAGCCGCCCCTGGTAAAGGAAGGCGCCTCCGTCTCGGTACCCGAGGAGACCATCAGCGACAAGGGCGCCTCGTTCGCGCTGACAGCTGACAAGGTGTCCGCCGACGCCTCGGGCGTGAGCGACGACGTAATCATCTCCTACCGCGTCACGGTCGCGAGCGCGTCTGCCCCGGACGCTCCCGTGTTCGACGCGCGCTTCATGTCCGACTACTACAAGGCGGACGTCAACCAGCCGGCCGTGTTCGAACGTCCGCTGTTCGGCGCGGAGCTCGAGGAAAACACCGCATACGTGCTGCGCGCCTACGCCGTCAGCGCGTTCGGAAAGGAATCGCTTGTCGGCGAGACGGAGTTCACGACCGCCGAGAAGGTCGTGTCCGCGCTGGCCGCCCCGCTGCTTCACCTTGACTTTGCCACCGGCGCGCACGATGACCGTGCCGCCAAGCCGCATGCCGCCGTGCCCTTCGGCAAGCTGACCTACGAGACAGACAGCGCCTTCGGGGTTCCGGTTGCGCTGTTCGACGGCGAGTCGGCCGTAGGGTATGAGTTCGCCGACAAGGACTACGCCGCCATCGCGCAGACCGAGACCATCGAAGTGCTGTTCCAGTTCACGGCGAATCCGACGAACGGCTACTTCGACCTGTTCTCCAGCGCGTCGGACGTGGGACAGGACTTGAGCTACTACGCCCCCAAGCTTCAGCACTACACCAACGTGGGAAATGGAAACAACTACGTCTGCACCGAGGGAGAGGTGCCGCTGAACACGTGGACGCACGTGATGGCGACCTACGACGGCGAGACCATGAAGTACTACCTGAACGGCCAGCTGGTATCGCAGAAGCGGAATGTGGGCTCCATCCCCGCGCCCAAGGCCGACATCAAGCGTTGGTTCGTGGGGGCCGACGTGAACGCCACGGGCGCCATGGAGCACCCGATGGTGGGCAAGGTCGCCTTCGCCAAGCTTACGCCCGACATTGCCAACCGGAAGCAGGCAGCCCTGCTCTACATGGCCTCGGCTCCCGTAGCGCAGGCCGCGGAGGCTCCGAGCGCCGAGGAGATGGGCACCGCCACCGTAGGCCAGGCCTACCTTGTGCCGGACGTACTGTTCACCGATGCTGCCGGCACGAAGCTCCAGGCAGTGCCGGAAGTGACGGACCCCAACGGGCAAGCAGTTGAGTTGATGAGGACGGCGGCTGGAGCTGCTGCGATTGCCGAGGGTGCGCTGCTGGCGTCTGTCCATGCAAGCTACCGCTTCGTTCCTGCCATCGAGGGCACCTACGTCGTGACGTACCTTGCCGGATACGCTCAGCGGCCGACCGCCGAGGTCGTCGTTTCCTCAGCTTCTGCGCCCGAGCCCGGTGAGGGCGGCGACGCGGGCGGCGGTAATACGGGCGGCACGGGTGGCGGCGGCAGCACGCCCGATACCGGCACGACGCCCGATGCTGGCACGACGCCCGACACCAACTCAGGCTCGGGTGCGGGTGCGAACGGCGGCAAGGAGACGGTGACGCTCAAGCCGGCCGGCACGAAACTCGCCAAAACCGGCGATGAGCTCCCCGTCGCCGCCAGCGCCCTGATCGGCCTTGCGGCAACCGCCGGCGCTGCCGCATGCGTGGTGCGAGGCTTCCTGAAGGGCGAGTTCTCCGAAGACGGCGGAAACGCGTAGGCAACGACGGCGTCGGCGCGGCGGCAGGGCGCGGACCTTGCCAAAAGGCGCCCCGCTTGCAAACGCGCCCTCACGCACGAGGCGGAGAGCCGGTGAGAGAGAAAGCGAGCCCGAGGGGGCTCGCTTTCTCGTCGGGGCTTTTGCCGCAGCCCCAGCCGCCTTGCTTCCGAGCCCGATGCTACTCGGCCTGAGGGGGCATCTTCGTGGGATCGAAGCCGCTGATGGCAGCAGCGGCCTTCATCGCCAGCGGCACGCACGTGGCTATCGCCACGAAAGCCGCCGCCAACACGATGGGATAGCCCATGACGAAGAAGCCGAGCACGCCCTGGATGCCGCCGACGGACAGCACGTTGACCAGCGAGCAGAAGAACAGGATCAGGGTGCCCATGAAGAAAGCCAGCACCGCGCTGGAAATCAGATGGGTCCCGAGGCTTCCCGGCTTCAAGCCAAGCTTCGCGGCCAAGGCCCGGCCCCAGTCCATCGCAGGAACGAGGTCGCTTACGGTATAGCCGACGGCGAAGCTCAAAACGCAGCTGGTGAGCATTCCGTCTACCGTAATGGGAGCATGGAGCACCAGCACGTTCAGACACACGGTGATGACGATGCCCATGACGACGTTCATGATGATGTAGACGATACGCTGGAAACCGGCAGGACCTTTAAAGACCATTACGATCACTCCTTCTCATGGGGTGCGGTCGATGCCAACCGCACCCGTTCGCCTTTACGCGCTCAGATCAATAGTGCCGAGATTGAGGTCCAGCGCGCGGACGTCGGCATCAAGGGCCCTCTTGCTGAACCCGTGCGCCTTTACCTCCACGCGATAAGCCTCGGGCTCCACCTGCTTGAAGATGAAGTCGCCGAAATCGTCGGTACGTGCAAGGGAGACGACCTTTCCAGCTTCGTCCTTCAAGTACACTTCAGCGCCGATGACCACCTCGTCTGCCTCCAGGTCGACGACCGTGCCCCCGATGAAGCGCTTCGGGAAGTTCAAGTAGTACACATGGGAGTCCTCGTCGAGCTTCGTCGCCTGCGCGATCTCATCCGCGAGGTCGTCCTCGTCGCCGAAGCGCAAGGCGTCGGTCGGGCATGCGTCGACGCAGCGAGGGACGGTCCAGCCGTTGTCCAGCAGGTGGGCGCAGCCCGTGCACCCCTGCGGAATCTGAAGCTCGGCGTTCCAGTAGACGCCTTCGAACTTCTCGGCGATGTCCTCGCGGCCTTTCGCCTTCTCGGGATCGATGACGATCAGGCCGTCTTCGCGAGGCAGCAGGACCTCGCCCGCATACTCCCTGAGGGCCTCAGTCTGGGCGCCGATGTGCGGGATGTAGCTGATCCTCGTCAGCGGCACCGTGCCGCGCACGCGCTCCTCGACGCTGCACCAGAACTGGCCGGTATCGGGCTGGGTCTTCGCATACGGCGACCAGTCGTTGCCGCAGTGCTCGTCCTTGCAGACGATCTGGCAATTGTGGCAACCGTTGCATTTCGCGATGTCGATTACAAAGGCTTTCATGCCGTCTACCCCTCTTCCTTCTCAATGCGCGCGCTGGCGACAAGGCCGCAAGCCGGGTCGTATTCGCGGCCAAACGCCTCGGCGTACTGCTCTGCGAGCTCGAAAACGTCCACCTTCTTGATGCCGACCAAGAAGCTGTTGGTGACTTCACCGGCGCAGTTCTTGGAGGTGGTGGCCGACGGGCAAATCATGTTGTTCGCGCCACCGCGGTCAAGGCCGCCCGTGCCGGGGACGATGGTGTCGACGCGGGCGCCGTGGTCCTGGTAAAGGGCGCCGGGCATGATGCGCTCGGTGACGATGATGCCGCCCAGGACGCGACCGCGCTCGTTGAACAGCTCGGCGATGTCGCCGTTTCTCAGGCCCTTCTCCTCAGCATCGGCAGGGTTGATCCAGATGGGCTCGTACGCGTAGCCGTCGGGGCCGACGACCTTGCAGGTCTGGATCTCGCGGAGCCAGATGCAGTCATCATGCTGGGCGTGAACGCGCCAGCGAGGATGGTTGGACATGAGCAGATACGGATACTCCTGGGCGCGGTCGGAGGTGATGCGCTCGTGGTGGAGCGGGCTCTCCTCCACCCAATGAGGCACGGGGCCGCGCTCCACGTCATCGGGGAAGTTGTCGGCGATCAGCGAGGAGTAGATCTCGATCTTCCCGGACGGCGTGGAGAAGGGATGGGCCTCGGGGTCTTCGTAGAAGCCGATGAGGCCAGCGGGCTCGTCCTCCCAGCCCTTGACCGTAGGGGAGATCCAGAGCTTCTGCTGCTTGAACTTCTCCCAGGGCATCTGGTTCAAGGGAATGCCCGACATCTCGTAGCCGCGCTTGATGAGCTCCTCGTCGGTGAGGCCCTCGGTGATCTTGTCGTGCAGGCCGGCGTAGATTCCGCCGAAGCGCTCAAGGCTCTTCGCGACCCCGCAGACGATGGCGTAGTCGCTGCGCGCGTCGCAGAAGGGCTCGATGGCGGGCTCTTCGAGGTACATCATGTTGAACTGGCCGCTCTCGATGTCGTTGTTCAGGTCGTATTCCTCGACCTTGGTGGTAACGGGCAGGATGAGGTCGGCGAAGTTGGTGTCGTTCTCCATCCACTGGTGCTGGACGATGTAGCACTCAACGGCCTCGGAGCGAATGACGTCTTGGAATCGGAAGCCGCCGTTCCAGCAGGTTTGCCAGCAGGGGCCCGTGGACCAGACCATGTGGATGGGCTGGTTGCCCGGGTTGGGGAACTGGAAGGGCTTGAGCTGGTCGGCGATGCCGAAGGTGCACATGGTGTGGCCGTACCAGTCGAACTTCTCGCCGCCGATCGCATTGGGGATGAGGGTCTGCGGGACGAAGTTCTTCCCGAGCATCTGCTCGTCGAGCAGAGCGCCCTTGAAGCACGCGAAGGTGGAGGGAATGACCTCGGGGCGCGGATAGGGGTTCACCGTCGGGTCGTAGAACAGGGACTTCTCGAGGAACTTGAACTGGTTGGCGCCCGGCTTGCCGACGCCCTGCATGGCCAGCAGGCAGATCTCGAGGCGAGCGGGCTCATGGGAGAAGCACGAGCGGATGTAGCCGCCCCCGTTGCCGTGGCCGATGGATACGCTGTGCTTCGCCCAGTAGCGGGCCAGGGCCTTGATGGTGTACGAGGGGACGTGGCACTTCTCCTCCGCCCACTTCGGGGTCTTGGGGACGCCGTCCTCCTCGCCCAGGACGTAGCGCTCGAGCTGGTCGTAGCCGACGGTGTGCGTCTCCAGGTACTCGCGGTCGAAGGTGCCCTCGGTCATCCACACGTAGGCGATGGCCAGCTGCAGCGCAGCGTCGGTGTTGGGCAGCACGGGAATCCACTTGTCCGCGTGGATCGCCGCAGAGTAGTTCAGCTCAGGGCAGATGAAGATCTGCTTGATGCCGATCTCGGTGAACCAGTACGCGGTTCGGCTCGACAGCTGGCCGCCCCAACCCCAGGGGGTCGTCTCCAGGTCGCAGCCCCAGTGCAGCACGGCGTCGGAGTTCTCGGCGATGTCCTTGAGGACGTTGGTCAGCTGGACCTGCTCGCCGACGGGGTCGTTGCCCCACACGTACTTGCCGCCCCAGTACCAGCCCTCCCAGCTGTCGGCGTTGCGCGCCTGAACCACGCAGCCCGTGCCCAGCGTGTTGAACATCGCGGTCTGAACGCCATGGGTCCCCGTTGCGTTCTTGGTCTCCGCATGCCCGCCGCCTTGGCACAGGATGGACGCGGGGCCGTACGTGTCGTGGATGCGCTTGATCTCATCGGCGACGATGTCCAGGGCCTCGTCCCAGGAGATGCGCTCGTACCCTGACTCGCCGCGCGTCTCCGGATGGCGCTCGCCGCTCGGATCCCAGTCCACGCGCTTCAGCGGGTAGGGAACGCGGTTCTTGGAGTAGATCCTGTTCTTGTAGGTCAGGGACAGAGGCGGAAGCAGCGATTTCATCCCCGGCTCAAACTGGGAACCGCGAGCCTTGATGGTCCAGTAGTTGAGCTCTTCCTTGGTGTAGAGCTCGTCGTAGTGCACGGGCCTGATGCGAACCACCTTGCCGTCTTTCACGTCAATGTTCGCGATATTCGCACCGTCGCCAACTCCGCAAAAGCCCATGGACTTATAGACGGTCTTGTCCGCGATAAAGCTCATGACTCTCCTTTCTCGCTTGCTCTCAACAGAGATCTCGAGCGATTTCGGGCGCGCATCCGGCACCAGGGCAAAGCAGTCCCAAGACCGCAGGTGCGCGGCCGAATTCGTTGTTGAGCTGTCACGTGACTTCCCCTCGAGTAGTCTCATTATAGGAGCGTCTGATGGCATTCTGCATTTCGGCCCGCTGTTCCCTTTTGGAAACAACGGGCCGAGAGCAGCGCGGTTTTCGAGAAAGCCCTATCGATCCTCTTGGCATCGCTCGAATCGGGACTTCATGCAGCGCGTGAACTCGAGCAGCTCGCTCGTCTCGTTGTCCTTTCGCCACGCGAGAACCACCACGGGCTTCTCCTCCACGTCGGCGAGGGGAACGAAGGCGAAATGCTCCCCGAGGCGGCGGGCGATATGCCCCACGGAGAAAACCGCGTCCGCGCCCATCGCAAGCGCCGGGCAGATCGACCCGATGTCCCTGATCTCGGGCACGACCTCCAGATCGCCGCCATGCACGGAGAAGTACCTGCTGACGATCTTCTCGTGCAGCGGAAGGTAGCGCGGATGAGGCCCGAAGAGCGACATGCCCCTCAGGTCGTCATAGGTCAAGCTCTCTCGCTGGGCATACGGATGCGCGGCGGTCACGACGATGCCGAACCGATCCTCGAAGAGCTCGATGTAGTTGCACTTGTGGGGAATGCCGTCAGCCATGCTGATCGTCAGGCCCAGGTCGATCTCGCCCTTCGTCACGCCCCTCCAGATCTCCTCCACCTCCATCGAGCGCAGCTCCAAGCGAACGTTGCTCTGGGTCCCGAAATCGGCGCAGATCTGCGGGAATATCTCCCCGGCGGTCGCGAAGAGGTAGCCCACCTTGAGCTTTTCGACGTCCTCTGCCGCCACGGACCTCGCCGTCTCCACGGCTTCATGGTACGCGAAGAGAACGGCTCTCGCCTTTTGCAGGAACGCCCGCCCGGCGCGCGTCAGCGAAACCGACCGGTTGTTCCTCTCGAGCAGCTGCACCCCCAACTCGCTCTCCACCGCCTGAATGTGCTTCGTGAGCGAGGAGCGCGAGAGAAACAGCCTGTCGGCCGCAGTTGTGTAGTTCAGCTCTTCAGCGAGGACGATAAACTCCCTCAGATCGCCTATCTCCATCGCATCCCCCTAACGACTGGTTGCCCCATAAACATAGCATCATCGGGCCTCCAAAACGCTCTTCTGCGATTTCAATAATCGAAACACAGCCGGAAACAACGGCCTGCCAGGGCCTTCTGCCCAGCCGTTGCGGCTGACGGGCGCACGCACCTGTCAGCCGCAACGGCTGCTGCGCTCAGCCGGCTGAGCTTGCAAGATGGGGGTTGCGCGGCGTCTGTTTCACGTGGAACATTTCGCACCTTCCCTGATGCTTCCGTTTTGCGCTCGGGGCCAGATCCTTCGACTCGCTTCGCTCGCTCAGGATGACACAGGAAAGCAAGGAAGGCGAAGGCGCCGCGCTGGGAGAGGCTGAGGGCTTAGGCGCCTTGCACGCCGATGCCGATGAGGCCGGGGCCGGTGTGGACCACGAGGGCGGGGCTCACGTTCCCCTCGTACCAGATGGTCGCGTTCGCGATCTTCCCCTTGAGCTCGCGCAGCACCTCGGCGGCCTCGGACGCCGCGTCGCCCTCCACCACGGTCATGACGCACTCGTCGAACTGCGCGGCGAACTTCTCGGCGCAGCTCATGGCGCGCTTGAGCGAGAGCTTGCGGCCCTTCGCCTTCGACACGGTGTAGTACACGCCCTCCTCGTTGCAGCTGATCACGGGGCGCATGTCGAGCAGGCTGCCCACCCGGTAGGTGACCTTGCCGATGCGCCCGCCGCGCAGCAGGTAGTCGAGCGTGTCAACGCAGAAGAACACCTTCGTGTTCGCGACGATGCGGTCCGCCGCCGCCTCGAGCTCCTCGAGCGTGGCGCCCGCCTCCACCATGCGCGCGAGCGCGAGCACCACGAGCCCCGCCCCCATGCCGATGTTCTTCGTGTCGACCAGAAGCGTGCGCAGGCGGGACATGCCCGACGACACCGAGCGCAGCAGGTCGTGCGTGGACGACAGCCCGCTCGAGATGGTCACCACCACCGCCTGCTCGTAGCCGTCGGCCACCACGCGGCCCAGCACCTCGGAGACGATGGCGGGCGTCGGCGTCGAGGTGCGCGGGACCTCCACGGCGAGGCGGTCGTAGACCTCCTGCGGCGTGATGTCCACCTTGTCGAGGTAGCTGCCGTCCTCGTAGTTCACCTGCACCGGCACCACGTACATGCCGTAGCGCTCGATTTCGGCCGGCGGCACGTCCGTGCACGAGTCGATGACGATGGCGATGTCCTTCTTGCCCATGGTCCCCCGCTTTCGCTGTGTCCCAGCTATGCTCTAGCTGCGCCCTATCTCGTATTGAAAACCAGATTATGTATTATTCGGCATTTTGTCAACTAGTTGAAGTATTTGACCATCAAGCGTCAATCTGCTATTTTCTTGCCTGTATAACCACCACATCGCGCAACGCGCAGAATCGAAGGGAGGGGCATCCGTGCAGCCAGCCGAGCAGAACGCGTTCGCCCAGAACATCGCCTCGCTGCGCCTGCCGCGCTACGCCGAGATCCCCCACATCGAGCTGTACATGGACCAGCTCGTCGGCTACCTGCAGGGGGCGCTGCGCCCGCTGTACCAGCCCGACGACAAGATCATCACGCCCTCCATGGTGAACAACTACGTGAAGCTGGGCGTGATCGCGCCGCCGCGCGCCAAGAAGTACACGCGCGAGCAGGTTGCCCAGCTCATCGTGATCGGCATCCTGAAGCACACGTTCTCCATCGGCGAGATCACCCACCTCATCGAGCAGCAGATCACCAGCTTCGAGACGGACGTCGCCTACGACTACTTCTGCACCGCGCTCGAGAACGCCTGCCGGGCGCTCTTCTCGCCTGAATCCGCCGCGCCCGCCACGCTCACGAGCGGGACCGAACCAGGCGACTTCGAGCGCGACCTGGTGATCGCCTCGTCGGCGGCCGTCGCCTACACGCTCTACCTGCGCGCCTCCATCGCCGCGACGTCCGGCGCCGCGCGCGCGAGCGGCGCGGAGGCGGACACGGGTCGCGCGGGTCGCGCGGGCGCAGACGGGAGCCGCAAGCGGGACAAGCGCGGCAAGTAGCGGGCGCAGGTCGCGCGGGCGCGAGCGCGGCAAGTAGCGGGCGCGGGCCGCGCGGGCGCAGGCGCGGACCGCAAGCGAGGCAGATGCGGCGCGCATCACGGGCAATCCCCATTCCCCAGGCAGCAAAAAAGGAGGGCGAGGAACAGAGTCCTCGCCCTCCCGTAAATCTCCCGCAAGCTTGCCCTCGCGCAGCAGGTAAAGCCAGCACAAGGCCCGGTCGCACCCCGCCCGCCTCCTCGAGGGCAGGCGAAGACGAGCTACTCGTCGAGCGCCGCGGCGATCTCGTCGGTGATGTCCATGGTGTGGTAGACGTTCTGCAGGTCCTCGAGCTCCTCGAGCTTGTCGATGAGGCGCATGACCTTGCGCGCGTCGTTCACGGTGACCGTGGCGGGCGTGGTGGGCTCCATGGTCATCTCGGCGCCCTTCGTCTCGATGCCCTGTTCCTCGAGGCCCTTCTTCACGGCCATGAGGTCAGACGGCGCGGTGTAGACGATCCACTCATCGTCGGCGTCCTCGTAGTCGTCTCCGCCGGCCTCGGCGACGGCCATCATGAACTCCTCCTCGTCAGCGGCGGCGCCGTTGGGCTTCACGGGGTTCTTCTTGTCGCCGGTCTCGACCTCCTTGGCCACCACGACCTGGCCCTTGCGCTCGAACATGAACGCGACCGAGCCCGAGGTGCCCAGGTTGCCGCCCGCGTGCGAGAACGCGCTGCGCACGTCGGCGGCGGTGCGGTTGCGGTTGTCAGTCAGGGCCTCGCAGTACACCGCGATGCCCGCCGGGCCGTAGCCCTCGTAGATGACCGTCTCGTAGCTCGCGGCGTCCTTGCCGCTGCCGAACGCCTTGTCGATGGCGGTCTTGATCTTGTCCTTCGGCAGCGAGTTGGCCTTGGCCTTCTCGATGGCGGCCGCAAGGGAGGCGTTGTTGTCGGGGTTGGGGTCGCCACCCTCCTTGGCTGCAACGGTGATGTTGCGCGACAGCTTGGAGAACAAGGCGGAGCGCTTAGCGTCCTGCGCGGCCTTGCGATGCTTGGTTGTTGCCCATTTTGAGTGCCCTGACATATACGTCCCTTCCAGATGTTGTAATACCAACCGCACATGTTAGCACAACAGTCAAGATGCAAGGAGCCGCTCCGGAAAAAGCTGCGGAATGCGAGGGCGAGCGCCCGAAGGTGCCTGCCGCCGCAGGCGCGACGCGGGCGAGAGCCGAAGACGCCCGCCGTCGTAGGCGCGACGCAGACGAGCGCGAGAGGCACCTGCCGTCGCAGGCGCGACGCGGCCACGAGCTCTACTTGAACTCCACCACGTACAGGGCGTTGGTGGGGCCCATCGCCGACTGCCCTCCCCCGACGTCCTCGAGCGGGCTCGTGTGCGGGTCCCCCACCGTGAGCACGCCGACGTCGCCGGCGTCCACCAGGCCGTGGGCGCGCACGGACTCGCGCGCCTGGTCGATCACGCGGCGCATGTCGCCCTGGGTGTCGCCGAGCAGCGCCGTCACGCCCCACGAGAGCTGGAGCTGGCGCATGACGTGCGGATGCGGCGTGACCGCGTAGATGGGCACGCGCGGGCGCAGGTTCGAGATGAGGCGCGGGGTGCGGCCCGACAAGGTGGGCGTCACGATGCACGCCGCGTCGAGCGCCTCCGCCGTGGTGACCGCGGCGATGCCCACGGCGAGCGAGGGCCGCGCGTGCGTGCGGCTGCGGTCGGGGAAGCACTCCTCGAACAGGTGCGCCTCGTTCTCGCACGCGATGTGCGCCATGGCGCGCACGGCGCGGACTGGGTGCGCGCCCACTGCCGTCTCGCCGGAGAGCATCACGCAGTCGGTGCCGTCGTAGATGGCGCCGGCCACGTCAGCCACCTCAGCGCGCGTCGGGCGCGGGTTGCGGACCATGGAGTCGAGCATCTGGGTGGCCGTGACGACCGGCTTGCTCTCGCGGTTGCACGCGCGGATGATCTGCTTCTGGATGTGGGGGATGCGCCACGCGGGCACCTCCACGCCCAGATCCCCGCGCGCGACCATGACGGCGTCGGCAGCGTCGATGATCTCGGCGGCGTTGCGCACCGCGTCGGCGTTCTCGATCTTGGCGACGATGCGGATGTCGCCCCCGCCGTGCTCGGACAGAAACGCGCGCACGGCGCGCACGTCCGCGCCGTCGCGCACGAACGACGCCGCCACGTAGTCGAAGTCGTTCTCGATGCCGAAGAGGAGGTCGGCGCGGTCCTGCTCGGTGATGGCGGGCAGCGGCACGCGCACGCCGGGGACGTTGACCGACTTGCGCTCGCCGAGCAGGCCCGCGTTCGCCACGCGGCAGACGATGTCGTCGCCCTCCACGCGCTCGACGGAAAGCTCGATCAGGCCGTCGTCAAGGAGGATGGAAGAGCCCGCCTGTACGTACGAGGGAAGGATCGCGGCCGTCTGCGAAACGCGCTCTGCCGTGCCCGGGCACTCCTCGGCGGTGAGCGTGAAGAGCGCGCCCTCCTCGAGCGCCACGGGGCCGCCGCCCGCGAGCGTGCCGGTGCGGATCTCGGGGCCCTTGGTGTCGAGCAGGAGCGCGCACGGCACGTCGAGGCGCTCGCGCACACGCTTGAGGCGGTCGATGCGCACCTGGTGCTCCGCATGGCTGCCGTGGCTGAAGTTCAGGCGCGCCACGTTCATGCCCGCCTCGATGAGCTCGACGAGCGTCTGCTCGTCGTCGACGGCCGGTCCTAGCGTGCAGATGATCTTCGTGCGCTTCTCCATGGGACGCTCCTCGGGCTCAGATGGACTCAAAGGGGCTCAACGGGCTCGGAACAGCCGCTCATCTCATGATAGCGTTATTCAACCGCGGGAATGATACCGTTCGCTGCCAATTCACGGGAAACGAAAAAGAGGGGCGCGGGGCGCGTGCGGAGCACGCGGGCAGGCAGCACGCGCAACGCATGCGGGCCGGGCGGCGCGGGCGGGCCGGGAGCGCGGAGCGCCCCGCGCCGGCAAACCCGCCAAAAGCGCCGGGCGCCTGGCACGAAACAGCCTACTGCTCCTCGCGCAGCCAGAGGCCCGTCTTGCCACCGTCCTTCTTCAGCAGGCGCACGTCCATGATCTCCATGCCGCGGTCGACCGCCTTGCACATGTCGTACACCGTGAGGCACGCCACGCTCGCCGCGGTGAGGGCCTCCATCTCGATGCCCGTCTTGCCGGTGACGCCGCAGGTGGTGGTCACGTGGATGCCCACGCGGCCGTCGGCGCGCTCGCCGGCGAACACCGGGGTACACTCCACCTTCGCCTTCGTGATGTTGAGTGGGTGGCACATCGGGATGAGGTCGCTCGTGCGCTTGGCGGCCATGACGCCGGCCACGCGCGCGCAGGCCAGCACGTCGCCCTTCTTGGCCGTGCCGCCCGCGATCATCTCGAGCGTGGCGTCGTGCATGGCGATGAAGCCTTCGGCCACGGCCACGCGCTCGGTGTCGGCCTTCTGCGACACGTCCACCATGCGGACGTCGCCCTTCTCGTCGATATGGGTCAGCTGCTGGTCAGTCATCGGTATCTCCTTCGTAGGTGAATGCAGGCAGGACGGGCGAAGCCGGAGCTACCCTCCGATTTGCGACATGCCGCGCTCGGTCCCCACCTTGTCGTGGTGGTCGTCAGGCTTGGCGCCGAGCGCCTCGAACAGCACGGCGCGCACCGCCTCCTCGCCGCCCTCGCGCAGGGCCGCGCGCACGTCGTACTCGGTGTCGCTGAACAGGCACGGGCGGATCTTGCCGTCGGCCGTCAGGCGCAGCCGGTTGCACTCGCTGCAGAAGTGGCGGGACAAAGGCGAGATGAAGCCCACCGTACCCTGCGCGCCCGGGAACTGGAAGTAGCGCGCCGGGCCCCAGCCGAGCGGGCGCCCGCTCCCCGCGTCCACGAGCTCGGGCAGGCCCTGCGCCCGCGCGCGCTCGTTGATGAGGGCGTAGAGCTCCTCGCTGGGGATGACGTCGTCCTTGCCCCAGCCGCAGCCGTCTGCGCCCGAGCTTTCGCCCACGGGCATGTACTCGATGAAGCGCACGTGCAGCGGGCGGTCGACGGAGAGCTTGGCATACTCGAGGAAGTCCTGGTTGAGGCTGCGCACCACCACCGCGTTGATCTTCACCGGGTTGAGCCCCGCGGCGAGCGCGGCCTCGATGCCCGCGAGCGCGTCGTCGAGGTTGCCGCAGCGCGTGACCATGCGGAACTGGTCGGCGTCGAGCGTGTCAAGCGAGATGTTCACGCGCGAGAGGCCCGCCGCCTTCAGGTCGTCCACCATGCGCGGCAGAAGCACGCCGTTGGTGGTCATGGACACGTTCTCGATGCCGGGGATCTTGGTGATGGCGCCCACCAGGTCGACCACGCCCTTGCGCACGAGCGGCTCGCCGCCCGTGAGGCGGATGCTCTTGATGCCGATGCCCGCGGCGATGCGCACGAGCTCCTCGATCTCCTCGATGCGCAGGATGTCCTCGTGCCTCAGCTGGCTCACGCCGTCTTCGGGCATGCAGTAGATGCAGCGGAAGTTGCAGCGGTCCGTGAGCGATATGCGCAGGTAGTCGATGGTGCGGCCGTGTGAGTCCTTCAAGATGCTTCCCTTTCCCGTTCTATCGCCGATCATTATACACGAACGCGATTAGTTCTCACACGGGATCATCCCGCACCCCGGGAGGGCAAAGGGAAGCGCAGGCAGGTGGCAAAGCCAGCGCGCTCGTGGTCAGAAGCCTCCACATGATGGCGCGCCGCCCCCGATCGAGTCGCGCAAGCGAATGGGCGCACGTCACCTGCACGCTGCTCGCGCCTTCGGCAACCAGTATGCGCGCCACGCCCAACCTCCTCGCACGTCCCAAAAGAGTCGCAAGCCTCAAGCTCCGGCTCACCGCGACCCATTGTCGCACGAGCGTGTCACGAATCTGTCATGGCACAGGAGGACAAGGCAAGCGGCACGTCAGATCAGGTGCATGCCTGCTCTCGCGCTCCTGCCGCGGCGTTGGATGTCAGCCAAGCTCGTCCTGAGCGCCAGCTTGCGCGCATCATAGTCATCGAGCGACACCCTCGTGCGAACGCCGAGCCGCCGCGCAATGCTCGAGGCGATCCGATCCGTCTCGCGGAGAGACTTGAGTTCCGCGTTCGTCACCGTCACGACATCGTACCCCAGAGCCTTCAAGTCGTTTCGGCGACGAGAGTCGCGCACGAACCTCTCGTCCCCCGAATGCCACTCGTCGCTTTCGTATTCCAAGGCAAGGCGCGCACCCCTCCAGAGCATGTCAGGGGTGATTGCCTCCCGCCCGATCAGCTTCTTCTGAGGCTCGGTGAGCACGATATGCTCGTTCAGCGCGGGCTTCGGCAGGGCGTATCCGCCCATGCGCAGAGGAAGCGTGAGCATCATGTCGACGTCCGTCTCTCGAGGCGAGGCCGACCTCTCGGAAGCGCGACCGACCAGCAAGCGCATCTCCCGAACGCCGCGCATGCCCGAGGCGCTTTTCGCAAAGCTGCTCACCCGCGACAAATTCGTGATCGGCTGACAACCGCTGAATCCGCGCGCGTCATTCTCGTTAAGCACGTAGCAGCCACACAGCTCGTAGAGCAAGCGAAGGAACTCGATCCTCGTCAGACGCGCCGCCATTCTGAGCGCCAGGTACTCGGGGGAAGCCACGTACACGCCCTCATTGAGCCGGACGAAAGAGCCCGCCGGCAGGACGCCGCCGAAAACCCGATACGACACGTCGCAAGCCCTTCGAACGTCAGACGCACGCGCCACCAAAACGCAAACCGGCTCGTCGGGCACACGAAAATAGTCACACGCCGCCACTATGTCACCTGGGGGCGGTGACCCTTCGGGAACGGCCTTCAGGCGCGCCGGGGCAAACTGGCTGAGCTGCGAACCGCCACTCGCCCTCCAACGCCAAAACCACATCGCTGTGTCGTCTGTGAGCAATATCGCCATGAGGGCACTCTACTCCTCGCGAGCCGCACGACGATGCAGAACTTCTCGGGATAGGATATCCCTATCGAAACCCTGTGCGATTTAGCGCCCCCGCGCAATTCGCAGTCTCCTCCGCACGCTCCGAGGGCCCCCCATACACACGGCTTGCAGACCCCCTCGCAGCCTGCGGATCTCCCTATGCAAAGCTGCGCCCAAGCCCGCGCCCGCGCCCGCGCGATTTTCGGGCATCCCACGTAGCATCGCGTTTCCCCTCGCATGTTTTTGGGCTCTCCATGGGGAGCGTGCAAAAAACTGAAGCAATTTTGGCAGAAATCTTCAGATATTGGTCAATCCAGGTGCTCAAAAAACCGCCCAGAGCCGCCATCGAACACTTCTCGAGAAACGACAGCAACAGCGACCAGGCGTTTTGCGCAAAGACACGCTGTCGCAACCGGTCAAGCAACCCCTAACACCCCACGAAAAGACAAACAACTGCAGATTTCTGCCAAAATCACCCGCGTAATCTGCACGGCCCGCGAAAATGCCGGGAAGAAGCGGCATTGCGAGCCTCAGCGTGCCCTGGCGCATGGGCGGGACCGCGAGGCACGAGAACGCAGGGGTGCGGGGGTGCGGGAGTGCGGGGGTGCTGGAGGGAACGGGAGGGTACGGGAGCCCGCGAAGGTGGGTGCGGAGGGCGAAAGGGAGGCGCAGGCGGGTGGCGAAAGGGCGAACCGCGAGGCGCCAAGCCCGCCACCCGCTTGCCGCCCGCCCGCGCCCCGCCGCCCGGGCGGCTACTTCGTCACCAGGTAGATGCGATCCTTCGGGATGTGGACCCAGACCTCGTCGCCGGCGTCGAGCAGCCGGGCCGGGCTCACGTCCACCTTCCCCACGCGCCAGAACATGTGCTGGTGCAGGTACTTCATCTCGTCCTCGGTGTGCGCCACCGTGGGCACCGCCGACTCGTCGCGGTCGACGAACCCCAAAAGCAGCGTGCGCTCGAAGCGCGAGTCGCTCGCGCGGTCGACGCGCATGCGGTAGTTGTTCTCGCCCGGCCCCTCGGCGCGCTCGACGTAGCGCGCGCGCACGCCGAGGTACTTCACGTCGGCCGGCACCTCCTCGTCGGTGGCCACGTGCACACCCCACTTCGGCAGCCACACGCAGTGGTCGCCCGCGCGCTCGGCCGGCGTGGCGTTCTTGCAGCCCGACAGCTTCAGCGCCGCGGAGGACCGCGGGCGGTTCACCAGGTCGTCGCCGGTGTCGATCTCGAGGATGTGCCCGGACTCCACCACCGCGATGCGATCGCAGAAGCGCAGCGCCTCGTCGATGTCGTGGCTCACGTACAGGATGGTGCCGTCGAACGCGTCGAACAGGCTCACGAGGTTCTGCTCGAGCACGCCCTTGAGGTGCGCGTCGAGCGCCGAGAACGGCTCGTCGAGCATGAGGATGCCCGGGCGCGCCGCGAGCATGCGCGCGAGCGCCACGCGCTGCTGCTGGCCGCCGGAGAGCTGCGCGGGGTAGCGCGCGTCGAAGCCCTCCAGGCCGAAGCGCTTCAGCTCGCTCTGCACGATGGCCGCCGCGTCGGGCTTCGGCACGTCGCGCCCGATGCCCGCCGCCACGTTCTGCGCCACCGTGAGGTTCGGGAACAGCATGTAGTTCTGGAACAAAAGCGCGGTCTTGCGCTGCTGCGGCGTGAGGTTGATCCGCGCCTCGGAGTCGAAGAACACCTGGCCGTTCACCACGATGCGCCCCTCGTCGGGCTTCTCGATGCCCGCGATGCAGCGCATGGTGAGGCTCTTCCCGCAGCCCGACGCGCCCAAGAAGCCGAGCGTCTCCGACCCGGCCTCGATCGACACGTCGAGCATGAAGGACGGGAAGCTCTTCTTGATGCTGACCTCCAGGCTCATGCTAGTCCTCCTCAGCGCGACGGCGGTACTTGGTGGTGCGCGCGCTCCACCAGTTGATGAACAGGATCACCACGAAGCTGAACGCGATGATGACGGCCGTCCAGAACCACGCCACCTCGCCGTTGCCGTTCATCCACTCGAAGTAGATGGCGATGGGGATGGTCCGCGTGACGCCGAGGTAGTTGCCCGCGAGGAACAGCGTGGCGCCGAACTCACCGAGCGCGCGGGCGAACGCGAGCACCGTGCCAGCCGCGATCGAGCTCCACGACAGCGGCAGCATGAGCTTCACGAAGATGCGCGCGTTCGACCAGCCGAGCGTGCGCGCCGCGTCGAGCATGTTGGGGTCGAGGTTCTCGAAGGCCCCGAGCGCGTTGCGGTACATCAGCGGGAACGCCACCACCACGGCCGCGATCACCGTAGCCGGCCAGCTGAAGATGAGCGGGAACCCCACGTCGATGAAGAACTGCCCGAACGGCGTGTTGCGCCCGCACAGCCACAGAAGCACGAAGCCGCACACCGTCGGCGGCAGCACCATGGGAATGGTGAAGACGGAGTCGAGGATGTTCTTGGCGCGGGCGGAGACGTTGAGGCAGAAGTACGCCGCCAGAAGGCCCAGCACGAAGATGATGACGATGGCCACGCCCGTGGTCTTGAGCGTCACCCACAGCGGGCTCCAGTCGAGCGTGGCGAGAAACTCGCCCGCGGCCGCGAGCCCCGTGGCCTCCTGCGCGATGCTCACGTCAGCGGGGCTGGCCAGACGCGCGAAGTCAGCGAAGGAAGGCTTGGCGAAGAGGGGGTTCTCGTTGTCCGTGACGTCAGAGCCGTCGGCGCCGATCACGAACGCGTACACGTTGCCGTCGAACTGCTGGTCGAACTGGAAGCGCACGCCGTCCACGTCGTAAGTTGGCTCCGCGGTGAAGTGCCAGGCGGGGATCTCCGCGAGCTCGAGCGAGCCGGCGGCGTGCTGCGCGTCGAGCGTGACGAAGTAGGACTTGAGGAGCTGCTGATCCTGCTCGTCCGCTACGTCAACGCCGAGCGTCTGCGCGAGGGCGGCCGGCACGTAGGCAACCGCGTAGTCGCGCATCGCCACCACCTGGGCGAAGGCGCCCGCCTCCTGCCCCACCAGGTAGGAGTAGCCGCGGTAGGCGCCGTCGACGGGGCGGTTCGTGCCCTTCTGCGCGCGCGAGAAGTCGCTCATCGCGAAGCTCGCGCCTTGCACGAGGGCCGCGTCGCCCTCCGCGCTCACCTCGACCTCGGCCGCAGCTTCACGCCCGGCCTGTCCGGCCTGCCCGGCCGCGTCCGGCTCGGGCGCCGCAGCCGACCCGTCTGCCGACCGCCCGGCCTGCCCGACTGCGGCCGAGCCCGCAGCGGCAGCCGCCTCGTCGGCGTACGCCAGCATCCCCGCCGGAAGCAATCCCGCCGCCAGCGCCAACGCCAGCGCAAGGCCCGCGATGAACGTTCTTGCGCGCATCATGTCCTTTCCCCTCGTCCCTCAAGCTCACCCATTATATAAGAGAGGATGGACGCGCGCGCCCATCCTCTCTCAATTCAGTATGATCTCATGCGAGAACCACTGAGCCCCGCGGTCAGCTGCGCCAGCTGCCTACGCCAGCTCGAAGCCCCACTCGGCCCAGATCTTGGCAGCCTTCTCGCTGGTCAGGCACCAGTCGAGGAACGCGGCGGCCGCCTCGGCGTTCTTGGAGTCAGCCGTGATGGCGCCCGGGTACACGATCTTCTTGTGCGTGTCGCCCGGCACCTCGCCCACGATCTCGACGCCGCCGAAGCGGTACACGTCGGAGGTGTACACGAAGGCCACGTCGACGTCGCCGGACTCGGCGTGCTTGCACACGTTGCCCACGGAGGTGTCGAGGACGGGGGTGTAGCCCTCGGCGAAGGAGCCGCCCTTGCCGGAGATGTCCTTGCCGGTCTTGCCGGCCTCGTCACCTGCGGGGACGTACACGCCCACCGTGGAGAGCGCCTGGCAGGCGTAGTTGCCGGCCGGGACCGACTCGTCGCCCACGCAGAAGGTGTACTTGCCGTCGGCGATGTCCTGCAGGGTGACGTCCTTGAGGCCCGAGCCCTCCTTCGAGACTATGACCAGGTCGTTCACGAACATGTCAACGCGCGTGGCCTCATCGACGTAGCCCTTGTCCACGGCGGTGTCCATGGAGCCCTTCGAGGCGGTGATGAGCAGGTCGGCGTAGGAGCCGGCGCCGAGCATCTCGTTGAGCTCGCCGGAGCCCTTGTACTGCGTGTCAAGGAAGGTCACGTTGTCATGGCCGTCCTCGACGTAGGCCTTCTGGACGTCCTCCATGGCCTTCGACAGCGAGTTGGCGGCGAACACCTGCAGCTCGACGGGCTCGGCGGCCTGGGTGGCGGCGGAGCTGCTCGCGGAGCTTGCGGAGCTGGCCGCGTTGCTGCTCGAGCAGCCGAACAGGGCGAACGCGCCCACGAGCGACAGCGCGAGCACTGCCGCGGCTATCTTGCGAGTCTTCTTCATGAAACAATCCCTCCTTGACAAAGCAATAGACAAGCGCCTACGCGCTGGCATGTATATTATTCTTACAATAATATATTGTCAATGAAAGATTATTACTTTTTAAGGATGATTGACGCGAGCGGCCGCCCCACCTCGGGAGCGCGGAAGCGGTCACGAGAGCTGCCGGACGGAAGCGGAAGCGAAGAAGCGAGCGCGGAAGCGGACCGTGCCTACCCCACCTCGGGAGCGCGGCCCGTCTCGTAGATCGCAAGCAGCTGGGCCTCGGTGAGCACGGGCACGCCGAGAGCGACGGCCTTGTCGTACTTCGAGCCCGCGGCCTCGCCGGCCACCACGAAGCTCGTCTTCTTCGAAACGCTGCCGCTCACCTTCGCGCCCATCGCCTTCAGGCGCGCGCCGGCCTCGTCGCGCGTGAGGCCGCTCTCCGTGAGCGAGCCCGTGAGCACGAACGTGAGCCCCGCGAGGGTCTGGGGCACTTCCTCGCCGGGCGCCATCGCCTCGTCGGCCATGGTCACGCCCGCCGTGCGCAGCCGCTCGATGACGGCCAAGTTATCAGGCGTGCGCAGAAACACCCACACGCTGTGCGCGATCTTCGGGCCGATGCCCTCGACCTCGGCGAGCTGCTCCTCCGTGGCCTGCGCGAGCGCGTCCATCGACGGGAAGGCCGCCGCAAGCGCCTCGGCCGTGGTCTTGCCCACGTGCCGCATGCCGATGCCGAACAGCACGCGCGCGAACGGGCGCGCCTTGCTCGCGGCGATGGCACCGACGAGCTTCGCCGCCACCGTGTGCCCGAGCCGGATGGGATCGCCGTCCTTGTTCACGCGGCCCATGTCGAGGCTCGCGAGCTCTGCCTCGTCGAGCGTGTAGTAGTCCGCCACATCGGTCACGCGACCCGACTCCACGAGCCGGCTCACGATCTCCTCGCCCATGCCGTCGATGTCGAGCGCGCCGCGGCTCGCCCAGTGCAACAGGCGCTCGAGCGCCTGCGCCGGGCAGTCGATGGAGATGCAGCGGAAGGCCACCTCCCCCTCCTCGCGGATGACGGGGCTTGCGCAGCTCGGGCACGTCGCGGGCATCTCCCACGCCTGCGCGCCGTCCGGGCGCAGCGAGGCCACCGGCCCGAGCACCTCGGGGATCACGTCGCCCGCCTTGCGCACGATCACCGTGTCGCCCACGCGCACGTCCTTGCGGTGCACCTCGTCGAGGTTGTGCAGCGTGGCGCGCGCCACCGTGGAGCCCGCCACCACCACGGGCTCGAGCTCGGCCACGGGCGTGAGCACGCCGGTGCGGCCCACTTGCACGGTGATGTCGCGCAAAAGCGTGGTCTTCTCCTCGGGCGGGAACTTGAACGCGATGGCCCAGCGCGGCGCGCGCGCCGTGAAGCCGAGCGCCTCCTGCTGCGCGAACGAGTTCACTTTCACCACCACGCCGTCGATCTCGTAGGGCAGCTCGTCGCGCCGCTCGACGGCGCGCTCGCAGAACGCGCGCACCTCCTCGCGCGTGGTGCAGCGCGCCACGTCGGGGTTCACGTGGAAGCCCGCCTCGCGCAGCCACTGGAGGAGCTCCCACTGGCCGGGCAGGTTGAGCGCGGCCTCGTCGGCGATGGCGTACATGAAGGTTGACAGGTCGCGCGAGGCCGTGACGTGCGGGTCCTTCTGGCGCAGCGAGCCGGCGGCGGCGTTGCGGGGGTTGGCGAAGGGCGCGCGCCCGTTCGCCTCGGCGGCGGCGTTCAGGGAGTCGAAGCTGGACTTCGGCATGTACACCTCGCCGCGCAGCTCGAGCGGCTCGACGGCGGCGGGGGTGGTCCTGGCGCCGGCTGCGCCAGGGCCGGCAGCAGCTGCGCCGGCGGCGTCGGGGCCGGCGGCAGCTGCGCCGTCGGGGCCGAAGTCGGTCCCGGCATCCCCGCCAGCCCCCGCCCCGCGCATCCCGCGCACGGCCTTGAGCGCGCAGGCGCGCAGGCGCAGCGGCACGTCCTTCACCGTGCGCATGTTGGCCGTCACGTCCTCGCCCGTGGTGCCGTCGCCGCGCGTGGCGGCGCGCACGAGCACCCCGTCGGAGGCGGCGTCGTAGGTGAGCGCGATGGACGAGCCGTCGATCTTGAGCTCGCAGCACAGGGGCGGCAGGCTGCCGTAGGCCTCCACGATGCGGTCCATCCACGCGTCGAGCTCGGCGAGGTCCATGGCGTTGTCGAGCGAGTACATGCGCCGCGCGTGGCGCACGGGCGCGAACTGCTCGCCGACGTAGCCGCCGACGCGCTGCGTGGGGCTCGACGGGTCGACGAGCTCGGGGTGCGCCGCCTCGATCTCGCGCAGCTCGCGCATGAGCGAGTCGAACGCGGCGTCCGAGATCTCGGGCGCGTCGAGCGCGTAGTAGCAGTAGGTGTGGTGCTCGATCTCGCGGCGCAGCGCCTCGGCGCGCGCGGCCGGGTCGGTGGCCGCGGCCGCAAGCGCCTTCTCGTCGAAGAGGCTCTCCTGGTCGCCCGTTCCCCTCATCTGCGCCTGACCGCTGCCCATGATGCACCCTTCCCTTCGCGTGAAAAGAGCCTGGCTCGCATCCGCCCCAGGCTCTCGATTCTCATCTGCGTATGTTATCACGTCGGCGCGCGAAACCTCACACGTAAGGCACGCTCTTCGGCGCGATGAGGCCGAAGGCGGCCATGGTCACGCCGCGCATCGCGAGGAACACGCCGAGGAAGATGGCGAAGGCGACGGGGAGGAAGACGAACATGATCCCGCACAGCACCGACACGATGCCGTTGGCGAGCATGAGGCCCCAGCCCGGGCCCACCTTGCGCAGGCGCACGGCCGACACGATGGCGATGACGCCGTAGCCCACCACGAACGCGCCGGCGACCCACGGGATGACCGCCGCCGTGATGATCGGGTGGAGCAGGAACATCAGGCCGAGCACGAGGTTGCACAGCGCGTTCACGAGCGCCCAGCCCGAATGCTCCATCTTCTTGCGGAAGCGCACGTAGGCGACCATGTCGAACACGCCCGCGATCAGCATCATCACGCCCACGAACGCGGCGATCGTCACCAGCGTGAGGCCCGGCCAGAAAGCCACGATGAGGCCCGCGATGAAGAGCGCGACGCCCGAGAAGAACAACCCCCAGTCGCGCTTGCCCTTGGTGCCGTGACCACCCGAGCCCGAGCCGCCCGAGCCGGGATGACGGCCCGCCGCGCGGCGGCTCGCCGAGCCCCGAGAGCCAGAGCCCCCGTCCGGCGCCGCTGCGTACCTGCGGTGCGCGGCAGCCTCCTCGCGCACGCCGCCTGCCGCAGCCTGTCCCTGAGAACCGTTTGCAACCGTTGCACTCATGCCAGCACGCTCCTTCCAAAACACCCGCATCATCCTCGAAAGCCCTTAAAAGCCACTATCGTCATTGTGACCCAACCGAAGGGCCGCGAGCGCGAGAGAATGTGAAAAGCGGGTAAAAAAGTACCCGCCCGCAACCTGCTGGTTGCCGGGCGGTTGCGGGGCGGCGCGCCTCAGTCGAGGCCCCGTCCCGCCTCAGCCGACGCCATGCACCGCCTGAGGGATCGCCTCGATCACGTCCTCGGGGGTCACGCATATGTCGGTGAGCTCCGCGGCGGCAGCGCGCCCCGCCTCGGCGTGCAGCGTCACGCCGAGCACGCAGGCGTCGAGGGCGCCCAGCCCCTGCGCGAGCAGCGCCCCCACCATGCCCGCGAGCACGTCCCCCGTGCCCGCCTTCGCAAGCGCCGGCGTGCCCTGGCGCACGGCCACGACCTGCGCGCCATCGGACACGAACGTGTCGGGGCCCTTGAGCGCGACCACGCAGCGCCAGGCTCGCGCGAGCGCTCGCACGAGCGCAGCGGGCTCGAGCGCCCGGTCCACCTGCGCCGCGCGCGCCAGGCGCGCCGCCTCTCCCCCGTGCGGCGTCATCACGAGCGCACGCGCGTGCTGCGCGCGCACGTGCGCCGCCGCAAGCCCCGCTTCGGTCGAAAGGATCGAGAGCGCCCCGCCGTCGACGAGCACGGGAGCCGCTACCTGCGCGACCGCGCGCAGCACGAGGTCGGCCTCAGCGGCACCGGAAGCGTCGAAGCCCGGCCCGACCACGCAGGCGCATGGATGCCCCTCACGTGGCGCGATCTCGCCGAATCCGTCCCAACTGTCCCACGAACGTACCACTAACGAAGGACGGCTCGCACGCACCGCGCCCACGCTCTCCGGCGCGCACGCCACCTCCACGTACCCCGCGCCCATGCGCTGGGCGGCCACAGCCGCCAGAGACGCCGCACCCGAATATAACGCCGAACCTGCCACCAGCGTGAGCTTCCCGCGTGTATACTTGTTAACATCACGAGCCGGCCATGGCAGAAGCGCCGCCAAGCGCCCGCCGTCATATTCGGAAACCTTGAAGACCCCCGAAGCGCTCATCGCATCTCCCTTCTCCCCGTCTTCATGCGCCGATGGTACCACAGCATTACCAGGCAGAAGCAAAGTCAACCATGAGAGCGAGGCCAAGCCATGACCCTCAGCGAGACGCCCCATCTGCACGTCATCGACCGCATCAGCGCCACACGCGACGACCTCGAGGGCCTCGCCGCCCTCGCCCTGTCGCTCGGGGCGAGCGACATGCACGCGCCCGAGGCCGTGAGCTTCATCGCGCGCACGCTCGAGCGCTGCGTGATCGAACTCGACAGCATCAAAGACGCGCTCAGCGACGGCGGCGGGATAGCGTCGCATCCTTGAGCATGCGTGACAGCGGGGTAAGCCCCCTTGTCAACGCCCCTTTACACTCACAGCCTGCTTACTGCTCCACGCCCCGGCCCATCAGCCCCAAACCACGTACCGCACACCGTCTGCTCCGCACCAAAGCCCGTGTATACGGTAAAATGTTGTACGTAGTCCGTTGTTATATATATAACAAACACCCTAATCTGCCTGCATGTCTAGTTCTCTGCAAATACAAGTGGGCCTCCGCATCAAGGATCTGCGGGAGGCCGAAGGCGTCAGCCAGGAGACCTTTGCGCTCCGAATCGGCATGGATCGCTCCTACCTCGCCTCCATCGAGACGGGCCGGCGCAACCTCACGCTGCAGAACCTCGCCAAGATCGCGCAAGGCTTCGGCATGACCCTCTCCCAATTCCTCGAGGGAATCGAGTGACGCCCTGAGCGACCGAGCCGCCCCTCAATGCGATCACCTTCCGCATCGATCCAATGCAGGCAGCCTTCTGACGACGTAGCGAGCCAGGCCGTTCACGCCGACATGCGACCTGATCAACGGCGGGATCGACGGCACTCCTCCTGTCAGGCGATCCATTCGCGCGTTATCGCCATAACGAGGCTGCATGCCTGCGCCAGATTCGAGAAACCCTGAGACGGCCGACGCAAGGCCCTTCTTGGGATCGACCAAGTCCTCCTGCCTGAGGTCAGCGGCCTCAAGAACCTTCGAGTTGTCGATGATGCGGTCAAACATCCGGTCGTACCTAATCTGATATATGTCGCCCTTGGCCTTTTCGAACACGTCAAGAGGACATATCTCAAGATCGAAGGGAATTGCGCGCTGATACTCCTCGGCCACTTCCCTCCAGCTAATGTGCGAAGCTGTTGCAGCCGTATACGCCTCCCCCAAAGATCGCTCTTTGCCGAGAATTCGCTCAATCATCAGAGCGACGTCGCCGCCCCACGTCATTGTGGCTCGCCTGTCAAGCATTTCTTCTGGAAAGGGAACGGGGATACCCTGCAGCGCCCGCCACAACCATACGCTTGACGCGAGAACCCCCAGGTCAAAGCGACCAGACTCATCGTATGCGATCGAAGGCCGCACGATCGTCCATGCCCTGCTTGCCTGAGAGAAAAGAACGTTCTCACAACGAGCCTTCTCGAGGGCGTAGTCATCTGTCGCCAGAAACCCCTCGTCGTTTGACGAGTCAAGCAGGCGAGGGCTGCTTTCCGCGATAACAGAAGCGTCATCGTAAACGCGATATGTCGAGATGAATACATATTGTCTGGTTGACTCCAAGAAGAGGTCAGCCTTGGACATGAAATCCCCCACGGGCCACACCATGAAGTCAACGACAGCATCCCAGCCTCGAGTGAGAAGCCCCTCCAAGAACCGAGTTTCCCTGGCATTTCCCTGGATGTAGCTGAGGTTTGAACGGTTCGACGAGCGAGCTCGCCTGCTAGTCACCACAACTTCATGTCCGGCCTCCGACAGCGATCGAGCCAGATTGCGCCCAATCGCGCCCGTGCCTCCCAGCAAAAGAACCCGCATATCAGCCTTCCTGCATTGTCTCGCCCATCTGCTGCCGAAGCATCCAAGCCGCTTTGTCCGTCGTGTGCCGCAACGCTAGCGACGATGCGCTTTGCGCCAAAGGAGCCCCGCAAACTCCCTGCTATAGAGCAACGCCGCAACGATGCAGACCGGCAGCAGCGCCGCCGAGCCGAGCGCGCCTAGATGAGGAACGCACAGCGCAAGGGCTATGCAGCCCGCAAGCCCTGGCAGAAGAGACTTCCACTCTATGCTTATTCGAAAGTAGCGCTTGCTCTGGCGCACCCTCACGAGCCATAAAGACGCCTGCCCCAGGAGCATCCCGATCGTCACGCCGTAGAGACCAATGACGTTAATCGTCGCCAGCCCGAAGCCACAGCTCACAATTGAGCCAAACACCGTCGTCGACGCTGCGCCCTTGGTGTCCTTGCCGCAGAAATAACCCGTTCCGAAAAACCCCGAGAATGCGTTAAACACGCCGCTGAGATACAGAAAGCCCATGTATCTGTTCGCATCCGCATACTCCGCGCAAAGGGCGAGATCGATGAAGAGCGCTGTTGCCGGCACCAGAACGAACACGAGGGACGTCATGGCCTTGCTGTAAAGGCTGAAGATCTTGGAGAAGTAGACATCCCTGTCTGCCGAGCTGAGCTCACCCACCGCCTGCTCCGTCCACGCCTGCTGGAATATACCAGAGATGGTGGTCAGAGCGGCTGGAAACCGGGAGGCTATTGCGAACACCCCGTTTGCCGACGCGCCGAGGGCGCCGACCACAAGGACCCTGGAGAAGCCGTTTATGAGCCACCAGCACAGCGTGTTGGGCAGAAGAAACGCGGAGTACCTGAGCATATTGCGGAGAAGGGCGGAATCCCGGCCCTTCAAGGAAAGCGGGAGCTCTCTATGTTGAGAAAAGAGCATGAGGGCGCTCGCCGCGCAGTTTCCCACCAAGATGCCAAGGAGCATCCCCCGATACCCGAAGCCGAGCAAAATGACGAAAAGCAGGCTCGACGAGCACATGGCGACGGAGTAAACGACGCCCTGGGCGGCAAAGAGCTTGTTGTTGTGCAGGCCCCTGGTTGCGAACTGGAGACCAAGGTAGCAAACGCCCGTCACCACGAGAGAATACATGAGCCCCGCATCCGCGAACCGAAAGACCAGCCACGTCCCCCAATAGACCACCGTGAAAACAGACAGCAGCGCAAGAAACAGCACAGACCAGCTCGCGAAGACCTTGCGTCGATCCGCATCCTTGTCCAAAAGCCATCGGAACAGAGCCTCGGGCACGGCAAGAACCGCCACGGGCTTGAGCACCTCGAGCAATGTGTACAAAAGGTCGTAAGTGCCAATTCCCGCCTGATCGATGTAGTACGTGCAGAACGGCAGCAGCAGCAGGACGAGAACCTTTGACCCCACGTTGCCCACGGCGAAGATCGCCGCGTTCTTGGCCAAGGCGCCTTCCCTGCTCATGCCGCGACTAGCGCCTTCCGAGCGACAGCAGCCGCTTTGCCGTGTCCTTCGCCATGCTTTTCGCCCGCTCGGCAGAGGTCGCGCCCGAGTTGTCTGCGTAGAAGGAGTCGAGCAGCTCGGAGTCAGAATAGCGGCTTGTGAACACCTCCATGAGGATGGGGCCCGCACCGGGCCTTGCGAATTCGCCCATCGCCTCCGAGAGCGCCGACGCCTCGCGTATGCCGATGTAGGAGAAGCCGCATTGACGAGCCCAGCCTTCAGCCGACTGCTCATGCCCGGCTGCAAGGTAAACGTCCAGCACGTCTGGATAAGCCTTGGCCATGCCGTTGATGTGGAACTCACTTGCGCCATTGTTGTTAACGACCAAGACGTGCAAGTTCGATCCCGCATATCGAATGCCCAGCGCGTTCATGTCGTAGAAGAAGCTCAGGTCGCCTTGCATGATGAAAACCTCTCGCTCCGCAGCGGCAGCAACTCCCACCGCCGTGGAAAGGCAGCCGTCGATGCCGAGCGCTCCGAGGTTTGCGCTCACGGTAACGTCCGGAGAGATGTCGAAGAATTGCGCAACTCTCACGGAATTCAGGATGCCCAGCTCGAGGAAGCTTCCCTCAGGAAGCCTCCTTGCGAGCTCCCGAGCGACGGAGAAGTTGGTGAGGCCCTCAGTCGGGGGGTCGACAGCGTCGACGGCCGTCTTCCACTTGCTGAGGTATTCGCGGTCGTTCGCGCTTCCAGCCGGCGCGAGGCACGCCAGCTTGTCGAAGAAGTAGCCCGGATCGCACCAGAACACGTCAGTCAGAGAGAAGAAGCCGTCACGCACGCTCCCATCCTCCCGCACCGACCAATGCGCGAAACGACCTGCTCGCTCCCTGAGATGCGCTTTGAGCTTGACGGTCGCCACATGCCCGCCGAAGTCGATCACGAGGTCAGGGCAGAGCGCATCGAACGCTCCCGAGGCCATTGCCTCCGTTGCGCGATAAGTCATGACCGTCCCGTCGATATGGCAATTGGACATATGCTCGACGGAGAACATGCAGTTATAGGACGCGAAGAAGCGGGACATGGCGTCAAGCGTACGCTCACTGATGCCGACGTTCTCCCCGACGATCACCATGACCTTCTCGTAGCTTGCGAGGCTTCGGGCCAACATGGCCCAATCGGCGTCGGGGTCAGTCGGCAGGTGGCGATGGATGGTCTTCGTATCAGGGAGCTTGGCGGCATAGCAACCCGAGCGCCCCATGACGGGAACGTTGAGATGAACCGGACCCCACATCCCGCTCGTGAGCTCCAGCAGAGCCTCATTAACCAGTCTGTCACAGTACCTGGCCTGATCGTCATTGTCCACAAGCGGGAGATCCGCCTCGTACTTTGCGCAATTCGAGAAGATCGCGCGCTGGTCTATCTTCTGAATCTCAAACTGATCGAGCAGATAAGGACTGCGATCGGCGGTGATGGCAACGATGGGGACCCCTTTGTAATACGCCTCCGCCATGCCGGAGGAAAGGTTCGAGACGGCCGTTCCCGATGTGCACACCACCGCCACCGGCTCCCTGTCGCCTGCGAGGGACATGCCGATTGCGAAGAACAGAGCGCTACGCTCGTCAACGACGGAGTAGCAGTCGAAGAAGGCGTCAGTGTCGAAGGAGATGCCTATCGGGGCGTCAGAGCCTCCAGGGCAGTGAACGACTTTCTTTATGCCGTGCGCCTTGAGAGACGCTACGACAATTTGGATATTCCTGAGCATTGAGTACATGCTTAATCCCTTTCTTTGGTCCGGAAGAAGAGAGACCCTCTGCTCCTCGCTGTGCATTTCCTGGAACGAATAACAGCACATATGACACAACCTGCGCATTTTGTTGACGGAGCCTTTGCGATGCTAGACACCGTTCTCCCCAAAGCCCAGTGCAGAGGACAGCCACACCTTATCTTCAGCTCTCCGCTGCGTCAGGCTCTCCCTAGCCACGCTGAAATCAATCTCTTCCCATGCACAGGACCTCTCATCAGGTTGGCGCATCCTGGAGGAAAGGCCAGAAAGCCTTGCCAATTCGAGTAGTCTGACGTTGTTGCCCTCGTTTGGCAGCAGAGTAAATGAAGTCTCCATATTGATCGAAAAAGCGAGCCCATGAAATGAATCCGTAAGTACATGCGCAGCATTATCTATGAGCCACACCAACTCAAAGGGAGTCGCTGGGATCACATGATCTACAAGTGCTGGCTTCTTTGAGTTCAGCCTTACTTGCACAATCGGAAGGTGGAGGGCTCCTTTAATATCTCGAATCATGGGAGCCAGGCGCGATAAAGTACTTGCAACGGAAAAAACGAGAATGTAGGATCTCGGCTCCAACCCATCGACCCCTTCCGCAAAGCGCCTCCACTCGTCTCCGTGCAACTGCAGGGTTGGATCCGCACCAACATGCACTGGAACATCGACAAGGGGCTGAATCTGGCCTTTGGCAAAGTCTTCCCTGACGCATATCGACGTAAACCGCGACAGATAAGAGGCCACCTGAGAAAGTTCCTCAGCTCCCATCTGGTATGACCCAACACTTGAGGCAAAGGACACGCGTCTCTTGGCCTTGCCGAACTGCAGGAAGAATACGGGGTCAATCCCTCCGGTAATCTTCGGGTTCCACACTTGATCCGACCCAACCAGCAAAGCATCAGCCTCTACGGTATCTAATCCGTCTATGCTCTTGCAGCACTCCTCAGAGAGCGGCAGTGATGCGGCGAATGAGGAAAAGGCCCTTCTGTGGCATTCCTTCTGGTTGTACAGTAGCCTCTTGGCCAGCACTGCCACCCTCTGTCTCGGCGACCCGTGTCGGAGCGCCTCCGAGGACTTCGCCCGCGCCTCGTAAGGGTTTTCGTAGTCTACAAAAAAAGGAGAGCCTCCGAGCCTTCTGATCACTTCCATTGTTGCAAATGCCTGGAGACAGCCACCGTAACTAAGAGATTTATGATAGGTAACTACTCCGACGCTACAGCCCATAGGAAACCTCCCGCCCCCTGTCCATGCGTTCGCGATAGAAGTCGAGATACCCTCGAACCGCGCCGTCTACCCCATAGCGCTCGGCGAAGCCCCCGGGAAGGGCAGGATACCCTTCCAGAGCCCCCTCCATCGCCCGCGCGTAAGCGCTGACGTCGTCCTTGGGGACGAGGAAGCGCGCAAGGTCTCCCGTGAGGATCTCGCGCGGCCCCCAGTCGCAGTCGCCGGCAACGACGCGAGCCCCGGAGACGAGCCCCTCCACGAGCACCATCGGGAACGCCTCGGACGACGACGTCATGACCATCGCAGAGGACCTCGCCATCCACGCATAGGGGTTCGCCTGAAAGCCCATGAGGTAGACCCGACCGCCCAGCCCCCTCGACCTCGCAAGCTCGCGGAGCTCTCCCTCGAGCGGCCCCTTGCCGAGAAACACCAGGTCGTGCGTTTCCCTGAGCGAGCTCGCCTCGTACGCCTCAAGCATCAGCCCGGGCCGCTTCACCTCCACAAGCCTCCCGACGAAGAGCACGAAGGGGCGCTCGAAGGATATGGGCTCCCGGGAGCGCGCCCTGATCTCGTCGACCGGGACGGGGTTGAGCACAACCCGCACGTCCCCATCCGACAGCCCATAAGCCCTGACGAGATCCCCTTTCGTCCCCTGAGAGACCGCCACGACGCCCTCGTCGCGGTACATCGCCCTGAACGCGACGCGAGAGAGGGCGCCCGCTCCCTCCTCGATGGTCCCGACGGAAGCGTGGTGCGCGTAAAGGCACCGATGCCGCACGCACGACGCCCTCGCCAGCATGTGGGACGCCGTGAGGTGGGCCGTGATGAGATCATAGCCTCCCTCGAGCTCCCTCTCGCGCACGAAGGCGTCCAGCCTCCTGCGCGCGCCGAGCAGCTGGGCGAGGCGCGCCGCCTTGCCCGCGCCCGGGTCGACCCCCATGTCGGCAACCGTCACCGAGGACGGCAGCCGGTAGTCGACCTCCACCCCCGCGTAGACGGTGGCTACGTCGACCTCCGACTCCCGAGCCATGCGCTCAACCATATTGAGGACCACGCGCTCTGCGCCGCCCCCCGAGAGCGAGTTGATGACGAACAGCGACCTCATGTCCAAACCCCTTTTCGAATCGAACAGGAACGTACTCTCGCCGACGGTCGCGACAGGCGCCCTACGTGCACGAGCGCCGCGGGCTCGACGGCGAATACGAGGGGAAGGGCGCAGGTGATGTACACGAAGAACTGCTGGTACATCGTCTCGGTCGTCATGCAGAGCACGACGAGCTGGGCGACGACGAAGACCTGCCACCACGTCCTCGCGGCGGCGAGGCGGCGGGAGAGAAGGATGCACAGGAGGACGAGGGCGGGAAGGCCGTGCTCCGAGAGAACCTGCCAGAACGTGCTGTGGCACTGGACGTACCACCCGCTAGAGCTGGCGACGTCTATTGCGGAGCGCACCGACGAGAGCCCGCCGCCGAGGACGGGGTTGTCGAGGAAGAGGCCCCTCGCGACGTCCCAGAAGTGAAACCGCGTCGCCATGGACAAGTTCGACTGCAGCAGGGGTATCTCGCTGAGCGCGAAGAGCGACAGGACGGCGGCCGCCACGACAGTCGCCCACGCCCAAGCGCCCCATGACTCGCGAGCGCAGGCTCTCGCGAGCAGAACCACGACGCAGAAAGCAGTTCCGAACAAAAGCGTCTTGGAGAAGGAGATGGCATACCCGAAGAGGAAGAGCATGAGAAGGCCGCCCCTCATGAGGGTCCCCGGCCCGTAGTGGGCGCACGCGAGCGCCGCCCCGATCATGCAGAAGAGGGAGGCGTAGTTGGCGTCCTCCGCGAAGCCCGCCGACCGGCTCTCTTGGCCGAACAGGTTGACGTGCAGCTCGCTGCCCACGTTGCCGGCCCTGACGCCCGCGTCATGGAGGAAGGCCGGCAGCTCGTTGCCGACATACACCCACAGCATGCTCGCCACGCAGATCACGGCGGAGAGCAGCGAGGCCCTGATGACCTTGACGGGGTCTATCGCGCCTCGGTAGCGCCAGAACACAATCGAGTACAGCAGGTTGCTCAGGTTGAGGATCATCAGGTTCAGAAACTGGTCCTGGTTCAGCGGAAGGCCGTTCCACAGCCAGCTCACGTTGCTCGCCAGCATGAGCGCATAGAGCAGCCACAGGTCCCAAGGCCGAACGACTCCCGCGGCCGGGCGGTCGCCCTGGGCCGGCCCGCCCCTCCTGAGTGACCGCACGATCAGGAGCACGGCGAGCGCGACGACGACGTAGCGCAGGTCGAGGCCGAACAGGCGAAGCTCCCTGTTGAACGTCGTGAGCGCGAACAGCGCCACGAAGGCGTCCAGCGCCGAAGGCACCTCACCGACCCCCTTCCAGGAGCCACAGGAACTCCCTCACCCCGGCCTCCCTTGAGAGCGGAGGCTCGCTCGACGCGATCTCCCTCCTGTAAGAGTCGAGCACCTCCTGGTTCGACATCAGCGAGCGGAGCCCCTCGCGAATCCCCTCCGTCGAGTTCTCCACGATAAGGCCGCGCTCGGAGTCCCCCAGGAGCTCCCTCATGCCCGAGCAGTCGGTCGCGAGGACGGGCACGCCGAGCGCAAGGGCCTCGGCCACGGCGGTGCTCAGCCCCTCGGCGCGCGACGGCGCCACGAAAAGGTCGGCTGCGGCGACCAGCGGCAACGGATTCTTCCGGTACCCCAGCAGCTCGACTGTCCCTTGCAGGTCAGCTCCTTCGATGAGGGACGTCAGCTCGTCCCTCGCCGTGCCCGTCCCCACTATCTCGACGGAGAACTCAAGGCCTTCGCGCTTGAGGCCCGCCGCGGCTTCCACGAGCCGGTCGTATCCCTTCTGCCGGTTGAGGCGGCCGACCGAGCAGATCCTGAGCCCCTTCCCCTTGCGAGCCCGACCCTCGTCGTCCTCCCCCGAGAGCAGACGGCACTCCTGCACGTCCAGGATGTTGTGGCAGACCGCCGTCTTGCCCGCCTGAGACGGGAACAGGCCGCAGAAGCTGCTCCGCACGTGCTCAGACACCGCCACGATCCTGTCGAACGCCTCCCAGCCATCCTCCTCGTCCCGCAGGGAGCGCCACACGGAGTGCGACTTGCGCTGCTCGGAGATGTCGACGTGCACCCACCCGAGCTTGAGGGCGTCGCTGGCAGAGCCGGAGATCGCCTTCGCGCATATGCCCTCCAGAAAGGCAACCTCCACGTCGTAGCCGTCTTTGACGATGTGCCTGTACAGCGTCCGCGCGGAGGCGAGGCGAAGCGCGGAGGCGTAGGCCTTGGCGGCCAGGACCCTGAGCGGCCCCGGATTCGCGAGAAGCGAGCCCGAGCCGTCGCCGCTCTCCCCCTTGCTGACGAGCGGGATGCTCAACGCGGTCTCGTAGCGCACCCAGCTGGGCAACTCGGATCTGTACCTCCCCGTGTCGATGACCGTCTCGACCGTGATGTCGAACCTGTCGCGCGGAAGAGCACGGACGAGGTTGACGAGCGCCTTCTCGGCACCGCCGCCGCCAAGGGTGTGGATGAGGAAGAGGACGCGCGTCTTCTGCGCCTTGCTCATTTCGCGCCTTCTCCGGTACGCAGCACGCCCAGCGTGCAAAACATGAGATTCAAATCCAAGCGTATGCTCCTGTTCTCGATGTACTCCATGTCGTAGAGAACCTTCTCGGCGGGCAGCAGGTCGTAGCCGCCGCTCACCTGAGCGAGGCCCGAGAGTCCCGGGCGCACCTTCGTCCTGTAGTGCCAGCCCACGATCCTCTCCTCGAACGCCTCGCAGAAGGCGGGGCGCTCCGGGCGCGGGCCTATGAGGGACATGTCGCCCCTGACGACGTTCCAGAGCTGGGGCAGCTCGTCTAGGCGGTGGTCGCGCATCCAGCGGCCGAAGGGCGTGACGCGCGGGTCGCCGTCCGCCGCCCAGCGAGCGCCGCGCGCCTCGGCGTCGACGTACATGGAGCGGAACTTGTAGACCTTGAACGGCTTCCCGCCCCTCCCCACGCGCTCCTGCGCGTAGATGACCGACCCCGGGGACTCCGACCTGACCTTGACCGCCATCGCGGCCATGGGGAGGGCGAGCACGGCGAGCGCCAGCCCGCACGCGCACACGTCGAACGCCCTCTTGACGAATCGGTACCCGAGCCCGCCCGCGACCTCGGGCTCCTCGAGCACCAGCACGTCGTCGCCAGGCAAGAGCCTCTCCAGCACGTCGGCGGGGATGCCCCTCTCGCGGAGGCCGGGCTCGTGCTTGCCGGCCGCGTCCACCGCGGCCGCGGCCCTGCGCTCCTCGGGAGTGACGCAGGCGTCCTCGATCTGCGCGGCGAGGCTCATGCGCGAACCCTCGCGATCCGCTGGGCCAATTGACCTAGCAAACAGGAGAGGCCAGAACGAGGGTCTTCCGCAGATAAGCGAGGAATGAGAAACGCTTCCATTGCGATAAACTGTACTATAAACGGTACAGATGAATCCATGTGAACACCTGTCACCACATCATCTCCCGCGTCCCTCGCCCCGTCTTCGATTATGAAACTTCGCTTCAAACCCTTTTTCTTTTCACTTTCAGGCCTAGCTGGGCTTTTATCGTCCTGCCGAACATCTGCATCTCCAAGTACGCCACCTTCTTGCGGTGGTTCACCTTCCGCACCCAGGCCTCCTTCCCCAAGAGGGGGCCGCTGGTGATCCTCAGCCTGCCGCCTTCCAGGCAGCCCTCCGACATCTCCACGACGCGATCGGACTGGGAGGTTGACGCCTCGAGCCACGCCACCTCGCTTGCGTCGAGGGGAGTGAATGCGTTGTCGTTTCCGAGGATGCGCGTGAGGTCAGGCACGCGCCTGAGCACCGGCTCAAGCTGGTCAGCCCGCGCGGTCACGGCGATCAGGTAGCCGGGCAGCAGCACCCTCTCGCAGGGGATCCACTTGCCGTCGACCTTCTGCGCCACGCACGCCTTGGGCACGAAGCACTCTCGCAGGATGCCCGCGGCGCTCGCCGCGCGCAGGCCACTTGCAGCCTCCTTAAGACCCGCGGCGCTCGCAGCGCCTTCGAAACCCACGGCGCTCGCAACGCCCGCGGCATCCGCAGCATCCGCAGCGAGAAAGAGCCCGCCTTCCGCGGCCTGGGCAGCAGCTTGGCTGATGAGGGCGCGCGCACGCTCCTCGTGGCCCGTGCGCACCTGGATCACGTACCACTTCGACCTGATTTCCGGCATGGCTTCGCCCCTGACCTCTCGGCTCGCTCAATCGAAAACGCATTCACTCCCCTGACGCCAACGAGCGTCGAGCGCGACGCTGTTCAGGGCATCCGGGTATGTTCGGCGCAGTTTCCTGCGCGCAGGCCGGCCTCCCAGCTGGTCTGCGCGCAACAAGCTGCCTGGCGGGCACGCCGCCTTTAGGTGCGGCTCGTCACCGCGAGCCCCGCGCGCAAGAGCACCGCGCGGTCGGGCATGTCAACCTGCACCAGCGCAAGCGCCTTGTGCCGGTTGAGCTTCTTGACGCGCTGCTCGAAGCCGCGCAGCGGCCCCTCGCGCACGACGAGGACGCCGTCCTCGATGACGCCCGCGCTCGTCCGCAGCATGCGGCCCTCGTCGAGCACCGCCTCAAACCAGCGCTGCTCACCCGTCGCGAGCGGCACGTACGAGCGCTCCTGCCGCCCTACCAGATGGACGGGAAACGACAGCGCGCCGAGGCGTCGGTCGAGCCCACGCGGGTCACTTGCGATGGCGAACACGTAGCCGGGGTACAGAAGCCGCTCCACCAGGTGCCACTCGCCCTGGCGCTTCTGCATGAACTGCACGCGCGGCACGAAGCAGTCGTGCAGCAAGCCGGAGTCAACAAGCTTGCGGCAGTCGCGTGCCGCCGTCTCCTCGCTCCCCTCGCGCACGCGCGCCACGTACCACGCGGGCATGCGCGCCGCCGAGCTGCCGCCCCGCCGCCTGGGTGAAAGCGTCTCCGCCAGAACCAACCTCCTCCGCCTCTTCCCGCACGCCGAAAGCTTCGGCAGCCCCCCTGCCATCCACCTCGCCCTGTATGTTGCGTATATGCAACATACAGGGCAATAGAAAAGACGGCCTCGGTCATCCGCCAACTGCCGCCATCACTAGGTTGTATTTATACAACATAAAGGGGTGCCTGAGAAGGCACGATCGGCGAAATGATCTTTTCCTGACACAACTAACGCATATGAGGCTGGGGCGCCACCTTCGCAGAAGAGTGAGGGGCTCTCAGGAGAAAATCGTCGCGCAGGGTCCGAGCCTCCTTGAGCTGGCGGTGATCAAGCACTAGAAAATATCATCGGGAACGTAGGTCAAACCCGAGACGTCAGTCCACCGAAACGCCGTCAGGTAAAACAGTTCCGAAGCGAGAACCCGTTTTTGCTCAGCCGTATTCCAATGGGGCTTCCATTCGACAACGGAGCCGATCACGTCCTGCTCGCAAATCGAGGCATGCGCTTTTCCCTGGCTACGCGCCAGCTCGTCATAGGCGAACATGAGCGTAGAGAACTCTTCGGCTTGGCGGGTGTCGCTGAAGCGGCTGAAGAGGTCCACCGTTGCCATCGCGGCGCCCATGTCCTCAACGCTGAACTTCCCCTCGTCGAATGCGAAGGAGGGATCGACCGTCATCCTTATCAACCTGCCCTGAACCTCCTCCTTGATGAGGTTCCTGTTGGCTATGACCGCCAAGGATTCCTTCGCCTCAAGCGAGTAGGGTCCATAGTCGCCGCGCGCGAACGTGAACCCTGTCGACACGCCGGACCTCGTCAACACATAGCAGATCTTCTGGTATACGGTGCGTCCCACCGGCAAGGACAGCGGATCAGAGTCAAGCGATCTGATGACGTAGAGGATGAGGTCCCATGCGTCGTTGTACCGCATCCGCATTCGTCCGGCCTTCTCCCCCAAGCCGGCGCCCTTCGAGAGGAACTCGTCCGAGAGCTGCTCGTCCGGCGTTCCGTACGGAGCATAAATCTCGATCTCAACGGGAAGGTCCTTCAGCTTCTGAAACATCAGAGGCCCCACGTCCTCCCAGTCGAGGCCCCCGTTTCCGCATCCGAGCGGAGGAAACGCCACCGACCTGACGCCCAGCCTCTCGCAATTGCCCGCAAACCAGTCAAGGCCCTTCTCGATATACGACAACCGAGAGGGTGACCGCCAATGATCTTTCGTGGGGAAGTTGATTACCGACGTACCCAAAAGGTCCGTAAAGAGATAGGGCTCACCCGGCCTCACCTCGCCGTTTCGACATCGCAGCCGATAGTCCCTGTAGTTATCCGGATATCTGTCCTTGAAGATTTGCGCGATCCCCTTGCCCATGACGCCCACGCAGTTGACCGTGTTGACGAGGGTGTCCGCCGAGCTTTTGAACATGTCCCCAATGAGAACTCTCATACTAGCCTCCGAAAAGCCTCAGGCAAAGAATACGTCCGGATAAACTTCGACGGGAAGGTCAGCTTCCCCTTCGCGCAAAAGCGCACTGAGCTTCGCAGCCGCATCGCGGCTGCACACGAGGGCGCCCACGATGCAGCTCGGAGGGACCCTCTCCCACACCAGCACCTCGGCGCATTTCTTCGACTTCCCATCATAATAGGAAATCGCATCGTTGGCATTCCAATCCCTGGCGAATACCTTGGCGAAGTCGAGGTGATCGACCGCATCGTCCGGGCTGTAGAAACGCACATAACTCGACGAGGCGTTCCTGTCGGAGACGACCGTTCCGCCCAGTTCGAGAACGTCATAGCTGACGCAGAGAACGCAAAGATCCTCTCTTTCGCTTCGCCGTGCATACATCATGGGATTTCGCGCGTCAAAGTAAAGATTAGCGTACTGGTGAAGCCGGGTGACGCCCTTCACGACCTCGACCTGGTCTCGCCTGTGCTGAACCTCTTGCATCGATATGTCCCGATGCGGAACCCGGTCAGCAAGATCATGGGAGAGGATGCCGTTTCGCGCTATGGACGGCGCATTCGAGATAGAAGTGATGTAGTAGAGCGACTGGTGCCGCGTCTTTTCATAATAGCGCATGGACAAATCTTCCAAGGAGCCTCCCCTGCGACAAAAACGACCGGATCCGAAGGCGTCTTCGCATGAACCTGTTCCTCAGGATTATTGTATGCCTCTCCTAAAAAGAAAACAAGTGTTCTTATGATAGGGCAGATGCCGCGACAAGGACGCGACAAGGACGCGCCCCTTCCCTACAGCAGCTTGCCTTGGAGCACTTTGGGCTTGGGGGCGGCGGCGCTCGCAGCGCCCGCAGCCCCCTCGCCCTCGGCGCCCACAGCGCCCTCGGAGGTTGCAGCGGCGCCTGTCGCGGGGAGGTCGTCGAGCAGGGCCCGGGCCTCCTTGAACTGGGCGGCGAGCTCCTCCATGGGGTCGACGCGCTTCTTCGCCGCGCTCACCGCGTCCTCGGTGATGGCCATGGCGCAGGCCACGGCCTCGGCGTGCGTGAACGACAACGACAGCGGGATCTCGCGCACGCCCTGCTCGCGCGCCACCTCGCGCGCGCGCCCGGTGAGCACCACGTAGGGGCGCCCCTTCGACGTGCGGCGCACCTCGATGTCGCACACGCCCACGCCCTCCGCGAACCCCGTGCCGAGCGCCTTCACCACGGCCTCCTTCGCCGCGAAGCGCGTGGCGTAATGCACCGCGGGATCGGCCTTGCCGTCGCAGTACGCCTGCTCGGTCTCGGAGAACACGCGGCGGGCGAACGACGGCGTGCGGGCGAGGATGCGCCGCACGCGCTCGATCTCCACGATATCGACGCCGAGGCCCACCTGACCCTCGACCCCTTGCATGCCGAGCACGCCGTCAACCGTCTTCTGTGCTTTCTTGCTTCGCGCCATAGCCTGCCTTGAAATCTCCTCGCGGGGGTTGCTATAATACGACTCGACGGCTGCCTCGCATGTGGGTCAGGCAGCGCCGTTGTTGGTACTGGGCCGCAAGCTGCTACTTGCGGCCTTTCCCTTTCCGAACGATACCTCGCGCTTTGGACAGAAGTACCACCACCGCTGTAACGAGGCCGAGCAACGCAGTTGCCAGCCTCACCACTTCGATAGCAAGCTCCATGGGCAATCACCTCCTTCATAAAAGAAGGCGCTGCCAACGCAGAGGACTTACGCCGTCAAGTCAAGAGGTTATTGTAGCAGCATGGATCTTGCTCTAACGTGCAAAACTTTCCTTTTCCCCAACGGCATCAAACAAAACGTACGAGCCTGCCCTGCCGCCTACTCTACCGTCACGCTCTTGGCGAGGTTGCGAGGCTGGTCGACGTCGCAGCCGCGCGCGAGGGCGATGGCGCGGGCGAACAGCTGCAAAGGGACGCTCGCCGTGATGGCGGAGAACGCGTCGCGGACCTTCGGGATGTAGATCACGTGGTCGGCGTGCGCGCGGATGTCCTCGTCGCCCTCGGTGGCGATGGCCACCACCATGGCCCCGCGCGCCTTGGACTCCTGCAGGTTCGACACCACCTTGTCGTACACCGGGCTCTTCGTGGCGATGGCGATCACGGGGAAGCCCTCGTCGATGAGCGCGATGGGGCCGTGCTTCATCTCGCCGGCCGCGTACGCCTCGGCGTGCAGATAGCTGATCTCCTTGAGCTTGAGCGCGCCCTCGTAGCTGATGGCCGCACCCATGCCGCGCCCGATGAACAGCGCGCTCGCGGCGTCCTTGCACGCGAGCGCCGCCGCCTCCACCTCGGGCGCGCACTCGACGAGGATGCGCTCCACCTGCTCGGCGGTGTCGGCCAGCTCGCGGAACAGCAGGCGGATCTGCGCGGTCTTGAGCTTGCCCTTGCTCTGCGCTAGCAGGAGCGCGAGCAGCGTGAGGCTCACCACCTGGCCGAGGAAGCTCTTCGTGGAGGCCACGGCGATCTCCTTGTTGGCCTTCGTGTAGATCACGCCGTCGCTCTCGCGCGCCACGGGGCTCCCCACCACGTTCGTGATGCCGAACACCTTGGCGCCCTTCACGCGCGCGTCGCGGATGGCCGCGAGCGTGTCGGCCGTCTCGCCCGACTGGCTCACCGCCACCACGAGCGTGGTGGGCGTGATGATGGGGTTACGGTAGCGGAACTCGCTGGCCACCTCCACCTCGCAGGGGATGCGCGCCCAGCCCTCGATCAGGTTCTTCGCGATGAGCCCGGCATGGTAGCTCGTGCCGCAGGCGATCACGTAGACGCGGTCGACGAGGTCGAGCTCCTCGGCGGTCATGTCGAGCTCGTCGATGGTGAGCGCGCCCGCCGTCAGGCGGCCCGCCAGCGTGTCGCGGACGACGCGCGGCTGCTCGTGGATCTCCTTCAGCATGAAGTCGGGGTAGCCGCCCTTCTCCGCCATGTCCACGTCCCAGTCGACGTGCGTGACGTGCGGCTCGATCGAAGAGCCGCTCTCGTCGAAGAAGCTGACGTCCTCGGGTGTGAGCAGCGCCACCTGCCCGTCGGCGAGCACCACCACGTCGCGCGTGGCGTCGATCATGGCGATGATGTCGGAGGCCACGTAGCTGCCGCGCGCGCCGCGCCCCACCACGATGGGCGAGTCCTTGCGCGTGACGGCGATGACGCCCGGCTCCTGCTCGCACACCACGGCCAGGCCGTACGCGCCCACGAGCCGCGACGCCGCCTCCACCACGGCCTCCACGAGCACGCTTCCGCCCGCAGGCTCCCTGCCCTCCGCCGCGCGCGCCGCGCCGCGCGCGTACGCCTCCTCCACCAGGTGCGCCACCACCTCGGTGTCGGTCTCGCTGGCGAAGACGTGCCCGCGGCCCTCGAGCTCCTCGCGCAGCTCCGCGAAGTTCTCGATGATGCCGTTGTGGACCACCGCGATGTCGCCCTTGCACGAGGTGTGCGGATGCGCGTTCACCTCGGAGGGGCGCCCGTGGGTGGCCCAGCGCGTGTGCCCGATGCCGCACGTGCCCGTGAAGTCGAAGTGCGACAGCGTGTGCGCCAGCCCGCTCACCTTGCCCTTGCGGCACACGACCTGGAGCTTCCCGCCGTCTTGGACAGCCACGCCCGCCGAGTCGTACCCGCGATACTCGAGGCGCGTGAGCCCCTCGATCAGAATCCCCTGAGCTGCGTCAGCTCCCGTATATCCCACAATGCCGCACATGGCGAGCCTCCTTACCTCCAGGCGTTCCCCCGGCGTCTCCCAGGCACTCTTGCCCGGGTGCTTTTGCCCGGGTGCCCTTCTCCGGGCGCTCGGCGCTCGGGTGAAGCGAAAAGCGCTCCCGCTATTGTAGGGCAACTTTCGCGAGCACCGCGCCACCCCTCGCTATATCCACGTTCACGTCGGCGAATTCCCCTCCCCTGCAACGGCGGCCGACTCCGCAGCGACGGCCCTTTCCCGCGGAGGCGGCTGGAGTCGGGTGGTGCCCTCTCTCGCTGGATCGGCCGGGGCGCGAACGGCAGGCCGCAGTTGCGGATTCCTTCTTTCCTTCTCGGAAAATATTTGTATCGTGAAAATAGTTATGGGATGATGTAAGCGTGTTCAAGACCACGACCTAGGAGAAAGAGGTCCCACCCATGTGGAGCAGCTGCCACCCGCAGTCCGACGAAGACCTGAAAGAGTGCGCTGAGCTGGGCAAGTCGCTGAACCGCCTGTCCCAGCCCACCATCCTCACCCTGCTCGCCCAGAACCAGGAGCCCATGCACGGCTACATCATCGTGCAGCAGGCGGCGAACTCGCCGATGTTCGGCGGCAAGAAGCCCGACGCCACCGGCATCTACCGCGCGCTCAAGCGCATGGAGGAGGCGGGGCTCGTGACCTCCAAGTGGGACACGCCCGCCGAAGGCTCGGCGAAGCGCCTGTTCACGCTCACGGACAAGGGCTACCGCTGCCTGCGCCGCTGGATTGACGCGCTGGCCTGCTACGAGCTCACGCTCGAGGAGCTGCGCGGCCAGGCGGCGTACGCGCTCGGCATCGACCTGCCCGACGCGCCCGTGTGCTCCCACGGCGCCGCCGAGCAGGACGCCGAGTAACGCGCGAACGCCGGGCGACGCGGGCTCCGCGAACGCGGCGCTCGTAGCACCCGCGCCTGCGGCACCATGAGCCTCGCAACTCCGACAAGGGCGCGCAGCTGCAGACGCAGGTGCGCGCCCTTCTTCACGCGAGGAACCCCTCGAAAGGACACGCCATGAGACACGCTGACCCAAACCCCCTTGACTTCGAGCTGGTAGACGGCCGCGACGTCGCCGCGCTGCAGGACCCGCGCCCCGCCGTGCTCGTGGGAGCGCGGTCAGACGCAGGCGAGATATGCTTCGCCACCGTCATCTGGGTGACGCCCGTCTCGCACAACCCCGCCATGGTGGCGTTCGCCCTGCGCGCGAAGTCCCACACCATGGGCATCATCCGCGCGACGGGGCGCTTCTCGCTGGCCGTGCCCCCCGCGGACGCGGAGGGCGTGCGCCTCGTGGAGTTCTGCGGCGGCAACACCGGGCGCCTCGTGGACAAGGGGGCTGCCGTGGCACACGCGCTGGTGAGCGCGAGTCCCGCCGCGCCGAGCGATGACGGCGGAAACGCTGAGGGCGGGAAAGCCGAGACCGACACGGCGGCTGCCGCACGTTCGACGTTCGCACCCGCCGCGCCGGGCGAAGCCGCCGCCGAGGACACTGGGCGCACGGACCTCGTACCCGTCCCTCTGCACAGCTACTCGTGGGAGGTCGGCGTGATCGAGAGCATCCAGGAGGCGGGCGACCACCTGCTGGCGGTCGGCACCATCACACGCGCGGGCACGCGGGCGCCGCGCGACGAGCGCGGGCAGCTCACCCCCTACGACAGCCTGCTCTGCGTGCAGCACGGCGCCTACGCCGCCGCGCAGCGCCTCTAGCGGAAGGAAGAGAACCATGGAACAGGAAGGCGCATCCGTCACGCTCGTCAAGAAGGTCGGCTCCCCCGTCGGGGAGCTCTCGCTCGCCGCGAGCGCCGAGGGGCTCACGGGCCTCTGGATCGAGGGGCAGAAGTACCACGGCCGTACGCTGGGCGATCACATGGAGGGGACCTGCGAGGTGCTCGAGCGCGCCGAGGCGTGGCTTAAGGCGTACTTCGCGGGCGCGCGTCCCGAGATCGACCTCCCCCTCGCCCCCGCGGGCACCAACTTCCAGCAGGAGGTGTGGGCGGTTCTGCGCTCCATCCCCTACGGCGAGCTCACCACGTACGGCGAGATCGCCCGCCTCATCACCGCGCAGCGCGGCGGCGTGCGCACCGCCCCACTCGCCGTCGGCGGCGCCGTCGGGCACAACCCCATCTCCATCATCGTGCCCTGTCACCGCGTGGTGGGGGCCGACGGCAGCCTCACCGGCTATGCGGGCGGGCTCGGCGTCAAACGCGCGCTGCTCGAACTCGAGGGCGTCGACCTCAGCAGGCTCTACACCCCCACGCGCGGCACCGCGCTCTAATCTGGGCGCCGCGCGCGGCGCAATCTGCTCACGGCCAGATCCTTCGACTCCGCGCCCTACGGGCGCTCCGCTCAGGATGACAGGGAAAGCGGAAGCGCCTCTTCTTGGGAGCTTAGGGGCGGGTGGGGATGGCTGCGCGGCGCATGGGCTGGGGGTTGCACTCGTCGCTCAGAGGGCAGCCGTCGCAGTCCTCGGTGACGCTCACGTCCACCTCGTCCCACGCGCAGCACGTAAAGCCCAGCGCGTCGTAGAACGGCTTCGACGCGCCGCGCGCCACGAGCCGCAGCTCGCCGAACGTGCGCTGCGCGTCGTCCACGAGCGCGCGCCCCACGGCGTGCCCGCGCCAGCTCTCGTACACCACCACGGGGTTCACGTGCGCGAACCCGTTGGCGCCCTGCGCGATGCGGATGAAGCCCACCGGCTCGTCGGCGTCGTTCGCCGCCACCGTCACGTTCTCGAGCGAGGGCAGGTAGTCCATGCCCTCGGCGTAGGTGTACGAGTCAAGGTAGGCGCGATCCCGCTCTTCGGCGGGGCGCAACGTGAAAAGCTGCCCAGATGCCATAAAGCCTCACCAATCACTCAAGTCGTCCGCATGCGCGAAACGCAAACTGATGTTTCACGTGAAACACCTCACGGTTCGCGGCGAAGCCGGCAGGCATCGCCGCCAAATCCCTGCCGGGAACGCCCCGCGCACCCGCTAGGACGCGCGGGACGAGGCGCTACATGATGGGCGGGACGTAGATCTTCATGCGGGAGTGCGGGATGGACTTCTTCGCCAGCTCGGTCAGGCCCTTGACCACCGTGGGGAGCACCGCGGTGGGCACGCCCATGAACATCATGTCCTCGCTCAGGTCGGTGGCCGCGCGGCAGCCGTAGCAGCCGAACGTGATGTTGGGCTGCTGCTCGAGCAGGGGGTAGAGCACCGCCTCCACGCACATGGAGTTGTAGCCGCTCGCGTGGAAGTCGAAGCGGTGGCCCGTGTAGTAGCTCATGGACATGCACAGCCACATCATCTGCTCGGGCGTTCCCGTGAACACCACCACCTCGGGCTCGCGCACCGTCTTGTCGAGCGGCGCCACGTAGGTGGCGCGGCGGCTCTTCGGCTCGAGCGTGGGGCGCTCGGCCACCATGCGCGCCGCGGCCTCCGCGTTCACCAGCTTGTGGAACAGCACGTAGATCTCGCCCGTGGCCAGCTTCTCGGGCACGCCGGTCATGCCGAAGATGGACGTGCCGTCGGGGCAGGCGTGGCGATACGGCGGCATGAGGATGGACGTGCCGCGGCGCGCGGCCATCATGGCCTGGCAGAAGCGCAGGTTCTCAGGCGGCAGAGGGGCCTCGGGCAGAGGCTCGTCCTTGTCGATGAGGCTCACCGCCACCGGCTGCCAGCGCAGCCCGAGCTTCTCCATGATGACGCGCTGCCACTCCGCGTACTGCGCGCGCAGCTCGTCGGAGATCGGCTCGGCGCGCGGCTCGTCGGCGAGCGGGTCGAAGGTGGCGTCGCCCTGCGCCTCCACCAGAAGCGCGCGCTGCGGGCAGTTCCCCGCGCACGTGGTGCAGCCCACGCAATTGTCGATGTGCGCCGCGTAGGGGTAGCCCTCCTCGTCAAGCTCCAGCACGTCGCACGGGCAGAACGCCACGCACAGGCCGCACTGCACGCAGCGGGTCGGGTCGTTGGTCACCGCGTAGGCGGTCTCGCTCGCGATGTCTTGCGCGTCCCACAGCGCCTTCTGCTCGTTTTTGTCCATAGCGCCTCTCGTCTCGTCGCTCTGCCGTCGAATTCCTGCCGTTGCGCCGCCGAGGCCCTGCCGCCCCAGGCGGCGGGTCGAAGCCCGAGCGCCGCGCCTCTCCGCGGCCCCCGGGCGCGCTCACGTTCGCACCGGCCCTAGTGCCAGTCCCCTAGTGCCGGTCCCCCACCCCGCGCAGCTCCTCCTTGCACCAGGGCGGGTACACGCGCTTGCCGGCGGCGTCCGTCAGGTGGTAGGAGCAGAACGGGATGGCGCGGCCGTCGGGCACCGTCACCATCATCGAGCACTCGCGCAGACGCTGCGTGTCCATCGACACCGCGTCCATGTAGTTCATGATGATGACCGACAGGCCCGTCTTCACCTCGACGCCCTTCTTGTACAGGATGTCCTGGAACACCGAGCCCTGCGGGGAGTCGGGGCTGTAGCCCTCTGCGTACTCCTCCATGGTCATGCGGCGCGTGGCCGGGTAGAAGCCGCTCCCGTGCTCCGCGTCGTCGCTCTTCACCAGGAAGACGCCTGTGTCGCACAGCGGGTTCGAGCAGCCCAAAGGCCAGATGTCGCGCACCTCGAGCAGCCCGTCGGACTGCTCGGCCAGCGAGAAGATCACGTCGCCCGCGCTCATGGGCAGGGCGCGCTCGGCGTCGAAGCGGCCCGAGGTGAACGCCGGCTGCAGGGCCAGCCCCGCGACCACGTCGGAGTTCTCGAGCGCGAAGCGCAGAAGGTCGCCGAGCTGGCCGTCGTTCACGCCCGCGACCACCGCCACGGAGAGCACCACCTGGATGCCCACCTCGCGGCAGCGCTCGATGGCGCGCAGCTTCATGTCGAGGATGTCGCGCCCGCACGTGGCCTCGTACACGTCGCCGGTCAGGCCGTCGAACGACAGGTACACGCCCGTGAGGCCCGCGCCCACGAGGTCTTCCAGATACCCTTCCCGGTTGGCGATGACCAGGCCGTTCGTGTTGACCTCGATGCCCCAGAAGCCCTTCTCTCGCCCCTGGTAGATAATGTCGACCAGATCCTTGCGGCACGTGGGCTCGCCGCCCGTGATCTGCACGGCGCCGTCGGTCCCCACCGCGCGCGCGATGACGTCGTACATCGCCGAGATCTCCTCGAGCGTGGGGTCGTCCTCCCCGCCCTCGGCGCTCGCGAAGCACACGGGGCAGCGCAGGTTGCAGTTGCGCGTGACCTCGATCTCGAGCAGCGTGCCGCGGCGCTCGTGGCGCGCGCACGTGCCGCAGCCGAACGGGCACGGCCCCTTGACGGGCTCGGTGTTCACCGGCTTGGTCTTGGGAAATGCCTCGGAGCGCAGCCACTCGTAGTGCGCGGCGTCGGGCCACATGCGCGTGTCGAGCCGCCCGTGCTCGGGGCAGGTGCGGCCCATCCACACCACGCCCGCCTCGTCGGCGTACACCTCGGCCGGCAGCTCCTTCAAGCACGTCGGGCACAGGGCCCCGGTTTTGTGAAGTAGTTTCAACTTGCTGTTCCTTGTCCTCTCAACAAAGCACTCGCCACAGGTTGGCGCACGAAGCCGCGGCGTCGAGCCGTTTCGCCTGTTCTTTCAGGCCAAGCGGAGCCTATTCGTCGATGTACTGGCGCGGGTCGTGCTCGTCGTTGGGCGGCGTGGACACGCGGATGCCCATGATGTTCACCCAGTCGAGCACGCGCTGCGGCACGAAGAGCTCGTTCTGGAACTTCGCCGCCTGCTTGATGGCGTTCATGCACGAGATGGCGTGCGCGAGGTCGGTCTTCTCGTCGATGTCGGCCACGGGCGAGAAGTACGCCGTGGGGATGTTTGCCGCCTCGGTCTTCTCCATGTAGGCGTCGAGCGCCGGCTTGCCGTCGAGGTTGTAGTACACGCCCTGGTGGTTGATGGGCGTGTTGTAGCTGAAGCCCACGAGCGACGTGCCGCACTCCTGGCACGGCGCCTGCACGAAGCCCGGCGTGCCGAGCGACTGGAAGTAGTCGAGCCACTGGAACGCCTGCGTGATGTGCGACTTCGGCATGGTGGGGATGTCGCCGCCCACGGACACGATGTGCTCGTAGCCCAGGTCGAAGATCTGCTTGAAGGCGTCGTCGAAGTGGTCGTCGAACGTGGCGCCCGCGTCGGTCAGGTAGTGGATCTCCATGGGCCACGGGCCGATGGCGTCGAACGTCTCCTTCATGAGCTCGACGTTCTTGGCCGGCGTGGTGGACACGAAGAAGTCGTAGGTGATCTTGTCGGCGGTGGGGTCGGCCTCCACGAGCGCGTCGTTGGCGCGCTGCATCTCGATGAGCGCGTGCATGGACGCCTCGCACACGTCGTACAGGCTGCGCCTGAAGAACTCGGCGGCCTGCTCGTCGGTCAAAAAGCCGCCGTGCTTCACGGTCAGGCGCGTCTTCACCATGCCCGGGATGGGCGGCTTGCTGAACACCAGCAGCGCTTGCTTTTTCTCTGCCACTTGCTATGCTCCTTAATCCTCGAGACGCTGCGCCCCGCAAGCGGCATCCTCCGGCGTGAAGCCGGGCTGCCAGCTCAGGCGCGCGTCGTCCTTCCTTATCATGCAGTCGATCGCGTTGTAGGACCACGTGCCGATCATGGGCTCGCCTTGGTCGAGCGAGCACGAGGTCAGGCAGTTGATGTTGGACTCCCACATGCCGCCGAACGCAGGCGCGCCCGGCGTCCACTCGGGATGCCACCATCCGTAGTCCGCATTTAGTAGACCATCGCGCATACGTATTGTATCAGCCACGAAGCGCGCCTCGCCTTGATCCGTCGCCACGACCACGCAATCACCCTTCTCGATCCCCAGGTCGCGCGCCGTGGCCTCGCTCATCTCCACCACCGGGTAGGGCGCCTTCTCGCGGAAGGCGCGGTTGTTGAAGTACATGGAGGCGTTGTAGGGCTGCTTGCGCGCGCCCGTGGTGAGCGTCAGGTGCGTCCAGCCCTGCGCCTCGTGCGCGGCGACGAACTCAGGGCTGCACAGGCGGCGCGGCTCGCCCGGCTCGGGCAGGCGCGGCCCGCCGAGCTCCTCGAGCGCGACGCTCGCGAGCTCGATCTTGCCCGTCGTGGTGGCGAAGCCCTGCGGGGCGCCGTCGGCGCCGGGGATGAGGTGCTTCTCGTAGGCGGGCGGCACATAGCACAGGCCCAGCAGGCAGTACGTGTCCCAGTCCATGCCCGTCGGCGCGAGCGTGCGCGCGATGGCGTCCTCGAACGTCTCGTCGGGCCAGGACTCCTCTTGCCCGAGCGCGCAGCCGAGCAGGCGGAAGATCTCGTAGTCGCTCTTGCGCTCGTAGTAGGGGTCCGTCGCCTTCGGGCCGCCGTAGGCCATGTTGGCCACGCCGCCGTGCGCCTGGAAGAGCGAGCGCTCGATCGCGCCCGCCGCCGGCAGCACGTAGTCGGCGATGGAGGCCGTGGAGGTCAGGTAGTAGTCGAGCACCACGATGAGGTCGAGCCCCATGAGCGCGTCGAACACGCGGTGCGTGTCGGCGTAGGTGAGCAGGGGGTTCGTGGCCTCCACGACAAGCGCGCGCACCGGGTAGGGCTCGCCGGTCTCCATGGCTGAGAGCACCAGGTCGGGGTGGGCTGAGGTCAGGTAGCGCGCCGGGAGCTTGCGCCCGAGGCGCTCGGTGAGCGCGGCGACGTGCGCGTAGCCCTCGTAGCACTGCAGGGGCGTGTGCGGCGTGTTCAGGCAGCGCGCGGAGAGCTCGTCGGCGTGCTCGAGCGTGAGCTCGAGGTCGACCTCGGGGATGAAGTCGCTCCCCTCGGCGAGCACGCATGCGCCCGGCCGATCCACGTTGCCCGTGATGGCACGCAAACAGCAGATGGCGCGGTGCGTCGGCGCCACCGAGCGCCCCACCTGGTCGATGCCGCGGCCCGACACGAGCGCCGAGGGGTAGGCCCCCTCGCCGCGCGGGCCCGCGAACAGGCGCGCCGCGCGCACGATGTCGGCGGCCGGCACGTCGCAGACGCCCTCCGCGTACTCAGGCGTGAAGCGCGCCACGTGCGCGGCCAGCTCGTCGAAGCCGTAGCACCACGCGTCCACGAACGCGCGGTCCACCAAATCCTCCGCGATGATGACGTTCAAAAGCCCGAGCGCGAGCACGCAGTCGGTGCCGGGGCGCGGGGCGAGCCACAGATCGGCCGCGCGCGCCGTGCGCGTGAAGCGCGGGTCGATGACCACGAGGGCGGTGTCCTCGGACTTGCCGATGTAAAGGAGACTGCGCCAGAACAGCGAGTTGTCGGACTCGGCCGGGTTCGTGCCCCAGATGAGCACGCAGCCCGTCTCGGGCCGGATGTCGGCCTCCACCGTCCAGCCGAAGGTGAGCACGTCCATCCAGATGCGCGGGTTCCAGCAGATCTGCCCGATCCCCATGTTGTTCGGCGAGCCGAACAACGTCATGAAGCGGTGCAGCGGCCAGAACGACGTGTGCGGCCCGCCGATCATGGACGCGAGCGTGCCCGGGCCGTGCGCGGCGGCGAGCGCCTTCAAGCGCGCCGCGATGTCGGCGATCGCCTCGTCCCAGCTCACGCGCTCCCATTGGTTCGCGCCGCGCTCCCCCACCCGGCGCAGCGGGTAGTTCACGCGGTCGGCCCCGTCGAGCACGTCGAGGTTCATGCGCCAGCGGCGGCACCCCGCCAGGACCTGCGGGTCGTACGGGTAGCGCGTGGGGTCGGGCTCGAGGTCGACCACGCGCCCGTCCTCGTCCACCGTCGCCGTGAAGGCGCAGCAGTAGCCGCAGAAGTGGCAGTTGGTCCTCTTGCGTTCCCGTGTCATGGCGCTACCTCCCCAGGCCCTTGAAGGCGCGGCCGCTTCCCTCGTCCTCGACCACGCCCATGGTGTCGTCGAACAAAAAGCGCAGCTTCATCCACGCGCCCACGGTCGCCCAGTTGACGCGCCACGCGTAGAGAAGCTCGAGGAAGTGCACCACCTGCACGGAGCTCTGCGCCATGTTCAGCTGGAACGTGCAGCTCATGCACGCCGTGACGATGGCGTCGGCGCCCACCGCGAGCGCCTCCTCGCCGTTTCGGCGCGCGCACTTGTCAGCCGCCTCGAACTTGCCCGCCGCGCGCGGGAGCGACCCGCAGCACAGCGAGCGGGAGCGCGCGTGCTCGGGCTCGGCGAAGAGCCCCTCGGGCAGAAGCGCGCGCAGGCCGCGGGCGAACTCGCCGGTGGCGCGGTCGGGGCACGAGTCGTGCGTGCAGAGGAGCACGGGCGCGGAGGCGTCGCCCTTCACCTGCTCGGCCACGGTGGCGCGGTCGATGCGGTAGCCCAGGTCGGCCAGCACCTGCGGCAGGGCCACGATCTCGACGCCCTCCACGCGCTCATCGCCCGAAAGCGCCTGGCGCAGCGCGGTCACGCAGTTCGGGCACGCCGCCACGATGCGCGAGATCGCGCTCTTCGCGAGGTGGTCGCGCAGCTGGGCCTCGAAGCCCGCGCGCACCTCGTCGCCGTCGGGCTCGTAGGACAGGATCTTGCCGCAGCACAGAAGCGAGATGCCGTCGACCGCGCCGGACGACTTGAGCGTGTCGTACACCGCCGCCACGAGCGGCATCGCGTAGTTGATGAACGAGCAGCCCGGGAAGAAGAGCGTCGTGCACGCGGGCAGCTCCTCGCCCTCCGCGCGACGCGCCAGGCGCGCCTCGCCCGTCTGGTAGTCGAACGTGACCGCGTTGCCCGTCAACGCGTCCGCAAACGTGTAGTCCTCCATGAAGCCTCCCCTTCGTTGCCTTCCCGGGAAGCGCGCCGCGCGACGTCAGCCGCCGCTTGCGGGCAGCGCGCCGCGCGCCTCTCGGGAACGCAACAGGTGGGGCCCGACAGAAAACCTGCCGAACCCCACCAGATTAGATCAACAAGACCTGACGATGACGAATGTCACGACAAGGATCGCAGCTCCCCTGTCGTTCGTAACGTCAGCGAGAAGCCCTGAGGTGCTTCGGATAGCCCCGCCTTGGGGCCAAGCGGCCTTCGCGCCGCGCCGCGCCCCAAACAAGGGGCTAGGCGAAGTGCATCAGGGCTTCACAGCGTCAAGCAGTTCCGCCCGTTCCGTCAGAACGGGCGGAACGAACGCTAAAAGATGTTCTCGCCGTAGGTCCACTTGTGCACGAACTCGGCGTCGGGCTTCGCCACGCGCTCGTAGTAGCGGATCTCGCCCGGGATGGGGGCGCGATCGTCGGTGTTGACCACGAGGAAGCGCAGCAGGCAGCCGCCGATGAGCACGAGGATGGGGGCGATGAGCTGGGACGCGGCGCCCGAGCCGCCCACGTACAGGGCGAACGGGATGACCAGGCCCACGAGCACCATGCCGATCCAGAACAGCGGCGCGTAGGAGCCGCACACCCAGCGCTTCGCAGCCTTCTTGGCAGTGACGTTGCCGGCGCCCAGGAAGGAGAGCACCATGGTCATCAGGATGATGAACTCGGTGATGACCAGGATGATGTCGACCACGTGCAGGATCTCGAGCACGACCTCGGACACGATGAGCGTGCCGAGCGTCACCTCAGCCGGCCAGCCGCCGATGGACAGCACGACAGCCGCGCAGCCCGTCGAGATGGCGGACACGGTGAACAGCACCGGCAGGGCCGGGGTCGCCCAGAACGCATGCGCCTTCAGAGTGGAGAGCATGATGCCGGTGTACATCATGATGCACAGGCCGAAGAAGCCCGCCACGCCCAGGAAGAAGCCGGCAGCCGGCTTGAGCAGGTCAGACAGGCCCGCGAAGATCGGCCAGGCGTCGCCCAGGTAGGCCAGGAAGAACAGCAGCGCGAACACCGCGGCGATGACCAGGAAGGTCGCGCCCCACTTGATGATGGAGGTCGCCGTGGTCCACACGCGCCAGAACACGCCGGGCTGGCCCAGGTCGATGACGAGGAACACGCAGCCGATGGCGATGCACACGAGCGAGACGAGCACGGGCATCGCGAAGACCTCGGCAAAGCCCGGCACCACGAAGGTGTTGAAGATGGCGGACAGGAACAGAATGCCGCCAGCCAGACCGCCCAGGAAAAGGTACAGGGCGATAGGCGGTTCCCAATAATGATGCTTCATTATGCCTTGCCTCCCAACTCAGGAATGTAGTAGATCTGAGGCTCGGTGCCGAACTCCTCGAAGAGGCGCTCGGTCTTCACAGAGCCGATGAGCTTCGAGACCTCGCTCTCGGGGTCGTCCAGATCGCCGAACACGCGCGCCTTCTGATGGCAGGTGAGCACGCAGTACGGCTGGGCGTCCGGGTCGAGCTGGCGCTTGTCGCGGCAGAAGGTGCACTTGCGCACGAAGCGGTGCAGGCGGGACTCGAGGTGGGACGCGTCGCGCATGCCGTAGGGGCAGGCGTTCACGCACACCTTGCAGGACAGGCACTTCTTGGGGTCGACCCACACGGTGCCGTCCGGGTCCTGCTGGCTCGCGCCCGACGGGCAGCAGGGAACGCACTCGGGGTTCTCGCAGTGCATGCACAGAAGCGGCGTCCAGCTCTTGTGGACATGCGGCCACGTGCCCTGCGCGCCCTCGGTGACGACCGGGTTGTAGATGATGTCGAGCGGCAGCTTATTCCAAGTACGGCAGGCAACCGTGCAGGAATGGCAGCCGATGCAACGGCGCTGGTCGATGACCATTACGTAACGTGTCATGTTCAGCTCCTCCTATTCTGCCATCTCTTGGTATTCCATGGTGTAGCGCTTGCCAGTCTCCATGTCGATCAGGCAGTTCGCCGTGGGGTCGTACGCCCAGCCATAGTAGGCGTCGTAGTAGACGTTGGTCTCGGGATTGATGAGCCAGCCGGAGTTGTTGTCGTAGATCAGCTCGTCGCGGCCGGGAAGCGTGGCGTAGCCCTCTTCCTTCCACACCAGCTGCTCGGGAACCGCGTACGGAGCCTCGGCGCCGGGATAGAGGCGGTAGGCGCCCATGTACTTGATCTCCTCGCGCTCCATGGTGTAGCGCTTGCCCGTCTCGTCGTCCACGAGGCACTCCTCGCCGGCGTCGTAGCGCCAGCCGGTGTACGCGTCGTAGTACGCCTTGTTGCGCGGGTTGATGAGCCAGCCGGAAGCGTCGAGCTTGTAGTTCGTGCCCTTCTGGTACAGGGTGTTGTTCTGCCACACCCAGTCGTAGCCCTCGGGAACCTCGCCGCCCTCGTACTGGGGCATCTCGAACGGGATGTCCTCGCGAGCCAGCGGGCGAGAGCTCGGCATCTCGTGGATGCCCGGCTCGGCGACGCTGCCCGGGATGGAGAACTGGGTGTCCTCGGGCTTGTAGTCATGGTCGAGCTCGGTGCACTTGTACACCTTGCACAGCAGGCCGCGGTTGGCCCACGAGCCGCCCATCGGGTCGCAGTGCTCCTCGTCGACCGAGGTCAGCACGTTGACGTTGGACTCGAGGCAGCCGAACGGGTTGTCGAGGTCGGCCGAGCCGTCGCGCTCGGGGAACCACCAGCCGCGCGGCGCGAACACCACGCGCGGATCCACCTCGGGCTCCACGTTCGCGCGCATCTTGATGCGGCCGCGGCGCGTCTCGATCCAGCACCAGTCGCCGTACTCGATGTCGAGCTTCTCGGCGAGCTCGGGGTTGATCGAGAAGTACGGGTCGGGGTACAGGTAGCGGATGCCCTGCATCTGGAAGTGCTCGGAGTGGTGGTACGGCATGAAGCCGCCGCCGGTGGTGAGCACGATCGGGTACTCGTCGAGCAGCTCAGGCGTGTCGATCGGGTTCTCGATGGTGCCGATGTAGGTGGGCATGCCCGGGAAGCCGAGCTGGCGCATGATGGTGGAGTTCAGCTCAACCTTGCCGGACGGCGTCCAGAAGCCGCCGTTCTTCTCGAACTTGCTCTGGTGCAGCGGCGGGTAGTACATGCGCACGTTGTCCACGAACTCGTTGTAGTTGGAGACCGGCAATCCGATGCCCTTGAGCACCTCGTAGTAGGCCTCCTCCTCGGTCTCCCACGGCCAGTTCGCCGGATCCTGGCCGCAGGCCAGGCCGAGCTTGCGCCAGAACACCATGTCGGTGTGGCGGTCGAACTTCGGCTGGATGGCGCGGCGGCCGCCCATGAGGGAGTCGGTGGCGCCGTAGTGGGTGACGATGGTCGGACGCTCGAGCGCGCCGGCGGCCGGGAAGACGTAGTCGGCGAACAGCGCCGTCGGGGTCATCCAGTAGTCGACGACTACGAGGAACTCGCAGGCCTTGAGGGCGGCCAGCGTCATCTTCGCGTCGCCGTAGGAGTTCACCGGGTTGGTGGCGTTGCAGATGAGGGCGCGCACCTGGTACGGGTCGCCCGTGAGGATGGCCTTGAACACGCTCGGGCCGTGGGCCTCGCAGAACCACTCGGTGGGCAGCGTCTTGCCCCACGTGCGGCGCGCGGTGTCGGAGATGATCTGATAGCCGGGCCAGGAGGTCAGCTTGTAGCGGCTGATCTGCTTGGCCTTCTGCTCCTCGGGCAGGCACTCGTTGAGCTCGAGCTCCTCGTCGGTGAGGAAGTTCAGGGCCGGGCCGGGCATGCCGTCGCCGCCAGGGACGTCGAGGTTGCCGGTGACGGCGCGCAGAAGCGCGATCGCATGGGAGCCGGTGGTCGACGCGCGGCCGATCTGGTCCCACGTGCAACCCCACTGGATGCAGCCGGGCTTGTTGGTGGCGTACATCATGGCAGCCTGGCGGATCTGCTCAGGCTCGAGCCACGTGATGGGGGCAGCCCACTCGGGCGAGTACTGCGCCAGGTGGTCCATGAGGTCATCGAAGCCGTCGCACCACTTGCCGATGAAGTCGTAGTCGGCCATGCCGCCGTACACGATGGTGTGCAGCATGGCGAGCGCCAGCGCGGCGTCGGAGCCGGGGCGCAGCGGCAGCCAGAGGTCGGCCTTCGAGGCCGTCTCGGAGTAGCGCGGGTCGACCATGATGATCTTCAGACCCGCCTTCTGCAGGTCGGTGTAGCCGTGCATGCCGCCCAAGGTGGAAGCGCCCGGGTTCATGCCCCACAGGATCAGCGACTTCGCGCCGCCCAGGTCGGTCTCGAACGGCGACCAGCCGGCCACGCAGGTCTCAGCCATGAACGTGGGGATCCAGCACAGAAGCGCGTTGTGGAAGCCGTTCGGCGTGCCGAACTGGTTCAGGAAGCGGCGGCGCGCCCAGTCGTCGGTGCGCGTGGTGCCGCCGGCCGAAGCCACGGCCTCGGCGCCGCTCTCGGCCTTGATCTGGTTGAGTCGGTCGGCGACCTCCTGGATGGCCTGATCGTAGTCGATCTGCTCCCACTTGCCCTCGCCCTTCTCGCCGACGCGCTTGAGCGCGTGGTTGATGCGAGCCGGGTGGTTCACATGCAGAAGCGCGCTGGTGCCGCGGCAGCACAGGCCGCCCTGGCTCGAGTAATTAGGATCGCCCTCGATCTTAATTACGTCGCCGTCCTTGACGTAGGCAAGAACGCCGCAGTTGGCATGGCAGAAGTAGCAGAGTGACTTGATCATCTCAACGCCGTCGGCGTGGATGTCAACCTCAGTCGACTCGGTGTCAGGACACAGGATGTCCTTGAGGCCCGTCGACGTCTTGGAAATTTCCATCTACCTTCCCCTCTTCTTCTCGTCTCTTACTTGCATCACCAATGAATGAGCGCACCGCGAGCGCGAGCGCGCCCTCATGTCCGCAAATTGCCGCAACAGTGTAGCCGAGAAGAGGGCTCGGGGCATCGAACCCGTAGGATGGAAAAGGCCGGAAGGCCTACACCCTAAGGTACGAGCCGGGATGCCCGCCGCTTGGGCGCTGAGCGCGGCGGTCAGGCTTATCCCCTGCTCAGACGCTCTCTCCCAACGTCACGGCACAGGACGCACCTAACCAAGTACGGGATTATACCGATTGCGTTCAGTAGTTGCCACCACCCTTTATTCTTTTCCGACAAGTGGAGCTCAGGCGGCTATAATCGAGATGGGTGCGCGATGGGCGAACGCCGTCGACCCGCCCGTGCAGACTGTTCCACCCTAAGGAGAAAGCGCATGCCCCAGCACACCTTCACCTTCATGGGCACCGCCGCCGGCTGCGGCGTGCCCTCGTTCTTCTGCGACTGCCCCGCCTGCGAGGAGGCGCGCGCGAACCCGGCGCTGCGCCGCGGCGACTGCGGCGTCATGGTGCGCGGGCAGGCCGACGAGGAGGGGCACGTCCCCACGCTCGTGATCGACACGCCGCCCGACGCGCGCCACCAGCTCCTGCGCGAGGACGTGCGCCACGTCGACGAGATCCTGTTCACCCACGCGCACTTCGACCACATCGGCGGCCTCGGCGAGTACGAGTACCTCGTGCAGCTCGTCCAGAAGCGAGAAATGCCCGTCTTCGGCTCCGAGGCGGCGCTCTCGGGGATCGCGGGCGAGTTCCACTACATGACCTACTGCCTGGACCTGCACGTGATGGAGCCCTTCGACGTCCACGAGTTCGACGGGGTGCGCTACACCGCCTGCCCCGTGACGCACGCGCCGGGAACCTACGGCTACCTCATCGAGACGCCGGGCGACGCGGCCGCGGGCACGCCTGGCACGCGGATGTTCTACGCGTCCGACACCGCGCGTCTGCCCGAGGAGACGGCCGCGCGCGTGCGCGGCTGCGACGTCCTGGCGCTCGACGCCACGTTCTGGAAGCGCAACTGGAGCCCGAACGACCACCACTCCATCCAGGAGTGCATCGAGGAGGGGCTCGCGCTCGGCGCGAAGAAGATCTACCTCACGCATATGTGCATGCACTACGACGAGCCCATCACCTACGCCGAGCTGGCAAGATGGCTCGAGCAGTACGAGGGCCGCGTGGAAGCGGCCCTCGACGGGATGTCGTTCGAGATCTGACGGCGGCTGCGGGGCGGGAGCGATCGCGGGGCGACCGCGGGACGCGCCGCGCGCAGGGGCGCTGCCCGCCGTCCCGCCGCTGCGCGTCCCCGCGGCCCGCCGCGCGCGACTACCTCAGCTGCAGCAGCTTGTCGCGCAGCTCGGCCTCCATCTTGCGCATCTCGCCTTCCGCCTCGGCGCGCTTGGCGCGCCCCTCCTCCTGGATGCGCATGACCTCGTCGAACGTCTCGATGAGGCGCTCGTTGGTGACGCGCAGCGTCTCGATGTCCACGATGCCGCGCTCGCTCGCCTGCGCGACCTCCACCGTGGAGGACTTGAGCTTCTCGGCGTTCTTCCGCAGAAGCTCGTTGGTCATGTCGGTCACCGCCTCGTGCGCGCGCAGGGCCGCCTCGTTGTTGGCGAGGCCGAGCGCGAGCACCATCTGCCCCTTCCACAGAGGGATCGCGTTCACGAGCGTCGTCTGGATCTTCTCGATCATGAGCATCTCGTTGTTCTGCACCAGGCGGATCTGCGGGGCGGTCTGCAGGGCGATGGTCCGCGTGAGGTCCAGGTCGGAGAGCTTCTTCTCGAAGCGGTTGCACGCCGCCTCGAGCTTCTGCGCCGCCTCAGCGTCCTCGGTGCGCCCGGTCTGGCGCGCGCGTGCCACCAGCTCGGCAAGCTGCCCGGCACGCACCTCCTCCAGGCGGCGGCGCCCCGCGATCAGGTACATGGTGAGCTCCTTGAAGTACGTCAGGTTCAGCTCGTAGAGCTTGTCGAGGGTGGCGGCGTCCTTCATGAGCGTCATCTGGTGGCCTTCGAGCGCGTGCGTGATCTTGTCGATGTTCGCCTCGGTCTTGTCATAGCGCGCCTTCATGGCGGCGAGCTTGTTCGTCTGGCGCTTGAAGAGGCCGAGCAGCCCCTTCTCCTCCTCGACGTCAAAGCCCTTGAGCTCGGTGACCACGCCCGTGATGAGGTCCCCCACCTCGCCGAGGTCCTGCGTGCGCACCTTCTCGAGCGCCATCTCGGAGAAGTCCGCCATCTTCTTCTGCGCGCCGGCGCCGTACTGGAGCACCTGCTGGGAGTTGGCGACGTCGATCTGCCGGGAGAACGCCTCCACCTGCGCGCGCTCCTCGTCGGTGAGCACGTCGTCGAGCGCGGGGGCGGCGGCGGGGGCCTGGGCGAGGGTGGCCTCGAGCACCTGCGCGGGCTTCTCGTCGGCAAGCGGCTCGAGCGTGAGCTTCGGGGCGGGGACGCCGTCGAAGGTGAGGTCGTCGGTCATGGGGAGGTTTCCTTTCTCTTATCTCTTCCCGAAGGGGCCCTCGGTCAGGCCCTCCTGCGCGAGCACGGCATGCAGCACGCTGACGTCGGAGGACACGTCGAGGGTGAGGTCCTGGAACGTCTCGTCGAGGAGCTTCTCGAAGGCGCCATGCAAGGTGTCGAGGGCACGCTCAATCTCCTGGCGCGAGCTGGCGACGTTGCCGAGCTGGGAGGGCTGGTCCTCGAGGTCGTCGTAGGCTTCCAAGAGCTTCACGGTGGTGGGCAGGTAGTAGCTGTTCAGGCGCTCGAGGCCGCCTGCCGCCGACGGCTCGTCCGCCACGCGCGCCAAGATGCGCTCGACCACCTCGGCGAGGGCGGCGATCTTCGCGCTCACCGCCGCGTCGTCGATGCGCGCGTCGAGCTCGCGCATCTGGCCCAGGAAGCCGCCTCCCTGGCTGACGAACGCCCGCGCCTCGGCCGGCAGCTCGCCTCGCGCGCGCGCAGCCTCGGCCTCGAGGCGCGAGCGCTCGCGCGCCGCGCGCTCCTCGGCGAGCTGCTGCGCGCGGGCTTGCTGCACCTGGCGGTAGAGGAGGTAGGCGTCGTCGGTCACCATGAGGCAGGTGCCCTCGTCGTCGAGGTGCCCCTGGGGAAGCAGCCCGCGCTTCAGCATCTGGCGCGCCGCGGCGAGCGCGCGGGCGTCGCTCATGCCGAGCTGCCGGGCGAGCTCGGAGACGTCGCACACCTCGCGCGAGCCGAAGACGCGCTGGAACGCCTTCGCGCGGCTCGCGAGGCGCAGGCGCCCCACGCCCGCGGCGAGCAGCCAGCCGGAGAGCGCGGCGAAGGCCGCGGAGAGCCCCGCGACGGCCACGCCCGCGCCCGCCAGCGGCACCACCAGCGCGATGACGAGCGCCACGAGGAACGAGACGGTGAGCATGCCGCCGAAGGCGGCCATGACGACGCCCGACGCCGTGAGCCCCGCGGTGGAGCGGAAGCGCGCGCTCGCGAGGGCGGATCCCGCGCGCTCCCTCAGGACGCGCGCGAGGTCCGGCTGCGCGGGGCGCGCGTTTGTCTGGGCGGCCTCCCGGTACGCCTGCTGGCAGGCGTCAGCTGCCTGGACCGCGGCGCTGCCGGCTTTGCCGAGCCCCACCCCGACGAGCTTGGCCACCTGGGAGACTGACTCCTCGATGGTGTGGCACATCTGGGCGAATTCCTCGGGCGACATGCCGCCGGTCGGCGCGCCGGCGCCGCCGGGCTGCCGGCCGCCCGCGGGCTGCCGCCGCCGGCCGTCGGCGTTCGGGCCGCGGCCTTCGTAGGGGTTCTGCAAGCTCACCAACTGCCTCTCACGCGGGCGCGCCGAGGCGCCGCCCGCATCAATCGTCTGACCTGCTTGGGATTCTACCACGACAAGCAGGGAGGGGCCGCAGGCGCGGCCCCTCTCCAAATACCCCCTATCAAAGGGACGCGCAGGCTCAAAGCGCCCGCGCCGTCCCCGCGCGAGCCCGCCGGCTAGCCGCGCACCTCGGCGCCGGTCGCCTTGCACACCTTGGTCACGAGGCGGTTGTGCGCCTTCTCCACCTCCTCGCTCGTGAGCGTGCGGTCCGCGGCGCGGTAGGTGAGCGCGTAGGCCATCGACTTCTTGCCCGCGCCGACGCGCTCCTCGTCGCGGTACACGTCGAACAGCTGCACGCTCTCGAGCAGCTTGCCGCCCGCCGACGTCATGCACTGGAGCATCTTCTCGTGCGCGACGTCCTCGGCCACCACGAACGCCTGGTCAACCGACACGGCCGGGAACGTGGGCACGTCCACGTAGGGGCGCGCGGGGCATGACGCCTTCACGAGCGCGCCCAGGTCGAGCTCGAAGGCGACCACGGGCGCCGTGGCGTCGAACGCGTCGACCGCGAGCGGGTGCAGCTCGCCCACCCAGCCGATCACCGTGCCGCCGGAGAGCATCTCGGCGGCGCGGCCGGGCTGCAGGTGCGGCGCGTCCTCGGACGCAAGCGCGCGGAAGCGCACCTTGGGCAGCGCCAGCTCGCGCGCGAGGCTCTCGAGCACGCCCTTGCCGTCGAAGAAGTCGAACGGCACCGCGGCGGTGTTCCAGCCCGCCTCGTGCATGGCGCCGGCCATCACCGCCGCCACCTTCTTGCGCTCCTTGGGCTTCTTGCGGCCCTCGGCGGTGGAGAACACCGTGCCGATCTCGTAGAGCTGCACGTTGTGCACGCCGCGGCTCTGGTTGTAGGCCACGCTGCGCAAAAGGCCGGGGATGACGGACTGGCGCATCACCGACTGGTCGGCGTTGAGCGGGTTGAGGAGCTCCACGGGCGCGCCGAGGCCCTCGGGGCTCATGCGCAGGCGCGCAAGGTCACCCGGCTCGGCGAACGAGTAGGTCATCGTCTCGTTCAGGCCGCACGCGCGCAGGGTGTCGTTGATGACGTCGCGCTTGCGCTGCTCGTCGGTGCGCACGCCCACGCGGTCGGGGCTCGCGGGCAGCGTCGGCGCGATGCGGTCCATGCCCCACAGGCGCAGCACCTCCTCGTACAGGTCGATCTCACGCTCGAGGTCGGGGCGGAACGTGGGGGCGACGACCGCGAGCACGTCGGCGTCGGCGGTGTCGGCCACCTCGCAGCCCAGGCGGGCGAGGACGTCGACCACGAAGTCGCGCGGGATGTCGGCGCCCATCATGCCGCAGAAGCGCGGGATGCGGAAGGCGAGGCGCGCCGGCTCAGACGGCGCGGGCCACACGTCCACGCAGCCGCTCTCGTTGCCGGCCGCGGCGCTCACCGTGCCGCCCGACACCGCGGCGATGAGCGCGGCGGCGGCCGCCGAGCGCTCCACCATGCCCTGGTCGTCCACGCCGCGCTCGTAGCGCAGGGAGCTCTCGGAGATGAGCCCCAGGTTGCGGCTCGTGCGGCTCGTGCGGCCGGCCTCGAAGGTGGCGGCCTCCAGGAAGATGTCGCACGTCTCGTCGGTCACCTCGGTGTCGAGCCCGCCCATGACGCCCGCGAGCGCCACCGCGCCGCGCTCGGGCGTGGCGATGACGGTCATGTCGGGGGTGAGCACGCGCTGCTCCCCGTCGAGCGTCGTGAGGCGCTCGCCGTCGCGCGCCGCGCGCACCACCACGTGGGCGCGCCCATCAGCGCCTGTGAGCTTGCCCAGGTCGAACGCGTGCAGCGGCTGGCCGAGCAGGAACAGGACGTAGTTCGTGACGTCCACGATGTTGTTGATGGAGCGCTGGCCGATGGCGGCGAGGCGCTCGACCATCCAGTCGGGCGAGGGGCCCACCTTGCAGCCGCGGATGACGCGCGCGGTGTAGCGCGGGCAGCGCACGGCGTCCTCGACGGTCACGCTCACGGCCTCGTCGACGGGCGCGCCGCTCGCGTCGAGCGAAAGCTCGGCCGCCATGGCGCCAAGCGGGTCGCGCCAGTTTTGCCGGTACATGGCGCCCACCTCGCGCGCGAAGCCCACGACGGACAGGCAGTCCGGGCGGTTCGGCGTGATCTCGAGGTCGAGCACGGTGTCGGTCATCTTCAGGTAGTCGGCGATGGGCTCGCCCACGGGCGCGTCCTCGGGCAGGACCCAGATGCCGGAGTGGTCGGAGCCGAAGCCGAGCTCGCGCTGCGAGCAGCACATGCCGCAGCTCGCCACGCCGCGCAGCTTCGACTTCTTGATCTTGAGGTCGCCGGGCAGAACCGCGCCGACGGTGGCCACCGGCACCTTGATGCCGGCGGCGATGTTCGGCGCGCCGCACACGATCTGCACGGGCTCGCCCGCGCCCACGTCCACCGTGACCACGTGCATGTGGTCGCTGTCGGGGTGCGCCTCGCACGTGAGCACGTGCCCCACGACGATGCCGTCGAGCGCCGCGCCCGTCTTCTCCACGCCCTCGACGCCCGTGCCCGTGAGGTCGAGCTTGTCGCAGAACGCCTTTATGTCAGTCGGCACGTCCACGTACTCGGACAGCCACTTCAAAGATACCTTCATGTGTGTTCTTCCTTCTTCTCCAACCCGCCTGCCGAAGCATGCGGGCAAAGGGGGACTTGCATCCGGAAAACTCCTGCGTTGGCAAGCGTCGCAGCCAGCTGAGGGCTGAGGCGGTGCTCACCAAGCGAGTTCCGCACGAGCCGAAATGCTCGGCGAGCATTTCGAGCGAGCAGGACTGTCTGAGCGACTGGGCTCCGCCTCAGCCCTCAGCGCCCGGCTTAGAACTGACGCAGGAAGCGCATGTCGCCTTCGAGGAGCATGCGCAGGTCGGGGACGTTGTACTTCAGGCAGGCGATGCGCTCCACCCCCATGCCGAAGGCGAACCCCGCATACACCTCGGGGTCGATGCCGCTCATCTCGAGCACGTTCGGGTCCACCATGCCGCAGCCGAGGATCTCGAGCCAGCCGGTGCCCTTGCACATGCGGCAGCCCTCGCCGTGGCAGATGCCGCAGCTCACGTCCACCTCGGCCGACGGCTCGGTGAACGGGAAGTAGTGGGCGCGGAAGCGCGTCTTGCGGTCGGGGCCGAACACCTGCTTGCACACGTAGTCAAGCGTGCCCTTGAGGTCGCCGAAGGTGATGCCCTTGTCCACCACCAAGCCCTCGATCTGGTGAAACTGCGGCAGATGCGAGGGGTCGGCCACGTCACGGCGGTACACCTTGCCCGGCGCGATGATGTAGATGGGCAGCTCCTGGTCCTCCATGACGTGCACCTGCACGCCCGAGGTCTGCGTGCGCAGAAGGACGTCCGACTCGCCGCGCACCTGGGAGGTGTCGCCGGAGAGGTCGTGCACGTAGAACGTGTCCTGCATGGAACGGCTGGGGTGGTCGGCCGGGGCGTTCAACGCCGTGAAGTTGTAGTAGTCGGTCTCCACCTCGGGGCCCTTCGCCACCGAGTAGCCCAACCCGAGGAAGATCTCGGAGAGCTCGTCGATGATGCCGTTGATGAGGTGGCGCGTGCCCATCTGCTGGGCGCGGCCCGGCAGCGTCACGTCGACGGCCGCCGCGTCGATGGCCGCCTCGAGCTCGGCGGCGTCGAGCGCGGCCTTGCGGGCGCCGAGCGCCTCCTCGACGGCCACGCGCGCCTCGTTCACGGCCTTGCCGACCGCCGCGCGCTCCTCCTTGGGCACGCTGCCCATCGAGCGCAGGTACCCGGTGAGCGTGCCCGACTTCCCGAGCACGGCCACGCGCACGGCCTCGAGCGCCGCCGACGTCTCCGCCGCGGCGATGCTGGCAAGCGTGGACGCGCGCAGCGCGCTCAATTCGTCTGTGATCGCCATAGTTGCTTTCTGCCTTTCTTCTTCCAACAAAAAAAGAGCCCTCTCGCGTCCCTGGTTCCCGAAACGCGTGATTTCGAGTCCAAGGACGAGAGAAGGCTCTCGCGGTACCACCTCGGTTGGCGCGCATCTGCGCGCTCCCCCGCCTCCGCCTGCGCCGCCGCGACGCTCATGGCGTCCGCGTGACTGCCGCTGGCAAAGGGCGGAGGCGCCGCATGCCGCGCCCGCTCATTGCGCCCTGTGACGGGAGCACCCGTCATGCCCTACTCGACATCTCGCGCCGCGTCTGCTTTCAGGCATGCTGCTCGGAAGGGAATTGGCGTGCGCGATGGGCCCGGACCCTTTCAGCCGGTGAGGTCCGTCTCTGGGGGCGTCGCCTGCGCGCCACTGTCTTCGTCAACGCATGTAACAGCGCAGTATAGCACCTTTTTCCCCGCGCAGGGCGTCAAAGCTACAGGAAGCGGTACTTCACGGTCCTGAGGCCCCAGGCTCCCTAAGCAGCGTGCTCCCGCGCCTCGAAGCTTGCAGCCAAGAGCACCGAATCACCTGAGCTCAATCCCAGGGATCCTAAAGCCAGCATCCACCGACTCCCAAGCAAGCTACGTCCATGGCTATGCGCATACCTTGTCCTTCCTCGGCCGACCCGCCTTCGGCTTCTCTGCTATGCGCGCCTTAATGCTGTCAAGCGTCACGTACACGTCACGCCCCACGCGGAAGCTCGTCAGGAGTCCCTCCTTCGCCATTCGAGAGACCCGCGACGGCGTCACCCCGAGAAGCGCCGCAGCCTCCTTGGCGCTCACCTTCTCAATGGCGTCGAGGCTCACGTCAACTGCCACGAGAAGCATGCGCCCCCCTCTTCGAGGGTCGGCGCCAAGCGAAGGGGAAGGTATAGCCTCGCCGTTCATCAGGCGATATTCAAGCTCAGTCCTGAGCCAGTCTGCCGCCATATCCGAAGCCTCCGCCAAGCTCTTCCCTTGCGTCGCACCGTCGAAGTCAAGGGGAACAGCGACGAACCACCCCTCGCTCTCTACCAACTCGAACTCAAACACATAGCGCACAACGCACCTCCTCGACATCAGCCCGCCAAACTGGCGCCTCATTCCGTTCCGCACACGGCGTCTGGCCCCAACCCGCGACCCAGCCCTCGCATCATTTGAGACCGGCTTGCTTCCTTATCTCGCTCGCCGTAACTTCCCTGAGTTCGCGATGATGCGGAACCACCGTCCTAAAACCAGGCTTGACGAACACCTCGTGATTCCTTCCGCCCCTGCTTACGAACCCCGCTTCGATCAGCTCCCTCACGAGATCACGCCTCTTGACCATAATCGCCTCTCTAAATTATACATTTAAGTTGATAATTTAGAAGCATCCGCAAGGAAACCGTAAAAGACGCATGGCGATCCTTCCCTGCAGAAAAAACGCGCTTCGCAAAGGCTGTCCCCCGATACACGAGGTTAGGACCGATCATCCAGCCGCAAGAGCATTATATCAAACATTTGTTTGGCATACAAGTGTTTTACTCCATAGCGCAAACTGATTCCCCAAGCGGGAGCGCTTGACCTCATCGCCCCGCGCAGGGCGTCAAAGCTACAGCAGCAGGCCCAGCGCGACGGCGGCCGCCACGAGCGCGGCGCTCGCCGCCATCGCGGCCACGTCGATCGTCGCGAACGGGTAGTCCTTGTAGCCGCTCTCGCGCGTGCGCAGGTTGAACCCGCGCACCTCCGCCGCGATGGCCGCCGAGTTCGTCTTGCGCACCGAGCTCACCAGCAGCGGCACGCACAGCGGCACCATCAGGCGGATCCGCTTCGCGAGCGAGCCGTCGAACTCCACGCCGCGCGCCGTCTGCGCCTCCATGATGCCCGCCATGTCGTTCATGAACACGGGGATGAAGCGCACCGTGGAGGTGAAGGCGAAGGCGTACTTGTAGGGCACGTGCAGCACCTTCACGATGGCGTTGGCCATGTCGGTGAGCTTGGTGACGTAGAACACCAGGAAGAGCGGCACCGCGCAGGCCACGAGCCGCACCACGATGAGCACGGCCGCGCCTATGCTCCCCGTGCCGACGTACCCCCACGGCAGCGCCACGAGCACGTCGCCTGAGGGCGTGAACAGAAGCGCGATGAGCGCGAGCAGCAGCGAGAAGGCGCACACCGCCTTCGCCAAGCCGATCGTCTGCGCCACCATGTCGCACCGCGCGGCCAGAACGGCGTCTACGACGAGCACGAGCGCCAGAAGCGCGGGGCTCGACGTGGCGAAGCAGGCGATCACCAGCAGAAACGCCGACGCCAGCTTGGCGACGGGGTTCATGCGGTGCAGGAAGCTGTCACCGGGTACGTACTCCAGAAAGCCGCCGCTCATCGCGCGTCCTCCCCTCTCGTCGCGCTTGAGCCCACGGCGTCCGCGAGCGCGCGCTCCATCTCGTCAAGCGTGTTCGCCCATGCCACCGGCGTGCCCGCACAGCCCGCGAGCTCCTCGCCCAGGCGCATCGACACCCCCGCCACCTGGGGCGGGAGCAGATGCGCGCGCTCGAGCACCGCACGGTCCCTCAGCACCTCGAAGGTGGGGCCGTCGGCCACCACCTGGCCGGCCGTCATGGCGATCACGCGGCGCGCGTAGTCGCCCACCACCTCCATGTCGTGGCAGACCATGATGACGGTGGTGCCGCGCGCGTTCATGGCGGCGATCGCGTCCATCACCTTGCCGCACTCGCGGAAGTCGAGGCCCGTGGTAGGCTCGTCGAGCACGACCACGGGCGGCTCCATCACGATGATGGAGGCCAGCGCCAGAAGCTGGCGCGTGCCGCGGTTCAGCAAAAACGGCTCGGCGTCGGCGTCGAAGCCGAAGCGCTCGATCATCGCGTCGACGCGCGCCTCCGCCTCCGAATCCGCGCGCCCGAGCACCTTGAAGCCGAACAGGAGCTCCTCGCGCACCGTCTCGCAGCAGATCTGGCGGTCGGGGTTCTGGAACAGAAAGCCCACCTTCGCCGCCAGCTCGCTGGTCTTGAGGTCGCGTGTGGACGCCCCGTCGATGAGCACTTCGCCCGACGTGGGCTTCAGAAGCCCGTTCACCAGGCGCATCGTGGTCGACTTGCCGGCGCCGTTCGTGCCCACGAACGCCACGAAGTCGCCGTCGGGCACCGTGAAGCTCACGTCGCGCAGGACCGGCAGCTCCTCGGCGTAGCTGGCCGACACGTTTCGAAACTCGATCATGCGAGCACCTCCTTGCAGGCGGCGACCGCCTCGTCGACGTTGCGCGCAGCCGGGCCCGCGTACAGGCCTCGGCGGCGCAGGCGGTTCACCAGGCTCGTGGCGCGCGGGCAGTTCACGCCGATCTCGAGCAGCTCGTCAGAGTGCGCGAGCACCTCGGCGGGCGCGCCCTTGAACACGACGGTGCCGCCGTCCACGATGAGCAGCTCGTCGGCGTACTCGGAGAGCAGGGCGATCTTCTGCTCCACCACGATGACGGTGGTCCCGTGCTCGCGCGCGTAGCGGCGCAGAAGCTCGAACACGCCCACCGACGAGGCGGGATCGAGCTCGGCCGTGGGCTCGTCGAGCACGAGCACGCGCGGCTCGAGCGCGATCACCGACGCCACCGCCACCTTCTGCTTCTGCCCGCCCGAGAGCCCCGCGATGCTGCGGTGGCGCAAATCGGCGATGCCCATGGCGTCGAGCGCCTCGCTCACGCGGCGGCCGATCTCGTCCTTCGGCACGCCGAAGTTCTCCAGCCCGTAGAGGATCTCGTCCTCGACCACCGACGACACCATCTGCGACTCGATGTCCTGGCACACGCTGCCCACGAGCCGGCTCACGTCGGTGAGCGAGGAGGTGCAGGTGTCGAGCCCGTCGATGACCACGCTGCCGTAGAAGTCGCCGGGGTAGCAGTGCGGGATGATGCCGTTGAACGCGTAGGTGAGCGTCGACTTGCCGCTGCCCGCCGCGCCCGTGATCCCCAAAAACGTGCCGTCGGGGACGGTGAGGCTGACGTCGCGCACCACCGGCGCGCTCCCCTCCCGGTAGCGGAAGGTGAGGTTTGAGATTTCGATCATGTTTCTCCTTACAAGAGCCCCGTTTAGCGCTTCAGCACCGCGCGCAGGACCGGGGTGAGGATGACGGCCACGACAGCGTTCATGACGGCGGTGCCGAACACCATGACCGCGTACACGCCGAACACGGCGATCGGGTCGAGATGCGCCACGGCCACGCCGACGATCAGGGCGAACGTGTAGCCGGACACCACCGTGGAGACGAACGTGATGACGGCGGGGAACACCGCGTTCTGGCAGGCCTTGTTGTCAGCGGCCACCTTGGAAAGAGCGCTCACCAGAACGCCGCACACGAGCGCGCCGAGCACCTCGGAGGCGATGTTCACCAAAGGCGTGGCGTTCAGCATGGGGATCTGGCTGACCAGGCCCACCAGAAGGCCGATGATCACCGACTGGTACACCTTCGGGCGCACGAGTATGATGGCCAGGCAGTACATGGCGATCATGAAGTTGGGCTTCATGCCGCCGAACGACAGGAAGCTCGACACCGTGAGCTTGAGCACGGCGCCTGCCGCGATCAGCACCGCCACCAGGATGAGGTCCTGGACCGCGAGCCCGCTCTTCTCCTGCTGGGCCACCACGCGCTTCTGAGCCGTTGCGTTCACGTCCGTCATTTCGATCATTCCTTTCTCGGCGGCTTCTCCCACCGCCCATCCTCGTCCGTCCCCGGACTCTTGCGTGCCTTCTACCTCTTGCCGAAGCGGGACGGGGCGAGGAACCCCGGGTGCCACCAACAAAAAAGAGGTCTGTCCTTTGGGAAGTGCTTCCCTTAAAGGACAGACCTCTCAAGAGATCTGCGGTGCCACCTTTAATTGGCTCGCTTGCGCGAACCCCCTCGCGAACATGCCAACACATGTCCTGCCACTAACGCGGGCTCACGGTCCAGATACTCAGCCAGCCGCCGCGGCATGCGCCACGTCGAGCCGACCTTTCCCCTTTCCCTCGGCGATCCATTTACCACCCAGCATTTCTGCGGGAATCTCAGCTGCACCCGCTCTCTGTGAGCGCTTGTGATGGCTTGACCTTCGCCTCAACGGTTTAAGGTATTCAATTGCGTTGCATACTTTAGCACAACGCAGCGGGCGCGCAAGGAGAATTTTCGCGAACGGGAAAAGCGCCTCCAGCGCCGCAAGCGGAGGGCGCCGGCGCCGCGTGGGCCACGCGAAGCAGGGCGCGCGTGCGCGTCGAACATCTCGCGCGCATGGGCGAGCGACACTGCCTCACGCGTACGCGCCGAGCATCTCGCGCGCATGGGCGAGCGACGCTGCGGTGGCGTCGCCCGAGAGCATGCGCGCCACCTCGGCCACGCGCTCCTCCCCCTCCACCGCGCGCAGCGTGGTCTCGGGGACGTCGCCCGCGCTCTTCTCGACCACGTAGTGCGCGTCGGCGGCCACGGCCACCTGCGCGAGGTGCGTGACCACGAGCACCTGGTGCGTGCGCGCGAGGTCGGCGAGCACCTGCGCAAGCGCCGTGGCGGTGGCGCCGCCCACGCCGGCGTCCACCTCGTCGAACACGAGCGTGGAGGTGCCGTCGCGCTCGCCCATCACCACGTGGATCGCCAGCATCACGCGGCTCATCTCGCCGCCTGAGGCGATGCGCGCGAGCGGGCGCGCCTGCATGCCCGCGCCCGGGCGGAAGAAGAGCTCGACCGCCGAGGGGCCCGCCGCCGTCCAGCCCTCGCGCGCCAGGAGCGCAACCTCGCACGTCAGCTCAGCCGACCCCATCTCCAGGCGCCCCATGACGTCGCTCACCGCGCGCGCGAAGGGCGCGGCGGCCGCGGCACGCGCCTCGTGGAGGGCCTCCGCGGCCTGCGCGAGGGCGACCTCGGCCACCTCGAGCGCTGACGCGGCGGCGCGCTCGCGCTCCTCGGCGTCATCGACGAGCGACACCGCCTCGCGCGCGGCCTCGCGGGCGGCGAGCACGTCGTCCATGCGCGGGCCGTACGCGCGCAGAAGCCCCTGCATCGCCGCCGCGCGCTCCTGGGCGCTTGCCAGCTCGTCGTAGTCGCACTCCACGCCGTCGCGGTAGCTGAGCGCCTCGCGGGCTACGTCCTCGAGCACGTAGCCCGCCTCGCGCAGCGACTGGGCGAGGGGTTCGAGCGCCGCGTCGTAGCGCGCTCCCTCCTCGAGCGCCGCCATAGCGCGAGAGAGGCCGTCGAGCGCGCCTGCGTCCCCCGAGAGGCCCTGGTAGGCGCCGTCAGCTGCGCGCGCGAGCGCCTCGGCGTGCTCGGCACGGTCGAGGTAGGCGACCAGCTCCTCGTACTCACCCGGCGCCGGGTCGACCGCGTCGATCTGGCGCAGCGTGAAGCGCGCCTCGTCGAGCTGAGCCGCCGACGAGGTGCGCCCCTCCCGGATGCGCTCGAGCTCGCGCGACGCCGCGGCCGCCGCCGCGAAGGCCGCGCCGTACGCCGCGGCCGCAGGCCCCACCTCGTCGCGCGCCCAGGCGTCGAGGAGCCCCGCGTGCGCGGACGGCTTCGCGAGCACCTGGTGCTCGTGCTGGCCGACGAGGTCGATGCTCGGCGCCACCGCGCGCGCAAGCTCGGCGACGCTCGCCAGGGTGCCGTCGATGCTCGCGCGCGAGCGCCCGTCGGACGAGAGCCTGCGCGTGACCACCACCTCGCGCTCGCCCTCCCCGTCTTCGCCGCGCAAAAAGAAGCGGCCGCTCACCTGCGCGGCGGCCTCGCCTTCGCGCACCGCGCCCTTGTCGGCCCGCGCGCCCATGAGCAGCTTGCACGCCGAGAGGAGCGCCGTCTTGCCCGCGCCCGTCTCGCCCGAAAAAGCGGTGAGCCCTGCGGAGAAGGCGCACGACGCCTCGCGGATCAGCGCCAGGTTTGAAACTTGCATCTCGTCGATCATCTCTCGCGTCCTTAGAACGTCCCTGCATGCGCCAGCGTGTTTGTGGTATCGTCTCGCGAAAACGCAGACGACGAAAGGATACATCATGCGCGCAGTCATCCAGCGGGTCAGCCAGGCCCGCGTCAGCATCGACGGCAGCGTCGTCGGGTCGGTCGGACGCGGCTTCGCCATCCTGCTCGGCGTGGGACAGGGTGACGGCGAGGAGCAGGTGGAGCGCCTATGGTCGAAGATCTTCAAGATGCGCATCTTCGAGGACGCCGATGGCAAGACCAACCTCTCGCTCGCCGACGTGGGAGGCGAGGTGCTCGTGGTGTCCCAGTTCACCCTCTACGCCAGCTGCCGCCGCGGCAACCGCCCCTCGTTCACCGACGCCGGCGCGCCCGACGAGGCGAAGCGCCTGTACGAGGCGTTCGTCACACGCGCCCGCAGAGACGTCGCGCGCGTGGAGACCGGCGAGTTCGGCGCGATGATGGAGGTGTCGCTCGTCAACGACGGCCCCTTCACCATCGTGTTCGACACCGACGAGCTCTGAGGCACGGCACGCCGTCAGTCGCCCCGCCCTCATCGCACGTCCGCCGCGTGCCCTGGCGCCGGCGGCGCGCGTCAATCCCCGCGCCCTCAGAGGTCGACCAGGCCGAACGAAACCCCTCGCTCCTCCTCCCAGCGCCGGAAGAGGTCCTCGCACTCCGCCGCGCCCAAGGCGCCCCCCGCGCCTGCCGCACACGCGGGCACGAACCGGCGCAGCTCGCGCAGCGCCGCGCGCACCGCCTCCTCGGGCAGCTCGGCGCCGAGCGCGCGCTCGAGCGCGGCGTAGGCGCCAGGCGTCGTCCGCAGCTCGACGCAGCCCGCCAGCTCGAGGGCGCTCAGCACGTCCCAGCAGGCGCAGTCGCGCCAGCGCTCGCCTGCGTAGCGCGCGAGCACCGTCTCGTCAACCACGAGCCTCGTCGCCACGTGACCACCTCCCGTCATGCCCCGCGCGCAGGCAGCCGTCTTCCTACCCGCGACGCGAGCCGCCGTAGGCGGCGTGCTTGCGGTTGCCGTAGGCGCTGCCCTTGCGGGCCGTCTTCTTGAGGTCGGCGAGCACGTCGGCCTCGCTCTGCCCCTCCACGCTCGCGCGCAGCTTCACCACCTGGTCGCGCAGACGCGCGGCCTCCTCGAAGTCCATGCTCTCGGAGGCGGCGGCCATCTCGTCCTCCATCGAGGATATGATGCGCAGCACCTCCTCGCGCGAGAGCTCGGCGAGCTCGCGGTTCACCTGCTCGGCGCTCTTCCCCTCCACGTCCTCGGTCACGAACCCCATGATGTCGCTGATGGCCTTGCGGATGGTCTGCGGCTCTATGCCGTGCTCCTCGTTGTAGGCCATCTGGATCTCGCGACGGCGGCGCGTCTCGTCGATCGCGCGCCTCATGGAGTCGGTCACGCGGTCGGCGTACATGATGACCTGGCCGCTCACGTTGCGCGCCGCGCGCCCGATCGTCTGGATGAGCGAGCGGTGGTTGCGCAGGAAGCCCTCCTTGTCGGCGTCGAGGATGGCCACGAGCGACACCTCGGGCAAATCGAGCCCCTCGCGCAGGAGGTTGATGCCCACGAGCACGTCGAACTCGCCGCGGCGCAGGTCGCGCAGGATCTCCACGCGCTCGAGCGTGGCGATGTCGGAGTGCATGTAGCGCGCCTTCACGCCCTGGTCGAGCAAATGGTCGGTCAGGTCCTCCGCCATCTTCTTCGTCAGCGTGGTGATGAGCACGCGCTCGTCGCGGCCGACGCGCTCCTTCGCCTCGTCGATGATGTCGTCGATCTGGCTGGCGCTCGAGCGCACGATGATCTCGGGGTCGAGCAGGCCCGTGGGGCGGATGATCTGCTCCACCTGGTTCTGCGTGACCTTCTCCTCGTAGTCGCCGGGCGTGGCCGACACGTAGATGAACTGCGGCACGCGCTCCTCGAACTCGTCGAAGCGCAGAGGGCGGTTGTCCAGGCAGCTCGGCAGGCGGAAGCCGTGCTCCGCGAGCGTGATCTTGCGCGAGCGGTCGCCCTCGTGCATGCCGCGCACCTGCGGCACCGTCACGTGGCTCTCGTCGATGATGCAGAGGAAGTCGCGCGGGAAGTAGTCGATGAGCGTGTAGGGCGGCTCGCCGGGCTCGCGCCCGTCGAGGTGGCGCGAGTAGTTCTCGATGCCCGAGCAGAAGCCCATCGTCTCGAGCATCTCCAGGTCGTAGTTCACGCGCATCTCGAGGCGCTGCGCCTCGAGCAGCTTGCCCTCCTCCTTGAACTGCCCCAGGCGCTCGCGCAACTCGTCTTGGATGGTGGTAAGCGCGTGGTCGAGCTTCGGGCGCGCCGTCACGTAGTGCGACGCCGGCCAGATGGGCAGCGCCTCGAAGTCGCCGAGCACCTCGCCCGTGACGTGGTCGACCTCGGCGATGCGCTCGATCTCGTCCCCCCAGAACTCCACGCGGATCGGGTTGTCGGCGTAGGGCGGGAACACGTCGAGCGCGTCGCCGCGCACGCGGAACGTGCCGCGCGCCAGCTCGTAGTCGTTGCGGTCGTACTGGATGTCGATGAGGTCGCGGATCACGTCGTCGCGCTCAGAGGCGCGCTCCTTGTCCAGAAACACCGCCATGCCCGCGTAGTCTGCGGGGCTGCCGATGCCGTAGATGCAGCTCACCGACGCCACCACCACGATGTCGCGCCGCGAGAGCAGCGCGCTCGTCGCCGCGTGGCGCAGCTTCTCCACCTCCTCGTTGATGGAGGCGTCCTTCTCGATGAACGTGTCCGAGGAGGGCACGTAGGCCTCGGGCTGGTAGTAGTCGTAGTAGCTCACGAAGTACACCACGGCGTTGTTCGGGAAGAACTCCTTGAGCTCGGCGGCGAGCTGCGCGGCGAGCGTCTTGTTGGGGGCGAGCACGAGCGTGGGCCTCTGCACCGCCTCGATGACCTTGGCCATGGTGAAGGTCTTGCCCGAGCCCGTCACGCCGAGCAGGTTCTGGTAGCGCAGCCCGCTCTCGACCCCCGCCGCGAGGTCGGCGATGGCCTCAGGTTGGTCGCCCGCCGGCTCGTAGGGCGACACCACCTGAAACGGCGTGTTGGCCAGGCGCACCTCGGGGAGCTTCCCCTCCATGGCGACGCCCTCTAGGTTGGAGAGATGAGGCATGGACGGCCTACTGCGCGCTGTAGCGCAGCCACCAGGCGATCACCTCGTTGCGCAGCTCCTCGGGCGTGCCGTCGTTGTTGAACACCACGTCGGACGCCTCGATGCGGTCGGCGTCGGTGATCTGGCGCGAGATGCGGCGGCGCACGTCGGCCTCGTCGAAGCCCGAGGCCACCGCGCGCTCGATGCGCAGCTCGAGCGGAGCGAGCACAGCGATGACCACGTCAGCCGAGTAGGCCAGCGACGTCATGCGGTTCTTGAACACCGAGTACTCCACCACCACGGCCTCGCAGCCCGCCTTCTCAAGGTCGAAGAGCCGGTCGGTGTAGAGCTCCTCGATGCGCGGCATGGTGATGCGGTTGAGCTTGCGCGTCTCGGCGGGCGACACGAACGCCTTGGCGGCGAGCTTGCTGCGCACGATCTCGCCGTCCTCGTCGAAGACGTCCTCGCCGAACGCCTCGGCGATCTCCTCTTTGACGGTGTCCCACTTCAGAACCTCGTGCCCCACCTTGTCGAGGTCGATGTACTCCAAGCCCTGGTCGGTCAGCGCGCGACGGGCCGTGGACTTGCCCGCGCCCATGCCGCCGATGATGAACAGCTTCTTCATTTACGCTACCTCCTCGATCACGCCGCCGCCAAGCACGGTGGCACCCTGATAGAAAACCGCATGCTGGCCTGGCGCGGTTGCGGGCTGCGGCGAAGCCAGCTCGACTGCGACGCCCCCGCTGCTCATGCCTCTCATGATACACGCACATGGCTCGCTGCGGTAGCGAAGTTTCACCATGGCCTCAAGGGGGGCGCCCGGCGGCTCGATCGCCTGCCACGCCATCTGCCCGACCCGCACCCGGCGGATGAGGCTCTCCTCGCGCGTGCCGATGACGAGCTCGTTCGCGTCAGGGCGCTTGCCCACCACGTAGTAGGGCTCGGGGTCCGCCACGCCGATGCCGCGACGCTGGCCCGCCGTGTAGCACGCGAGCCCCGCGTGGCGCCCGCGCACCTGCCCGCGCACGTCCACGACGTCCCCCGGCTCGAAGGCGACGCCACGCTGCTCCAAAAGCGCGCGGTAGCCCTGCGGGGCGAAGCAGATGTCCTGGCTGTCAGGCGCGTCAGCCGCGGCGATCCCCGCCGCGCGCGCCACCTCGCGCACCTCGAGCTTGGTCATGCCGCCCAGAGGCAGGATGAGCCGCGCGAGCTGCTCCTGCGAAAGCTGGCTCAGCATGTAGCTCTGGTCCTTGGCATGGTCGAGCGCGCGCATGACGGCGTAGCGGCCGTCCTCTCCGAGGCGCCCCACCCGAGCATAGTGCCCCGTCGCCACGAAGTCGCAGCCGTGCGCGTCGGCCGCGCCCATAAGCGCCGGCAGCTTGCAGCGCGCGTTGCAGCCCACGCACGGGCTCGGCGTGAGGCCGCGCGCGCAGCCGTCCACGAACGGCGCCACCACGCGCTCCTCGAACGCGCCCGCGCAGTCGACCGCCACGTGCTCGGCGCCGAGCTGCGCGCACGTCTCCTGAGCGCCGCGCACCGCAGCCTCAGCCGCCGCGCCCGGCGCGAACACGCACGTCACGCCGAGCACCTCGTAGCCGTGGTGCTGGAGCATGAGCACCGCCGTCGAGCTGTCTACGCCGCCGCTCATGCCGAGCGCCACGCGCCTTCCTCGCTCCACCTTGCCTCCGAACGTCCGCGGTCCTTTAGAAAAAGCAAGGGGAGCGGAGCCCTCGCAGGCTCCGCTCCCCTGTTGCGCTTGCCTTCGCGCCCGCCTGCGCGGCGAGCCAGCGTGATAAGGCTACTCCGCCTTCTCCTCGGCAGGAGCCTCGGCCTTCTCGGCCTTGTCAGCCTTGTCGGCCTTCTTGGAGCGCTTGGCCGGCTTCTCCTCGGCCTGGATGGTCTCGTCGACCTCGATCTCGAAGCCGAGCTCCTCGGCGGCGGCCTTCATCGACAGGGAGATGCGGCGACGCTCGGGGTTGATCTCCATGACCTTGACCTTGACCCCCTCGCCCGGCTTGACGACCTGGGCAGGCGTGTCGATGTGGCGGCCGGCCATCTCGGAGATGTGCACGAGGCCCTCGATGGAGTTGCCCAGCTCGATGAACGCGCCGAACGGGACGATCTTGGTGACCTTGCCGTCGACGATGGTGCCGACCGGGTAGGACTCGACGAGCTTGATCCACGGGTCAGGCGTGGTCTGCTTGAGGCCGAGCGAGATGCGCTCGCGCTGCAGATCGACGTCGAGCACCTCGACCTCCACCTCGTCGCCCACCTTGACGACCTCGGAGGGATGGTTGACGTGGTTCCAGGAGAGCTCGGAGATGTGGACCAGGCCGTCGATGCCGCCGAGGTCCACGAAGGCGCCGAAGTCCACGATGGAGGAGACGGTGCCCTTGAGGCGCATGCCCTTCGAGAGCTTCGAGAGGATCTCGGCGCGCTCGTTCTTGCGGCCCTCCTCGAGCAGCACGCGGCGGGACAGCACGACGTTGTTGCGGTTGCGGTCCATCTCGATGACGCGGGCCTCGATCTCGGTGTTGAGGTACATGTCGAGGTCCTTCACGCGACGCAGGTCGACGAGCGACGCAGGCAGAAAGCCGCGCAGGCCGATGTCGAGGATCAGGCCGCCCTTGACGACCTCGATGACCTCGCCGGTGACGACCTCGCCGGCCTTGAACTTCTCTTCGACGCGAATCCAAGCACGCTCGTACTCAGCACGCTTCTTCGACAGGATCAGACGGCCGTCCTTGTCCTCCTTCTGGAGAACGAGCGCCTCGATCTTGTCGCCCAGGCTCACGATATCGGACGGATCGGCATCCTTGCGGATGGAGAGCTCGCGCGACGGGATGACGCCCTCGCTCTTGAATCCGATGTCGACGAGCACCTCGTCGTGCTCGAGCTTGACGACAACACCGTCGACGAGATCGCCCTCGTCGAAGTTGGTCAGCGTGCCGTCAATCATCTCGTTCATCTGCTCGTCCGTGATGTCGGAGAAGTCGATGACGGATGTGTTCTTGATTTCGGTCAAAACGGACCCCTTTCGAACCTTCTAGAATTCCGGGGACCCTTCGTCATGATTGATTGACACTTACCATGTTCGCATGCTAAAGCTGGCGATCTAAGCTGTACAACAAAACATGTCTCGGGGGCCTACAGATACCTTGCCTACGGGTTTTCCCATAGGCTCAGCTAGTATAACACGCGCCCCCGCTCCTTCCCCGTGAATTTTGGCCCGGCGTGATTAATTCGCAAGCCCGCCGTTACACGGTTGTTGAGAGAATCTGCCCGTCGTCCCGCCCGCGCACGAGCCGAATCTCCAGCGCAGGTCCTTAGGCTTGCGCGGCCTGGGCCTCGCGCAGGGCGCGCGTGAGCTGGTCAGCGCACGAGGTGGATCGGCGGCCGCAGGTGTTGCCCGCCAAAAGCGCCACCACCTCGTCGACGGGCTTGCCCGCCACCAGCTTGGAGATGGCCTTCAGGTTGCCGTCGCAGCCGCCCGTGAACTGGACCGACTCGATCACGTCTCCGTCAATCTCGACGTCGATGCGGCGCGAGCACACGCCGCTCGGGGTGTAAGTGTACATGGGGCTCCTTCCTCGCCAAATTGTCCGCGCCCATTCTAGCGCAACACGCGGACAACGAGGACGCGACCCGCCGAACGGAGCGGGGGGAGCCGCCGCCCCGCCCCGCATGGCCGTGGGGGCGGGGTGACCTTTGGCGGAGGAGCCGCAGAGGCGCACGCGGGCGCGCGGACGAGTGTTAGCGCGCTTGAAAACGCCTTTTAACACGGGGGAAGCGCCGGCGTTACACGCCGGAAACGTACGGGGAAGGAGTACAATCGAAAACCGGCGCGCGGCGAGGGCACTCGAAGACGCGGCGGCTCGCGAGCGCGCTCAAGGCACAAGGGCGCCGAGGAGGGCACGACGGCTCGCGAGCGCGCTCAAGGCCGGCGCGCGAAGGCGCCGAGAAGGAGGGTCGCATGGAAGTCGAGTTCGTCCCCGTGAAGACGGAGGAGCACGTTGAGCAGCTGGCCGCGCTGGCCGGCGAGATCTGGCGCGAGTACTGGCCCGCGCTCATCGGCGAGGGCCAGACCGAGTACATGATCGAGCAGTTCCAGAGCGCAGGCGCCATCAGGCGCGACATGGCCGAGAACGCCTACGAGTACTGGTTCGTGCGCGTGCGCGAGGACGGCGCGGGCGCGGCGGGCGAGCCGCGAGTCGTAGGGTACACCGGCGGGCACGTCGAGCCCGAGACGAACCGCTTCTTCATCTCGAAGATCTACCTCGCGGCCGCCGAGCGCGGGCGCGGGTTCGCAAGCCGCATCGTGGCGTTCTACGACGAGCTGTGCCGCGCGCGCGGCCTCTCCGCCCTGTACCTCACGGTGAACAAGCACAACGAGCTGGCCCTGCGCGCGTACCGGGCGAAGGGCTTCAAGGAGGTCGAGTCGGTGGTGACCGCGATCGGCGGCGGCTACGTGATGGACGACTACGTCATGGAGCGCCCGGTCGCGAGCCAGGCGTAGCGACGGCGGGCACGGGCGCGGCGGCGCAGGGCGGCCCGCGGGCGCGCAAGGCGCAGCCCACGCCCGCAAGCGCATCCGCGACCTGCGCGCACCAGCACGCCGACGCGCGCCCGGTCGCCCGCCCCTAGGCGCCGAGCGCGTCGACCACGGTGGCCGCGATGCCCTCGGCGTCGAGGCCCAGGTCATGCAGGAGCAGGTCGACCTTGCCCTGCAGCACGTAGTCGTCGGGCAGGCCAAGCACGCGCGTGGGCACCTGCGCCCCCAGCTCGGAGAGCACGCCGAGCACGCCCTCGCCCGCGCCGCCCGCAACGACGCCCTCCTCCACCGTGACCACGAGGCGCGTCGACGCCGCGCGGCGGATGGCCTCGCGGTCGAGCGGCTTCACCCAGCGCATGTCGACCACGCGCGCGCTCACGCCGCGCTCCTCCAGAAGCCGCGCCGCCTCCACGGCGCGCGGCACCATGTGCCCGAACGCGAGGATGCACGCGTCGTCGCCCTCGCGCAGCACGCGCGAGACACCCGGGGTGAGCACGCCGGGCTCCCCGGGGACCGGCACGCCCTCGCCCGCTCCGCGCGGGTAGCGGATGGCGAACGGGCCGCCGAGCACGAGCGCGGTGTGCAGCGCGCAGGCGAGCTCGGCCTCGTCGGAGGGGGCGAGCACGCGCATGTGCGGAATCATCCGCGCGTAGACCAGGTCGAACACGCCGTGGTGCGTGGGGCCGTCGTTGCCCACGAGGCCCGCGCGGTCGAGCGCGAACACCACGTCGAGCTTCGGCAGCGCCACGTTGATGATCATCTGGTCGACGGCGCGTTGCAGGAAGGTGGAGTAGATGGCCACCACGGGCTTGCTCCCGCCCGCGGCAAGGCCCGACGCCATGCCGACGGCCTGCTCCTCGGCGATGCCCACGTCGACGAAGCGCTCGGGGTAGGCGCGCGCGAAGGGCTTGAGCCCCGTGCCGCCCTCCATGGCCGCCGTGATGGCCACCACGCGCGGGTCACGCTCAGCCTCGCGCACGAGTGCCTCACCGAACACGCTGGTGTAGCTGGGGGCAGACGCAGGAGATGCGACGGAGGCGCCGGTGGCGATCTCGAAGGGGCCCACGCCGTGGAAGCGCTCGGGGTCCTTGCGCGCGGGGGCGTAGCCCGCGCCCTTCTTCGTCACCACGTGCATGAGCACGGGCGCGTCCATGGCGAGCACGAGCGACAGCGTCTCGCGCAGCTCGCGGATGTCGTGCCCGTCGATGGGGGCCGTGCACACGATGCCGAGCTGCTCGAAGATCATGGAGTGCGGGATGACGAACTGCTTCATCGACTCCTTGACGTTCTTGCCGAAGCGCGCCACGGCGTTGCCGAAGGCGCCGCCGCTCTCGAGGCGCTCCTGCAGAGCCTCGCGCGCGTCGCGGTACTGCGAGGTCGCGCGCATGTTGCCGAGGTGCCTCATGAGCGCGCCGACGTTGCGCGAGATGGACATCTCGTTGTCGTTCAGGATGATGACGAGCGGCAGCTGCTCCTGGCCCACGTAGTTCAGGGCCTCGAACGCCATGCCGCCCGAGAGCGCCGCGTCCCCGATGACGGCCACCACCCGCTCGTCGGTTCCCTTGATCTTGCGCGCCTTGGCCAGGCCCGCGGCCACCGACAGCGAGTCGGAGGCGTGCCCCGAGGGATGCACGTCGTACGGGCTCTCGCTCGGACGCGGGAAGCCCGAGATGCCGTGGTAGCTGCGCAGGGTGTCGAAGGCGTCGCGCCGCCCCGTGACAAGCTTGTGCGCGTAGGCCTGATGCCCCACGTCGAAGATGAGCTTGTCGCGCGGCGTATCGAGCACGCTGTGCGCCGCGAGGATGATCTCGACCGCGCCGAGCGACGAGGCCACGTGCCCGCCCGTCCTCGACGTGGTGGCGATGATCTGCTCGCGGATCTCCTGCGCGAGGATGTTGAGCTCCTCGCCGCTCAAGACCTTGAGGTCGGAGGGTGCGTTGATGGCGTCGAGTATGCGGTCGTCTCTCACGGGGATCACCTCGTCGCGCGCTAGCGCGCGTCCTCGTCCGCGGCCGGGGCTGCCTCGCCCTCCGCAGATGCTACGGCCTCGGCGGCGCCCGCGGGCTCGCCGGAGTCGGCCCCTGCTGCGCCGGCTTCAACGCCGGCGCCTTGTGCCGCGCGTGCCTCCTCGGCGGCTGCGGCCTCGAGCGCGCCCTGCTCGCTCAGGTCGCATGCGGCAAGTCCCAGCTTGACGGCCTCCTCGTAGAGCGCGAGCGCCTCGTCGAGCGTGACGCCCTCGGCGCTCACCTCGTCGACGATCTGCTCGAGGCGGCCCTTCACCTCTTCGAACGTGCCGAGCTGCGCGGCCATCACGCCTCAGCGCCCCCGGCCGCGGCCATGCCTTCGCCTGCCGTCGGCAGCGCGTCGTAGCCCGCGAACGGGTCGCGCGCCTCCGCGCCGGCGTCAGCCCCGGCAACCTCAGCAGCGGCAGCGGCCTCAGCCTCAGCCTCGAGCTGCTTGGCGATGCGCCCGAGCACGCCGTTCACGAAGCGCGGCGACTCGTCCTCGCCGCCGAAGTCCTTTGCCAGCTCGACGGCCTCGTTGATCGCCACCGACACGGGCACGTCCTTCACGTAGACCATCTCGAAGACCGCCAGGCGCAGGATGGTGCGGTCGACGATGGGCATGCGCGACAGCGCCCAGTTCTCCGACGTCGACTCGAGATAGGCGTCGATCACGTCGCGATGCGCCTCCACGCCGTCGATCAGCGTGAGCGCGTACTCGGGCAGCGGGCCGTCCTCGTTCAGGCAGCGGCCCGTGTCCAGGAGCACCGAGGGGCGCTCGTTCTGGATCTCGCTCGTGTAGAGCACCTGGACGGTGCTGCGACGCGCAAAGGTGCGCTCATGTCGTTTGGCAGACATAAAAGTTAACTCCGTCTATGACTAAGGGGCGAAACGGGCTTGCGGGCGTGGCGCCCCACCCGAGGGAGGACGCCGCGCCCGCATGACGCTCTACTGCTGGTCGAACTGGATGCCGTCGACGAACACGTCAACCGAGGCCACCTCGACGCCCACCTGCACGCGCAGGGCGTCGGCCACGGCCTCGCGCAGGCGCGCCGCCAGGTCGGGCAGCACGTGCCCGTAGTGCACCTCAACGTGCAGCGTGACGGCAAGCCTGCCCTCGTCGTCCACGCTCGTCTCGATGCCGGAAGTCGACGGCCTCGAGGCCAGCATGGAGCGCAAGCCACTCGTGGCGAACGAGCCCACCGAGGCGATGCCGTCGACCTCGTTGGCCGCGATGGAGATGATCGTCTCCACCACGCCGGGTGCCAGAGACATGCCGTCTACGTTAAGCTGGTTGCTCATAGTACATCTCCCATCTGGGTTTCGATGAAGTCGGTGGTGGCCTCGCCGGCCAGGAAGACCTCGTTTTCCAGCACGCGCTTGTGGAACGGGATGGTGGTGGCGATGCCCTCGACCACGAACTCGTCGAGCGCGCGGCGCGCACGCGCCACCGCTTCGGCGCGGTCCTGGCCGGACACGATCACCTTCGCCACCAGCGAGTCGTAGTACGGCGAGATGCGCGTGCCGGCGCGCACGTAGCTCTCCACGCGCACGCCCGGGCCCGCGGGGGGCTCGAACGCCGTGATGGTGCCGGGGCACGGGCGGAAGCCGTGCGCGGGGTCCTCGGCGTTGATGCGCATCTCGATGGCGTGGCCGGACGGCACGAAGGGCGCGCGCCCGGCGCAGCTCATGGGCTCGCCTGAGGCGATGCGCAGCTGCTCCTTGATGATGTCGGTGCCGGTGATCTGCTCGGTGACGGGGTGCTCCACCTGCACGCGCGTGTTCATCTCCATGAAGTAGAAGTGACCGCGCTCGTCGAGCAAAAACTCGATGGTGCCCGCGTTGCGGTAGCCCGTGGCGCGCACGGCCTTCACGGCGGCCACGCCCATGGCGCGGCGCACCTCCTCGGTCAGCGCCGGCGAGGGCGCCTCCTCGACGAGCTTCTGGTGGCGGCGCTGGATGGAGCAGTCGCGCTCGCACAGGGCCACGTTGTTGCCGAAGTCGTCCGCGAGGATCTGCACCTCCACGTGGCGCGGGCGCAGCACGAGCTTCTCGAGGTACACGCCGTCGTTGCCGAAAGCCGCTCCCGCCTCGGTGCGCGCGGCCTTGTACTGCGCCTCGAGGTCGGCTGGGTCGTGCACTTCGCGCATGCCCTTGCCGCCGCCGCCCGCCGTGGCCTTGATGAGCACGGGGTACCCCACGCGCTCGGCGAACGCGCGGGCCTCCTCGACGGTGTCGAGGCAGCCGTCGGAGCCGGGCACCGTCGGCACGCCGCAGCTCTTCATGGTCTCGCGGGCCGAGGACTTGTCGCCCATGCTCTCGATGCACTCGGGCGAGGGGCCGATGAACACGATGCCCTCCTCGGCGCAGGCGCGCGCGAAGTCGGCGTTCTCGGCCAGAAAGCCGTAGCCGGGGTGGATGGCCTCGGCCCCGGTCTGCTTGGCAGCCTCGATGATGTTGCCCATGACCAGGTAGCTCTTGTTGGCGGGCGCCGGGCCGATGCACACGGCCTCGTCGGCGTAGCGCACCGGGTAGGTATCGGCGTCCTCGGTGGAGTACACCGCGACTGTCTTCACGCCGAGCTCGCGCGCCGCGCGCATCACGCGCAGGGCCACCTCGCCGCGGTTCGCGATGAGAATCTTCTCAAACATTATGCGTTCTCCGGAATCGTGGGAACCACCTCATGGGGCTCGATGTAGAACAGCACCGTGCCGTACTCGACCGGCGTGGCGTCGGTCAGGCACACCTCGCGCACCGTACCCATCTCCTCGGCGGTGATCTCGTTCATGAGCTTCATGGCCTCGACGATGCACAGCGTCTCGTTGGCGGCCACCTCGTCGCCCACCTTCACGAACGGCGGCTCGCCGGGAGCCGGGGCCTCGTAGTAGGTGCCCACCATGGGGGCCGTCACGGCGCGCCACGTCGCCGGGCGCGTGGCCTCATCGGCTGCGGGCGCGGGAGCAGCGGCCTGCGGGGCAGGAGCCACCTGAGCTGCGGGCGCGGGTGCGGCCACGGGCGCGGGGGCCGCGCTCGCACCAGGCATGCGCACCGCGATGCGGACGCCCTCCTCCTCAACCACGATCTCGCCGACGCCGCTTTCCTCGGCGACCTTCACCAGCTCGCGAATCTGATTGATGTCCACGTAATCGTCCTCCTTGGTGCCGCTCGACTCCTGCTCCAGCATGAAGTCGACCTTCTCCGATGTGCGGTGCTTGCTCAGGTAGGTGCGCGCCTCGTTGGGGAACAGCGCGTACATGAGCACGTCTTCCTCGCTGTGGGCCAGATCCCCGATCTCGGCGGCCACCTCGTCGTAGGTGGTGGTCACGAGCGAGCCGGGCGCGATGCTCGGGTCGAGGATGTCGGCCCCGCCGGTCACCTTCGCCACGATCTCCTTGTCCATGCGGCCCGGCGCCTTGCCGTAGTAGCCGCAGACGTAGTCCTTCATCTCCTTGGAGATGACGCTCCAGCGCTTGCCGGTGAGCACGTTGAACACCGCTTGGGTGCCCACGATCTGCGAGAGCGGCGTCACGAGCGGCGGGTAGCCCACCTCGGCGCGCACCTTCGGGATCTCGGCCATCACCTCGGGCAGGCGGTCGGACGCCTTCTGCACCTCGAGCTGGCTCATGAGGTTGCTCATCATGCCGCCGGGCACCTGGTGCGAGTACACCTGCATGTGCGTGAGCGAGCTGACGCCGCGCTTGTAGTGGCCGCGCTTGCGCATCTCCTCCCAGTACTCGGAGATCTCGAAGAGCAGGTCGAGGTCGAGCCCGGTGTCGTAGCGGCTCTCCTGGAAGGCGGCGGCGATCATCTCGACGGCCGGGTGCGAGTTGCCGAACGCCAGCGGCGCATGCGCCGTGTCGGCGATGGCCGCACCCGACTCGGCGGCCTTGATGATGTTGGCCGGCGCCATGCCGCCCACGTAGTGGCAGTGGATGTGCACCGGCAGGCCGATCTCGGCGTTGAACGCCTTCACCATGCGCTCGGTGCGGTACGGCGTGAGCATGCCCGCCATGTCCTTGATGGCGATGGAGTCCGCGCCCAGGTCCTTCAGCTGCTGGCCGTACTCCAGGAAGCTGTCGAGCGTGTGGACGGGGGATATGGTGTAGGAGATGGCGCCCTCGAAGTGCGCGCCGCACGCCTTGATGGCCTCGGCGTTGTCGACCACGTTGCGGATATCGTTCAGCGCGTCGAACACGCGGAAGACCTCGATGCCGTTGCGGTGGGCCGCGCTGACGAAGCGGTGGACGATTTCACGTGAGTAATGCTTGTAGCCCACGAGGTTCTGGCCGCGCGAGAGCATGGCGAGCGGGGTGTTCGGCGTGTTGGCGTTGATGGAGCGCAGGCGCTCCCAGGGGTTCTCGTCCAAGAAGCGCAGGCAGGAGTCAAACGTTGCACCGCCCCACGCCTCGATGGCCCAGTAGCCTACCTTGTCCATCTTGGGAAGGATGGGAAGCATATCGCCGATCTGCATACGGGTAGCCCAGAGGCTCTGCTGGCCGTCGCGGATGGTCGTGTCCATAATCTGAAGCCGTGGCATGAACTCACACCTCCTTCTTGTCGCTAGTCAAAGATCGAATAACAGATTATAGGAGAAGAACGCGCGCGGCGCGTCCGCCCCCTCTAAATTCACGGACAAGAAACACGCAAGGCCGACGGGTGGCAACCGCCCGCGACACAGGGCTGCTGGCGGGCGCGTGGGCGACTGGTGCGCGGGCGGCGGCGGCATGCGAGCGAGAGCACAGCGCAGCACCCCACCCCATCCCGGGCAAAGCGCCCGCGGGGCTTCCTCCTCCCTGTCATCCTGAGCGGAGCGCCCGCAGGGCGCGCAGTCGAAGGATCTGGCCGCGAGCCCAAGACGACCGCAAGCGCAGCGGGCGCCCGCAGCCGCGGGCGCAAGCGGCACCCGCCTCACCCGATGCGTAAATAGTTTGATAATCTAACTTTTTTGGGCGAGTCAACGGTTCCCGCCGCTAGAATAGCGGCCGTCATTGCAACCGACCAGAAAGGCATGCGCATGAGCGTGCACATCATCGTCGACTCGGCAGCCGACTACACCGCAGGGGAAGCCGCTGCGAGAAGCCTCCGCGTCGTCCCTCTCAAGACCATCTTCGGCGACGTGGAGTACGCCGACGGCGTCGATTTGCCCGGCGTGCGCTTCTACGAGAAGCTCGTGGAGTCCGACGTGCTCCCGCACACGAGCCAGGTGACCCCCTTCGAGTTCGCAAGCGCGCTCGGCGAGGTCCCCGCAGGCGACGAGGCCGTGGTCATCACGTTGTCGAGCAAGATCTCGGGCACCCACGAGAGCGCGTGCGCCGCCGCGGCCGATCCGGCGTTGGCGGGGCGCGTGTTCGTGGTGGACTCCGAGAGCGCCACCATCGGCGAGCGCCTCCTTACGGAGCGCGCCTGCGCCCTGCGCGACGAGGGGCTATCGGCGAGCGCCATCGCCGCGGCGCTCGAGGAGGAGCGGCGCGACATCCGCCTCGTCGCCGTCCTCGACACCTTGGAGTACCTCAAGCGCGGCGGGCGCGTGTCGGCCGCGGCGGCCGCCATCGGCGGGGCGCTCTCCATCAAGCCCGTCATCGGCCTCGTCGACGGCGAGGTGGCCGTGCTCGGCAAGGCCCGCGGCTCGAAGCAGGGCAACAACCTGCTGCGCAAGAGAGTCGCCGAGACGGGCGTCGACTGGGAGCGCCCCGTTCACCTGGGCTACACGGGCCTGTCCGACGCGCTGCTGCGCAAGTACGTGGAGGACAGCCGCGATATGTTCGAGGCGCACCGCGACCAGATCGACGTGAGCATCGTGGGCTCGACCATCGGCACCCACGTGGGCCCCGGCGCCATCGCGCTCGCCTACTTCGCCCCGCGCGGGTAGCCGAAGGTGAGCGCAAAGCCCCCGCGCCTTCAGCTTCTAGCCGATAGGTGCCGCGATCGCCACGACCTGACGGCATGCAGAGGCTCGCGCGCCGCTTAAGCCTTCTCGCCCCCCAGCCATGTCCCTATGCACCTCATCAGGTGGTCGATCTCCAACGGCTTGGTGAGGTGCTCGTTCATGCCGGCAGCCTTGCTGCGCTGAACATCCTCCGAGAAGGCATCCGCGGTCAAGGCGATGATCGGAACTTCGGCAGCGTCCTTGCGGGGCAGCTTCCTGATGGCCTCGGTGGCCTCATACCCGTTCATGATCGGCATCTGGATATCCATCAGGATCATGTCATAGTAGCCCTCCCCCGATGCTTCGAACTTCTCCAGGGCCTCCCGTCCGTTTTTCGCGCTCTCAACCGTCACGCCCGTCTCGCCGATGATGTCTTCCGCGATTTCCCGGCTCAGCACATTGTCCTCGACCAGGAGAATCCTCTTTCCCTCCAGCTTCATGTCCGCGAACGAGGGCTCCTCCGGAAGATCCTTGCCGCGATCGTCGTCCAGGATCTGATTGAAGAGATACACCAGGCGGGATTTGAACAGCGGTTTGGAAATGAACCCGTTGACGCCTGCACGGCGCGCCTCTTCCTCCACGGCGCTCCAATCATAGGCCGAGAGAATGATGATGGGCACGTCATCGCCAACCTCTTCGCGAATCGCGCGCGCGGTCTCGATGCCGTCCATTCCCGGCATCTGCCAATCAAGAATCACGGCAAAATAGTCCTGGTTCCTTCGGTGGCGCTCACCCACCCGCTGCACGGCCTCCCCTCCGCTCAGAACATATTCGCCCTTCATTCCGATGTTCTCAAGGATCAGGCAGGACGTCTCGACGGCGTTTTTGTCGTCATCCACCACCAGCACCGGCAAGTCCGCGAGTTTCTCCGTATCAGGCGCCTGCGTGTCCACAAGCTTGAGGATCAGCGTTACCGTGAATTTCGTGCCCTTGCCCAGCTCGCTCTCCACCGCGATGTCGCCGCTCATCCTGCGGGCGATGTTCCTCGCGATGGCCATGCCGAGCCCCGTGCCCTCGACCTTGCTTACCCTGGAATCCTCCGCACGGCTGAAGGGCTCGAACAGCTTCTCCTGGAACTCCTTGCTCATGCCGATTCCGTTGTCCTGGAAAACAAACTCATAGCAGCCGTAGCCATAGGTGCTGAACGGCTTCTCGTTGATTTCCATCTCAATAGTTCCGCCTGGATTCGTGTACTTCGCCGAATTTCCCAATATGTTCATGAAGATCTGCTGCAGCCTCATGGCGTCGCCGATTACGCACTCGTGCTCCACGTTCGCAATATGCACGTCAAAGCGGTGATTTCTTTCCTGCATGGAGGGCCGGATCATGGTGACCAGGCTTCCGATCAAATCGGAGAGATTCACCTCCTCCTCCATCATGTCGATTTTCCCGGATTCGATCTTGCTCATGTCGAGAACTTCGTTGATCAGCGAGAGAAGATGCCGGCTGGAGATCGTGATCTTCTTCAGGCAATCCTCGACGCGCTCCTTGTCCTCCAGGTGCTTTCCCGCGATGGCCGTCATTCCGACGATGGCGTTCATGGGCGTTCTGATGTCATGGCTCATTCTCGACATGAAATCGCTTTTGGCCGCGTTGGCGTAGTTGGCGGCGTCGCAGGCTTCCCTCAGCGCCTGCTGCTCCCGCTCCTCCCGCAGCTTGCTCTCCGTCACGTCCTGCGCCGCATACAGCGCCCGCTTCGGCCGGCCGTCGTCGGTGGTCTCAGCCAGCACGATGCTGGCGCGAATCCATGCCCTGCGGTTGTTCTGATCGGGCACCATGCGATATTCGAAGGCAACCACCGGCTGCTCCGCGCTCAGGGTGCTCAGCAGTCTGCGGTAGCTGACGTATTCCAGGTATTCCTCCCTGTCGTCAGCGGAGACGAAGTTCTGGGCGTAGAGGCGGATCGCCTGGGTGTAGTTCCTCTCTTCGCCCAGAACGCGGCTGACCACTTCCTTCTGCCTGACGGGCCTGAGGGTCTCGTTCTCAAGGTTGATATAATAGGTGGCGAAGAACATGCTGCTCAGGCTGTTGATGATGGAGGCCTTTTCGATGGACTCCCGGTAGGCCTGCTCCTCCGCCAGCTTCTCCGCCGTAATATCCCGTCCCAATACGTTGACCAGGGTCTTACCCCCCTGTCGGATGTAGAGTACGTGCTCCTCGGTCCACAGCGGGGATTTTCCCCGGTGCCGGTACTGGCAGACATCCTCCCGAAAATCCTGCACCGCTTCAGCGTTCTTTCGAATGTTCTCGAGGAACAGCGTCTTTTCGAACGCCTCTCTGTCCGCCTCTACGACCGTTTCCTCATAGGCCTTTCTGACATGATGATCGTAGTCGCCCTCTACGCGTCTGCCGGCAACGCCCTCCCGCAGATAGACCCTCTCGCAGATTCCGGTCTCCAGGTCGATGGTGCTCAATATGCTGTACCTGGATCGGATGATGGCCGCCATTCTCTGGTCGTTGCGCATCTGCTCCATGTCTTTTTTCGTCTGCTCGTCCACATCCTGAAAAGTCAGGATAGCGTAGCCACCCTGCTTCTTGTTCTCTTTCAGATAGGCTGATATGGAGACATACCGCCAGTTGCCATACAGGAACACCTGGCACAGAATGGTCCGCTTCTCCTCTCCGTTCTCCCACGCCGTTCTCATGGACTCCAGGGAGAACTGGCTGTACACCCGCTCCCGGTCCTCGGGGGATATGTAGCCGGCGCCGATGCCCTGAAAAGTGTCGTCCCAGAGGGAGTTCTCCGTGTCCGCGTTCCGTCTGATCTTTTCCGTGGCCTGCACGATGTTTACGCGGCCTGTCTGCAGGTCCACGACGTAAATCGCGAAGTTCGTCTCTCCCAGCGCGTTGATGATCTCCTGGTTGCGGACATTGACCTCTTCTCTTTCAAGCCCCTCCCTGAAGGCATCGTGGATGTCCTTCAAGCAGATCATGACCTTCTGGTCGTCGTCGGCATAGTCAAAATCCGGAACGACCTCCAGATGGTGCCACCGGTAGGTATCTCCGTATTTGCGGCGATAGATGCAGCTCAGCTTCTTTGCGCCCTTCTTCAATTCGGCTTTCGCATGGTCGAAGCGGACGAAGCTCTCGTATCGCTCGATATCCTCCTCATAGACATAGCCGCATTGGGAAACGCCTAGGAACCAGTCGGAGAGAGAGGCCATGTGTCCGCGCAGCTCCTGCATCTCCTCCTCGTCGGCTTTCACGATCATGTAGCTGTCCGTCGTCAAATTCCCCCGCAAAACCTTGTGGTAAATGTGATTGGCCACCTCCGCGTAGGGCGTGACGGCGATCACAAACGCCGGAACCTCCTCTTCCCAGAGAATGCGGGTGGCCGCAATCTCCACGACATCGCCAAAGGGATCACCATAATTCACCGAGCGGGCTTCGTCTTTGTCTCCGATGTACAGCAGCGGGCAGTTGTCGCAGGCGCCTTCCCACAGCTCATGGCAGATCATGCCCTTCTCGATGTTCGGTGCAACCTCTCTGACCCGCTTGTTGTAATATAAGATTTTATGATTGTCCTCCCGGATGACATAAACCGCCGTCATCTGAAGCGAATCCAGGATCAGTTCATACTCCCTCGTTGCCATGCAAGTTCTCCCGCGTTTTCCATAGGTTCAAAGCGTTGAGCTTCTTCTGCAAAGCTCCCGATCATTGTATCAAACGCATCTTTTTTTCTGTTTCGAATTCCGCCGCTGCCGTATTACGCGGTTATCGGCTCCCGCAACGTGAACTCGACGGCGAACCCGAGCGCATCGCCAGCCGCACCGCCCGCCCATGACGAAAAAAGCGCCCGAAGGCGCTTTTTCGCTGTGCGTTGTCGATTTGGCTGCGGGCTAGACGCGCTTGATGAAGCGGCCGTCGCGAGTGTCGATCTGCAGGACGTCGCCGATCTCGATGAACATGGGCACCTGGATGGTGACGCCCGTCTCCATGGTGGCCGGCTTGGTGGAACCCTGCACGGTGTCGCCCTTGAAGCCCGGCTCGGTCTCGGTGACCTCGAGCTCCACGAACATCTGCGGCTCGAGCGAGATGAGCTCCTCGCCCGCGTAGAGCAGCGACGCCTCGTCGTTCTCCTTGAGCCAGTCGGTCGCCGCGCCGACGGTCTCGGTGGGAATGGACATCTGCTCATAGGTATCGTTGTCCATGAAATAGTAGTCAGCGCCGTCGTTGTAGAGGTACTGCATCTTCTTCGTCTCGAGGCGCACGGAGTCGAACTTGACGCCGGAGTTGAAGGTGTAGTCGACCACACGGCCGGTCTTGATGTCCTTGAGCTTGGTGCGCACGAACGCGCCGCCCTTGCCCGGCTTCACGTGCTGGAACTCGACGATGGTGCACATCTTGTTGTTGTAGATGATGCACATGCCGTTGCGGAAATCCGCGGTAGAGACAGTTGCCACTTTGAACATTCCTTTCGTTTCGCACGCGCTCGCGGGCTGCTCGACCCCCGCCGCAACCGACGATGAGCGCACGTCAGCTTCTAAACTGCACTATTATAGCCACGCGGACGGCGTTATGCAAAGCCTCAGAGCACCACCATCTCATGGGTGGATCGGGCGAACACCTCGAAGCCGTCCTGCGTCACGATGCCGAAGTCCTCCAGGCGCATGCCGAACGCGCCGGGCAGGTAGATGCCGGGCTCGACCGTGACCACGTTGCCCGGCTCGAGCGCACACGTGTTGCGCGGCGCGAGCACCGGCTCCTCGTGGACGTCGAGCCCCACGCCGTGCCCGAGCCCGTGGCCCATGCGCCCGCCGAAGCCGCCTTCGGCGAGTATCCGCTCGGCCAGCTCGTGGGCCTCCCTGCCCGTGACGCCCGGGCGCAGCATGCCCTCGACCTCCTCGTTCGCGCGGCGCAGGGTCTGCCACGCGTCGAGCATGGCGCCCGACGGCGCGCCGAGGAACACCGTGCGCGTCATGTCGGAGCAGTAGCCGCGCGCCTTCGCGCCGAAGTCGAGGACCACGCACTGCCCTGACTCGAGCACCGTGTCGCCGGGTATGGCGTGCGGGTTCGCGCCGTTGGCGCCCGCAGCCACGATGGAGGAGAAGGCCAGGCCGCTCGCCCCGTGGGAGAGCATGAAGCCCTCGAGCTCGAGCTGCACCTCGCGCTCGGTCATGCCGGGGCGCATGAAGGCGATGATGTGGTCGAACGCCGCGTCGGTGACGGCCTGCGCCGCACGCATGCGCGCCACCTCGCTTGCGTCCTTCACCGCGCGCAGGCCGAGCACGACCTCGGAGGTCTCGGCGAGGGAGCCGGGGGCGAACGCGCGCTCGAGCCGGCGGAACTCCGCGAGCGTGATGGAGTCCTCGACGGCCAGCCACTCGCCTGCGCGCTGCGCAGGAGCGGGCGCGGGAGCGTCGCCTTCCGCGGCTGATGGCGCAGGCGCGGCCGCTTCCCCGTCGGAGTCGGCAGCCGCTTCCGCGCGGCCCTCCGCGTTCCCCCACAGCCGCGCCGCGAACGCCGCATGCGTCTCGCGCGCCGCGTCGACCTCCACCGCGCCGCCGCCCGCACAAGCGGCGCGCTCGCAGGCCGCGGCGTAGCGCGAGTCGGTGTGCAGCACCGCGAGCCCGTCGTCCACGAAGAGCGCATGGGCCTGCTCCTCGTCGAACACGCCGTCGAACGCCGTGAGCCAGCAGACGTTGGAGGTCGCGCGCACGAGCATGCCGCCCGCGCCGGCTGCAGCGTACGCCGCGCGCAGGCGCGCGAGGCGCGCGGCGCTAGCGGCTGAGCAAGACATCGACGGCCTCCAGGTACCCCGCTTTGCCCTTGCCCTTGATCTGGGCGATGCACGCCGGCGCGATGACCGACGTGCGGCGGAACTCCTCGCGCTGGGAGATGTCCGAGATGTGGATCTCGACCACCGGCACGTCAATGCACTCCACCGCATCATGCAGCGCGTAGGAGTAGTGCGTGTGCGCGCCCGGATTGTAGACGATGCCGTCGTAGACGCCGTGAGCCTCGTGCAGCTTGTCGATGAGCGCGCCTTCGTGGTTGGACTGGAAGCAGTCAACCCGCGCGCCCCGCTTGGCGCCGTAGGCGACGACCTCGGCCTCGATGGAGGCCAGCGTGTCCGTGCCGTACATGGCGGGATCCCGCACGCCCAGCATGTCGAGGTTCGGCCCGTTCATCAGCAGAATCTTCTTCACTTCGACTCCTCCCACCTCGCGAGGTGCTCTTTGAGCACCTCGTCGTCCACGTTGACGAGCTCCCAGGCCCCCACGTCGCGCGGCAGCACGAAGCGCACCACGCCCGCGCGCGCCTTCTTGTCGCGCTTCATAGCGTCGAGCATGTCCGCGGCGGGGGCCGACCACGCAAGCGCAGGCAGGCCGAGCGCGTCGAGCAGCTCGTCCTGGGCGGCCACGAGCTCGGGCGAGGCGCCCACGAGCTCGACGCCCAGGCGCGCCGCGAAGCGCATGCCCTCGGCGACCGCCGCGCCGTGGCTGTACGTGCCGTAGCCGGAGAGCTTCTCCACCGCGTGCCCGAGCGTGTGCCCGTAGTTCAGGCACTCGCGCACGCCGCGGCTCTCCGTCTTGTCCTCGGCGACCACGCCCGCCTTGAACACCACCGAGCGCGCGACCGCCTCGGCGACCACGCCCGCCTCGCGCGCCGCGAGCGCGTCCGCGTTCTCCACGAGCCAGAAGAAGAAGTCATCCGAGTCGATGACCGCCGACTTCGCGATCTCGGCGCAGCCGCACGTCCACTCGCGCTCGGGCAGCGTGGCCAGCGTCGAGGTCGACGCGCACACGTAGGAGGGCTGCTTGAACGTGCCGACGAGGTTCTTGCCCGCGGAGAGGTTCACGCCGGTCTTGCCGCCCACCGAGGAGTCCACCATGGAAAGCAGCGTGGTGGGCACCTGCACCACGGGGATGCCGCGCATGTAGGTGGAGGCGGCGAACCCCGCCAGGTCGCCCACCACGCCGCCGCCGAGCGCCACCACGCAGCAGTCGCGCCCGAGCGCGAGCGCGCCCATGGCCTCCCACACCTCGCCGATGACCGCGAGCGACTTGGAGTCCTCGCCCGCCGGCACCACGATGTCGCTCACGCGGAAGCCCGCGCCGCGCAGCGCGTCCTTCGCGCGCTCCAGGTACAGCGGCGCCACGTTCGAGTCGGTCACCACCAGCACGCGCGGAGAGTGCGCCACGTCGGCGACGCGCTTCAGGTACGCGCCGAGCCCTTCGAGCACGTCGGCCCCGATGCGCACGTCATAGGGCGCTTCGCCCGGGATGTTCACCACTACCTTAGTCGTCGGCACAGCACGCCCTCCTTCTCGAGCAGGCGAGCCACCTCCCGCGCGAGGGCGGGGACGCTCTTGCCTGCGGTGTTCACGGTTATGTCGGCGACACTCTCGTAGAGCGGCAGCCGCTCCTCGCAGCGCCGCCGCGCCGCCTCGATGTCCTGAAACAGCGGGCGGCTCGAGGTGTCGCTGATGCGCGACGCCGCCTCGTCGGCGGTGACCTGCAGGTACACCACGACGCCCTTCTCGGCCAAGATGGCGCGGTTATCCGCGCGCGTCACCACGCCGCCGCCGCACGACACCAGAAGCGCGTCGTCCTTGCTGGCCAGCTCGTCGAGCACGTCGGTCTCCACGGCGCGAAAGCCCTCCTCGCCCGCCTCGGCGAAGATCTCCTTCACGCGCCTGCCCTCGCGGCGCTCGAGGTAGGTGTCCATGTCGACCGAGGCCACGCCACACGTGCGCGCCAGCCGCCGCGCGACGCTCGTCTTGCCCGCGCCCATGAACCCGATGAAGAACACCGGCCGGGCGAGCTCGTATCTCTCGACGTCACGTCTCTCCGTCACGTTGAAGCTCCTTCTCTTGAGAAAGGGCCGAACCCCTCAGAGTACGGCCCGTGCAGGCGAGGCGCCCTACCGCGACATCGTCCTCAGGCGCTGCTTGTAGGCGCGGATGCTGGCCTTGATGTCGGCCATCGACGTGCAGCCGAACGCCTCGGTGTAGGCGTTGGCCAGCGCGAAGGCCACTTCGCCCTCCGCGACCACCGCCGCGGCGGGCACCGCGCACACGTCCGAGCGCTCGCGCGACGCCTGCTCCACCTCGAGCGTGTCGAGGTTCACCGTGTCGAGCGGCCTCATGAGCGTGGGGATGGGCTTCATGGCCGCCGTGACCACGAGCGGCATGCCGCTCGTCATGCCGCCCTCGAGCCCGCCCGCGTTGTTCGACGTGCGCGTGAACCCGCCGTCCGAAAGCACGATGGGGTCGTGCACGCGCGAGCCGGGACGCCGCGCCGCCTCGAAGCCCAGCCCGAACTCCACGCCCTTGATCGCGGGGATGGAGAACAGCGCCGCGCCGATGCGCGAGGTGAGGCGCTCGGGGCCGCTCGCGTAGCTGCCCAAGCCCGGGAGCAGGCCCGTGACCACCACGCGGAAGGTGCCGCCGAGGCTCTCGCCTGCGTCACGCGCCGCGCGCACGGCCGCCTTCATGGCCTCGGTGGTGCCTGTATCAGGGCAGCGCATCTCCGAGAACTCGATGTCGAGCGGGCTGTACGTCGGCGCCGCCGCCATGGGGTCGTCCTCGGGCAGGGCCACGTCCCCCACCGAGGTGACGTACGAGAGCACCTCGACGCCGAGGTCCCCCAGAAACTCGCGCGCGATGCCGCAGGCCGCCACGCGCGCCGCCGTCTCGCGGGCGCTCGCGCGCTCGAGGATGTTGCGGCAGTCGTCGGTGTTGGTCTTGAGCGCGCCTACCAGATCGGCGTGCCCAGGGCGCGGCGTCACCTCGCGCACCAGGTCAGACGGGGCGCTGCCGAAGGCGGCCATGCGCGCAGACCAGTTCTCCCAGTCGCGGTTGCGCACCACGAGCGTGATGGGCGAGCCCATGGTGCGCCCGAAGCGCACGCCGCTCGCGATGACGGCGCGGTCGCGCTCGATGGTCTGACGCCCGCCGCGCCCGTAGCCTGACTGGCGGCGCGCGAGGCTGTCGTTGATCTGCTCTTCGGAGATGGCGAGGCCCGCCGGCACCCCCGACACGATGGCCGTGAGCTGCGGCCCATGGCTCTCGCCCGCTGTGATGTACTGCATATGCGCCCGCTTTCGAAGACGGCCGAGCAAGGCATCGCGTCTATGCGCAAGGCGCATTGCCCGAGAATGTATCAAACTTCTTTATTGTAGCGCAGGGATCAATTGCCGACGGGCGCAAGCCCGTCGAGGGCAAAAACGCGCCGCGTTGCGTGACTCAGCATGGCGCGGGCGCGGCGCGCAATTCGTCCCTCACAGCTCCAGGCTGTTCGGATCGAGCAGGAACTGTTTGAGCCCCATGGTCACGATGCCGTGCTCGTCACGGCTCGGCCTCGCGCTGCCGCCCACCACGATGATCTTCTTGAAAAAGTCCTTCACGGCGAGCAGCGGGCGCTCCTCTTGGGCGCGCTTCCCTGCGTCAGGCAGGGCGAACGCCGACTGTATGTAATAGCGCCTGCTTCCCTCGTTTGCGATGAAGTCGATCTCGAGACGCTTCCGCTTGCCCCCCTCGCTTATGCCGACCACGCCGACGTCTACCTTGAAGCCACGTACGACCAGCTCGTTGTAGAGCACGTTCTCCATGATATGCGTCTCTTCCTGCTGTCGGAAGCTCAGGCGCGCATTGCGCAGCCCCACATCTTCAAAGTAGTACTTGAGCGGCGTGCTGATATACTTCTTCCCCTTCACGTCATACCGCTTGGCCTCGCTGAGTAGGAAGGCGTCCTCCAGGTACCCGAGGTACCGCTTGATGGTCGGAGCAGATATCGAAGAACCCTTGAGACTGCGGAAAGCCCGTTCGAGCTTGTCGGGGTTGGTCAGCGAGCCGACGGCTGAGGCGACAACGTCCACCAACTCCCCCAGTTCCGCTTCATGCTGCACCTTGTTTCGCTCCACGATGTCACGCAGATAGGTCTCGCGGAACAGAGCCTCCAGGTAAGCGGCCTTGTCGCGATCTGCCTTCAGCTCGGCCACGTGGGGCATGCCGCCGAACGTCAGGTAGTCGTTCCACGCATCGTCCCAATCTCCTCCAACAGCGCTGTAGTACTCGGCAAAGCCGAGCGGATGAATGCGAACCTCGTCACCGCGGCCCCTGAACTCCGTGATGACGTCATGCGAGAGAAATCGGGAGTTGCTGCCCGTAACGTACACGTCGAGGTTGTCGATGTGGAGAAAACCGTTGAGGACGTCTTCGAACTCGTCCATCATCTGCACTTCGTCAATCAAAGCATAGTGCTGTCCTGCGCCAACGCGCTCCCTTACGTAAGCGTCGCACGCATCGGGATCTCGAAGCGCTTTGTTCTTGCGGTCGTCGAGCTGGATCTTGATGATACGGTCAGGAGACACGCCCTCATCCAGCAGGTGTTCGCGAAACAGCTCGAAGAGCAGATATGACTTCCCGCAGCGCCGCGCCCCCGTGACCACCTTCACAAGCCCGTTGTGCTTGCGGGCGATCAGCTTGTCCAGATAGATGCTTCGCTCTATTCTCATGCCCTCACCTGCTTTAGAAAACTGCCTGCTATGACGCATTTCTAAAATGAATTATAGGGCATGGCTTCACAGTTCAGCAGAGCCAGAAGCTGTTTGTTTTAGAAAATTGCATATCTTGACAATTCTCTAAAACAGAAGAACGTCGCATCAGCAGGAGAGAGCATGCCGATTGATGGCCCTCTCGCCGGCCTGCGTGCGTGCGCCCCGCCGCGCGCACGGCCCTCGCGTCGCGGACGCGTGCGCGCCTAGAGCCCGTCGAAGCCGGCAGCGTTCGCCATCACGTCGAAGAGCTCGTCGAACCCGCACACCGCGTCGACGCCCGCCACCTCGCACACGATGTTGAACGTCGCCACCGCCTGCGCCACGAGCATGCCCGCGCCGTCATGGGCCGCGCATCCCGCCGCGCGCGCCGCGGTCACGAGCGACGTGGTGCCGTGGCCGTACACCACGTCGAACACCACCTGGCGCGCCGAGAGCAGGCCCGTGTCGAAGGGCGCGGGGTCGCCCGCGTGCATGCCGAGCGGCGTCGCGTCGATGATGACATCGGCGGCGGCGATGGCCTGCGTCGAGGTGGCGTAGCTGCCGAACTTCAGGCTCACGTGCTCGTACGCCGCGCGGAAGCTCAGGTGGTGCTCCTGGGGCGCGGGCAGGTCCACCGTCGCCTCGGCGAGCTTGCGGTAGGCGTCGGCGTAGGCGCGCAGCACGCCGGCCGCGCGCTCCTTGTCGCGCCCCACGAGCACGACCTCGGCGGCGCCCGCCTGCGCCGCGGCATGCAGGATCGCCAGCGCCGTGGGGCCCGTTCCGCACACCGCCACGCGCTTGCCCGCGAAGCGCACGCCCGTCCGCTCGAGGTAGCCCACGCAGCCCTGGCCGTCGACGTTGTAGGCGATGAGCGTGCCGCCCTTGTTCACGAGCACGTTCGCGCCGCGCGCGAGCTGCGCCGACGCCGCGCGCACGTCAGCCGCCTCGAAGGCCGCGGGCTTGTAGGGCGTGGTGACGTTGACGGAAAGGAAGTCGCGCGCGCGCAGGAAGGTCTCGGCCTCCTCGAGCGTGGGCAGGTCGGCGAAGCCGTAGTGCCAGTCCAGGCCGAGGCGAGCGTACACGGCGTTGTACATGGCGGGCGACTTGGAATGCGCGATGGGGTGTCCCAGTATGTAGAGGTTCTTCTGCGCGCTCATGCGCCCTTCCTTTCACTTTCCCGGCCGCTGCCTTCCCGGCAGCTCTGCTGGCAGCTCGCGGGCGCCGGCTCGGGCTCGGGCTGCAGCTCGCCCAGCATCACGTGCTCGAAGTTGCGCATGAGCAGCGTGTGCGGCAGATCCTGCTCCACGAGGGGCCTCAGCATGTAGGCCTTGCAGCCCACCAGGTGCGCGGCCAGCACATCGGTCATGAGCTGGTCGCCCACCATCACCGTGTTCTCCCGGCGCCCGCCCGCCTTGCGCATCCCCAGGACGAGGCCGTGGGGCGAGGGCTTGCACGCCTTCGCCACGATGGGCAGGTCGAGCTCGCCCGCCAGCGCGTGCACGCTCGCGTGCCAGTTGTTCGACACCAGGCAGAACGCCACGCCCGCCTCGCGCGCGCGGCCGAGCCACATGCCCACGTCACGCGGCACCTCGCGCGTGTCGCGCGTGAGGATGGTGTTGTCGACGTCGAGCAGCACGCAGGTCAGGCCGCGCGCGAGCAGGTCATGTTCGACGCTGATGTGCGTGACGCGCGAGAAGTACCTGTCAGGCTCGAGCAGCGGCATCCGGCACCCCGCGGCCCTATGAGAACGAGCTCATGTGCTCGTCATACGTCGCGCTGAACGAGTAGTTGCCCTCGGCGTCGAAGTAGAAGAAGTAGTCCCGCCCGAGCGCTTCGGCGTCAGGCGCGCACACGGCCTGCAGGCACGCGAGGCCCGGCGAGCAGATGGGCGTCGGCGGCAGGCCCGCATGCGCGTACGTGCTGTACGGCGTGTCGGCGTGCACCTCCTCGGGCGTGGGGTCGTGCCCCACCTCGTACGCCGTGGTGGCGTCGCTCTGCAGCAGGCCGTAGCTCGGCTCGCCCTCGGTGGTCAGGCGGTTGTAGAACACCGCGGCCACCCGCGCGCGGATGCCCTCGTCGCCCGTCGACTCCTTCTCCACGATGGAGGCGAGCTTGAGCGCGTCGTACAAACTCAGGCCCTGGCTCTCGGGGTAGCTCCAGTCAAGCGACGCCGTCTCGGCCGCGAACTGGTCGAGCATCATGCGCACGATAGACTCGGCCGCAGCGTCGGCGGGGACGTCGTAGGTCTTGGGGAACAAAAAGCCCTCGAGCGAGCTTGCGCCTGCGCCCGCGAGGAACGCGTAGTCCGCCGCGTAGGCGCTCGCGTCGCTCGCCGCCTGCGTGAACGCCTCGGCGGTGACGCGGCCGCCCGTGACCTCCTGCACGCGCGCGGCGATCTCGGAGAGCCTCAGGCCCTCGGGAACCGCGAGCGCGCCGGCGAAGGCGGGGCCTGCCTGCAGCGTGCGCAGGATCTCGTCAACGGTGACGCCGCCCGAGAAGGTGTAGGTGCCGGGGATGATCGAGGCATCCGCGTTCTGGCGCGACACCGCGTCGACGAACTCCTGCGCGCTCGCCACCAGGCGCGCCTCGGCAAGCGAGTTGCCCACGTCGCGCGCGCTCTCGCCCTGCTCGACCACCACCTGGGCCTGCTCGCCCTCAGCCAGAAGCTCGGGGCCGGCGCAGCTGCGCATGAGGAAGAACGCGCCGGCGCCCACCACCAGAAGCGCCAGGACCAGCGCGACCACCAGGGGCGTCTTGCTCTGCTTGGGGCGGATGTAACTCGTGTCGTACGTGCGGAACTCGCGGCTTCCGCGGGCATGCGCCGCGCGGGCGGCATGGTTCGGGTGGGAGGAGTAGGTCACTTGCCTTCTGCGGTGGGACACGGGTACTACCTTTCAGCGTTCGAGGTCGCGCGCTCGTCGAGCCACGCCTGCAAGAACAGACTTGCCGCTATCATATCGACTTTTCCGCGCATGTTCTTCTCGCTCAAGCCCGATTCACGCAAACTCCGCTTTGCCGCAGCCGAGCTCAGACGCTCGTCGGTAAACGCGCAGTCGATGCCGCACGCGGCACTGACCTGGGCCGCAGCGGCGCGGATGCGCGCGGCCTGGGGGCCTTCCTCACCCGAGAGCGTATAGGGCAGCCCGCACAGGAAAAGCTCGGGTTCCCAGTCCTCGAGCACGCGCCGAAACGGCTTCGCGCAGGCGAGCACCTCGGACGCGGGCAGCACGCACACGGGGCTCGCGACGCGCTCGCCCGGGTCGCACACCGCGATCCCCACGCGCACCTCCCCGATGTCCAGGGCCAGAACCCTCATCGCTCCCCCTTTCCCGAGAAACGCCCTCCCTCGCCGCCAGGCGCCGCAGCGGGCCCGGGGCCTGATGACGAAAAAGGCCCTCGCGGGCCTTTCTCCAACGCAGCTGCGACGCATCAGGCGCGCCTGACGCGCCAAGCACATCCGCCGCAGCCGCGCCCTTTCCTACAGCAGCGCCTTGCGCGCGATCTCGAGCGCCTCGTCGATGCCGGAGGCGTCCTTGCCGCCCGCCTGGGCCATGGTCGGCTTGCCGCCGCCGCCGCCCTTCACGGCCGGGCCCATCGCCTTGATGAGCTTGCCGGCGTCGAAGCCCGCGGCGACCGCCTCGTCGGTGCCGGCAGCCATGAGCACGGGCTTGCCGTCCTTCTCGCCGGCGATCACCAGGGCGCCCGGCGCGCTCATGCGGGCGCGCACCACGTCCCACAGGGCGCGCATCATGCCGCCCTCGCGCACCTCGGTGCGCGCGATGATGACCGGGTAGCCCGCAGCCGAGGTGACCGCGGCGTCGACGAGCTTGGTGATGCCGTCGTCGGACACCATAGACTTGCCGCGCTTGGCCTTCTGGTGGATCTCCTTCAGCGCCTTGACGTTGGCGGCCGTGCGCTCGGACACGTCGAACAGCGGCACGCGGAGCTCGGCGGCCGTCTCCTTGAGCTCGGACTCGACCTTGTTCACGTACTCGAGCGCGCCGAAGCTGGTGACCGCCTCGATGCGGCGCAGGTTCGCGCCCACGCTCGACTCGGACATGACCTTCACCAGGCCGATCTCGGCGGTGTTGCCCACGTGGCAGCCGCCGCACAGCTCGCGGGAGAACTCGCCGGCCTCCACGACGCGCACCTTCTCGCCGTACTTCTCGCCGAACAGCGCCGTCACGCCCGCGGCGCGCGCCTCGTCGAGCGACGTCTCGTAGATGGTGGTGGCCGTCGCCGCCATGACGTGCTCGTTGGCCACGCGCTCCACCTCGGCGATCTGCTCGGGCGTCATGGCCTCGAAGTGCGTGAAGTCGAAGCGCAGGCGGTCGGGGCCCACGTACGAGCCCGCCTGCTTCACGTGGTCGCCGAGCACGGTGCGCAGCGACGCATGCAGGATGTGCGTGGCGGTGTGGTTGCGCTCGATGGCGGCGCGGCGGCGCGCGTCGACCGAGGCCGTCACCTCGTCGCCCACGGCGATGCCGGCGTCGGCGCACTTCACCGCATGGACGTACAGGCCCTTCTCAGGGGCCTTGGTGTCGCTCACCTCAAGCGCGCCCGCCGGCGCGGAGATCTCGCCCGTATCGCCCACTTCGCCGCCCATCTCGGCGTAGAAGGGGGTGACGTCGAGGATGACCTCGCCCGCCTCGCCGGGGGCCAGCGCGGTGACGCGCGCGCCCTCCTTGACGAGGGCCAGCACGCGAGCCGCGGCCGTGGTGGCCTCGTAGCCCACGAAGCGCGTGGGGCCCACCTCGTTCAGCAGGTCGGCGTAGACGCCGCCGTAGGTGGACCAGGCGGCCTCGGCGTCCTTCGCGCCCGCCGCGCGCGCACGCTCGCGCTGCTCCTCCATGGAGCGCTCGAAGCCGTCCATGTCGACGGTCACGCCGCGGCCCTCGCAGATCTCGCTCGTGATCTCCACGGGGAAGCCGTAGGTGTCGTGCAGCGTGAACGCCTCCTCGCCGGGGAGCACCGTGCCCTCGAGCTGGGAGAGCGCGTCCTCGAGGAAGGCCTGGCCCTGGCGCAGCGTGGCGCCGAAGCGGTCCTCCTCGGCCAGGATCAGCTTGCGCTCGAGCTCGCGGTTCTCCACGATCTCGGGGTAGACGTCGCCCATGAGACGGACGATCTCGTCGACGTAGTCGTTGAGGAACGGGCCCTCCACGCCGATGAGGTGCGCCTTCATGATGGCGCGGCGCAGCAGGCGGCGCAGCACGTAGCCGCGGCCCTCGTTGGACGGCAGGATGCCGTCGGCGATCATGAAGGTGACGGCGCGGGAGTGGTCGGCGATGATGCGCAGCGCCAGGTCACGCTCGGGGTCGTCGCCGTACGTCACGCCCGCGAGGCGCTCGCCGACGGCCACGAGCGAGCGCAGCACGTCCGTCTCGTAGTTGGACTGGACGCCCTGCATGATGGCGGCGATGCGCTCGAGGCCCATGCCGGTGTCGATGTTCTTCTTGGGCAGCGGCGCGAGCGTGCCGTCCTCCTGCCCGTCGTACTGGGTGAACACGCAGTTCCAGTACTCGAGGAAGCGGTCGCAGTCGCAGCCCGGCGCGCAGTCGGGGCTGCCGCAGCCGAACTCGGGGCCCTGGTCGAAGTAGAGCTCGGAGCACGGGCCGCACGGGCCGGTGGGGCCGGCGCGCCAGAAGTTGTCGTCCTCGCCGAGCTTGGAGATGTGGTCCTCGGGCACGCCGAGCGACTTCCAGATCTCGATCGTCTCGTCGTCGTCCTCGAACACGGTGAAGTACAGGCGCTCAGGCGGCAGGCCGAGCTCGTTCACGGAGAAGTCGTAAGCCCACGAGCACATCTCCTGCTTGAAGTACTTGCCGAAGGCGAAGTTGCCGAGCATCTCGAAGAAGCTCAGATGGCGCCCCGTGGTGCCGATGATGTCGATGTCGTTGGTGCGCACGCACTTCTGCACGGTGGTGGTGCCGACGTAGGGCTCCTCGAGCTGCTTCTGCTGCAGGAAGTAGGGCTTGAACTGCACCATGCCGGCGCTCGTGAGCAGCAGCGAGGGATCGTCGGGAATGAGCGAGGACGAGGGCATGCGCTTGCATCCCTTCTCCTCGAAGTAGGAGAGGTACTTCTCGCGGATCTCGGCGGTTGTCATGTACTTCATGTTCGCTCTTTCGTCTTATCAATGGCAGAGCCGGCGAAGCCGGCCCGGTTTACCTTGGCAGCCGCCGGCACGCAGGCCAGCGGGGGTCATCCCGATCGGCCCGCAGGCCGACGGGGTCACATTATAGTATGTTTCCTAGCGCTTGTCGTGGGCGTCTGACGAGCGGCGCGCGCCCTTTTTCGCGTCGCGCGCCGCGCCAGGCGCCGCGTCGCGCGCCGCAGCAGGGGCCGCAGCCGAGGCGCCCCCGCCCTTGCCGCGTCCGACGAAGCGCGGACGCTTGCGCTTCCCCGTCGGCTGGCCGCCCTCGTCAAGCTCGACGGGCAAAAACGACGCAGTGGAGCCGGGGTGCGGCGAGGTGGCATCGGCCATGGGGTCGGGCACGTCGCCCTCGGCTGGGGTCCCCTTGAAGAACACGCCGTCTTCGGCCACCAGGCAGCGCCCCGTCCTCTTCTCGAAGTAGTACACGAAGCACGCCTTGACCACGGCCACCGCCGGGATGGAGGCGAGCATGCCCACGAGCGCGCCGAGCAGGCCGCTCATGGCGCCGCCGAGCGCCGATCCGCACATGAGGGCGATGAGCGTCAGCGCCGGGTGCACGTCGACGGAGTCAGCCATGATGCGCGGCGAGACGAACGTGTAGACGACCTGCTGGATGGCCACCGTGCCCACGAGCGCCACGAGGGCCGCGAACGGGCTCACGAACACCGCCGTGATGGCGGCGACCATGCCGCCCAGCCACGGGCCGATGATCGGGACGATGTTGAACACGCCGGTGATGACGCCGAGCGCCGCCGCGTTGGGGATGCCCACCACGGCGAACAGCACGCCGCATGCCACGCCGATCACCGCGCACTGCAGAAACGTCGCCTTGATGTAGCCGCCCATGACGCGCGTGAACGTGTAGTGCAGAAACTCCGCGTCCGCGGCGCGCTTCGGGCCGACGAGGCGCTTCACCTCGAACCCGAGGGCCGGCAGCTCCATGAGCACCCAGAACGCGATGACGAGCGCGAAGCCGAAGGCCATGAGGCTGTTGGCGACCGTCGCGCCCACGTTCACCAGGCCTGTAGCGCTCACCTGCGCGAACGACGAGGCCCATGCGGCGAGCGAGCCCTGCACGTCCTGGATGATGGACCTGACCGTCTCGTCCTCGAGCACGGGGGCGTAGCGCAGGTACACGTCGTTGCCCCAGGCGATGAGGTCGTTCGTCAGCTGGGGCACGCTGGCCACCAAGTCGGCCAGCTGGCTGTTGAGGCCGAACATCGGCGAGAACATGAGGAAGCCCACGAGCCCGATGACCGCAAACAGCACCGCGTAGGCGACTGCCGTGCCGATCGTGCGGTTGACGCCGCGCGCGTCGAGCGCGTTCACGATGCCGCGCAGGCAGAACACGAGGATGACCGTCCAGATGAGGATGGACACCGGCACGGACAGGATGTTGAGCAGGTAGACCACCGCGCCGGTGAGCAGGATGGCGCCCACGGCCGTCCACACGCGCGCGAGCCACAGGCTCGCGCGGTCCTTCGGCGCGGGCGCGGAAGCGGCGGCTGCGGGAGCCGCGGGGACGGGCGCCGACGCGGCGGGGGTTACCGGAACGGCAGGGGCGGTCGGAGCCGGCGGCGCTGGCGGAACGGGGGCCGGCGGGGCCGGGACGCCCGCCGGGGCGCTTGATGACGCCGCGGCGGGCGCATGCGGCTCGGGCGTGATGGCGGGGATGCGGGAGAGGTCAGGCATGGGCTTTACGCCCCGTCCGCGTTCGCGGCGGAGGCATCCGTTGCGCTGGCGGCGCGTGCCGCGTCGGCAGCGGCATCTGCGGCAGCAGCGTCGGCGGCAGCGGCGGCGCGGCGCTCGCGCCGGTCAGCTGCGGCGGCCTCAGCGGCGTCGGCGGTGGCGTCCACCAGATCGCGCACGGCACTCTGCTTGGCGGGCTTGCCCACGTTGCCCAGGCGCACCGACTCCTCGGAGGCGCCGCGCGCCTTCAGGCGGGCGCGCACCTTGTCAGTCACCGAGTTCACCAAATCGAGCGGCGCGCTCGTGACCGAGTCGACCGTGTCCATGGTCTTGGTGACCGAGTCGGTGATCTGCGTGACGTCCTCGAGGATCTGGTCGACGCGCATGATCTCCAAGTTGGCCGCGTCGACGGTGAGCGACACGCGGTCGACGAGCGGGTCGACCTTCGCCGAGACGGGCTCGAGCTGCGCGGTGATCTTCTCCACGTGGTCGAGCGTGGGCTTGATCTGCTCATGGAGCTCGCTCACCGTTTCGTTCACCTCGGACACCGCCTGGCGCGTCCTGCGGAAGGTGAGTGCGAGCTCCACGACGAGCCACACGAGCGCGATGCCGACGACGACGTACACGACGGGAAGCGCGATGTTGAGCAATTCACCAAATTCCATTGCCGTTCCTCCTGATCGAGCTATTGAAGGCAAACTATAACACTTCACCGTCCAATTCTACACAGGCAGGTCAGCGAATGCGCCAAGCGCCCACGCATCGTTACCCGCGCGTTGCGCCCCCTCCCGCGCGCTTCGCAGGCGCCGCATCATCTGCATCCGCCGCGCCCGTCGCCTTCGCGCTCGCGCGCTGCGCCTTCTCCGCGCGCGGGGCGGGCCGCGCGGGACGCGTGGCCTCGGCGCGGTCACGCGCGGCAGCCTCAGCGCGGTAGGCCTCCCAGCCGCGCTCGCTGGGGTGGTAGAAGCAGCCGCGCTCGAGTCCCTCGGGCAGGTAGCGCTGGTCAACCCAGCCGCCCGGGTAGTTGTGCGGGTACCGGTACGTGCCGTAGTTCTCCGATCCGGGGCGGTGCCGGTCGCGCAGGTAGTCGGGCACGTCACGCCGCGGGCCGTGGCGCACCTCGGAGAGCGCGGCGTCTATGGCGGCCTCGGCGGCGTTGCTCTTCGGCGCGAGTGCCAGGTAGATGGCGGCCTGGGCCAGGTTGATGCGGCACTCCGGGTAGCCGATCACCTCGGCGCTCCGAAACGCCGCCTCGGCCACCAGAAGCGCGTTCGGGTCGGCGTTGCCGACGTCCTCGGACGCGGCGATGAACATGCGCCGCGCGATGAACTTGGGATCCTCCCCGCCGTCGATCATGCGCGCGAGCCAGTACACGGCCGCGTCAGGGTCGCTCCCGCGCATGGACTTGATGAACGCCGAGATGACGTCATAGTGCATGTCCTTGTTCTTGTCATAGGGCAGCGAGCGGTGGGGCGTGGCGGCACGCACCATGTCCTCCGTGATGGTCACGGGCGCCTCCGGCGCGCCGGGACCCGTCATGCCCGCCGCGAGCTCGAGCGTGGTGAGCGCGCCGCGCCCGTCTCCCCCGGCCAGCGTGACGATGGCGTCACGTGCGGCGTCCTCGAGCACGTAGGCGCCGGCAAGGCCGCGCTCGTCCGCGAGCGCGCGGCTCACGAGCAGGGCGATGTCCTCGTCGGAGAGCGCGTGCAGCTCGACCACGCGCGAGCGCGAGATGAGGGCCGAGTTCACCTCGAAGAACGGGTTCTCGGTGGTGGCGCCCACCAGGACCACCATGCGGTCCTCCACGGCGTGCAGCAGCGCGTCCTGCTGGCTGCGGTTGAAGCGGTGGATCTCATCGACGAACAGGATGGTGCGCAGGCCGCCCATGACGAGGCGCTTCTCCGCTGCGTCGATCTCGCGGCGCAGGTCCGACACCGTGCCGCCGATGGCCGACACCTCCACGAACGTGGCCTTCGTGGTCTCCGCGACCACGTGGGCGAGCGAGGTCTTCCCCGTGCCGGCGGGGCCGAACAGTATCACCGAGCTCAGGTGGTCCTGCTCGATGGCGGCGCGCAGCCAGCTGCCCGGCCCGACCGCCTCGGTCTGGCCCACCAGCTCGTCAAGCGAGCGCGGGCGCATGCGCACCGCGAGCGGCGCCACCTTCGTGCGCTCGGCGTTCTCGAATTCTGTGAAAAGAGTTTCCATGCGACGCATCATACCATGTCTGCTCTTTACGAACAAATGTTTCTGTGAAAGATTTCGGAAAAGTTTGGGCTTGGACTTGAACCGAAATCCACAAGTTCGCCACTTGCGGTTCACGGGTTATTCAAGCCCGTCCTCTATACTGACGTCAGCAAGTTGATAGGCTCCCCTCCTACCTTGCTTGCCTGCTTTATCCCTTTAAAAGCAGAGCGGCGCAAAGCCGCATCATCCCCTCCTTTTGGCCTGGCGAGCTCCCCTCTCGCCAGGCCCCTTCTTTTCCAGGCGAAGCCGGGTTATGCGGGTTATAGGGCATATAGGCAGAAAAGTGTGTAAGGATCGATCGTTCACTGCCCGTAATTCGTGGGCATGTGGAACTCGTTCCAGTCGCTCCCCGAGTCGCCGCACGCAAGAGCGCAATGCCCCTGCATGCCATCCTGAGCGAAGCATGTGTGTCAGGCGCCCTCCCCTTCCATGTCACTGAGCGGAGCGCCGCCTAGGTTGTCCTCCCATGTCATCCTGAGAAGAGCTCCTGCCTAGATCGCCTCCCGTGTCATCCTGAGCGGAGCGCCCGCAGGGCGCGCAGTCGAAGGATCTGGTCGCGAGCGGGCTGCGCATGCGGGCGCGCCATGCCCAGGGCCGGATCCTTCGACTCGCTTCGCTCGCTCAGGATGACACGAGGGGAGGCTTGCCTGTTCAGGATGACATAAGGGGAGATTCGCCTGCTCAGGATGCACGCAGGAGGGATTCGCCTACCCAGGATGACACAAGGGGGCTTGCCCGCTCAGGATGAGTCACCGCGCCGTCCTCGCAACGCGGATTATCGCCCTCCGGCTTGAAGGGCGAAACCCGTAACGACTATCAGTGGCACAGGGGGCTCGCCCGCTCAGGATGGCATAAGCGGGGATATAGGCAGAAAAGTGTGTAAAGAATTACCCTATCTTCCCAGTTCAAGCTAGACATACATGCCTCCGGAGTTGTTGCCGACCAACTTCCCTATAGGCAAGAAAGCGTGTAACAAAAGCACTTGACACCCCTGTTCGGGGACACTTTTTCGAGAAAAAAGTCAGTCCGGGTCGGGGGTGAGCGGTGTCTAGCCCAAAATGCGGCGTCTGCGGCGCCAAGATGATGAAGAACGG
>NZ_JAAKEC010000011.1 GCF_011038975.1 Adlercreutzia sp. ZJ176 | reverse complement strand
CGGGCCTCGCGCGCGCCGGGGCGCCCGCCGACGCCGCCGCGCCCGCGCGCGGCAACGCCGCCAGCGGCAACGGCGCCGGCAACGCAAGCAGCACCAGCAACACCAGCGGCAGCGCCGGCGGCGGGCATCGCCGCGCGCGCCGTCGCAGCCACAAGCCCCAGCAGGGCCCGGGGCAGCCCAAGGGCCCCGGTCCTGACGGGGGCAGGGGAGGAGCCGAGTAAATGAACACCAGCTACGCGCTTACGACGGACCTGTACCAGATCACCATGGCGCAGGGCTACTGGGATGCGGACCGCGGCGGCGAAGAGGCGTGCTTCACCATGTACTTCCGCGACTACCCCTTCAAGGGGGGCTTCGCGGTGGCGTGCGGCACCGCGCAGCTCGCCGAGCTCATCGAGGGTTACCGCTTCGAGGAGCGCGACATCGCCTACCTGCGCACGCTCGAGGCCCCGGGCGGCGGGCCGCTCTTCTCCGAGGGCTTCCTCGGCTATCTGGCTGACCTGCGCCTCACCTGTGACGTCGACGCGGTGCGCGAGGGCACCATCGTGTTCCCCCACGAGCCCATCGTGCGGGTGACGGGCCCCATCATGCAGTGCCAGCTCCTCGAGACAGCCCTTCTGAACTGCGTGAACTTCCAGACGCTCATCGCCACCAAGGCCGCGCGCGTCTGCCGCGCCGCCGACGGGCGCCCCGTGGCCGAGTTCGGGCTGCGCCGCGCGCAGGGCATAGGCGGCCTGTGGGCGAGCCGCGCGGCGGTCGTCGGCGGCTGCGCGTCCACCTCGAACGTCGACGCGGGGCGCCTGTTCGACATCCCCGTGTCGGGCACGCACGCCCACTCGTGGGTGATGTCGTTCCCCGACGAGCTCACGGCGTTCCGCGAGTACGCGCGCATCTTCCCGAAGAACTGCGTGCTTCTGGTCGACTCCTACGACGTCGAGCAGGGCATCCGCAACGCCATCACCGTGGGCCTCGAGATGCGCGAGCGCGGCGAGCGCCTCGCGGGCATCCGCATCGACTCGGGCGACCTGGCGTGGCTCGCGAAGATGGCGCGGCGCATGCTCGACGAGGCGGGGCTCGCCGACTGCGGCATCGTGCTGTCGAACGACCTGGACGAGCACACCATCAAGTCCATCCTCGACGAGGGCGCGCCGGTGTCGTCGTGGGGCGTGGGCACGAAGCTCGCGACCGCGTACGACCAGCCCACGCTCGGCGGCGTGTACAAGCTCTCCGCCGTGCGCGAGCCGGGGCAGGACGCCTGGACGCGCCGCCTCAAGATCTCCGAGTCGGCGGCCAAGCTCACCATGCCGGGCGTGCTCGACGTGCGCCGCTACTACCACGCCGACGGCAAGATCGCCGGCGACATGGTGTTCGACGTCACGTGCGAGGTCGACCCGCGCGAGGTGATCGTCGACCCGGTTGACGACCTGCGCCAGAAGAAGCTCGCGGGCCTGCGCTTCGAGACGCTGCTGCGCCCGCTCGCGCGCGCGGGCCAGGTGGTGCTCGGGCCTGAGGACCGCTCGGCCATGCAGGCGCGCTCGCGCGCGCAAGCCGGCCTCGCCACGCTCGACGAGAGCCAGCTGCGCATGCTCAACCCGCACACCTACCCTGTGGGACTTGAGTACGGATTGCACGAGCGCCGCCGCGCGCTCGTCGCCGAGCTGCGTGGTATCGTATAGCCTGACGCTTATCGACGGGGTGAGCGCATGAGGGGAACGGGGGAGCTGTGGTAAGGATCATCACGGATTCGGTCGCGTCGATTCCCGCCGAGGTGGCGCGCGCGAAGGGCATCGAGGTGGTGTCGATGTTCGTGCACCACCAGGGGCGCGAGTACGTCGACGCCGAGATGGACGTCGACGAGTTCTACCAGGGCATCCACGCCATGGTCGACGACATCCCCACGTCGAGCCAGCCGTCCCAGCAGGTGCTCGAGGACGCGTTCGAGCGCGCTGCCCAGGCGGGCGACGCGGTCCTCGGCGTGTTCATGTCGTCGCGCATGTCGGGCACGTTCGAGGGCGCGGTGCGCGTGGCGCGCAGCGTGAAGGCGCGGCACCAGGGGTTCGCGTGCAAGGTCATCGACTCCACGTCGAACAGCTACGACGAGGCGTTCTCCGTGTTCGACGCCGTCGACGTGCGCGACGCGGGCGGAAGCCTCGAGGAGTGTGCGCGGGCGGTGCTCAAGGCGTGCGCCTCGTCGCGCTTCTTGTTCACGCCGGCCACGCTGGCCTTTCTGAAGGCGGGCGGGCGCATCGGCGGCGCGGCGGCGCTTCTGGGCAACCTCATCCAGCTCGCGCCCGTGCTCACGGTGTCCGAGGCCGAGGCCACCACGTTCGCCAAGGTGCGCACGCGCAAGAAGGCGCTCGACCGCATGTTGAGGGCGTTTCGAGAGGACGTCGAGGCGCACGGGCTCAAGCGCGTGGTGGTGCACTACATCGGCGAGGCGGCGCCGGCGCTCGCGTGGGCGCGCGAGGCCGTGGAGCCCTACCTGGGCCGCGCCGTGGAGGTGCTGCCGGTGAGCCCCGTCATCGGGTGCCACGTGGGGCCCGCCGTGGGCATCGCCTACGAGTGCGACGCGCCCCTTGCGGGCAAGTATGCGGGAAACACCGCCGACCTGGTGTTCTCCGCCTGACGAAGCGAGCAGGAGCCAACGGAAGTGGACAGAAGCGAACAGGAGCTTGGAAACATGCCGAAATGCAACCTCATCATCGACTCGTGCTGCGACCTCCCGCCCGAGGTGGTCGACCGCGAAGGGGTCTATCTGCTGAAGTTCCCCTACATCCTCGACGGGCAGACCTTCGAGGACGACCTGTTCCAGTCGGTCTCGGCGCCGGAGTTCTACGACGCCATGCGCAAGGGCGCCGAGCCGTCCACCTCGCAGATCTCCATGCCCGTCATCATCGACGCCTTCAACGCTGCCGTCGACAGCGGCATCCCCACGGTGTATCTGGCGTTCACGAGCGGGCTGTCGGGCAGCTACGACGTGGCCATGCTCGTGTATGAGCAGGTGCGCGCGGCCCATCCTGACTTCGAGCTCTACGTGGTCGACACGCGCCTGGCGTCGGTGGCGGAAGGGCTGTTCGTCTACGAGGCCATCAACCAGCGCGAGAAGGGGCTCTCCGCCGCCGAGCTGGCGAGCTGGGCCGAGGAGGCGCGCTGCTTCATCAACGAGGAGTTCATGGTGGAGGACCTCGAAGCGCTGCGGCGCGGCGGGCGCATCCCGGGGTCGGTGGCCGTGGCGGGCTCGGCGCTCGACGTGAAGCCGCTGCTCAACATCGACGTCGACGGCAAGCTGGCGCTCGTGGGCGTGGCGCGCGGGCGCAAGAAGGGCATCAAGCAGCTGGTCGAGTACTACCAGAAGAACGCGGCGGGCAACGGGCCGAGCCAGTGCGTGACCATCGGGCACGCCGACTGCCCGAAGGACGCGCAGCGCCTGAAGGACGCGCTGCTGAAGGTCGACGAGAACATCATGTTCCTGGAGTGCAATATCGGCCCGGTCATCGGCAGCCACGTGGGGCCCGGCATGCTGGCCGTGGTGTTCTGGGGGCAGGACAAGCGCGAGAACCTGTCGGTCGCCGACCGCATCGCGCGTCGCGTGAAGGGGGGCAACTAGATCATGGCTCAGTCGTACGCTTACCGCGGGAGCGAGGGCTTCGTCGACGCAGTGGCGGGCCGCCTTGAGGCCGCGGGGCTTGCGCGCACTGCGGAGGTGGCCGCCGCCGACGTGGTCATCACGTTCTGCACGAGCCAGAGCGCGCTTGAGGACCTCTATTTCGGCGAGGGGGGCGTCATCCAGTCGGCGATGCCCGGCGCGCTGCTCATCGACTTGAGCGCCACCACGCCGAGCTTCGCGCGCGAGATGAGCGCCGTGGCCACGGTGAGCGACTTGGCGCTGGTCGAGGCGCCGCTCGTGGTGGCCGACGTGGCCGCTGTCGACGCGCTTGCGCGCGAGAACGCCGCGTGCTTCGCGGCGGGCGAGGCTGACGCGGTCGCGCAGGCGCGGCCCGTGCTCGAGGCGCTGTTCGGGCAGGTGAGCGAGGAGGGCTCTCCGGGGTCGGCCCAGCTCGCGCGCGCGGCGTACACGCTGCAGCTCGCGGCGCAGGTCATCGGCGCCGTCGAGGCCGACGCGCTCTTCCGCGCGACGCGCCGCAGCGTCTCGTGCGGCAACGCGGGGGCGGGCGAGCAGCCGGGCGGCGCGTCGCCTGCGGCGGCCCAGGTGCTCGAAGCGGTGGCCGCCGAGCGCTTCACGGGCGCCTACAACGCCGAGATGCTCATGTCCGCGCTGTCCGCGGCCATCATGGCGGCCGACGACGTGGAGCTCATCCTGCCGCAGGCTGAGGCCGCGCTGCACCTGCTCGAGCTTCTGGCCGTGGTGGGCGGCGCCGACAAGTCGCCCGCGGCGCTGTCGCTCGTGTACGGCGACGAGTCCGAGTGCGCCAAGCACGGCTTGGACTGGACGCGCGCCGAGGAGGTCTACGGCACGGGCAAGCACGACGACGAGGACGACTACGCCTTCGAGGACGACGGCTGCGGCTGCGGGCACGACCACGAGCACCGCTACGACGACTACGAGGGCTACGACCTCGACGACCCCTACGGCACCTTCTCCAACAACTGAGGCACCAAGGAGCGCGAACGTCTCATGAGCTCCTTCGGTGACGCCGGCTCGGGCGCCTGCGCTGGCGCCTGCAGCGCGGCTGCTTCCCTCGACGTCGGCTCGGGCGCTGGTGCCGGCGCCCGCGATGCGGCCGCCACTCTCGACGAGGGCGGCCTCAACCCCTCCGCGTGCGACCTGTGCCCGCGGGCGTGCGGCGCGAACCGCGCGGCGGGGGAGCGGGGCGCGTGCGGCGCGGGCGCGGAGGTGCTCGTGGCGCGCGCGGCGCTGCATCTGTGGGAGGAGCCTCCCATCAGCGGCGAGGACGGCAGCGGGACCGTCTTCTTCGCGCATTGCCCGTTGCGCTGCGACTATTGCCAGAACGCGGTGATCGCACACGGCGCCCTCGGCGCGCCCGCGAGCGTGGCCGACCTGGCCGCGATGTGCCTCGACCTCGAGCGGCAGGGCGCGCTCAACGTGAACTTCGTCACGCCCACGCACTACGCCCCCCACGCGCGCGCGGCGGTGAGCCTGGCGCGCGCACGCGGCCTGGCGCTTCCCGTCGTGTGGAACACGAGCGGGTACGAGACCGTGCGTGCCATCTGCGACAACACGGGCACGGTGGACGTGTACCTCACCGACTTCAAGTATGCCGACGCATCCCTCGGCGCGCGCTACTCGCACGTGCCCGACTACCCCGAGCGCGCGACGGAGGCGCTCGACGCCATGGTGCGCGCCGTGGGCGCGCCGGCCTACGACGAGCTCCGCGGGCAGGAGCGCATGACGCGCGGCGTGGTGGTGCGCCACCTCATTCTGCCGGGGCATCTGGACGACTCCAAGCGCGTGGTGCGGACGGTGCACGAGCGCTACGGCGCCGACGTGCGCCTCTCCATCATGAACCAGTACACGCCCGTGGTGGCGACGGCCGCGCAGGCGGGCGACGCGCGGGCGCGCCGCGTGCTCGCGCGCTGCCCCGAGCTGGCGCGCCGCGTGCCCGACGAGGAGTACGAGGAGCTGCTTGACTTCGCCGACGCCCTCGGCGTGCCCGACTACTTCTGGCAGGAGGGCGGCGCGTGCGAGGAGAGCTTCATCCCGGAGTTCTCTGGCACGGGCGCGTAGGTTTCGGGCGCGTAGGTTCCTGCGGCAGCTTCCTCTGAGCATCCTTCGGGCCTCCCTTCCCCTTGACAGGCGAATGTCTGTTCGATATTATAGCAAACAAATATTCGCAAGAACAGATGTTTTCCCAATCAGGAGGTCCGGCCCATGGACGTCGCCGACAAGCTCGAGATCCTCGCCGACGCGGCCAAGTACGACGTGGCCTGCACCTCCTCGGGCGTCGACCGCGCGGGGAAGAAGGGGAGGCTCGGCGCGGCGTCGTCAGCGGGCTGCTGCCACAGCTTCACCGCCGACGGCCGCTGCGTCACGCTGCTCAAGGTGCTCATGACCAACGTGTGCGTGTTCGACTGCGCCTACTGCTCGAGCCGCGCGAGCAACGAGGGGGTGGTGCGCACGTGCTTCAAGCCGCGCGAGCTGGCTGACCTCACCATCGGGTTCTACCGCCGCAACTACATCGAGGGGCTGTTCCTCAGCTCGGGCGTCATGCGCAACCCCGACTTCACCTCCGAGCTCATGATCCAGACGCTCGAGATACTGCGGGGCGAGTACGGCTTTCGCGGCTACATCCACGCCAAGGCGGTGCCGGGCACCTCGCCTGAGCTCATCGCCCGCCTCGGGCATTTGGCCGACCGCATGTCGGTGAACCTCGAGCTGCCCTCGAGCGAGAGCCTCGCGCTGCTCGCCCCGCAGAAGTCGAAGCGCGCCATCTTGGCCCCCATGCGGCAGATCAGCGAGTCCATCGCGGAGGACGCCGAGTCGCGCGCGCTTACGCGGCGGCGCACCACCGTGTATATGGCGAACAGCCGCCCGCGCACGACGGCGCGCGCCTTCGTGCCCGCTGGGCAGTCAACCCAGATGATCATCGGCGCCTCGCCCGAGAGCGACTACCAGATCCTGAGCCTGTCGGCCGCGCTCTACCGCTCGCTCTCGCTCAAGCGCGTGTTCTTCAGCGCGTATTTGCCCGTGAACGCCGACGCGCGGCTTCCCTCCACCGACGCCATTCAGCTCAACCGCGAGCACCGCCTCTACCAGGCTGACTGGCTCATGCGCTTCTACGGGTTCGAGGTGGGCGAGGTGATCGACGAGGCGCACCCGTTTCTCGCCACCGACGTTGACCCGAAGGCGAACTGGGCCCTGAACAACCTGGACCTGTTCCCCGTCGAGGTGAACACCGCGCCGTTCGAGACGCTTCTGCGCGTGCCGGGCATCGGCGTGCGCGGCGCCAAGCTCATCGTGCGCGCCCGCCGCCAGTCGACGCTGCGCGAGGCCGAGCTGCGCCGCCTCGGCGTGGCCTACAAGCGAGCTCGCTACTTCATCACGTGCAACGGCGCGTACGCGGGCTCGGGCGTCGAGTTCTCGCGCGAGGCGCTGCACGCGGCGCTCGCGGCCCCCATCGAGGGCGGGCGGCACGGCAGGCGCGTCGACAAGGCGCTCCCCGGCCAGATGAGCCTGTTCGACTCCGTGAGCACGCCCGAAAAGGAGCGCGCGCTCGGGAGGGGGCGCGCCGCGCAGGAGCGCAGGGCGCTCGCGGGCGTTAACACAGGTGCGGGCACGGCGGCTGGCGCGGGCGCGGGCGCGGACCCGGGCGCGGGCGCAGGCGCGGTGGCGGAGCCCGGCAGGGCGGACGCTGCCAGAGGCGCAGGCGCGCAGGAGCGCCGGTTGATCGCGGGTTCGCGGCGCGCGAAGCCGACGGTGGAGGCGCTGTTCTGATGCCCGCGCAGCCTGAGGTGTATGACGAGGTGGCCTATGTCTATGACGGGACGCTCGAGGGCCTGCTCTCGGCGATCTTCGCGGCCTACGCCAACCGCGAGGACCCGTCTGACGTCATGCGCGAGGGGGTCATGCAGCCGCGCCTGTCGCAGCGCGTGTCGCGCATCGAGACGGACGTCGCGCACGCCGACCGCGTGCGCCGCGGGCTGTGCCGGGCGTGCGGGCACCAGGCGTTCAGCGCCGTGAAGAAGGCGGCGCTCTCCGCGCGCGAGGACGCGGGAACCGCCGCGTACCGCTTCGTCCGCTACGCCATGGACAGCCAGAAGAAGCGCGACTGCGCGCGCTGCCGAAAGCGCGCGACGTGCTCGGGCGCGCAGGGGAGGGGGCCGTGTCCCAAGCAGCGCGGGCGCGCCCTATCCGACGTCACGCACCCGGCGGTCGAGCCGCTGTTCAGGATAGCGCGCGCAGTTGACCAGGAGTGTGAGCACATGCGCCAGTTCATCCGCTTCGAGCACCTCACATCGGACGAGGCGGACGTGTGGTTCGCGCGCTGCAACCCGCGCGACAGCGTGATCCCGCTGGTCATGGGGCACTTCGTCGAGCGCTTCAGCGTACAGCCCTTCATCATCTACGACGAGAACCATCACCTCGCTGGCGTCTTCGACGGGAGTACGTGGTATCTCGTCCGCACGGACGACCCCGCAACGTCGCTGCTCGAGCTCCCCGGCCACGCGGCTGACGAGGCGGCGATGCAGCAGGCGTGGAAGCGCTTCTACCGCACGGTGGCCGTGGAGTCGCGCTACAACCCCGAGCTCCGACGCCACTTCATGCCCAAGCGCTTCTGGAGGAACCTCACCGAGATGCAGGAGGACTCCCAGGCCCTCGTCGTGAAAACGCGCTCCTGAGGCACGCCTCGGGGGAGGCATACCCATGGAGGGATGTGAAACGGTAAAGGAAGTTTAGAGTTGAGACTGTAAAAATATAAATATAGTTTAGAATTAATGAACGGGAGGAGTCTGCTGATGGTTAAGAGACGGCAGGTGGTGAAGACCTTGCGCGATGCGGGCTTCTACCCTGATGCGGGCAAAGGCCATGAGCATTGGACGGATGGTGTGCGTTGGACTCAGGTTCCAAGGCATGCGGAGATCTCGGAGCAGCTGTTCGAGAAGATCAAGAAGCAGGCGGGGTTGAAATGAGTCCGTCGTCAGCTTGGAGAGGGGCGTGCGATGCTTCACGTGTATGAGTTCGAGGTGTTTGAGGACGAGGGCTGGTTGCTCGCCTTTCCCTACGACATGGAGGGGGGCACGCAGGGTGCTGACTTCAAGGAGGTTTGCGAAATGGCCGCAGACTGGCTCCAAGGGGAGATGGAGCACCGCGTCATGTGCGACTTGCCGCTCCCGGAAGCCACGTTCGACAACGAGCCGCGTCACGGCGGGCGCAACATCGTCGTGGCGGTGAGCGCGGGGCTTGAGACGATCGACGCTGTCACGGCGAGCGAGGCTGCGGATATGCTGGGCGTCTCACGCTCGCGCGTGTCGCAGATGCTCAAGACGGGGCAGCTCGAGGGGTATGCGCGTGGGCGTGTCACTTTCGTCACCCGCGCAAGCGTCGAAGCTCGCATCGCCGAGCACCCGAAGGCCGGTAGGCCGCGCAAGGAGATGGCGAGGGCATAAGAAGCAAGAGGGCCCGGCGCCTTCACGCCGCCGAAGGTCATGCACGAACTATCCGTAAATGCGAATAGTTCGTGCAATTCTCTTATGGTGGAGGCGCGGAGAATCGAACTCCGGTCCATACTAAATTGTCCGCAAGGCGCTACAAGCTTAGTCGACGATCGAGTTTAGGGGCGCGTCTGCTCGTCGACCAGCGTCAACGCCCCGAGCCGGTTCAGTCTTTCCCGCGAGCCATACCGGCTACGTGCCGCGGGGCATTCCCCTCAGATGATGCCTTGCCCGCATCGGGGAACCTGCGGGTTCGGCAGCCAAGCGCGATTAAGCAGCCATGGCGAGCGCCGGAGCGCTGTAAGTGTTCTTCTTGCCAATTAACTTGACGTTACCCCTGTTTAACGTGGCGAGGAGACCACGGCCTGCTCCTCACTTCGAACTTACCATGTCGAAACCAGTCGCCCCCGAAATGCGCGCGAGGCGCGAAACCGAGGAATCAGGGGATTATATCACTTCTTCTTGAGGAAGTCGAAGCCTGACGCTATGTCGTCAAACGCGCCCTTGAGCTCCGTGACCACGGCCACGCCGTCCTTGTAGACGGCGTTCATGTCAGCCGTGGCGTCGGCGACCCCCTCGCGCGTGATGCCGAGGTCGTACTCGTCGAGGGCCTTCGAAGGCTGCGGGACCTCGTCAGCCCCCTCTTCGGCGCCTTCGCCCTCCTCGCCTTCGGCGTAGTAGTACTCCTGCTCCTCGCCGTTCTCGTCGAGCACCACGAACCCGATCTCGTTGTCGTCCTCGTCGACGAGGTAGGCGTAGATGTCGTCCTCCCCTACCTCGAGCTCGATGATCTCCTCGTCAGCCATGGCGGGCTCCTATCTGCTGCGTTCCTTCAACGCGCGGTCGATCTCGCGCCTGGTGTCGCGCTCCTTCATGCTGGCGCGCTTGTCGTAGAGCTTCTTGCCGCGTGCGAGTGCGAGTTCCACCTTCACCAGGCCGTTGTCCTTGAAGTACATCTTGAGCGGGACGAGGGCGAGGCCCTTCTCGCTCACCTTCTCGGACAGGTAGCGGATCTGGCGCTTGTGCATGAGCAGCTTGCGCTTGCGGTCGGGGTCGGCGTTGTTGATGTTGCCCTGCGCGAACGGGGGGATGTGCACGTTGTTTAGCCACACCTCTCCGTTGCGGATGAGCGCGAAGCAGTCGGTGAGCTGGCAGCCGTTGTCGCGCAGCGAGCGCACCTCGCAGCCGACGAGCTCGATGCCCGCCTCGAACGTCTCGATCACCTCGTACTCGTGCAGCGCGCGGCGGTTCTTGGCGATGGTGGTGTCCTGCTTCTTCTTCATGGGCGCCTTCATGCCTGGGAGGGCTCGCTGGCGGCTGCGGCGTCACCGGCAGCGGCAGGCTCGCCGGCGGGCGCGGCGTCGTCCGCCACGTCGTCCGCTACGTCGTCGAGCGTCTCGGGCGCGCCCGCGTGGCGCACTGGCGCGGCGACGCCCGGCACGAAGCAGGCGTCCTCGTCGAGGTCGAGCGCGAACCGCGTGATGAGGCGCACGGTGTTCTCGAGGTCCTCAAGCGCGATGACCTCGGTGGGCGTGTGCATGTAGCGCAGCGGCACCGAGACGAGGCCCGTGGGGATGCCCGCGCGCGTGACCTGGATGGCGCGCGCGTCGGTGCCCGTGACGGAGGGCTCGGCCTCTAGCTGGTACGGGATGCCCTCGGCCTCGGCCGCCGCCACCAGACGCTCGAACACGAGCGGGTTGATGTTGGGGCCGCGCGCGATCACCGGGCCGTCGCCGCAGGTGATCTTGCCGTACTTCGTCTTGTCGATGCCGGGGTAGTCGGTGGCGTGCGTGACGTCGAACGCGAGCGCCACGTCGGGGTTCACGCCGAAGGCGCTCGTCATGGCGCCGCGCGTGCCGATCTCCTCCTGCACGGTGGCCGCGGCGACGAAGGTGCCGCGGGCGCGCCCTGCGCGCGCGAGGTTCTCCATGACGCGGCAGGCGACCCACACGCCGCACTTGTCGTCGAAGGCGCGCGAGACGGCCATGCCCTTCCCGAAGCGCTCGAAGCCCACGCCGAAGGTGATGACGTCGCCCACGCGCACCGCCTCCTGCACGTCCTTTGCCGGAAGGCCCAGGTCGATCACGAGCTTCGAGAGCGGGGTCACGCTCTTGCGCTCGTCGGCCTCAATGAGGTGGATGGGCTTGCGGCCCACGACGCCGCGCAGGGCCCCCACGTGCGTGTGCACGTCGACGCGCATGCCCGGCAGGATGGCCGCGTCCACGCCGCCGACGGCGGCCACGGACAGAAAGCCCTCATCGCTGATGTAGGTGACCATGAGGCCGATCTCGTCCATGTGCGCCGCCAGCATGAGCGAGGGCGCGCTTCCCGTGCCCTCGAGCACGGCGTGCACCGAGCCCATGGTGTTGGTCTGGATCTCGTCGGCCACGTCCGCGAGGCGCTCGCGCACGAGCTGCGCCACCGGCTCCTCGGCGCCTGTCGGCGAGGGCGTCTCCACGAGGGCCTTCAGGAACTTCACGTTCTTTTTCTTCATGCCTGTCTCCTTCACGGCGGGCGCCTACCAGTATTCCCGCTTGACCTTGCGCTTCCGCTCGGGCTTCGGCGCGCGGAAGTCCAGCTCGAGCTGGCCGTCGTTGTGCGTCTCCGTCGCGCGCTTGCGCTCCACCTTGTCGATCGTCCACGACACCGCGTCCGACCCGAATATCTCGAGCATGCGCACGCGCGCGTCGTGCATGTTGGCCTTGGTGCCCACGCGCGCCTCGCTGGCGAACTCGAAGAGCCCCTTGGCGCGCTTGGCCGAGGCGTTGGGGGACCGGTAGTGGGCGATGTAGGTCTGCATGGGGCGTGCGCGTCCTTTCAAAATTGTTCGCCGCCCATCTTAGCACGACCCGGCGAGCGCGCGGCTCAATCGTAGTATTATGGAGGGCATTGGTAAGGGGAGGCGCGCCCGCGCGGCTCCCGACGAGGTGAGGAGGGTTCCTTGGAGGCCTACAAGCAGGAGTTTATCGAGTTCATGGTGGAGAGCGACGTACTCAAGTTCGGCGAGTTCACGCTGAAGAGCGGCCGCAAGTCCCCCTTCTTCATGAATGCCGGCGCCTACGTCACGGGAGACCAGCTCCACCGCCTGGGCCTGTACTACGCGCAGGCCATCAACGACAACTTCGGGCTCGACTTCGACGTGGTGTTCGGGCCGGCCTACAAGGGCATTCCCCTGTCGGTCATCACGGCCATGGGCATCCACGAGCTCTACGGGCGCGAGGTGCGCTACTGCTCCAACCGCAAGGAGGCGAAGGACCACGGCGCCGACGCGGGCAACCTGCTCGGAGCCGACCTGCGCGACGGCGACCGCGTGATCATCGTGGAGGACGTGACCACCTCGGGCAAGTCCATCGACGAGACGTACCCCATCCTGAAGGCCGCCGCCGACGTGGAGGTGAAGGGCCTCATCGTGTCGCTCAACCGCATGGAGGTGGGCAAGGGCGGCGTGGTCACCGCTCAGCAGGAGGTGCAGGAGAAGTATGGCTTCCCCGTGGCCTCCATCGTGAGCATGGCCGAGGTGTGCGAGCTTCTGCACAACCGCGAGGTCGGCGGGCGCGTGGTGATCGACGACGCCGTGAAGGCCGCGCTCGACGCCTACTACGAGCAGTACGGCGCGAAGGCATAAGAGCGCCGAGTAGCGCGGCGCTGGGCGCCGTCGCAGGTCGCGCGGGCGCCGGATGCGCGGGTTGCGCGGGAAGCGTCGGGTGCCGGGCTCTGGACGCGGCTGCCGGGAGAGAGCGGATTGCGGCTGTCGGGCGCCAGCGCCGAGGGCTTCCCTAAACGTGCCCGTTGGCGTACAATACGCTGACGCGCCGCTTGGGCGCGACATCGCCGGTGTGGCTCAACGGTAGAGCAACTGATTTGTAATCAGTGGGTTGCGGGTTCGATTCCTGTCACCGGCTCCAGAGATCAGGCAGGCCAGATGCTCAGTGCGTCTGGCCTGCTTTTGCTTATGCGGGAGCATGGGTGCTTTACCTTCAGAACTTTACAGTCAAATCCGGCATCGACCGAAGCAAGTCCGTTGCCGAGATCGACCAACAGCTCTATGCTAAACATGGCCTTTCCGAAGAAAAGATCGAGTTCATCGAAACGCGCGTTAAGGAGATGTCATGATGGAGCCTGGGAACAAGCAAGGCGCTTCATTGTTAGGGCAAAATGCTCTGGAACACGTTGATCTTGACGGGCTCTATTCGCAAGTTCGCGAGATCCTTGAAGCAGCGCGCGTTCGAACCTATCGTGCTGTCAACTTCGAAATGGTGAAGGCTTACTGGGAAGTTGGCAAAAGCATCGTTGAAGCCCAAGGCGGAGAAGAGCGCTCTGAATACGGAAAACGCATTCTGAGCGATTTGGCTGCTCGTCTGACCAAAGATTTCGGAAAAGGTTTTACTCAAACCAATCTCAAGTATATGCGACAGTTTTATCTGGCGTTTCAAAATAGTCACGCGTTGCGTGACCAATTGAGTTGGACGCATTACAGGCTGCTCATTAAGGTGAAGGATGCAGACAAGCGGCTGTGGTACATGAACGAATGCGCCGAGAGCAATTGGACGACGCGACAACTTGAACGTCAGATCAACAGCTTCTATTACGAACGGCTCTTGGCAACGCAAGAGGAAAGGCGCCCGGAAGTTATAGTGGAGGTCTTCGAGAACGAGCCTCCGAAGCGACCAGAAAATATCATCCGCGACCCTTATGTTTTGGAATTCCTTGGCATAAACCAAGATGCGCAATTTCGCGAAAGCGAGCTTGAGCAGGCGCTCATCAATAATTTGCAGGAATTCCTGCTGGAATTGGGACGCGGCTTTGCGTTTGTCGCTCGCCAAAAGCACATCGACTTAGATGGCGACCATTTCTATATTGACCTCGTGTTCTATAACTACCTATTGAACTGCTTTGTTCTGATCGACCTGAAAGTCGGCAAGCTCACCCATCAAGACATAGGGCAGATGGACACTTACGTCCGCCTGTATAACGAGTTTCAGCGAGGGCCGAACGATAATCCCACGATAGGCATTGTGCTTTGCTCGGAGAAAAACGAAGCGGTCGCACGGTATTCCCTGTTGGCAGATGACAAGAACGTCTTTGCTTCCAAATACGAAACGACGATTCCAAAGCCCGAAGAGCTCGAGGCCTACATTCAGGAAGAACGTCGCAGGTTCGAAGAAAGGCAGCAAGACGAATAACGCATGACGTTTCTGGCCTAATATAAAAGCGCATCTACCAGATCGCGACGCGCTTCATCCTGGGATGCAACGGAGAGCACGGTAATGGCTTGACAGCAACTTCGCGTGCGCTGACTCGGCTGCCATGGCCAAGGAAGGCAGGCTTGCGATTCGCGCGCTCCTCATATCCCCTCAGGCGGCGTAGGTGACGGAATTTGCGTCGGTTTGCCGAACGTGCGCAACGGAGGGAAAGTTAAGGGAAGATTAAGCCTGCGATTCGCTACAATGGCTCCGATAGCAATTCGAAGTTGAGAGCGATTCTATGGCAAAGCACGCAGCAGGCAAACATACGGCCCCTGAACAGGACGCCTTTCCGGTCGAGCAGCCTTCCGCAGGCGGCATGGCCCCGGCGTTCTCCCTTGAGGAGAACAACGAGAAGCGCAAGCGCAAGGGGCTCAAGATATTCGGCATCACCATGGGCGTGCTCGTGGCGCTGCTCGTGGCCGTTTACGCCGCGGGCGTCGTCGTGTTCTCGGGGCGGTTCTTCCCGAACACGTACGTTGCTGACGTGGACATCTCGCTCAAGACGCCCGAAGAGGTGCATGCTGCGCTTGACGACCTGATCGGCGATTACAGCTTCCGCGTGGTGGGCCAGGGTCTCGACATGACATTCACCTCGCAGGAAGCCGGCATGACGCTTGACTCCGCGAAGATCGCCGAGAGCATGATGGCTGACGTGAACGCGTGGGCGTGGCCCGTCGAGGTGTTCTCCGCGCATGACGAGACGGAGTCGCTCGTTGCCTCGTACGGCTCGACCGCGCTCGTCGATGCCGTGAACGCCGAGGTCACGAAGGTGAACGAGGGCGCTGTGCTCCCCACGAACGCCACCATCGCCTTCGACGCCGAGAAGGGCGCCTTCGCCATCGTGCCCGAGGTGGCGGGAACGGCCCTTGACGCTGAGAAGGTGATGGAGGCCATCACCGAGGGCGCCATGCAGCTCGAGCCGAAGATCACGCTCACGCCTGCGGTGCTGCTCCAGCCCACGGTGCTCAAGGACGACCCGCGCCTGGCCGCGGCGGTCGAGGAGGCCAACGGCATGGTCAAGGCCGACCTCGACCTGTACATGGACGGCAACCTCGTGGCCGAGGTGACCCCGGCGCTCATCGCGTCATGGGTGACGGTGAGCCCCGAGGTGACGGTCGTGTTCAACGAGGAGGCCTTCACGGCGTGGATCGACCAGATAAGCGCCCAGTGCAACACGGTGGGCAGCGAGCGCTCCTACACGCGCGCCGACGGCAGGGCCGTCACCGTGTCGGGCGGAAGCTACGGCTGGGAGATCGACGGCGACGCGCTGCGCACGCTCGTGACTGACGCGGTCCATGCGGGCACGGTGGGCAACATCGACATCCCCGTGCTGCAGAGCGGCAACGGCTTCTCCGAGCTCGGCAGCAGGGACTGGGGCGCGCGCTACTGCGACATCGACCTCTCCGAGCAGTACGCGCGCTTCTACGACGATTCGGGCGCCTGCGTGTGGGAGACGGCCGTGGTCACCGGCACGCCCGACGGCAAGCACGGCACGCCGCCCGGCGTGTGGTACATCACGTGGGGCATGGAGAGCCCCTCGACGCTCATCGGCGAGAAGGACCCCAAGACGGGCAAGCCGGAGTACGAGACGAAGGTCTCGTACTGGATGCCGTTCGTGGGCAACTCCATCGGGCTGCATGACGCCACGTGGCAGGCGGCGTTCGGCGGCTCGCGCTACCAGCAGGGCTACGGCAGCCACGGCTGCGTGAACATCTCGCTCGACGCCGCCGCCGCGCTCTACGGCATCATCGAGAAGGGTGACGTGGTAGTGGTCCACTGGTGAGGTCGGCGTACTCGTAGGGCACCACCTTTCCCAGGTCGTCGGGGGAAAGCTCCACCTGGCAGCCGATTCGGCCTCCTGAGAACATGATGCGCTCGAACAGCTGTGCCGTCTCGTCGACGAAGGTGGGGAAGAGCTTCTTCATGCCGATGGGCGAGCATCCGCCGTGGACGTAGCCGGTGAGTGGCAAAAGCTCGCGTGACTTGATCATGTGGATGGCCTTCTCGCCGGCGGCGCCTGCGGCCTTCTTGAGGTCGAGCTCGGCGGCCACGGGGATCATGAACACGTAGAAGCCGCCTGACTTCCCCTGCGTGACGAGCGTCTTGAACACGCGGTCGGGGTCGAGCCCGAGCATCGCGGCCACCTCCACGCCGGAGGGCGCGCCTTCGCAGTCGAACGTGCGGAAGTCGTACGCCACGCTCGCCGCGTCGAGGACGCGCATGGCGTTGGTCTTGTGGTCGTGCGCTTGCTTTGCCATGGGATCCTCCTTGCCATGCGCGGCGGGTTCGCGGCTTGTCCGCCTGCGGCCTGCCGGCCCTCGAGGCTCGGCGGCCTTTCGCGCGGCCTCTCATCGTGCCGTGCTGATTGTAGCTGACGGGGCTCGGACACGCACGTCGCCCATGGGTTCTTTACGGAGGGCCGCCTGATGCCGCCCGCGTGCGGCGCGAGGGGGTATACTAGCGGCCATGGACACCAACGACGAGCTCAGAAGCGCCGCGGCAACCGAGTCGGCGCGCTACGACAACGCACCCATCGGCATATTCGACTCCGGCTACGGCGGGCTGACCGTGGTGCGCGAGCTCTGCCGCCGCCTCCCGCAGGAGAACGTCATCTTCGTGGGCGACTCGGCGCGCTGCCCCTACGGCCCGCGCGACCTGCGCGAGGTAGACGGCTTCGTGCAGCAGATCTGCTCGTATCTGGTGGGGCGCGGCGTGAAGCTCATCGTGATCGCGTGCAACACGGCCACGGCGGCGGGCCTCGCGCACGCCCAGCGCACGTTCGACGTGCCCATCGTGGGCGTGGTGGAGCCCGGCGCGCGGGCGGCGGCGCGTATCACGCGCAACCGCAGGGTGGGCGTGATCGCCACGAAGGGCACGGTCGCCTCGAACGCGTACTCGGAGGCCATCCGGCACCTCGACGCGGGCATCACCGTGTTCTCGACGGCCACGCCGCGCTTCGTGGAGATCGCCGAGCTGGGCATCAAGATGGCCGAGGGCCCGGTGGAGAGCTACATGTCCGAGGCGTCGAAGGTCTACATCCGCCCCGAGTTCGAGGAGATCGCGCGTGAGTACCTGGAGCCGCTGCGGCGCTGCGGCGTCGACACGCTGGTCTTGGGGTGCACGCACTACCCGCTGCTCAAGGCGCTCATCGGCGGCGTCATCGGGCGCGAGGTCACGCTGGTGTCCTCGGCCGAGGAGACGGCGCGCGACGTGCAGCAGCTGCTCAAGCGCCGCGGCGCGCTCGCCCATCCGGGCAACCAGGCGCAGCGCTTGTTCCTCACCTCGGGAAACGACGTCGAGGAGTTCGCCCGCTTCGGCGCGCGCGTCCTGTCGAGCCCCGTCGAGCACGTGGGCCACGTTGAGTTCTAGAGGCCGCGCCGCCGGCGCGGGAAGCAGAAGAAGGAGCCATCCATGAAGACGGTCGTCATAGCCACGAACAACGCCCACAAGGTCGCCGAGATCACCACGGCGCTTGACTTCGAGGGCTGGGAGTTCAAGACCCTGCGCGAGATGGGCGTCGAGTCCGACCCCGCGGAGGACGCGGACACGTTCGAGGGCAACGCGCGCATCAAGGCGCGCGCGGCGCGAGCGGCGTGCGGCGGCGCGGTGGCGGCGCTCGCGGACGACTCGGGGCTTGAGGTTGACGCGCTCGGCGGCGCGCCGGGGGTGTACTCCTCGCGTTACGCGGGCGAGGACGGAAACGACGCGGCGAACAACGCGAAGCTTCTGCGCGAGCTTGACGGCGTGGCGGACGGGGAGCGCACGGCGCGCTTCGTGTGCACGCTCGTGTTCATCGACGATGACGGCACCGAGCGCGTGGCGCGCGGCACCATCGAGGGCCGGATCGGATACGAGGAGCGCGGCAGCGAGGGCTTCGGCTACGACCCGCTGTTCCTCCCCGACGAGTTCTCGGGCGCCCTCACGCTGGCCGAGGTGAGCCAGGAGCAGAAGAACGCCATCTCGCACCGTGGCAACGCGCTGCGCAAGCTGAAGTCCCAGCTGGCGTAAGGCGTCGGGCCGCCGGCTTCACGGTCGCGCGCGGGCAGGGCGATTGGGGCATAGGGCAGGTGAGCGATGCCGAGGCAGGCGGGATGCATTGCGGTTTTGCGGTGTTTTGGAAAAGCGCGCTGCGAAGCGTTTTCGCTGGTCAATGTGCGGCGCAAGTTCTGCTATAATCGCTTTCGCTGCCAAGCAATCGGGATGTGGCGCAGTCTGGTAGCGCGCCTGCTTTGGGAGCAGGATGCCGCAGGTTCGAATCCTGTCATCCCGACCAGAAAAATCGCAGGCCAGAAGCACGACTCGGCTTCTGGCCTGCTTTCTTTTCGCAGGCAGGCGAGGCCGCGCAGCTTCGCAGCCTTTGGCGACCCTGTGCAGGGCATTGTCAAGCCAGAGCATGCTGGCGTATACTGGTCGAAGAGGGACGAGGGGCGTCATCCGCAGCGAGCGTGCGCTTGCCGTGCTTTCGCAAGGCCCCAAGCTCGCACCATGACGCCAAGGCACGACACGCCTGGAGATCTCATGATACAAGACGTTGTGCTGCGCAAACCGAACGACGATTGCTGGGCCGCGAACGCGCTGCAGCGGAGCCGCTACAACGCCCTTGCGCGCATTTGCGCGCTGCCCGGTCGATCAGCCGACGTCAACGCGCTGTGCCTGCAGGCTTCCAGCCTCATGATGCAGATCACCGCTGCCGACAGCGCCGTCGTCTACCTGGTCTCGCACGACAGAGGCTGCATGATCGAATACTCGTTCGCGGGCGAAGCCGGCCCTGACATCGTCGAGGAGAACAGGTTCCTGTCGCTTTCCGTCGGCCGCATGGAGCAGATGATCGAGAGCAGGCGCTGCGTCGTCGTCGACTTTGCCACGCCGCATCCGAGCGACGTGGTGTCCCCGCGTTTCGCGGAGGTCGGCTACAAGAACAGCATCTGCGTTCCCTTCTACGCCGAAGGCGAGGTGGTCGGCTTCTACGCGCTGCTCTACAAGAGCATGTACAGCTGGTCGCCGGGTGACGAGGACTTCCTGATAGCGCTCGGGCAGTACTTGGGCATCGCCGTCCAGAACTCCCTGAAGCTGCAGGCTGCCCAGCGAGGGCTGGCGCGTCGGCGGCAGGACGAGGGCGACGCCATCCAGCAGAGCCTCGGGCGCATCCTGAGCATGCTGCACGCGAACGAGGCGTCGATGGGGAAGCTGCTCGCGAGGTCGCGGGACGAGGACGCCCTCTCGATGCGCTGCCTGCGGTATCGGCAGGAGCATCCCGTCGAGGAGCTGACCCAGCGCGAGAGGGAGATACTTCGCCTGCTCGCCGAGGGACTCTCCAACGAGGAGATCGGGCGGGCGCTCTACGTGAGCGAGGGGACCGTGAAGAAGCAGCTGAGCTCCCTGCTCGAGAAGCTGCAGGTCAAGAACAGGGTCCAGGCCGTGGCCTACGCCTTCCGCGCCGGCTACGCGAGCTGACGCCCGCTCGCGGGCGTGCTCGCAGGCCCGCATTTCCCCCGCTTCGCCTTCCTGCGCTTTTCCCGGCTGCGCGAGCTGACGCGCGCTCGCGCTGTCGCCGCTCCCTCCTGAAAGTGGCCTCTCGGCCTACTTATTCGGGTCATTCGTGGATTATGCCCGAAGCGCTTCCTTCCTAGAATGGGGAACGGGTACCCGTTTTGCACAGCAACCCTGTTCTGAAAGGAGAGGCATATGTCTGATGCAGTTGACAGGAGCGTGGTGCGAGGCATCGCTTCGGGCGGCACGGGCGGCGAGCCTGTCGTCATGGACTCCAAGGACGGGAAGATCGTCCGCATTCGTCCGCTGACGTGGACCACCAGCTACACCGAAGAGGAACTCGAAGGGCGTCTGTGGGAGTTCGAGTCGCGCGGGAAGACGTTCAAGTGCCCGCCGAAGTCGTCTCCGCCCTACTACGCGCTGGCCTACAAGAACCGCGTGTATTCCAAGAACCGCGTTAAGTATCCTCTCAAGCGCGTCGACTGGGAGCCTGGAGGCGATCCTGAGAAGATCAACGCCCACAACCGCGGCCGCAGCAAGTTCAAGCGCATCTCGTGGGACGAGGCCATCCAGATCATCCACGACGAGATCCAGCGCATGTACGACACCTACGGGCCTTCGGGCATCCTGGCCATCGGCGAGGACGGCCACAAGGAGTCCAAGGTCGTGCACTATGCCGGCGGCAACCACATGCGCCTGCTGCGCAACCTGGGCGGCTTCGTCAGGGAGGTCCGCACCCCCGACTCAGTCGAGGGCTTCTACTGGGGCGCCAAGCACGTGCTCGGCCCTGGGCTGCTCGCGGGCTTGGGCATGTTCGACCCCTCTGACAACATCGTGAAAGACGTTTCCGACAACACCGACGTCATCGTCCTGCAGGCGGGCGACTGGGAGACCGTGCAGAACTACGCTGGCCAATGGTGGAGCACCGCCATCCGCTTCTGGCTCGACCTCGGCATCAAGTTCATCGTCATCGACCCGTTCTGCAGCTATACTGCCGTCTGCCATGACGACGTCAAGTGGGTCCCCTTGAACCCGAACACCGACACGGCGTTCGACTACGCCCTCATGTACGTGTGGATCACCGAGGGCTTATACGACAAGGACTTCATCGCTACGCACACGGTGGGATTCGACGAGGTCAAGGCCTATATCATGGGCGACGAGGACGGCGTTCCCAAGACGCCTGCCTGGGCATCCGAGATCTGCGGCGTTCCCGAGTGGACCATCAAGGCCGTCGCGCGCAAGTGGGGGAAGAGCCGCACGTCCATCGGGCACTTCTGCGGCGCCCACATCCGCGGGCCTTACAGCCACGAGCCCGGCCGCACCGAGGTGTACAAGTTCGCCATGCAGGGCGTGGGCAAGCCCGGCGTCCACCAGATCCACCTGTTCTCGTTCGAGACCGCCAAGGGCGCTGTCCCGCAGTGGTCCGGCGGTCCCTCCGAGTACGTGATGGGGCATGCCGACACGTTCTACCCCAACGAGCTGTCGGTTCCCCGCACCATGGTCCACCATGCCATCGAGAAGGGCGAGGTCTCCTGGTACGGGTCGCCCCAGATCATGCTGGCGTCTGCCGAGGAGCAGTTCGAGCAGCGCTTCTATCCCAACAAGGACGTCGAGGGCGCGGGCGAGTTCCACTTCATCTGGTCGGAGAAGGCCTCCAACCAGGGCAGCTGGAACGGCGGCTTCTTCCTGCAGGACGCCTACCGCAACCCCAAGATCGAGACGTTCATCTCGAATCACCAGTGGCTTGAGAACGACTCGGTGTTCGCCGACCTCATCCTGCCCATCTCGTGCGGCCCCGAAGAGGCCGACGTCGTGGGCGCGTCCATGACCTGCTCCGTCCCCGTGTTCGCCATCCAGGAGCCCGCGACCGACCCCGTCGGCGAGCCCAAAAGCGACTACGAGATCGCCGTCGAGGTCGCCAAGACGTTCGGCATCGAGGAGTGCCTGACGCAGGGGCTCACCATCGAGGACGAGCGCCGCTACGCCTACGACACCTCGTGCATGCCGGGCGACATCACCTACGAGGAGTGGAAGGAGAAGGGCTACTACATCCCGCCGTTCGTTCCGAACTGGCAGGACATCCCCGCGGGCATGTACAACTTCTACAACGACCCCGAGAACTACCCGCTGCAGACGCCCTCGGGCAAGCTCGAGCTGTTCTCGCAGGCGCTCGCCGACCACTTCCCCGACGACAAGGAGCGCCAGCCCATCGCCAAATGGATCCAGGGCGGTCCCGAGGAAGAGGGCTGGAGCCATGACGAGACGCTTCTGGGCGAGAAGGCGAAGACCTATCCGCTGTCGCTGAACTCGTCGCCCGGGCGCTGGCGCGTCCACTGCCAGAATGACGACGTGGTGTGGCTGCGCGAGATAGCGACCTGCAAGGTGAAGGGCCCTGACGGCTACCTGTACGAGCCGTGCTGGCTTGCGGCCGAGGACGCCTCCGCCCGCGGCATCGAGGACGGCGACATCGTCAAGGTGTTCAACGACCAGGGCACCATCCTGTGCGGCGCCGTGATCTCCGAGCGCGTGCTTCCGCGCACCGTCAAGATCGACAAGGGCGCGCGCGTCGACCCCATCGCCCCGCACATCGACCGCGGCGGCTCGACGAACCTCATCAGCCCTCCCGGCCCCATTTCCAAGAACTGCTGGGGCTTCGCCGTCACCGGCTACCTGGTGGAGGTCGCCAAGCTTGACGACGCCGAGATGGAGCAGTGGAAGAAGGACTATCCCGATGCGTTCGAGCGGGCATACGACCCAGCGTCCGGCTCGCATTACGACGGCTGGGTGGAAGGAGCGGAATAATGAAGACCATGCTCATTGACCTCGAGAAGTGCGTCGGCTGCTACGCCTGCCAGATCGGCTGCAAGGACGAGCACTGCACCAACGAGTGGATGCCCTACGCCAGGCAGCAGCCCGAGACGGGCCAGTTCTGGATGCGTGTCGACGAGTTCGAGCGGGGCGCCCGACCGCACGTCAAGGTGACCTACCTGCCCGTTCCCTGCCAGCATTGCGAGAACCCCGCCTGCGTGGCGGCCTGCGCCGACGGTGCCCTGAGCAAGCGCGAGGACGGCCTCGTCTTGCTTGACCCGGCGAGGTGCACGGGCTGCGGGGACTGCGTGGGCGCGTGCCCGTACGGCGCCGTTTACTTCAACGACGGGCTGGGCATCGCGCAGAAATGCACGGGATGCGCCCACCTCATCGACGGCGACCATCCCATCAGCGTGCCACGCTGCTTCGACAACTGCGTCCATGACGCCATCCGCTACGGCGAGGAGTCCGAGCTCGACCTTGAGGGTGCAGAGCGCCTGCATCCCGAGTACGGCACGGGCCCGCAGATCTGGTACAAGAACCTGCCGAAGAAGTTCATCGCCGGCACGGTCTACGACCCCGTGGAGAAGGAGATCATTGAGGGCGCGCTGTGCACGGTTCGCGGCGAGGCAGGGGAGTTCTCCGTCGTCACCGATGACATGGGCGACTTCTGGCTGCGCGGCCTGCCCGACGCTGAGTGGACGCTCACCATCGAGGCGGACGGCAAGGTCAAGGAGCTGGCCGTCGACACCACCGAGAAGGACGTCGGCCTCGGCGACGTGCCGCTTGCCTAAGCCGGCGGACAGCGGCCCCGCGCACGATGAGGGCGGCCGATGACGACATGAGGAAGCGAAGGGGGCGGACCGCGCGGTCCGCCCCCTCGTGCGCTCCGGGATCCTTTATTCCCTGCGCCTGCCTTTTCCTGCCAGCCGTGCCTGTCGTTCCAAGCGCAAAAGGGGGCTCCCTTTCGGCAACCCCCTCGCGCTTGCCCTCATGCTGCATGATGCGCCGAGCGCGTGCTCGGCGCTTTGCGCATGCCCTATCCGACGAACGGGCTCTGGCCGTCCCAAGCTGCCGCCAGGGCCTTGGTGGCGTCGTTCGACGGGTTTGCCTCGTGGATCTCGATGAAGTGCCCCGTCGAGGGGCAGCGCATGTACGCCACCTTCATGCCGTCGACCTCCATGTACATGCCGATCTCGCAGCCTTCGGCCTCGAGCTCGCTGACGGCCTCGTCGTAGTTGGGGACGGTGACGTTGATGTGGTTGAACCCGAATCCGACCTCGTCGGAGAGGAACGGCTCGTCGCTGAGCTTCTGCACGAGCTCAACCTGGATGTTGCTCCAGTGTCCCAGCGCGACTTTGAGCCGCAGGCTGATCTCCTTGCCGTCGTACACGCAGGTGTCGAACACCACGGGTTCCATCACTATGAAGGGACCCGCGCCGAACAGGCGCGCGAACTCCTCTGCGGACTTCTCCACGTCTTCCACGTAGTAGGAGAGTTGGTCGGGACCGTACGCGTTCATGGACCTTTCGTACATGGCTTCCTCCTTGCGTCTCGGCGAAGCGCGAGCTTTCGCCTTTTGGGGACCAGCAGCTGCCAGACAGGCATCTTCCCGCCATTGTGTCCCGGTGCGGCAGGGCCCGCAAGCCACGCCCGGCCCCTTTTCTTACCACCATCAGCGCAAAGGGCCCCATCTGGCGTTGTGCTCGGGTTTCGGGTCGCGCGCCGCGAGCGTGAGCTCGCTTCGGTTCGGCTCCGGGCTGTGCGGTCGCGAGCGTGGACTCGCTTCCCGATCAGGTGATTTGGCCGCTCGGTGGAATTCTTCGCCGTCTCGTTTTGGCTTTCCGGGATCTTGGGTTATAATCCGTCCTCAGACTGCGGGCGTAGTTCAATGGTAGAACCGGAGCCTTCCAAGCTCCTGACGCGGGTTCGATTCCCGTCGCCCGCTCCATTTCCCCTCCTCCAGCGCAGAAAACCAACAGGCATGATCTTCGCTCTCGGTGTGCGGGAGAGCCCGCCTCTTCCTTTTCCTTTCTCTCATCTGGCGTTATGGGGCTTCGGTTTAATCAATGTGTGGTCGTGAGGTTGCTGCTATGATGGGCTGCGTTGCGAAATCGTAACGAGAGAGCAGGTGCATATGACCTACGAAAACACACGCCGCACCCCCGTTTCCAGGCGAATCGGGCTCTGCGTGATAGCTGCCAGCCTGTCGCTGGCGTGCGTTCCCGTGACGTCGGCCTTCGCGGTGAGCGAGGCGGAGCGCGACGCGCTGCAGGCCGAGGCTGACGCGCTGTTCGTGCGCATCGACGCGCTGCAAACCGAGCTCAACCAGGCCAACGTCGACTACGAGAACGCCGTCGTCGCCCATGACGAGGCCGTGGCGGCCATGGACGAGGCGCAGAAGCGCATCGACGCCGCCGAGGCGCGCATCGCCGAGCTGCAGGAGCGCCTGGGCGACCGCGCCAACAGCATGTACAAGACGGGCGGGAGCTCCTCGCTTCTCGACGTGCTCCTCGGCGCCTCCTCCTTCGAGGAGTTCCTCACCAGCTGGGACATGATCGAGCGCATCACGAGCCAGGACGCGGCGCTCGTGCAGGAGACCAAGGACGTGCGCGCCGAGGCTGAGGCCGCGCACGCCGAGTACGCCGAGCAGGAGCGCATCGCCTCCGAGCAGATGCAGAAGTCGCTCGACTTGAAGAACGAGATCGCGAGCACGCAGGCCGCGCTGAAGGTCGAGGCCGACAGCATCACGGCCGAGGTGGCCGAGATGCAGGCCCAGATCGAGCTCGAGGCTGAGGCGGCGCGTCAGGCGGCCGAGGCGGCGGCAGCGGCCGAGGCGGCTCGCCAGCAGCAGCTGGCCGCGGCCAACTCAGGCGGATCGGGCGGATCGGGCGCCAACAGCTTCGCGGGCGCGTCGGCGGGTTCGTCGGTGGTCGTGGGGTCGGGCACCTTGGCCAACCCGTGCCCGGCGGCGAGCACGTCGAGCGGGTTCGGCTGGCGTGCCTTCGACAACTCGTTCCACAAGGGCACTGACATGGCAGCGCCCGAGGGCACGCCCTACTACGCGGCCGAGAGCGGCACCGTGATCTACGCCACCAACGATGGCGGCTACAACGGCGGCGCGGGCAACTGGGTGGTCATCACTCACGGCAACGGCATGGTGACCAAGTACATGCACTCGAGCGCCGTGTTCGTGTCGCCGGGGCAGACCGTCTCGCGCGGGCAGAACATCGGGCTGGTGGGCAACACGGGCCAGTCGTTCGGCGCGCATCTGCACTTCCAGGTTGAGGTCAACGGCGTGGCGGTGAACCCGCACAACTACTTCTAGCTGGTGCAGGATCGGCCGATGCAGGCCGCCTGGCGAACTGCATCGCCGATGCGAACCGCCGTGCGAGCTTCATCGTCGACGACTTCTGGCTGACGGGCGCGGCGTCCCTTATGGGGCGCCGCGTTTTTTGTCTGGAGGCTGGCGCGGGCTGCTCGGCGCGTTCTATCCGACGCGCTTGCGCAGGTACGCGATGATGTCGTCGGACTCGTAGAGCGCCCTGCCGTCAACTACCAGGCACGGCACCTGCTTCTTGCCGCCTATGCGCACGAGGTCGTCTTGGATGCCGGGCTCGAGGGTGTTGCGCAGGTCGAGCGTGATCTTGTTCTCCTCCATGAAGCGAAGGACCTTCACGCAGAAGGGGCAGGACTTCTTGTAGTACAGCTGGTGGTTCTCGAGATAAGCCATGACGAACTCCGTTTCCCGGGCGCCGCGCGCCCGCTCAACTGCATTCCTGTGCTCCTCCCTCAACATTATCGGGCATGAGGTGCCCCTTTGCGCCGAAAGAACGAATTCCTTACTATCTTGTAAGCCGACGGTTGCTCTATAATACGTTGGCGGCGGCAACGCCGCCCCGCGCGCCCATGGCTCAACGGATAGAGCAACGGACTTCTAATCCGTAGGTTGTAGGTTCGATTCCTACTGGGCGCACCAGTTAATTCGCAGGTCAGCGATGTGAAGTCGCTGACCTGCTTGTCTTTTGCAGCGAAGGGAAGAGCGGCGCCCGCCCGCTTGCGCCCGTTCCCGTGCCCGCCCGCCCGCCCGCTTGCTCGCGCCGCTCCCGCTCGCCCGCGCCGCATCCGTCCGCCCGCCCGCTCTCGCGTCACTCGTTCAGGAGGTAGAGCGTGCGCAGGTACATGCGCATGTCGGGGTCCTCCAGGTCGGTGGCGATGGTCTCGCGGATCTTGCCGAGGCGGTAGTTCACCGTGTTGCGGTGCATGTGCATGATGTCGCACACCTTCTTGATGGAGCCCTCGCAGTACAGGTGCGTGCGCAGGATCTCGAAGTCGCTCGTGCCGCGCTCGCGGTCGGCCTCGCGCAGTATCGACAGCGGGTTGGGCGAGGACAGGAGCTTGGCGACGAACTTCTCGCTGCGGCTGAACGGGTCGGTGACGAAGTAGGGGAAGTAGCGGCGGAAGCGGAAGACCCCCTCGGCGGTGAGCCCCTGGTCGAACGTCGTGTAGCGGCGCGAGCGGCGGTGCCCGTACTTGAGTGCGATGCGCGCCTTCTCAAGCGCGAGCGCGCTCTGGTCGATGTGCTCGTAGCGGTCCGACACGCCCACCTCCAGGCGCATCTGCCCCGCCAGCTCGAACAGGCGCTCCTCCATGCCGGCGATGCGCCCGCGCCGCGGCTCGGGTGTGCACAGGAGCACCACCACGCGCGAGCCCTCGAACGCCACCTTGCAGTTGGGGTCGGCTTCGAGCACCTTCTTCGCGAAGTAGCTGGCCGAGCCGGCGCGCCACGTGTTGTCGATCAGGCACATCTCGAACAGGCCCGTCAGCGGCAGCCCGTGGAGCAGCGCGCGCTCCTCCAGGTAGGCGCCGCCGTAGGCGTTGCCGGTGAGGATCTCCTTCAAGAAGTAGGTGTAGCGCTGCTCGAGCGGGTTCTCGAGCCGCCAGTGGTGCGTGAGGCACATCTCCACGCGCTTCGCCAGCAGGTTGAACAGAAACACCCGCGCGGTGCTGATCGGCTTCTCCGACACCATCACCAGGTGCGCGGCGTAGGCGTCGTTCAAGCGGAACACACGCTCGATGGAGGGGTGCGAGGTGATCTCGTTGGGCTCGTTGTGGACGGTCGTCCAGTCCTGGTGCGCCCAGGTGCGCACCAGCCCCTTCTCGCGCGCCTTGCCCAGGGCGTCGGAGCTGTAGAACTTGTTCTTGATGAAGTAGCGGCTCGTGTCGTCGATGGGGGCGATGTTGGGCGTGTGTGCGATGTAGGAGTACGTGGAGTCCGAAAGCCCCACGTAGCTCTTCAGCACCGGCTCGGACGCCTTCAGCAGGTCCTGGCAGATGCATTCGCTCTCGAGCATGTCGCCCATCACGTCGTTCCACTGGATGATGCCCATGAGGTAGCGCTGGATACGGTCAGCGATGACGGCGGGCTCGAGGGCGGACTCGACGCAGATGTCGTCGGCTCGCGCCCCGGCGGGGGAGGAGGGGGAGGTCCCAGCGGCGTTCCCTCTCTCGGCGGCGGGGGAGGCCCCAGCGGCGTCCCCGCTCTCGGCGGCGGGGGAGGCCGCCCCGGCGCCTCCGCCTGCGCCCTCGTCCGGCTTCGACACGATGACGCAGCACGCGTTCTCGGGCAGCGTGCCGCGGGACTCCACCACGTAGACGGGCTTCCCCTCGATCCCCGCCACGCCGATGCCCGGCGCGTCGTCGTCGCAGAAGGCCGATACCCACGAGAAGAGGTCCTTGGGGTGCCGGGGGTGCTTGGTCACGCGCATGTCGTTCTCGTCGAAGTACCCGGTGATCACGTCGAGGGGAAACTGCATCGCGCTCGCTCCTTCGTCCTAAACCCATATGGTCACCATACACCAAAAATCATGTCATATATGGCCACGTTTGACATATATTTTGGGTCGAAAGGTGCGTAGAATACAGGTATGCAATCAGCTGAGGTGCAAGTAAAGGCCGAGCGGCCGAAGGGCCGCAGGAAGGGAAGCACCGAGAAATCGCTGGATGACGGCACGGCAACCTGCAGATGCCGAGTTCTTTTCCGTCCTCTTAACAAACGGCAACTTCCGTTGCGTTCCTGTGCGTTCCGTGAGACGTTTAGAGCACCAAAGCGTGCGAACCTATAAACGTGCGAGCGGATGCGCGAAGCCTTGCGCTTTGGCGAAGGCAATCATTCAACACACGAACAGGAGGATTCTCATGGCTGGTGTGAACGTTAGAAGCGAGATCATGCCCCTGAAGAAAGTTCTGCTGCACCGTCCGGGCAAAGAGCTTCTGAATCTTACCCCGAACACCCTCGAAGAGCTGCTCTTCGACGACATCCCCTTCTTGCAGGTGGCCCAGGCCGAGCATGACGCGTTCGCGCAGGCCCTGCGCGACGAGGGCGTCGAGGTCGTGTACCTCGAGGACCTGATGGCCGAGGTGCTCGATCTGTACCCCGAGCTGCGCGAGAAGTTCCTCAAGCAGTTCATCGAGGAGGCCGGCATCCGCACCTCGCGCTACCAGAAGATCATCTTCGACTACCTGAACGACAACTACCCTGCCAACAAGGACCTCGTCCTGAAGACCATGGAGGGCATCAACCTCACCGAGCTGCACACCGACAAGTCCAACTCGCTGGTTGACCTGGTGAGCGAGGCCTCCAAGATGGTCGTGGCCCCCATGCCGAACCTGTACTTCACGCGCGACCCGTTCGCCATGATCGGCAACGGCGTGTCCATCAACCGCATGTACTCGGTCACCCGCAACCGCGAGACCATCTACGGCGAGTACGTCTTCAAGTACCATCCGGAGCTGCAGTGCGTGCCGGAGTACTACAGCCGCTACAACACGTTCCACATCGAGGGCGGCGACATCCTGAACATCAACGAGCACGTGCTCGCCATCGGCATCTCCCAGCGCACCGAGCCGGACGCCATCGACGGCATCGCGAAGAACATCTTCGAGTCCGACTCTCCCATCGACACCATCCTGGCGTTCAACATCCCGAACTCCCGCGCCTTCATGCACCTCGACACGGTGTTCACGCAGATCGACTACGACAAGTTCACCGTGCATCCCGGCATCCTCGGCCCGCTCACGGTGTTCGAGATCAAGTCTGACGGTCAGGGCGGCATCAAGGTGAAGGAGATGAACGGCACGCTCGAGAGCATCCTCGAGGAGTACATGGGGCGTCCCGTCGAGCTCATCCCGTGCGGCGGCGGCGATCGCATCGCGGCTGAGCGCGAGCAGTGGAACGACGGCTCGAACACGCTGTGCGTGCGTCCCGGCACCGTGGTGGTCTACGACCGCAACGACGTCACCAACGCTCTGCTCGAGGAGAAGGGCATTCGCACCATCCAGGTGCCGTCTGCCGAACTTTCCCGCGGTCGTGGCGGCCCGCGCTGCATGTCCATGCCGCTGTGGCGTGAAGACGAGTAACCTTCCCCTGTGCCGGCTGCCGGTCTCCCCGCTGGCAGCCGGCACTCCCTCGCTTTTTCCATGTTCTACCGAAAGGAACCAACATGCCTGTTAATCTGAGTGGTCGTCACTTCCTGAAGCTGCTTGACTTCACCCCTGACGAGATCCGCTACCTCATCAAGCTCTCCAAGAACTTCAAGGACATGAAGCGCGCAGGCGTGCCGCATCGCTACCTTGAGGGTAAGAACATCGTGCTGCTGTTCGAGAAGACCTCCACGCGCACCCGCTGCTCCTTCGAGGTTGCCGGGTACGACCTCGGCATGGGCGTCACCTACCTCGATCCGGGCAGCTCGCAGATGGGCAAGAAGGAGTCCATCGAGGACACCGCCCGCGTGCTCGGCCGCATGTACGACGGCATCGAGTACCGCGGCTTCGACCAGTCCATCGTGGAGGAGCTGGCCGCCAACGCCGGCGTCCCGGTGTGGAACGGCCTCACCACGGACTTCCATCCCACGCAGATGATCGCCGACATGCTCACGGTGGAGGAGAATTTCCCGCAGGGCCTCAAGGGCCTCAAGCTCGTGTTCATGGGCGACGCGCAGAACAACGTGGGCAACTCGCTCATGGTGGTGTGCGCGAAGCTCGGCCTGCACTTCGTGGCCTGCGGCCCAGCTGCGCAGATGCCGAAGGACGACCTCGTGGAGACCTGCCGCGCGATCGCCGAGGAGACGGGCGGCTCGATCACCCTCACCGAGGACGTAAAGGAAGCCTGCACCGGCGCGCACGTCATCTACACCGACATCTGGGTGTCGATGGGCGAGCCGGCTGAGCTGTGGGCCGAGCGCATCCGCCTGCTCGAGCCGTACCGTGTGACCACCGAGGTCATGGCTATGGCCTCCGACGACGCCATCTTCATGCACTGCCTGCCGTCCTTCCACGACACCAAGACCACCATCGGCGCCGACATCGCCGAGCAGTTCGGCGTCACCGAGATGGAAGTGGCTGACGAGGTGTTCGAGTCCAAGCAGTCGCGCGTGTTCGACGAGGCTGAGAACCGCATGCACACCATCAAGGCGGTCATGTACGCAACCTTGAGGTAGGTTGGTTCCGCTTGCCCCGCCAGGGCAAGCGGAGCTGCTCGATCTTGCGAGCGACCTGTGCGTTAGAACGACCAGCGCTGGTTTGTTTTTAGTACCCCCTGACCTGTGGGGGAGGCTTTAGGGGGCCTCCCCTAGGTCGCTGTTCCCAAATTCGACCTGAGAGTGGTGATTTCAATGGCCTATCAGAAAGGCGACGGCAAAAGCGTAGTCATTGCATTGGGTGGCAACGCTTTGGGCAATACGCCGGCCGAGCAGCTTGAGCTTGTGAAGAGCACGGCCATCCATATCGTCGACATGGTGGCCGAGGGCATCAACGTCGTGGTGTCTCACGGCAACGGTCCTCAGGTCGGCATGATCAACAACGCATTTGACTACGCAAGCACCCACGACGGCAAGACGCCGGCCATGCCCTTCCCCGAGTGCGGTGCCATGAGCCAGGGCTACATCGGCTTCCACCTGTCCCAGGCGATCCTCGGCGAGCTCAAGCGCCGCGGCATCATGCGCTCGACGGCGTCCGTGGTCACGCAGACGGTCGTCTACCCTGATGACCCGGCGTTCGAGAACCCCACGAAGCCCGTGGGCGCCTTCCTCAGCGAAGAGGAGGCGAAGGCGCGCGCGGCCGAGACCGGCTACACCTACAAAGAGGACGCCGGCCGCGGCTGGCGCCAGGTGGTGGCTTCGCCGAAGCCCCAGCGCATCGTTGAGTTCGACGCCATCAGGGACCTCATGGACGACGGCTACATCGTCATCGCCGCGGGCGGCGGCGGCGTGCCGGTCGTCGAGCGCGACGACAGCTACCACGGCGTGCCCGCGGTCATCGACAAGGACCGCTCGAGCGCCAAGCTGGCAGCCGACTTCAGGGCCGACATGCTCGTGATCCTCACGGCTGTCGAGAAGGTGGCCATCAACTTCAACAAGCCCGACCAGCGCGACATCGACGTCATGAACGTCGCTGAGGCGCGCAAGTACATCGACGAGGGGCAGTTCGCCCCCGGGTCGATGCTCCCGAAGGTCCAGGCATGCATCGAGTACCTGGAGGCGCATCCCGAGGGACGCGCCCTCATCACCTCGCTCGAGTGCGCCGCCGCGGGCCTCAAGGGAGAAACCGGTACCATCATCACGGCTTAAGGGAGCCGTGGTGCGACCCATACTCAACCTCTATTGAGAAAAGGAGGGGATATCATGACTTCCGAGACCAAGAAAGATCGCAAGAAGAGAAGCATATCCTCGTTTACCATCCTGTTGATCATGCTCGTCGCACTGGCCGTCATCACCGTCATCATGGGCGCCGTCGGTGTCGAGGGCATCGAGGGCGCAACGCTCTCGGGCGTGCTCACCGCGCCCGTCAAGGGCTTCACCGACGCCCTGCCCGTCTGCTTGTTCGTGCTCATCCTCGGTGGCTTTTTGGGCATCGTCACCGAGACCGGCGCTCTTGACGCTGGCATCGCCGCGCTCGTCAAGAAGCTGCACGGCAACGAGCTCGTGCTCATCCCCATCTTGATGCTCATCTTCTCCATCGGCGGCACCACCTACGGCATGTGCGAGGAGACGGTCCCGTTCTACCTGCTGTTGGCCGCCACCATGGTCGCCGCGGGCTTTGACAGCCTCGTCGGCGCGGCCGTGGTCTTGCTCGGCGCCGGCTGCGGCGTCCTCGGCTCCACGGTGAACCCGTTCGCCGTCGGCGCTGCCATCGACTCGCTGTCCGCCACCGGCCTCGTCATCAACCAGGGCATCATCATCGGCCTCGGCGCCGTGCTGTGGCTCGTGACGCTGGCCATCTCCATCGTGTTCGTGATGCGCTACGCCAAGAAGGTGAAGGCTGACAAGGGGTCAACCATCCTGTCCCTCCAGGAGCAGGAGATCATGCACGCCGAGTTCAGCCATGTCGAGGAAGAGGCCGCGGCTGACAACACTCCGGCCATGACCGGCCGCCAGAAGTGGACGCTCGTGGTGTTCGCCTTCACGTTCGTCATCATGATCGTCAGCTTCATCCCGTGGGAGGACCTCGGCGTCGACGTGTTCAACGCGGGCGCGACCTACGAGGAAGTCGAGACGACGGTTGACGGCGAGGAGATCGCCGCCGTGTACGACGAGGCCACCGGCACCGCGCTGACGCTCGACGGTGACGTCTCCGGCACGGCTGTCGCCGAGGAGCAGGTCACCGAGGGCTGGTCGTCGTTCCTGACGGGCCTGCCGCTCGGCCAGTGGTACTTCGACGAGGCCTCCACCTGGTTCCTGCTGATGGCGCTCGTGATCGGCATCATCGGTGGCCTCTCCGAGAGGCGCTTCGTCAAGGCGTTCATCAACGGCGCTGCTGACATGATGTCGGTCGTCCTCATCATCGCGCTGGCCCGCTCCATCACCGTCCTCATGGGCGAGACGGGCCTGAGCATGTGGATCCTCGAGAACGCCGCCAACGCCCTCGCCGGCGTGTCGGCCATCATCTTCGCACCGCTGTCCTTCCTGCTCTACATCGTGCTGTCCTTCCTGATCCCGTCCTCCTCCGGCATGGCAACCGTGTCCATGCCCATCATGGGCCCCCTGGCCGGGCAGCTCGGGTTCTCGGTTGAGACCATGATCATGGTCTTCAGCGCTGGCAACGGCCTCGTGAACCTGTTCACCCCCACCTCCGGAGCCATCATGGGCGGCCTGGCGCTCGCCAAGATCGAGTACGGCACCTGGCTCAAGTTCGGCGGCAAGCTGTTCGTGGTCCTGGGCGTGGCGTGCGCGATCATCCTCACCGTCGCCATGCTGGCCATTCCGATGACCATGTGAGCACCCCTCGGGCACTAGGAACCGTAGCCTCATGTCCGAGCACTAGAAGATGCGCCTGGGAAACCGGGCGCATCTTCGCGTATGGGGGAGGGGAGTTGGGCGTTCATATTGTCTATTTAACAGAAACAAATATTTCAACTATACTCTTAGGAGGAAACATTTATTTCTATAAAGGAGATGCCATATGCCAACCAGGACGCCGCTTCCCGTCAACCGGGCGATGCGTAACGTGGCGCGCAACCTCGACCTTGCGCGACGCCAGCAGCGCATAACCGTGGAGCTTCTGGCTGAACGTGCCGGCCTCTCCGTTCCGACGGTTCGCAAGCTGCTCAACGAAGGCGCCGGCAGCTTTGAGAACTTCTTGCGCGTGGCGCGCATCCTGGGGTTTCTCGATTACGTGGAGAAGGCGACTGACCCGCTCAACACCCCCATGGGCAAGCTGCGCGCCTACGATGACGTGCCCAAGCGCGTGAGGGGGTAGCGATGGAGCTCGCAGTCACCGTTCAGCTGTGCGGGGAGGACGTGCTGGCGGGGCGGCTCTACACCCACGTGCGGCATGGCGTTGAGTCGGCAAGCTTCACGTATGACGCAGCGTACCTCGCCTTGCCGCACGCCATCGCCCTCGATCCGAGCATGCGACTTACGGCGGGCACGCTGCATGCGGGCTCGTCGCCGATGTTTCGCGCATTCGAGGACTGCATGCCCGATCGCTGGGGGCGAAACCTCATGCAGCGAGCAGAGCGGGCCGCGGCGCGCGAGGAAGGTCGTGCGGCCCGCTCCCTCTTCGAGGGCGATCTGCTTGCCGGCGTGAGCGACGAGACGCGTCAAGGGGCGCTGCGCTTCTGGAGTGAGGGCATTGCCCTCGCGCCGAGCACCTCGGGCGTTCCGCGCGAGGTGAGCATACCGGCGCTGCTGGCCTCGGCTGATCGCGCTGCGCGCGACATGGACGCCGACGTGCGCGACCTCCTCGCGGCGGGGTCGAGCCTCGGCGGCGCGCGCCCGAAGGCTTCGGTGCGTGACGAGAAGGGCGTGCTCAACGTGGCCAAGTTCCCCAAGGCCGACGAGCTTCCCGACGAGGACGTGTGCGCATGGGAGAACGTGGCGGCGCATTTGGCGCAGCGCGCGGGCATGTGCGTTCCTCCCGCGCGGCTTCTGCGCGTGTCGGGTCGCTCTGTGCTGCTCCTGAGGCGCTTTGACCGCGAAGGCGAGCGCCGCATCCCGTACATCAGCGGTTTGACGGCGGTCCAGGGGACGGACGGCGAACGGTACTCTTACCTCGACTTGGTTGAGTTCCTGGAGGAGAACGGGTCGGCGCCTAGCAAGGACCTTCCCGAGCTCTGGCGGCGCGCCCTGTTCAGCTGCGCGATAGGCAACGTTGACAACCACCTGCGGAACTACGGCTTCTTGCACGATGGGCGAGGATGGCGCCTTGCTCCCTCGTTTGACGTGAACCCCACGCCGGGCGATGAGCTCAAGTACCTGAACACGGCGCTCGACTACGAGGCGACCGAGGCGCTTCCGCAAGCGGCCGTTTCGGTGTGCGAGTACTTCCGCGTAAGCGCCGAGGGGGCGCGCGCGACGTGCGGGGATATGGCGCGCGTGTTAGGGGGCTGGCGCAAGGCGGCGCGTGCGAGCGGCATATCGACGAGCTCCATCGCGGGCATGGCGAGCTGCTTTGACGGCGCGATCGATCGGCTGGGATCCTGCGCGCAGGGAGGAAGGCAGCGGACTAGGTAGCGGACTGCACCGGGGAGTTGTGAACGAATGGCGAATGCGGGGGCTGCGGCGGCAAAACGCCCGCATAGACAGGTGAAAGATGGTAGAATCAGCCCACTTGCGGTTTCAGGCCGCCGCACCGCCCGAGCGGGCGCGTTGCCCCAGCGAAAGCACCACCCCGAAGGACCACCATCCCGACGGGTGCGCCGCCGCGCGGGGCGCGCCGCATGAGCGGGCGCGTTGCGCGGCAGGGGACGGCGCGGCTGCCCTCGAACGAGTTTGGAGAAGACGACACTATGGATATTCGCGAATCACTGGAGCAGATCATCGACGCGGCCATTGCTGCGGCGCGTGAGGACGGCTCGCTTGAGCTCGACAGCGCGCCCGAGGCAGCGCTTGAGCGCCCGCGCGACGAGTCCAACGGCGACTGGGCTTCCACCGTCGCCATGCGCTCGGCCAAGCTCGCGCGCAAGAACCCGCGCGAGATCGCGCAGATCATCGTCGACCACGTGCCGGCCAACGACATGATCGCGCAGATCGAGATCGCCGGCCCCGGCTTCATCAACATCCGCCTGTCCAACGGCGTGCTGCAGAACGTCGTGCGCGAGGTGCGCGAGGTGCGCGGCGAGTACGGCCGCGGCACCATCCCCGAGGGGCAGCGCAAGATCAACCTCGAGTACATTTCGGCGAACCCCACCGGCCCCATGCACGTGGGCCACGGCCGCTGGGCGGCGCTCGGCGACGCCACGGCGCGCGTCATGCGCCACGCGGGCTACGACGTGTACGAGGAGTTCTACGTCAACGACCACGGCGTGCAGATGGACAACTTCGGCGAGAGCGTGGCCGTGCGCTACCAGCAGCTGCTCGGGCGCGACGTGGAGATGCCCGAGGCGTGCTACGCCGGCGCCTACGTGAAGGACATCGCGCAGGTCATCATCGACGATGACGGCGACAAGTGGCTCGACGCCGACCAGAACGAGCGCATGGTGAACTTCCGCGAACGCGCCTACCAGATGATGCTCGAGGACCAGAAGCGCATCTGCGAGGGCTTCGGCACCACATTCGACCGCTGGTTCAGCGAGCGCTCGCTCTACGTGGAGGACGAGGGCGGCGAGACGCCCGTGTCCCGCTCGCTGGCGGCGATGAGCGAGAAGGGCTACATCTACGAGAAGGACGGCGCCACCTGGTTCAAGTCCAGCGCGTTCGGCGACGAGAAGGACCGCGTGCTCATCAAGGCCAACGGCGAGATGACCTACTTCATGAGCGACGTGGCCTACCACTACAACAAGATGGAGCGTGGGTTCGACCACCTCATCAACATCTGGGGCGCCGACCACCACGGCTACATCGCCCGCTGCGAGGCCATGCTGGCCGCGTGGGGCTGGCCTGGCGCGCTCGAGATCATGCTCGGCCAGCTGGTGAACCTCTTCCGCAACGGCGAGGCGGTGCGCATGTCCAAGCGCACGGGCGAGATGATCACGTTCGAGGAGCTCATCGACGAGGTGGGCGTGGACGCCACGCGCTTCCTCATGCTGTCGCGCTCGTCTGACCAGCCCATCGACTTCGACATCGAGGTGGCGAAGAAGAAGGACAACTCCAACCCGGTGTACTACGTGCAGTACGCGCACGCGCGCATCTGCTCGATCCTGCGCAAGGCCGCCCCGGCCGACGTGGCTGCGGCCGCCGAGGCGGGCGAGATCTCCATGGACGAGCTGGCGGCGAAGGTGATCCCGGCCGACGTGGACCTCTCGGTGCTCACGGACGCCTCCGAGCTGGCGCTCATGCGCAAGATGGCCGACTTCGGCACGCTCGTGGCGCTCGCGGCGCGCGACCGCGCGGCCTTCCGCCTGACGCACTACTGCCAGGACCTCGCGGCGCTGTTCCACCAGTTCTACACCAACTGCCACGTGCTCGTGGAGGACAAGCAGCTCCAGGAGGCGCGCCTGGCGCTCGTTGACGCCACGCGCATCGTGCTGGCCCTGGCGCTGAGCCTGCTCGGCGTCTCCGCCCCCGAGAAGATGTAGCGCGCTGGGCGACGGCGGGCGCGCCGCCTGCCGTTCGCGCGCTGGGGATGGTGCTGCCGGCCGTCTGCCGCCCGTGTGCTGTTACTTGCGCCGCCGGCCGTCTGCACGCTGTTGCCGGCGCCGTCTGTTGTCTGCGCTGTCGACCGTCCGCGCGCTGTTGTTGGGGTTGCCGACCGTCCGCGTGCTGCGCGATTAGCTGACTGTCTGTCACCGCGCGAACGACTGGCACCCCCGCCCCCAAATTGACGAAGCGGCCCCTCAACCCGAGGGGCCGCTTTTTGCGTCTTGAGAGCACGTCGGAATGTTTCACGTGAAACATTCGTTTGCTTTCGGTACCTGACGAGCGCGTTTCCCGTGGAAGAGAAATTCCAGAATCCGTTAGAATTGGTATGTCATGGCCCTGACAAATACTTTCATTTAGGGCCATAACTGGTATCATGGTCACCATATAGTAACTTTATGGCTGCCATAATGTCAGCCTATCACAGCCCGAGGGAAGGCTCGGGTGGCGTTAGCAGGAGTTAGGGGAAATGGCGCGAGCCAAGCAGGATAGCGCGAAGCTGCACGGTCAAGGGGAAGCACCACGTGCGGAGCGCGCCGGCGAGAAGCAGCCTTCGAGCTTGAGGCACAAGGTGGGCACGGTCATCGGCATCGTGCTCTGCGTGATTTTGCTCCCGATCCTCGCGATCAACGTCACCCTCATCATACGCAGCTTCATAGCCCCCGACGAGGTTCCCAGCGTGGGCGGCGTGTTCCCCCTCATCGTGCTGACGGATTCCATGTATCCCGAGATCCAAAGCGGCGACCTCATCATATGCCACGCGGTCGAGCCCGAGGAGGTCCAGGTGGGCGACACCATCGCCTTCTTCGATCCGGCGGGCAACGGCACGAGCATCGTGTCGCACTCCGTGACGGAGGTCGTGAAAGGCGAGGGCGGCGTCTCGTGGATCACGCGCGGCATCGCCAACAACGCCGACGACGCCACGCCCGTGCCGGCTGACAAGCTGGTGGGCGTCTACCAGATGCGCCTTCCGGGCCTCGGCAACGTGGTCATGTTCATGCAGACGCCCGCGGGGCTGGTCCTGTGCGTGGTGTGTCCCATTATCTTGCTGGTGGGCTGGGACGTGTTCCGCCGCCGCCAATACGAGAAGCGCATGCGGGCTGAGACGAGCCTGCTGCAAAGCGAGCTCGAGCAGCTGCGAGCTCAGCAGAATAGCCTGTTAAGAGAGGAGACGATGTAAGGATGGAGAAGAACGTATCTCTCCGCACAGCCTCCGGGCTGTTCATCCTGGTGCTGCTGACCACCTGCATCATCGGCGCCACCTTCGCGAAGTACACGACCAGTGATGACGCTACCGATACGGCGCGCGTTGCGAAGTGGGGTGTGATGGTAACGCTCTCAGGCGATGGTGCGTTTGCAGAGGCATACTCTACGGATGGTGCAGTTAATGATGATAATAATAATGCAATAAGCAATTCTGTCGTAAGTAACGAAAAGGTAGTTGCTCCTGGTACGTCTGGTACTTTGGTTAACGCTATTATTTCCGGTGCTCCTGAGGTAGCGGTCAAGGTGAAGACCGAAGCGACGCTCAACCTTACTGATTGGACTGCTAATGGTAATGAATATTGCCCCATTGTGATCACCATTGATGGTGATCAGTATAAGATGGGTGCAAGTAAGGGCACTACTGAGGTCAATGGGAAGCATATCTATACCTATTATACTATCGCTGACTTTATAACAGGAGTAGAGACTGCTCTAGAAAAAGAAGAGAACGTCGCTCCTGGCGTTAACTTAGCTGACGAGTACGACCACGCGGTTGGTTGGGTTTGGGACTTTAACGGCGAAACTACTGATGGTGCTTATCGGACCGATGAAAAAGACACCGCTCTTGGCGATCTGAATTCTGCACCGGCGATAGGGTTTACCTACACCGCTACTGTCACTCAGATCGACTAATCCTATGCGGCGCAGTTTTCATAATGCGTGATGCGCAAAAAGCCCTCTTCCTTTGCGTCTGAAGGGAGAGGGCGCTTCCTGCTTTTCCAGAGAGTATAAAACGAGGCTTGACACAGTGCTTTTTGCGAGGAGGTGTTCTGTGAAGAAGCCGCGTAGCTATCAGACGGCCTCGCAGCAGGCCGCCCATTCTCAAAAAAATCATTCGACATCGTGGCTTCCAGCAGTTTGCTTGCTGGTGGTGCTGGGCGTGGCGGTGAGCATGACGGTGCTCGGAAGCAGCCTCGGCCGCTTCTCGTCGCACGACGCCTATGCGATCCCCCTTGTCCCATCTGCCGTTGCTGAGACATCCGATCCGACAGCGAGTTCTGGATCAACAGCGTCGTACACGACGGACTCTTCGGAACAGGGTCGTGCGGCGACGACCGCGACGATCCCTGCCGCATCGTCAGGCTCCAACACATCAGATAACGCCGACGCATCAGGAAGCGCTGACGCGTCGGCAAATTCGAGCACGTCTGAAAACGTCAAGGCGTCAACAAGTGTCAGCGCATCAACAGGTTCCGATTCCTCGGAGAAATCTGACACACTAGCGTCATCGAACTCTGATGCGTCGGGAAACGCTGGCACGTCAACGGGCTCTAACGCTTCGATGGGCTCAAGTGCCTCGGCAAGCTCCGATGCTGGCGGCAAGCTGGACGTTGCCGACGACGTGCAGGTGTGGAGCAGTGAGACGCAGGTCGATCTGTTCAAAGGAAGCTACGACGGTAACGTGGCGTCTGCCGACGGGGACAAGTTGCTCGCCCCTGGCACCACGAGCAGCTACGCTTTCACGCTGCGAAACAACGCCGATGTCTCCTTGGGCTACGAGGTGGTGCTCAAGGTGGACACCTGGTCAGAGAGCCAACCAGCTGATGCTGCAACCATCATCCCGCTGGAATGGCGGTTGCTGGACGCCAGCGGGGCTCCCGTGAGCGACTGGCAGCTTCGCAGTAGCGAGGAGGTGCTCGACAGCGCCACGTTGGGTGCGGGGCGACAGGCAAAGTACGCCATTGAGTGGCGCTGGCCATACGAGCAGGACACCGACGCCGCCGTTGACGCAGGCGCCAGCTCTGCGAACGCCAATGCCGACGCAATCGACTCAACTGACACTTCGGTCGTCGCTGCCAGCTCAGCTGATGCTGTGGATGCCAATGGCGCCAGCGGCGCAAGTGCCCCCGCGGCTGCTGCTCCTGCCAACGCCGACGATGCTGACACGGCTCATGGCGACCGGGCGGTACGCGAGGACTTCGGCGCCACGGCAACCATCCTCGTGCGAGCAGAGCAGGTCACGAACCCTGCCAGGCCCGACGACCCGACAGTCGCTGATGACCCGGCAGCTACCAAGGATCCCGCAGGCAACCCCACGTCGGATGCTTCTGCAAGCCCGAAGACCCCGTGGGACATCGTTGCCAGCTGGCTGCCCCAGACGGGCGATGCCGCTCTGGCGACGCTGGCCGCGGGCCTTGCGGGTGCGGCGGCGTTGGCGCTGCTCGTGATCGTAGTGGCGCTGCGGCGCAGGCGCAAGGAGGACGCAGGCGATGCCCGTCCGTAGCACAGAGCAACACGTGAGCTGCAGCATCGGCCAGGGCGCCGGCGGCAATGCGGGGCGGCATTCAGGCCGTCCCTTCGCTGAGCCCGCCGTCGAACCCCGTGCCGCGGTCCAACCTGCGTCCCAGCCCGCCGCTGCGTCGCGTGCCAGCCGCGTGCGCGCGCCCCGCATCTCCGCGGCGGTGCGCTGCGTCATGCTGACGGTCGTGGGCCTCGTACTCGGGCTGGGCATCTACCGCTTCGTCGCGGTCGTCCTGGCGGGTGACGCGCTGCCCATGCCCTTCGGGTTCGGCGTGGCCACGGTGATGTCGGGCAGCATGTCCCCGGCGCTCGAGGTGGACGACCTGGTCATCGTGCAGGCGCAGGACGGCTACGCAGTGGGCGACGTCGTGGTGTACCAGGCGGGGCGCAGCCTGGTGACGCACCGGGTGATCGCGCGCGAGGGCGGCCTGCTCACCACGCAGGGCGACGCGAACAACGCGCCGGACGAGCCGATCGCCGAAAGCGCGGTGAAGGGCGTGGTGGCGCTGCGCATCCCGCTTCTGGGGGCTGTGGTGAGCACGCTCAAGACCCCGGCGGCGATCGTCATCATCGTGCTGGGTTCGTTCGCTCTGCTCGCGCTGTCCTCCCAGGCGGAGCAGCGCGAGCAGGACGCACAGCTGAGCGCCCTGCGGAACGAGGTCACTCGTCTGCGCGCCGAGACGGCGAAGGCGCGCGAAGCAGCGGCGGGTGAGACGGCAGCGGTTCGTGGAGCGACGGCTGCGTGCAATTCGGCGATGGCGTGCGAAGCGACAGCAGTTCGCAAAGTGGTTGTCGGGCCTGAGTCGTCGGCAATCGCGCGCGAAGCGAAAACTGGTCGCGAGGCAAGTCCGAAGGCGGAGAAGGATCTATGAGGTACGTGCAAGGCGAGGCGAGAGAGCAGAGGGGGAGCGCGACGCGGGCAGCGTGCGTGCTGCTGGTGCTCGTCGTCATCACGACGTGCCTCGCCGTAACCCTCCACGCCCGCTTCGCCTCCGAAGGTGAATCGCAAGACGCCGCCCGCGTGGCAGGGTTTGCGTTCATGGCAGAGGGTAAGGACCGGGCAACCTTTAACTTGAGCAGCATCAAGAAACCAGGAGACAGTAAGGACTATACCTTCACGGTGAGCAATGGTAATACCGACGGTACCGTGGTCAGCGAGGTGGCGCTGCAGTGCTCGTTCACCGTGCAGCTCAACGGCAGCATGCCGCTTGTATGCACGATCAAAGAGCAGAGCACAGGAGATGCGGGCGCTGCAAGGGGCGCAGGTGATGCTCTGGTCGCGGCTGGTACGGAGACAGCGGAAGGCGAAGGGGGGTCAGGGGGTTCGGACGGAGAAAGCGGGCCGGGTTCGTCGACTCTCACGGTCAGATTGGAGGACGGTTCGGCATCTCCTGTTGAGAAGACAGGGCAAGCGTCCCAATTCGCCGCTGCAACGCCGCGTACGGACACCTATGTGCTCACAGCCACTTGGCCAAAAGAAAAAAACGATGCGAAATACGCCTCACGAAATGCGGTGGCGGAAGTGAGGCTAACCGTGAGAGCAGAGCAGATCGACTGAGGCTCTGCCAGCCTGCGCAACGTGCTGCGTGTCCGAGTAGGCTAGCGAAATCTCAGTACGGAAGAGAGAATAGGAATGCGAAACGATAAACGACAAATTGCCGAGAGCGCACCCATCAAGGGCGGCAAGCATGTCGCCGCATGGGTGGCGTTGATCGTTTGCATGGTCGTTTTAGCGGCTGGCAGCGTGGCGGCGCGCTACGTGACGGAGAATCCCTATAGGTCCGAAATGGAATCGGCTACATTCCACATAAGCTCCGACTATCTTGTTGAGTGCTCTGAAGGGCAAACCCCTAAACAGCGCGTGGTACCGTACGCGGGCGCTTTCGATATTTGCTTATACAACTACGAGAAGGAAAACATCGCGCTCATCTCACAGGTGGACATAATGTACACGGTAGAAGTGACGACTGAAAATGCGACAGTGAGTGTGAAAACCGCTGATGGGACAGAGGTAAGCCCCGATGCTGGTAGCAGCTACCAGCTTAATAAGGTAACGGACGCAGATGATAAAGCACAACAGGTGCTTCACGTGACGCCTAATACACCCACCTCGCCGGGCAGCTCCATTACGGTGATGGTGCAAACGACCTCTCCCTACGCCAAGACGCTTGCTGCGACATTTACGGTTGCCGGCAGCGTACCCAGCTACAAGATTGCCGATAAGGGCGACGGTACGGTGTTGGTGACGGTTGAAACCAACGACTACGCTGGTGAAGTAACACTGAAGTGGGACAGCAGTAAGTTTTCGCCCGACAACACCAACGATCTGATGGCGTCGTGGACAGACGCAAGCGCGACAGGTGCTACGCCGGGAAGTTCGCAGGGCAAGTTTACGGTTGAGCCCAACTCCACCTACAAGCTGTTGTTCTTCAAGCGCACCGTCGCCGAAACATATAAGGTCCCTGTTTCGGGCACTGGCGCAGAAATAACACTGGAGCAAGAATGATGATAGCAAGGGAAATGAACAAAAAAAGAAACACCCCTTTCGAGCGTGCGCTCTCGGTAGTGCTCGCTCTTTTACTAGTGTTGAGCTGCTTCGGAACAAGCGTCCCAGAAGCAATAGCCGATCCCGCCACCGGCAGCGGTTCAGAAGGCGCAACATCGGTTGATTTCGGGGTCTACGGAATCAGCGACCTGGACATTTACAATTACTTGTACTATTCGGGCGCCGCAAGTGCAGAGCAAGCCATATATGGCAGCGGCAGCTATGTTATCTTAGGCACTAACAACACAACAGACTGCAACATCGTCATTGGCAACCACGCGAAAGCGGGAGACGACAACACAAAGCCGATGAATACGGACATCCCCGTTGTTTTAAGCAATTTGAGCATGGTGGGCACCCTGACGGTGAAACCCGTGGGGGAAGCCGCCGAAGGTGTTTACAACAACAAGACGCTGCTCACCGTGAGCGGGGCATCTTCTCTGGGTGGACTGGTTGTGGATGACGACGCCCAGCTCAACATAGTGTTGAATGCAAACCTCACCGTGAACGGTGGCATCACGCTCGGGAATAACAGCACGCTGACAATAACAGGCTCAGGAACACTGGAGGCAAGGAGCGCATTCACGAGTCAAGGAACGGTCGCGCTACATGGCGGCCCCATCCAAGCAAGCCAGGGCATTTCCGCGAAGAATCTGTCGCTGGTCAACACGACACTGAACGCGTCTGACAAGGCCATTACAGCGACAGATACGCTTTCCATGGAGGGTAGCACGGTTCAAAATGCCTCGTTGTTTGGGTATGTCGCAAGCAGCGAAGGTGGCGACAGCAACAACAACCCGAAAACACTTGTTCTCAACAACGGTAACACATTCTCAAGTGTAATCGCTGTTGGGTGCTTGCCCGACAGTGCCGTTCAGGTTTCAATAACGGGACTTGACTTGGTTTCTTCCTCAAGCAACACCACCTACTATAACGATTACACAATTACCTATAAGCATAATGATGACACTATCAAGCCCCAAACCAACTGGCCGGTGGCTTATCGTGTGATGTCAAACTCTGCAGACCTAAGCAGTACGACAATTCAAGGCTACCACGCTCAAGGTGCCAATGGTGCTGCCGTAACCTATACAGAGAACAGCAGCGTTCCCTTGCCACTGGGTGTTGAACAGCCCGGGTACGTGCATAAAGGCTGGACACTCGGAGCATCAACCAATACGATCACCTCGTTTTCCGAGGCCTCGAAAGATATAACTTTGTCTGCCGTGATGGAAGCAGGCGAGGTTACGGTGAAGTTCGACCGCAGCTATACCCCCAACAAATACACCAACGACGCAGATGGTAGCGGGAATTATCCTGAAAGGGTCAGCACGAAAACAGCCAAGCTGGATGAGACTATTACCCTTCCTGAACCTTTCCGTTTTGGCTACAGGTTTACCGGTTGGAAGGTTACGAGTGGTACGAATCAAAGAGTGATTTCTAAGGACATTACGACGTACACAATAGCGCATGAGGATTGCGCTGTTGATGGCGAAAACACTATTGTCACCATGGAGGCTCAGTGGAGTGAAGACGAGTTCAACTTTCAGCTGTTTTTTGGAGGTAGTACTGCAACAGCTAATGACCTTCTTATTTCCTTTAACAACGGCGCGACTTTTACGACATTAGATGAGCTTGCCAACAATGCGGGGGTTACCGTAACGGAACTTACCGTTCGGCCAAAGAACGCCATTGCCTATGATAAGAACATCAGCGCTTATCTCAGGGAAGTCTTCCCCGCATTGCAAGAAGGCACTCTGCCGATTTTGAAGGACAACCGAGGAGCGGGCGTGGCACAGCAGTTTGCTGGCTGGGCATCCGATGGTAGAGCAGTCGATGAGGCAACATTACTCCGGTACGGGGAAAACGGTATGTTATTACCAAGCGGAGTAACACCGCTGAATGAATACCAAACAAGTATGCATACAAACCCTCCCACCATACGCGCTGTCTGGGGTACTATGAGTTACAATCTGGCGTTGCCAGAAATCATGCCAGCGGGTTGGAGTCTGACTTATACCAGCTCGGACGGCACAGTGAAAACCATCGGTGAGAAGAGTCAAACAGGCGGCACTATCCAAGTGCAGCAAAACACCACCGTCACGCTCACTACGGGTGCGGTAGCTCCTAAGAACTTCAGCTTATGGGATTTTAAACAAAACTCCGATAGCAACAAGATCACCCCAAGAGAGCAACCGTATAACTCTGGCGACTCAAAGCTCACCTATCAATTCGCGATGCCCTCAGCCAACGTAACAGCTGACTACAATGAGGGTAAAGATATTTGGGTTGATATAGCGAAAAGCCCCATCGAATTTCAGGAAAAGGTTAGTTACCAAAACAAGGATCGCGCAGGTTTCTGGTATGCCGATCTCATTGATGGAATGACACCACTGTTCCAAAGTGACACAAAAACGCTTTCCGGCACAGATATAAGCGGAAATTCGCTTTCCACCAAGGCGTACTTCTATCAGTGGGACTTCGCAGACAAATTCTGTGTCACAAGCAAAAAAGCTGAAACTCAAAACCAACTCACGTTGGTAAATGCCCTAACAAACGGCGTGCATTTCAAAGACGTCAATCTTGTAATGCGCGATACCTATGTGAAAAACACCAACGGAAGTTGGCTCAACAACGTAGACTGCGAGAGCTCCCAGAACTATGGCGGGATCACATCCCAGGATGTCGCGGACAAGCTCAAGAATGTCGATCTGGCAGATTACGCCAACATCGTCATCGACATCAACAAGCACGCGTCCTATACCACGTCGCTCCATTTCGCGGGGAAGAACAACACTGTCGGCGCGATTATGCATGATACACTGCAGGTAAGCAACATAAGTCCTCTGAAGCTGGAGGGCGACAGTAGGGATAGCAGCGCCGTCAAGCTGGGCACTGTCTTTGGCTATTTTGGGTATGAGGTCGCTAATGTTGCGATAACGGAATATACCAAAGAACAGGGCGATGAATTCAAATATCTTTTCTACGGCGCCAACCAATCGGGCGCCCAATTCCGGGACACCGATATCAAAGCACCGAAAAAGACTGTGCATGAGGGATTCCTGACGAAGGATGAAGAGAAGGTTTCCTTTACAAGCTGCAAAGTGGAGCTATACAGCATTTGCGTCTTCAAAGGTGTTATGTTGGACAAGTCTTATCTGCGCATTCGTGAAAATGCGCGGTTCGGCCATATTCCGATTTACCTTGCGAACAACTCCAAGGCGGTTATCGACGGAAATCTGGAGATGAACTACCATCACTGGTCCAATTCGGGCGCCTTAACGGACACTACGAATAACTACCTCATCGTCAAGGGGACCTTCTGCGATATCTCATGCTACAGCTGGGATAGCGGCACGCTGATCTGCAACAACCTGGTTCTCGGCCGCACTGGAGGAATTAAGGGCGGCACCGTCATCACCAACCAGATCACAAACCAGGCCGTTGGTTTCTGGGACTACAAGAAAGATGAGCATACGTACACCTATGATCCGTTCAGGAGCAACCAGGCGAAGGCAGCGGACCAAAACAACGACAATTATCCCTTCCTCACTTACCACCATGGCGCTGCGGAACCGAATACCTATACCTTCAGCGGTGGCAAGATCTACCTGCTGGGGTATTACCAGATAACGAATGATCCGAATAATGCAGGGAAGAAAGTATACGATTCCACGCTGAAGGCAATGTCTGAGGGCAACCCGGTGGCCTCGTTTATGAATCCGCTTTTTGACGAAAACGGCGACCTTCATGAAAGCCTCACTGTGAACACCACCGATGTGGAGACTGTGGTAAAAAGCAGTACACTAACAAGCAACGAGTGCGTCGTCCTGGGCAACAGTGCATACTGCGCCGACCCTGGCAGGCGATCTGTTGAAATTTCCGGGGGTGAGATTTACGCTGCGGGCAATATTACCTTCTATAACGACACAACGGTCTCCGGGGGAACCATATGCTGCAACGGCTCCTTCGGCAGTAAGGGTGACCTGACGGTCACCGGCGGCAGTATCGATGCCACCGCCGTCGGCAACGCCTACAACCTTACCACCATCCTAGAGGATGGAACGCTTCGCTGGAAGCGTACCGACATTCAGGGCGGCACGGTGAAGACGGACAGGATCGGTGCTTTTGAAAAGAGAGTATCCGATGAGGCGGTGCCTGGTGAGGCGTATCAGCCCAAGAGTACCGTCACCATTGGTGAGGGGGCAACCATTAACGTCGAGCCCAAAATCTATCACGATGTCTACATCAACTATGTCTACGACCCGGCCCAGTTCAGCAACGACGGACCGCCGCTGAACAAGAACAGTCTGCGCTTCACAACCATGTGGAACGGCGACACAACCTTTGCCACCCAGAATTGGAGCAACAACTCCCTGACATTCACCGCGCCCAGTATAGTTGGGGCTGGTGCAGGAAGATGGAACTGGGACAGTCTGAACGGAAACAGTGTAAATTCAATATCCGAACAGGGTATTCCGCAAAATGAAGGCGACGCTCTTTCCGCTGACATAAACGCATATAACCGTATCCAGATGAAGCTGTATGCGGTTAAGGACAACTATGACCTGATTTTCAAGGCGGGTGCAGATCAAATCACGAGTATTACCTGCGATGGCACCGCGGTTGAGAAAACAACTTCAGGCGAGAAAACCACAGCCTCCGCTAAGGCGGACAGGCAAGTTGTGTTGACATTTAAGGATGCCGTTATGGCACGGGACAAAACCGTCCTGTGGTATATCGATGGCAGTAATATCATCCACAGCGTCAACCCTACCGTGAACGAAAACATCATAACCTTCACTATGCCCAAAGCCGACGTTGAGGTCTATGTCACGAATGATCTGACCTTGGATCTGGACCTTGCATCCTATACGCTTTTGCAGGACGGTTTCCGCACCGAGGCAAGCGCGGAGCCGGAGCGGGAGGATTCCAAGTTCCACTACCTTGGAAATCTGGTGATTCGTCAGGGCTGCATAACACAGTCTATCGAATTTGATATAAACAACTTCAATATAGAACAGATGAAAAGCCCTGGGTTGGACAAGGAGACTTACAATAAGATTCTGGTAGACAACGAATTTAATAACAGTGCACCGGGTAGCAGGACTGTAACGCTGACCCGAATTTACCAGAACGGCATCAACACCTCTCACGGCATCGACCTGGAGGATGGGGCTAAAGCTAGCTTCCTGCTGGACGGGGCCATCCGAATCTGCCGCATCCGTGTCCCTGCGAATTCGGATTTCACGCTGGACGGAAAGAACAACGATCGAACCCAGGATGCGATCTATCCAATCGTAAAAGGGCAGCCAGGGAAAGACGACTGGGCTGCCATTGGTAATTACTACGACCCAGCGGGCAATATCACGTTGCGGGGTCTAACCATTCTCGGCAGAGAGGATGGACTGAATGGAAGTCTTGGCTTTAGCACCTGCGATAGCAACAATACTGTGCAGTACAAAAACTGCGTTTTTAAGACAGCGTTGGATGGAACTAACACTCACGGCTGGCACGACCGAGGTTATTTTGCTTGTAAAGCTCAAAATGTAATTTTTGACAAATGCGATTTTGAGATTCGGGTGTCGAGGGACTGGCCGGGATTCTTCTGCGACAACAGCCAGAATCTCATCATACGTAACGGCTCGAATATCACCGTCACGCACAACGGTGCCTACGACAACAATCCGGCCAGTACCTTCTACGCGAAAATCAAGAATAGCTTTGTAATTGAGGACTCCACCCTTGATCTTTCCCTGCGTGTGCCGGGTGGGTCCTCGGATGAGGATGACAACAGGACCTATCGGGTTTGGTTGTATGCGGATCGGATTCCGTCCATCGAGCTGAAGGGAAGTGCGACCCTAGTCCTGGAGCAGCACGCCCTCCTGAAAAAACTAGTGATCGGCGGAACCAGCACGGTTAAAGCTGGACAGAATGGAGATGGCTATCTGCTTTGTGGGGACATTCAGGCAAACGACAACGCGACGCTGGAGGCGGGCGGCATTATCGTTTCTGGCTTCTACAATGGAAAAGGCGAATGGAGGTCAGAAACCGATTTCCAAAATAACATAAATAAGAGTGAGTTCGTCTTAGACGGAGGCGGCTACAACGGCTTGGTGGTTAATGGCGGCACGGTAACGGCCAAGGAGTACATTACCGGCGATGTGAACGGCAAGATCACCGTTAAGGGCGGCACCGTTAATGCCCCAGCCATCGGAACCACCGGCAAGCTCTACGGTTACACGCAATATGTTCCGAGGTTGGGCGAGAAATACATCTACACCTACGAAAGAATCCCTATAGGCACTACGGTTAATATTGAGGGCGGCACGGTCAATGTGGCTCGACCCGAGGGTGCCACCGAAGGCGGCGTGGTTCCATATCTGGGTGGCATGAAAGCAAAGGTCAACATCATAGGCGGTAAAGTGCAGCTTGCAGAAGACGCCGTTCTTGGGTTGACGGACGCCCAGCAGACGACGCTGCTGAACTATGCTACTTCCCATGGTCAAACGCCCGCAAACTTCGGTTCCCTCACTATAACTGGTGGCACCGTGGAAGGCGCGGTGTCTGGAGAAGGGGATTCCCAAAAAGGCGGCTCTATTCTTATGCCTTACGGTACTGTGAATGTTTCTGGGGAGAATACCGCTGTCAGCGTCTATGACATGGTGGCCAACCGCGGCAATATCACTATCGACGGGGCTATTGGGAAAACGTACAACAATACATATGTCGGCAATGATAGGGAGCATGATAAAGTTGCCGTGAACGTGGCCAACCAGCTGTCCGCCAAGAACCTTACCATCCAGAATGGCTCGGTAGTCTACGCCGCTTCCGCTTACGCGAGCGTGCCTAAGGGCGAGTCGGGAAAGATTCTGGTTGCTAACACCGATGAAACAACGCGCGCTTATCTCTATACCACCGATGCTTATGGCGCTATCGGCGAAGGCGAATGTAACTCCAGCTATACTGATACCGCGAATGACCAGTCGGGGCTCAAGAAAAACGTCTACGGCACGAAAATGGTAGATGTCCACTACGTTGTTCAGCCGAAGAACACCCTTCTTCTTTCTAAAGATGTGGAGAGAGTGGTGAATCCCAATGCGGATGCGGAAACAGGTTTGCCCTACTATGTAGTCACGTCGAGCAGCGACGCTGGAAGAAAATACGAGCTACAAGATGCATCCTGCAGTGGCTATACCTTCTTGGGGTGGTATGAGTACGACCCAGATAAGCAGGAGTTTAAGAGCGACGAAAAAGTCGAACAAATTGACAAATCGAATTCCAGCGCCGTTTATTTGGGCGCGAAGTGGAAAAAGGTGAAAGTTAATTTCGAGATACAAGTTGAGGCGGCGGAGAGCGAATGTAATTTCGAGACTATGCAACTCGTCAGCTCGGGAGCAGAAGGAAAGAACTGGTATAGGTTTAAAAAACCCGTGGAAGTCGACTACGACGACCTAATCATTTCGGATAACGGACTTCGTTTTGCCGATTACACCACCAACACCTTGAGTATTCAGGCGGTTTTCTACAACGATAAGCCTATTGGACAGGAAAAGCCAGGTACGGTTGTTCCCAATACGCGCGTAACGGCGGAGATGGCAAATGAATACGTGACAGGCGGAACTGCTCTCGTTCTTAAGGTGCCATCGAGTAGTACGGCCCCGTTGAATGTTCTGATAACCTTGAATCAGAACATAAACGCTGAGGGACATCCTGATGACACGAAGTTTAATCTTGTGCCAGGTAAACCGATGAACTCTGGTAGCGATACGGCTTCGCAAGTCAGTGCATACGGGAACATCACAAAAACCTTGGGTGACATAAGTGCATTTGCGGGAGCATCTGCTACCGATGGACTGATTAAGCCAACTGCGCCGGGTTACACTTTTGGTGGTTGGTACACAGATAGTGACTGCACGGGCGATCCCGTTACTGGCACTACGGCTTTGGAGGATTTGCGCATTGAGGGCAAAACCACGCTCTATGCCAAATGGACGCCAAACACTTACCAGGTTCAGTTCAGCGCAGCGACAGGTGCAAAAGAAGAGCCTGCTTACACGGGCAATCAATGGGTGACAACGGATAAAACTGCTCCGCGCGTGAATTCGACCACGAACAACACACTTGATTATTTCTGGACTTACGATACTGCGCCAGATGCAGACAACAATAATTTCTGGATAAAAGAAGAGGCTTCAGAAGGCGCGGGCAGTAGGGTATATAAGGATACACTTCCCTCTGCATGGCGAGAAGGCTACGTATTCAAGAACTGGCAGTTCACTGACGATGAGGGAGTGAGTCATACTGTTGCCAGTGAAGACGAATTGAGTCAGGCTGTGATGAAGAACTTGAAGGTGGACAACTATGTGGGCAGCGAGAAAGGCGACACACCGGCTTTAACGCTGTACGCAAATTATAGCCCGGTAAAAGTCACGTATGATTTGAATGGCGGCACGTGGAAAGCGGATGAGCCGTCAGAGAATCCGGCATATGGCAACGCGCTTGCCGGGTATGTCGAAGAGAGCAAGATCGACAATAATCTGACCGAGAACAACGACTATGTCAAGCTGGGTCAAGCTACAGGCGAGAGAAACGAAAAGTATTGCGCAATCAGCACTACGAGCGTTTATTATGAGCAGCACTCCAAGGAGTACGTCCCTAACGACTATCGCAATACTTTGTCTCGCAAAGGCTATACCTTCAAAGGCTGGAAGCGCGTAAACGGTAGCACGAGTGAACCGGGAGGTTCCGAGGGCGCTGGCGACACCGGAGATGCTGGAGGCTCAGGGGACGCTGGCGGCACTGGAGATGCCGGGGGCACCGGAAGCATCGCCGAGTACTACGGTTGCGTTCCGCGTTTCAATGATCTCAGCTTGAAGGCGGAGTGGGTACCGAACACCTACAGCCTTGAGCTCCATGTGAAGGACGCGGGCTTTAATTCATATGAGTCGCAGTTCAATAATCCGTCGCCCGACACTGCAACTATTACGGGTGTCATGGTAGGACAGCCCATTAGCGCGAACACTTGGCCTGAACAAGTTACAGGCTCTATTCCTGAGAACACCTGGCCGAGCAAGAATGAGTGGTACGCTCATAACCCAGATGCCAACACCGCTGACGAGGATGAACGTCGTCTCTTGCTAGGGATGACCTTTGCTGCACTTGACCCGGGCAATAGTACGCGAACAGATTCAGGGAGTTGTTATCTCGGATACGCGAGCGCGGTCACGCGCATGCTTAACAGCAAAACTATGTTCGACAACGGTGATGTTTTCTTCCTGCCTGAGAACAAAAAATATCAAGATAACATACGGGGTGCTACCGTAAGTGCGACGTCTTCTGATTCCTTCGAGGTGCCCGACTATCCAACCGGCACCACTATCCCTATGTACGGCGTGTATCGCGAGCGTTCTTTGGTGTTCATCGAGCGATACGTAGACGGTGAGGGCTTGATGCGGGAAAAAGTCATGTACTCCTATCCTTGGAACCAGTACACGAATTATCCCGAAATATACCTAACCGACGAGGCGGGAAACTACAGAGTATTGACTGCTCCGGGCAAGGGGTATGCCTTGGTGGGCTGGTTCGTGGGCTCGAGTGATATTAACTCGGCAAATGCGTATCCGAACGACGATGCAATCTTCCAACAGAAGATTGATGATTGGAAAAATAAGTTTACTAGTACTCAAACTTATGACATTAACGTCTATACCGCCTATGTGGCACGGCAAACTATCAAACAAGTGCTGGTAGCCAACGCCGATCCTACAGCGACTAATCCACCCAGTGCTTCCTATGTGTTGCCAGGTAGTATGCAGGAAGGAACACTGAGATATCAGGTGCTGAATGCGGATCCGGCTGGTTCTGCCTACACGGGCGATTTAAAGTTGGTGAGCAAAGACGACATGGTGGCGCATCAGTACGACAGCACATGGACGTCGAGCGACCGTGTGGAGCACACCGCAAATGATACCGTTGCTCTTGAGTTGAAGTTGGAAAAAGGTGACGTGTCTCCCATCACAGCTAGCGTGACGGCAGGGGCTGAGCGGGATGTTGGAAGTCAAGCTATAGGGAAGGGCTGGAATCTTACCCTGTCGCTCTACCATTCAAAGGTCATGACCGAACAGAAAGAATACTCCTTTGTCATTAAATATACCTTCGCCAAAGCAGGCTCATCCTCGGGGGAAAACCCCTTGGAGAGCCAGTGGCTGCAAGAGAATGTCACAGTGAAGCTGAACCCTTCTCAATATAAGGTTGATTATCGGGTGATTTTGCCAGAACCAGCAGAAGACCTGAAGTTGATTCAGCCGCAATCGGCACCCAAAGACTTTAAGCCGCTGGGCGCAGGCGAGGGTGCCGGCTCAGGGGCCGACGCCGGTATCGGCTCAGGGGTCGACGCGAATGTGCGAGTCTATCACCGCGTTGACACGCAGAATTACGGAACTAATTTACTGTCGACAGATGCTACGCTCGCACTTGAGGGCTATGACCGAGCAGCAAATTGGAGTTATACGCCTTCTAGCACGTCTGGTGCCGCTTTGTCGCCGTTGTCGCTGACACAGTTGACGCTGGATGGTTTGGGCTCGACCTCAGCCGCGAGAGAGGCAGAACTGAACGATGGCATGATAACAGTTTCTGCTGAATATGCGCCGAAAAAGTATACCCTCGAAAAAGATACGACTGTGGGCGGTAAATGGGACATTACCTACGGAGATGGTGCGGCTGATACGACTCCGACCGGTGATGTCGCCTTGAGCGATACTTCGTCAAATGTGAAGTATCATTCAACGGTTACGTTTAAGCCGAATCCCTCAAGTCAGCCTGCGGAATTCATTACGCTAACGTTTAAGGATCCAGACAGCGGTACGGTCATAGAGACGAAGCGCCTTGATGAGTTCGCGCAGAAGGTGGGCAATGACTATACGTTCGCAATGCCTGCCCGCAACGTGGCCATCAGTTACGACGACGTCATGGAGTTGTATTTGGACGAAGGTTCCATCGAGTTGTTCCCTGATGGGTTTACGCAGAAGGGCAAATACGAGTCGAAGGTTACGTGGCGCGGCGACTATAAGATCTTGCAGTGTGCGGGCGACAATAGCGACTTCCACGAAACTCCGAACGTGCTAGAGATTTCGGGCGATATGACCACGCGCTCCGATAATAAAGCTGATAGCGAAGGAAACCCTGTAGGGCGCACAATTAGTTTGGGTAACTTGAACATTACAAGTGAGGATTCAATTCAGTTGGCAGGTGCAGGTGATGCCACCACGAAGGTCAACCTGACACAGATAGGCAATATTAAGGCAAAGAATATTCTGGTACCGACAAATACGAGCCTAACGTTGACGGGTGGTTATAACGCAAGCGATGCCGCACAAAACAAGACCATTACGCTCGCACCGACATCAGATCGAGCTGCAATTGGTGCTATTGAGACGAATCCTGCGAACGGTGGCATCACCTTGGAGAAGGTTGATGTGTCGATGGAATTGAATGCTCCGTTGAGTTCTTCGGGTATTGGTTCTGGGAATCAAGCGCCCGCTGAAGGGGCAAACTCATACGGCAATGTGTCAATAACCAACAGCCGAATAGCCGTAAAGGAAAGCACGAACGCATCCGGCCAGTACAAAGGTGCATGGATCGGTGGCGCTGGTGTGGGGAATGTCAGCGTGACTAATACGGTCGTTGCGGAAACCGAAGGAAGCTCAAATCATAATGCGAAAGCACTAGATGGCACTTTGGTGTCTTTGAAGAATTGTGCGATTGGCACGAGTGATAATCCGGTAAAAGAGCCAATTCACGCAGCAAGTACGTTGAACATCGCAGGCTGCAATATATATCTGCAGAACGAATATGATCTCGGTGATGTCTCCATGATCGGTACGGATGGTGGAGTCACCACAATCACGAGCAATGTTGACGATGAAGCCAATACAATTACAAGCAGCACCGTGCAGGTTGCCTACGTCAACAGTGGTAAAACCAATAAGCTCTTTACCGGACAGATGGTGCTAGAGGATATTGCTTCCGATGTGACCATCGATGGCACCCAGATTATCGAGGTCGCCAATGGCGATATTAAGGTTGAGACGTCTAAGGTCACTCAGGTTTATTCGAGTACCAAGGCTGAAGTTGTTCATGACCGTGGCAGCTTGCATTTGAACTACCTGTTACTGGAGGAAAAGGGTCTTCCTGCTACGCCGCCGTCCTTAACGGTGACTAGCCTGGGCGAGGGCAAGACGATTACGGTGCAGCAACCGGAGCAGGTATCGAGTACGGATGGTACGACAGCGCTCCCGAAAAACGTGACCATTGGGGCGCTGACTATCAACGATGATGTGAAGATGGTTTTGAGCGGCAACTTGGTGGTGACAGACGCGGCTTCTGTTGTGGCGGGCAAGACGCTCACGGTTGAGAGCAAACCCGTTCCAGACAAAGATAATGCAAGCGGCGAAAACGGCTATGGCATAACATATCAAAAGGGCCTATCCGGCGATGGAAATTACGCCCAAACGGGAGGAACTCTTACTGCAGGAGTTGATGGAGACCCTGCTGGTAACGCCGACGTTGTAGCCAAGGGGAACATGACTCTGGTCAAGGTGACGGCAAACTGCGGAAACGGCAAACTTGGCAGTAATGGCGGCGGCGCTGCGACCACAGGGGCCGACGGAACACCTGTTCCAAGCACTGCTTCCACGGTCACCATCAACGGCGGTAGCGTTACAGCGACCACCATCGGCGCGTGTGGGGCTCAGAACAACACCTTTACGTTTGTAAACATGGAAAACAACCCGCAGATTACTGGCAACCTGGTGCAAGATCATTACCGTATCGCCTATGATACGGGCACCTTGAGGCTTAATCTTGTAGATGAAAACGGTAAATCACTGCCCACTGTGCTGCGTACCGAAACGCAATATGGCGACAATGGCACGGCGGGAACTCCTGCTGTTCATGACGCCATACCAGCAGACCCGACGAATCCGACAGAAGGCGGCGACGCTAGTAAATTCAATTGTTGGTATATTGCAAATGAAGACGGTTCAAAACGGCTCGGCTTGCGTGCAGATACTAATTGGCCGAGTGGCTTGCATGGTAAGACGCAGCTCTCGGCGGATACCACATCCAAGGACATGAGTGCTGCTGATGCTGACGGCACGAAGACGCTCACCGTTCATGCTTGGGTGAACCCGACGGGATCGGCGTTGATCAAGAGCGGTAGGGTGTTCACGGGCTTCGAAAACGGCTACGTGGACAAACAAGTTTCGGTTTCGCAGCGGGGCGCGTGGACGGCGCAGCTGGTAAGCGAGGGCACATATGTAACTGGTCGTGACTATGAGGTGAAGTTCGGTAGCTTCTTGCCTGAGGGTACTGACCTTACCCTTACAGTGCTTGCCGCGGAAAATGCTAAGCCCAATACCAATACTGCACCAAACGCATATTACCACTACACGGTTCCTGCCGGGGGCGCGAATACGGTGAAGTTCTCGCAGTTCACCAAGATGGGAACTACGGATACAGCTTCTCCTGTGTTTACTGACCGCGCAATAGGGGAAAGCGAGACATTCCTGCTCAGCGCCGATTTCGGTGAGCTTAATACGGACGTCAACCCGGCGGGTGGTTCGGTTGCTTTCTCGCTGATTGCAGGGGATTCTACGAATTCCATCGACTTTGGTGCCACTGCACAGGTGAGCTACGCAGTGAGCACGGTGACGCTTGGCGAGATTGGGGCGACTACGACCGACGTCACGGTGAAAACTGCGCCTGCGGGCGACGATCGCCTCACCAACTCGACGGTGTATTTGGTCGGTACGTTGAGCAAGAAGGACGCCTCGGCATTTAAGGTTCCGCTTAACGCGTCAGCTAGTTTGACGCCGTCGAGTTCCAGCATTAAGGTCAGCGGCACCTGGATCAACGGCAACACGGTGGCGTTCAATCTGGGCACCTATGGGAGCGTTGCGAAGGGGGCGTACTCCTTCTCCTTCGAGGGACTGTCTGAGGGTGCGTCCGAAAGCACGTACAGCATCGAATGGAAGCTCTGCGCAGGTGAGGCGCCTGGTACGGTGGATGCGGGAGCAGGTGCGACGGGTGAGACACCCGGTGCGGCGCTCGCAACGCTCAACATGATGCGCGGCGTGTGCAGCAATACGGAAACCAGCTCGTTGACAGTGGCTTCTGTCGATCAGCCAAGCTTGACGGTAACCTGTCAAGGGGCTGATAGTCGCATGCTGAAGGCGGGTACGTCGCACGAGGTATCATTCAATTGCACGACAAACGCCGCTTCCTTCACGGTGACGGTGGAAAAACAAAGCGGCCTTCTGGCGCAGTTCGATCCAGTTCTTGTTTCGTCTACCTCAGGCGCGCAAAATCCTCAGGTGGTTACAGTGCCATCGGACTCTGCGGACAATTCCCAGATGGCCACCGCTACGGTCACCGCAGCGATTCCCGGCAAGCCAGGAACCTATCGCGTGCGGTTCTCCTTTGCCGCCGGTAGCGAAAACGACGACGTGTTCTACACCTTCATCGTGCGATAGCGGTGAGCAGGCGGCCCCTCAGCCAAGGGGCCGCCTGCTCATGCTGATTCGAAAAGCGCGAAACCGGACTTCGGGATAGATAGTTTTTATAGCCCAAGATTCACGGTCTGCTTGACGCGTACCGCCGTACAATCAGCATGCCAGCAAAGTCCGACGTGGGCGGCGCCTTCTGAAAGGAGGTGATCGCCTATGATCGAAAAACTGCTTTTCATCATGGCCGCCATTGCGGCCATCGGGGAGTTCATCCTCGACGTTTGGAAAGAGTGCAATTCACGATCGGATGACAAGGGTAAGGAGAAGGAGCGGTAGCGGCAACTACCGCTCTTGTTCCAATCACCCGCGCCGCCCGTAACCGGCTTTACAACACGGGCTTTGCTGGCTACCCGCATTGTAGCACCCCAGCACCCGCGTCGTCAGCACTTGTTTCGGATTGCGCAAGCGTTTGTCATGTAGGCAAGCTGAACAGGGGCTGTGCTGTGTTACCTCCTCGACGCGACGCTCGGCGGGCAGGAAGCGGTCCTCCTCGGCGACGCGCAGCGCGCCCAGCTCAAGCGACTGGCTGATTTCGAGGAACAGATGAGCTTTTCGTGAGCTGTCTAAGCTCGCAGCTGCTCGCGCAGGGCTCCTTGGAGGGTTTGCGAGAAGTTCACGCCGCGCTCTACGGCCAGCGAGTTCAACCAGGCGGGCAGGGTAACCGTGCGGTTCACGGCCTTGTTCGACTGCGCGAGGCGCACCGCGGGCATATACACGTCGACGAGCGCGGTATGCTCGCCCTCTTCGACCTTGACGTTGGGAAGCGGCGTGGGGTTGGGGATGGCCACCCCGTCCTCCTCCATGCCGAAGAGCACGCAGCCGAGCAGTTCGCGCGCGGAGAGCAGCGCGTCACCGTCGTCGCTGCCGCTGGTCGCCACGTTCAGATCGGGGAACTCCACGGCGATCTCGCAGCCTTCCTCATAGGTGAACACGGCGGGGAAGAAGTAACGGTCTACCTTTTTCATGATCACTCCTGTTCTGCCGAGGCTACCGAAACGACAGCCCTGACTGCTTCTCAATGCTTCTGAGCGTCTTTGGCGGGATGTCGTTGTCGGGATGCTTCACCGTCACACGCCCTGGCTTCAGGGGATGTTTGAACTGGTGGTGGCTTCCCATGGCAGCCACCTCGTACCACCCGTCTTTCCTTAGAAGCTTGATAACCTCTCTTGATGAGTAGCTTTTCATGGGTGCTCCTTTTATAGATTAATTATAACAAATATGATCGTATGTGTTAAAGTGTGAGTTTCGGTCAACCGTAGCGGCTCCTTTCCTTTCTGCTTGCGTTAGGCGCGGGCGAAGGTGAGGGCTTGGAGGGTGCGGGCGCCCTGCTCGCGCAGGGCGTCGGCGGCGGCGTAGAGCGTGGCGCCGGTGGTGCACACGTCGTCGATGACGATGACGCGCTCGGGCAGGGTGGCGCCTGCCAGCACGGCAAAACTCCCCGCCATGTTCGCGTGGCGCTGCGCTCGGCTGAGGCTGCGCTGGTCGGCGTTGCGCGGGCGCGTGAGGACGCACGCGCACTCCAAGTCGAGCAACGCGGCGAGGCTGCGCGCGAGCTGCTCGGCATGGTCGAACCCGCGCCTGCGCACGGCCGCGGCGGTGGCGGGGACGAAGGTGAGCGCGGTGCGCGCCGGGTCGGCCGTCCACTCAGGCGGCACGTAGCGCGCCATGACGCCGGCCATCACCGCGCAGAGGCGTCTCTCGCCGCGGTCCTTGTAGGTGGTGACGATGCGCCGCGCGGCTTCGTTGAGCACAAGCGCGCTTGCGGCCTGATCGAACGGCATCTGCTCGCGCCCGCTGAGGGCGAGCAGGGCGTGGTTGCACTCGGTGCACTGCACGCGCCCGAACGGCGCGCCGCAGCGCGGGCAGGCGAGGCACGCGTCGATGAAGGGCAGGCGCGCGGCGCACGCGTCGCACAGAAGCTCGCCCGGCGCGTCGCATACGGCGCAGCGCGTCGGCCAGAGCGTCTCGGTGAGCACCTCGGATGCGAAGCTCAGGCAGCGGGCGGGGGATATGTCGCGCATGAGGGCGGCCATGCCTTCCAGCATAGGGGCGCCGTCTGGCAGGGGTATCCCGTGCTTCTGGCGAGAGCCTGGCAGAACCGCCGCACCGGTTTGGCGCGCGTCTCTGCACAGGAGAGCGTCTTCGCCGCTCTTTTCGCGCCGCGCTATCGGCGCGTTTTCGTTCCCCGTGCCCCGCGCACTACACCCGCGCACCAGCTCCGCATCCGCGCCGTCGGCATGTTTTCGTTCCCCGTGCCTCGCGCACCAGCCCCGCATCCGTGCGGCGCGCCCTATGCCCCCGTGCACCAGCCCCGCACCCGCGCGCTGCGCTTCCTTCCTCTCGCTGGCGTATTTCTGCGGCGCGCTCGGCGAAAACAGCCCGCCGCTTCTGCTACACTAGTAAATTGCTTCTTTCGAGTCTGTAGTTGCGGGAGCGCTCGCTCCTCAGTCCATGGCAGATGCGGTCGAAAGGATCCACGTAAGCCGAGCGGGCGTGCCCGGGCGGTGAGCATGGCGTATCCTAGGGGTAAGTCGCACCGCCCGTTCTACCTTCGCGGCATTCGGCTGCGGCGGGCGAGAGGGTTCTAAGCGCAAGCGGAAGCCCCGGTGCGCGAGTGTGGGGGCAAAGACTAGGTCAGTCGAAGGAAGCCTTGTTTGACAGGTGAAGGAGAAGAGCCTCTTCTGAGGGCAAATGGAGGATGTTGTGAGGAAGCGCTTGCATGCCGTGGTCCTGTGCGCTGCGGCTTTCTGCATGATGCTGGTGCTCGCGGGCTGCTCGGGCGGCTCGACGTACCAGCCTGAGTTGAAGGACGCCACGGTCACCACGCCGACCATCGGCCAGGCCGACACGCTGCGCGTGGGCGTGAACACCGAGAAGTCGCCTCTGGCTGGCATGGGTAGCGAGAAGATCATCGGCGTCGACGTCGACATCGCGGCTGCGCTTGCCGACGAGCTGGGGCTGAAGCTCTCCATCGTCGACGTGGGGTCTGACCCTGAGGAAGCGCTCGCGCAGGGCAAGGTCGACATCGTCATGGGCATCGACAGCTCCGACACGAACAACTTCTGGCTGTCCGAGGAGTACCTGCCCACGGGCGTCGCCCTGTTCGCGCTCACCTCGAGCAACGCCGGCGTGCCTGACGCCGCCTCCAAGCCCAAGGTGGCCGCGCAGGTGTCCTCGAAGAGCGCGTGGGCCGTCTCCAACGAGTTCGGCGACGAGGCGCTCGTCTCCACGACCAACCTCGCCGACGCCTTCGCGCAGCTCGAGGCCGGCAAGGTGAAGTACGTGGCGTCTGACGCGCTCATCGGGCTGTACGCCGCGCATCGCGCGGGGCTCGACACCACGGTGGTCGCGCTCATGGCGAAGCCGAGCGGGTACTGCGTGGGCGTGGCGAAGGACAACACCGCGCTGCAGACCACTATCACCGACGCGCTCAAGACCCTCGTTGACCAGGGCATGGTGGACGTGATCGAGATGAAGTGGCTCGGCCAGTCGCTCGACTTCTCGAACACGCCGCTCACGGCAGGCGCTACGTCCGCGAAGGCGACGGGCGCCGACGCTGAGGCGCCTGCGGGCGAGGGCGCCGAAGGCGAGGCTCCGGCTGCTGACGCTGCACCCGCTGCCGACGCCGCACCGGCGGAGCCGGCTCCCGCAGCAGCCTAAGCGCGCAAACCAGCGCAAAACGAACGAGGGCCCGCGAACGACCAGTTCGCGGGCCCTTCTGTTGCTAGTTGAGGAAGTCCTCCAAGATCTCCTGCTCGGCTTCCTCCTCGGTGAGCCCGAGCGTCATGAGCTTCACGATCTGGTCGCCGGCGATCTTGCCGATGGCGGCCTCGTGCACCAGGAGCGCGTCCTCGCTGGCGGCCTCGATGCCGGGGATGGCCTTCACCTTCGCGTTGCCCATGATGATGGCGTCGCACTGCACGTGCCCGCGGCAGGCCGCCTCGCCGATCACGAGCGGGTTGAACACCTGCACGGAGTCGTCCTGGGCCACCGAGCGCGAGATCACCTGCACGCTCGAGTCGTCGCCCTTGAGCTCCACCTTCATGTTGGAGACGGCCGTCTGCTTGTCATGCGTGAGCAGCTTCTCCAGAAGCACGAGCTTCGCGCCTGCGGCCAGCTCGGCGTTGGTGTCGCGCACCGTGGAGGTGACGCCGCGCAGCTGCACCAGCTCCATCTCACAGAAGGAGCCCTCCTCCTGGTACACGTTGGTGGTGGGGTTCAGGATGCGCTCGCCGGTTCCCTCGCCTTCGCCGTAGTGCTTCTCCACGTAGCTCACGCGGCTGTTCTTGCCGAGGTAGAAGCTGTGGATGCCGTCGTGCTCGGACGCCTCGTGGCTCGCGTTGTGGATGCCGCAGCCCGCCACGATCTTGACGTCGCAGTCTTCGCCGATGTAGAACGTGTTGTACACCACGTCCTTCAGGCCCGACTGCGTGACGATGACGGGGATGAAGATGGTCTCGCCCTTGGTGCCCGGCTTCACGCGGATGTCGATGCCGGGATGGTCGGTCTTGGTGGAGATCTCCACGAACGCCGAGGACGACCGCTGGACGAGCTGGCCGTCCTTGCGGATGTTGAAGGCGCCCTTCGGCATGCCGTGGAGGTTGGCTATCTCGGCGAGCAAGCTCTCGTCGATGGGGGAAAGGTCTACTGCCATGGGTCCGTCTCCTTTAGCACGTGGTGGGAATCTCGGTGAGGTGCAGCTCGGTGGGCTGCGTGAGCGGGCAGCCGCCGATGCCCTTGGCTGCGAAGCCGAGCTTCGGCAGAAGCTCGTCAGGCGTGCCGATCTCGACTACCTGGCCGTCGCGCAAAAGGACGATCTCGTCGGCGAGCTGGATGATGCGCTCCTGGTGCGAGATGATGACGATGGAGCGGCCGTCGCGCGCCGCGTGGATGTCGCGGAACGTCTCGGTGAGCCGGTCGAAGCTCCACAGGTCGATGCCGGCCTCGGGCTCGTCGTAGATGGCGAGCTGCGGGTCGCGCGCGAGGATGGTGGCGATCTCGATGCGCTTGACCTCGCCGCCCGAGAGCGACTTGTCCACTTCGCGCGTGAGGTAGCTCGCCGAGCACAGGCCCACCTTGGCGAGGTACTCGTTGCAGGCGAGCATGGGCAGCTTGCGTCCGGCGGCGATGTCGAGCAGCTTCTTCACCTTCATGCCCTTGAAGCGGGCGGGCTGCTGGAAGCCGTAGCCGATGCCGAGCTTGGCGCGCTCGGCGATGCCGAGGTCGGTGATGTCCTCGCCGTTGAACAGGATCTGGCCGCTCGTGGGATGCTCGATGCCCATGATGAGCTTCGCGAGCGTGGACTTGCCGCCGCCGTTCGGGCCGGTGATCACGGTGAAGCGGTCGTCGCCGATGGTCAGCGACAAGCCGTCGATGATGCGTTTCGGGGCGCCCTCCTCGGTGGGCACCTCGAACACGAGGTCTCTCAGTTCAAGCATGGTCGGGTGTACTCCATCTCTCCTCGTGCGAGGCGGGGGGGCGGCGAGCAGGGCGCACACCTTCCCGCACCTCGCAAGACGTGTTTTTCACTGACACATTGTAGCCCCAATCGCGCAAAAGTTGACGGCAAACCCACCCGCGCGTACTGATATCTGGCGCGGCTCCAAACTAATGCCACAATTTTAGTAGCATTTAGGGAAGGGCGGGGCGGGCGGCGAGGGGCGAGGGGAGGAGCGCGGGCGGCGAAGCGGGCCGGGCGGCAAGGGGAGGCGTACGGGCGGCGAAGCAGGCGGTGGCGAGGGGAGCGCGGGCGGTGGCGAGCGCGGGGATGCGCGCGGGCGGCGAGGGGGCGCAGCGCGTCGGTGCACGCGAAATGGGGCTATCGACTGAGCGCGATACCTTCTCGGTTGCAAAGGCGCAAGAAACTCGGTTGCAAAGGTGCGAGAAACGCACGATCTGATACCGATATTAAGGGAGCGGGCGCGTTGAGATGGCGGAATGCCTTCGCGAAATGCCTGATCGGCGTTAGCTCAGGTTTATTTTTAACTGATTTGAGGCCACTGTGCGGTATCAGATTGTGCGTTTCTCGCACTTTGTCCAGCGAAAAGGTGTCGAGTTGACTGCGGGCGGGACGAAGGGGGGGCGAGCGGCATCACGGCAGGGTGGTTGGGCCTTCGGCGCGTTGCTGCTTGGCGCGTTGCCGCTTGGCGCCATGTGAGGAAAGTTGGCAGCGGGGCCAGCCGCGCATACGCGCGGGCTGAAATGCAGGTAGAATGGAGCGGAAACCAGCGCGCGATGACGATGGGCGTCGCGCTTGTCATGCGATAATCCTGATGAGCTGAAAGGCTTGGGCCACTATGAACGATGTCTTTTCCGTTGCCGTTCGGCACGGCTTCGCCGTCACGTCAGCCGACGAGCTGCCCGAGATCGAGGGCGCCGCCTACGTCATGCGCCACGCCGCCAGCGGCGCGCAGCTGCTCTACCTGCGCAATGACGATGCGAACAAGGCGTTCTCCATCAGCTTCAAGACGCCCGCGGCCGACGACACGGGCGTGTTTCACATCCTCGAGCACTCGGTGCTGTGCGGGTCGCGCAAGTTCCCCGTGAAGGAGCCCTTCGTCAACCTGCTCAAGAGCTCGATGCAGACGTTTCTGAACGCCATGACCTTCCCCGACAAGACGATGTACCCGGTGGCCTCCACCAACGAGCGCGACCTGATGAACCTCATGGACGTGTACCTCGACGCGGTGTTCTACCCCGCCATCTACGAGAAGCGCGCCATCTTCGAGCAGGAGGGCTGGCACCTCGAGGCTGCCGACGGGGAGCTCTCCTACAACGGCGTGGTGTACAACGAGATGAAGGGCGCCCTGTCCGACCCCGACTCGGTGCTCTACGACGCGCTCTCGGCGGAGCTCTTCCCCGACACCACCTACCGCTTCGAGTCGGGCGGCACGCCGCGCGCCATCCCCGAGCTCACCTACGAGGCGTTCCTCGACAGCCACCGCCGCCACTACCGCCCCGACAACAGCTACCTCATGCTCTACGGCGACCTCGACCTCGAGGCGTTCCTCGCCTTCATCGACGAGGAGTACCTTTCCCCGCTCGCCGCCGAGGAGCGCGGCGCGCTGCGCGCCAACCCGCTCGAGGAGCAGGCGCCGGTGGTGAGCACGGGCGTGCGCAAGCTCATGCCCACGGCCCCCGAGAACGCCGGCATGGCGCTCGGGTACGTGGCTGGGCGCGCGTCCGACCGCGAGCGCATGATCGCGGTCGACATCCTGCTCGACGCCGTCATGGGCTCGAACGAGGCGCCCCTGAAGCGCGCGCTGCTCGATGCGGGGATCGCGGCCGACGCGGTGGCGTACCTCGCCGACGGGGTGCTGCAGCCCTTCGCCGTGATCCAGCTCAAAGGTGTGCGCCCCGAGGCGGCCGCGCGGTTCCGCGCCTGCGTCGAGCAGCGCGCGCGGGCGCTGGCTGACGGCGCGCTCGACCACGCGCTCATCGAGGCGGCGCTCTCGCACGCCGAGTTCGTGATGCGCGAGCGCAACTTCGGCTACGCCGACGGCGTGGTGCTCGCCATGTCGAGCATGGCGGGCTGGCTCTACGACGACGGCCTGGCCACGGCGTATCTGAGCTACGAGCGCGCCTTCGCCAGCCTGCGCGCGAAGATCGCCGAGGGCTACTTCGAGCGGCTCCTGCGCGAGCTCGTGCTGGAGAACGCGCACTTCGCGGAGGTGGAGCTCGTGCCGTGCGAGCGCGACGAGGAGGCGGATGCCCGCGAGCGCCTCGCGCGCATCGCCGCGGGCTTCGGGCCCGACGACTTCGCCGCCGTCGAGTGCGAGGTGGCCGCCCTGCGCGCCGCGCAGGAGGCGCCCGACGCCCCCGAGGACGTGGCGAAGCTCCCGCAGCTGTCCGTGGCCGACATCGGCGAGGCGCCGTCCGAGGGAGCGTTCTACCTGGAGGAGGGCGCGCCGGACGCGTGCCTGCGCCACGACGTCCACACGCACGGCATCGCGTACGCCTACCGCTACTTCGACCTGGGCTGCCTCACGTTCGAGGAGCTGCCCTACGCCACGGTGCTCGCCATGGTGCTCGGGCGGCTCGGCACGCGGGAGCACACCGCCGCCGAGATCGACACGCTGGCCCAGAGCAAGCTGGGGAACTTGAGCTTCTTCGCCGAGGTGCACGAGGACGCGCGCGACCGCGACGCGTTCATGCCGAAGTTCGTGGCGAGCTCGTCGGCTCTGGCGGAGAACGTCGAGCACATGGCGCTCATCACCGACGAGGTCCTGCGCGAGACGGATTTCAGCGATCACGAGAAGATCCGCGACATCCTCACGCAGAAGCGCGTGGGCATGGAGCAGGGCTTCGCGTCGGCGGGGCACAGCGTGGCCATGGCGCGCGTGGCGTCGTACTACCTGCCTGCGGCGCTCGTGCGCGAGCAGCTCGGCGGCATGGACTTCTACCTGTTCTTGAAGGACCTGCTCGACCACTTCGACGAGCGCGTCGGCGCGCTCGAGCTGAAGCTGCGCGAGCTGGCGCGCCGCCTCGTGGCCGGCGAGGGCTGCCTGCTGTCGTTCACGGGGACCGACGAGGACCTGCGCCGCTACCGGGCCGCCGGCGCCTCGCGGGGCGCGGGCGGAGCAGGCGCGCTTGCAGGTGACGGCGACGCGCCGGAGGCCGTGCTTGCGGGTGGCGATGCGCCTGCGGGTGGCGGCGCGCTGGAGGCCGCGCCTGCGAGCGGTGGTGGCGACGTGTCAGAGGACGTGCCTGCGGGTGGCGGCGCGCTGGAGGCCGCGCCTGCGCCTGCGGCCCGCGCGCTCGAGGTGCCGAGGCCGCGTGATCGGCACGAGGCGTTCGCGGTGCCCACCGACGTGACGTTCACGGCCATGGGGTACGATCGCCGCCTGCTTGAGGAGTCCTATTCCGGCACGTGGCTGCTCGCCTCGCGCGCGCTGTCGTACGACTACCTGTGGAACGAGGTGCGCGTGAAGGGCGGCGCGTACGGCGCGGGCTTCCAGATGACGCGCCCCGGCTCGATGCGCTTCTACTCGTTCCGCGACCCGCGCGTCGACGAGACGATCGAGCGTTTCGCCGGCGCCGGCGCGTGGCTGGCCGCCTTCGAGCCGACGGAAGCCGAGATGGCGGGGTACGTGGTGAGCACGGTGGCCAGCCTCGACGCGCCCTTGAAGGCGCGTGAGCTCGTGCGCCGGCAGGACGGCATGTTCCTGGCGAAGTACACGCCTGCCGACCGGGCGCGCGTGCGCGCTGAGGTGCTCGCCGCCGCACCCGCGGACGTGCGCGCGCTCGGGCAGGCCGTCATGCGCGCCGCGCAGCAGCGCCTGGTCTGCGCCGTGGGCAACCGGGAGGTGCTCGAGCGCTCGCGCGAGGGCTTCGACATCGTGGAGGTGCTGGGGGAGTAGCCCGCCACGCGTGCGTTTCAGGCTATAATGGCAGAAACGCTTGAGAGGAAGAAGCCGCCCATGGCAGAGAAGCCGTCCTTTTCGCATATCACGGTGACGCCTGACGACGATGACGTGGTGATCCAGGCGGGCGCCGCGCCCACGCGCACGCAGGTCGTGCACGCGCGGGCAGCCGATCCGCGGACGCAGGCGCAGCCCGCCCGCGCCGCTGCGGCTGAGCCCGAACCCGAACCTGAGCCTGCGCCTGCGGCCGCGCCGGCTCCCGAGCCCGCCCCTGCGCCCGATTCCGCCACGCCGGCTCCCGAGCCCGCGAGCGCGTCCGCCCCCGAGCCCGCCCCCGCGCCCGCCGCGCGCGAGGACGGCTACCGCGCCACCACGCTCGAGGACATCGAGGGCTCGAAGATGCCCGCGGCGCAGAAGGCCGTCATCGCGCTCGCCGTGCTCGCCCTCGCGGCCTTCGCCCTCTGGAACCTTCTGGTCTAGCCGCGCGCCGGGCCTTCGCTTTTCGCACCGCACGAGATAGGAGATGCCGCATGCCGCGACGCCACCATGAAAGCCATGACCTCTTCGACGACGGCGAGGGCAACGCCATCGGTCTGACGAGGGCCTTCTCGCCCGTCGAAGCCGACGAGTACTTCGACGGCACGGTACCCACCGACCCGTTTGACACCCCTGAGCCGCAAGGCGACGCCGACTTAGCAGGCGACTTCGCAGGCGCCGATCCCGCCGGCTCCGCCGCTTTCGCGGGCCCCGTCGAAGCCGCCGAGCCCGCGCCCGCCCCGCGGCACGCGGGCAAGCACGCGCGCCATGCGCGGCCTGCCGCCGAGCCCGCGGCCGTCCCGAGCGCGTTCGACGACCCGGAGCTGCCCCTCCCCGACGCGCTTGCGCCCGAGCCGATCCCCGAGTACCTGCGCAAGTCGAAGCGCATGCGCCGCATCCTCATCGGCGTGATCGTCGTGTTCGTCATCCTGCTCGCGGTCGGCGGCGTGCTCGCCTGGCAGCTCCTCCAGGCGGTGCAGACCACGGCCTCCCAGCAGGCGCAGAACGTCACGCAGGAGGTGAGCGCCATCGACGGCGACGCCGCGGCGAAGGACGCCTCCACCGCCACGGCGAAGAAGACCACCGTCCCCGACCTCACCGCGCTGCTCGGCCTCACGCAGGACGAGGCGATCGAGCGCCTGCAGCACGGCGCGCAGGTGTCGAGCACGCGCGAGGTGAACGAGGAGGGCAACCCCGTGAAGCAGGACGTGCGCATCGCGCTCACCGCCGAGCCCGCCGACACGCGCTCGGGCACGCCGACGGTGTACCTGGGCCTCAACGAGGAGGGCAGGGTGGTGCAGGCCGGCTACTCGGCGGCCACGTCGTCGCTCGGCTACGGCTCGCTGAGCTTCTCCGACGCCGTGCGCAACGAGCACATCATCGAGAAGACGCTCGCCGAGGCGGGCGTCCAGGTGCCCGACGGCGCGGTGGTGCTGCCCGAGGACAAGACGGCGTACTCCACCTACGCGAGCGACGGCACCACGCTCACCAAGGAGTACTGCTCGTTCTCCGGCGAGGTGGACATCGACGGCGCGCCGCACGCCTGGTCGGCCGTGCTCTCGTACGACTACGCCATGGCCAACGCTACGGGCAACCTCGCCGACACCATTCGAACCATCTACGTCTACGTGAACGCCTAGCGGCTCCGCCTGGCTCGCTGGCGGCGGCTCGCTGGCGGCTCCGTTTGCCTCGCCTGGCTCGCTGGCGGCTCGCTGGCGGCTCCGCCTGGCTCGCCGGCGCCGCCGCGCGCCGGCGGCGCCTTGCCGGCATAGGTGAGCGCCGAAGAAAAGGACGAGATTCGCCCTTGCGTATCCATCAGCTGCGCGCTATACTGTTCAGGCTGTTTAATCAAGAGAGGGAATTCCCTCCACCTGTTTCGGCGCTGATCGCAGCTGATGGGTCGTTCGAATACCAGCCACCTCGCGTGGCAGCATCACGACGACCCGCACGCATCGCGCCTGCGGGTTCTTTTATGTGCACGTGCACAGAAGGAGGTGAGCGCGATAGCTGCTCAAGAGCCCCGGCTCAACGACGAGATCACCGTGCGTGAGTGCCGTCTGATCGACTTCGACGGGAACCAGATGGGCGTCTACCCCACGTCCCAGGCCCTGCGCATCGCTGAGAGCGCCGGACTTGACCTGGTGGAGATCGCACCCAACGCCGAGCCGCCGGTGTGTCGCATCATGGACTACGGCAAGTTCAAGTACGATCAAGCCATCAAGGCCAAGCAAGCGCGCAAGAACCAAACCAAGATCGAGATCAAGGAAATGAAGTTCCGCCCGAAGATCGACGTGGGGGACTACACCACCAAGAAGAAGCACGTGCTTCGTTTCCTCGACGCCGGCAACAAGGTGAAGATCACCATCATGTTCCGCGGGCGCGAGATGGCGCACCCGGAGCAGGGTCTTTCCATCCTGGAGCGCCTGGCTGACGATCTCAAGGACGTTGCGGTCATCGAGAACCAGCCCAAGATGGAGGGCCGCAACATGCACATGCTCATCGCTCCTCTGCCCGCTGCGGCAAGGAAGAAGAAGGAAAACGAAAAGCAAGAAGGGAAGGACGAATAACATGCCCAAGATGAAGACTCATCGCGGCACCGCCAAGCGTTTCCGCGTCACCGGCTCCGGCAAGATCATGCGTGCCAAGGCCTACAAGAGCCACATCATGACCAAGAAGAGCCAGAAGCGCAAGCGTAACTTCCGCCATGAGACGGAACTCGCCAAGGCCGACAACAAGGTCGTGGCTCGCAACCTCGGTCTTCGCTAGTTCAAAAGGAGTGATTGAAGAATGCCTCGTGTAAAGCGCTCGGTTCACGCACGCAAGAAGCGTCGTACTGTCCTTAATCGTGCCAAGGGTTACTACGGCGCGAAATCCCGTTCCTATCGTGCCGCGAAAGAGCAGGTCCAGCACTCGCTCCAGTACATGTACCGCGACCGCCGCAACAAGAAGCGCGACATCCGCCGCCTGTGGATCACCCGCATCAACGCGGCTGCCCGCCTGAACGGCCTGTCCTACTCCGTGTTCATGAACGGCCTCAAGAAGGCCGGCGTCGAGCTCGACCGCAAGGTGCTCGCCGACATGGCCGTGAACGACCCGGCCGCCTTCACCGCGATCGTCGAGGTCGCGAAGAAGGCCCTGTAGCCGTCTCGCCGCTGCTGGCGGAGAAGACTTAGGGAAGGGAGCCTCGGCCTTCGGGTCGGGGCTCCTTTTTTCGCGTCGGCCGGCAGGGCGGTTCTCTCGTTCGAAAAAGGGGAGGGCCCCGGTCTCATGGACCGGGGCCCTCCCGCTTCATGTGCTTGCGCGTTGACTAGGCGCCTGGGGAGTCCTGGGCGTCTGGGGTGTCTGCAGCCTGCATCTTCTCCTCGAGGGCGGCGAAGGCGGCCTCGATGTCCTCCTCGGCCTCCTCGTCCTCGTCCATGTGGCAGAACGGCACGGCTCCCATGAGCGTGTGGCTGATGTAGGACTGGACCACCTCGCGTGCGGTGCCGGTGGCGCCAGCGACCACCTCCACGCCGGCGGCGCACAGCTCGTCGGCCATGTCGATGTCGATGCCCGAGGTGATGAGGGCGTCGAAGCCCAAGTCGATGATGAGGCGCGCGCCCTCGTGGCTCGTGATGCCGTTGTTCGGCAGGTTCCTGCAGTCGACGATGATGCCCCGCTCGATGGTATAGCACATGAAGCTGTCGCATCGAGCAGCGTGCGACGAGGTGGCAAGCCCGTCGCAGGCAATGGCAATCTTCATGAACGTTCCTTTCCCCAACTGTTGCGCTCCACGATACTCGCGCCGCGTCGCAAGGCGCGCGATGCGGCGGTGAGCGGGGAAAATAGAGCGCTCAATTGCTAGCGCCGCTTGCGGCGCTGCTCGGCGACGACGGCGCGGTGCGCGCGGCCGGGACGCAGGTCGGACGCGCCGCGGGCGCCCTTGCGCGCGGCGGGCTTGCCGGCCGGGTGAGCCTTGCCGGCGGCTCTGGCCTTCGGCGCGCGCTCGGGCTTGGCCGCCGGCTTCGCCGGGGCTGCCGCAGGCCTGCCGGCGGCCTTCTTCCGCTTGCCCTTCGCCGCCTTGCCCGCGCCGGCGGCCTCGGCTTCGGCGCGCTCCTCGGCGGCACGCTCGCGGGCCCGCTCCTTCTTGCGGCTCTTCTTCGCCAGCTCGCGCGCGGCCTGAGCGAGCTCGGGGTCGTGCTTGGCGGCGACGCGCGTGGCGCGCGCGGCCGCCTCGGCTGCCGCGGCCTCGAGGTCGAATCCGGCCACCTCGATGACGGGGATCTTGCGCTTCGTGAACTTCTCGATGGCGGCGAGCTCGGCGGCGTTCTCGGGGCTCGCGAACGACACGGCGAAGCCGCGCGCGCCCGCGCGGCCCGTGCGCCCGATGCGGTGCACGTAGTCCTCGGGCTGGGTGGGCAGGTCGTAGTTCACCACGTAGGCCACGTCCTCCACGTCGATGCCGCGCGCGAGCACGTCGGTCGCCACGAGGATGTCGGTGGCGCCCGAGGCGAAGTTGTCGAGCGCGCGGCGGCGCTGGTTCTGCGAGCGGTCGGAGTGGATGGCCTCGGCCACGAACCCGGCGCGCTTGAGCTTGCGGCACGCCGCGTCGGCGCGGTGGCGCGTGCGGGCGAACACGATGACGCGCTTGTGCCCGCGCTCGCGCAAAAGCGCCGTGAGCAGGGCGGGCTTCAGGGTGTGCGGCACCTCGGCGACGTACTGGTCCACGGTGTCGGCTGTCTCGCCCTTGACGGCGATCTGCACGAGCGCGGGGTCGCGCAGAAGCGAGCCCACCTGGCTCATGATCGACTGGTCCACGGTGGCCGAGAACAGAAGCGTCTGGCGCGTGGCGGGCGTGGCGGCTACGATCTTGGTGACGGAGGGCAGAAAGCCCATGTCGAGCATGCGGTCGGCCTCGTCGAGCACGAGCACCTCCACCTCCGACAGGTTGACGGCCGCCTGCCCCATGAGGTCGAGCAGGCGCCCCGGCGTGGCGATAAGCACGTCGACGCCGCGCGCGAGGCGCTGGATCTGAGGCGTGAGCGCCACGCCGCCCACCACGCTTCCGAGGCGGTGCCCGGTGCGCTTCCCAATGGCCGTGCACACCTCGTCGATCTGCGCGGCGAGCTCGCGCGTGGGGGTGACCACGAGCATGCGCGGGCGCTTGGGCTTCGCGCCCTTCGGCAGGCGCGCGAGGGTGGGCAGCGAGAAGGCGGCGGTCTTGCCCGTGCCCGTCTTGGCAGCGGCGATCACGTCGCGCCCCTCGAGCACGAGCGGCACGGCCTGGGCCTGCACGGGGGTGGGCGCGGTGTATCCGAGGTCGTCGACGGCCGCAAGCGCGGCGGCTGGCAGGCCGAGTTCGGCAAACGTTGTCATGTTCGGGTTGTTCCTTTCGATGGCGCCCGCGCGTCGCGTCTGCGCGGGCGCGGGTCAGCTAGCGGTTGTGGGCGGGCTTGCGCCCCCAGTAGAAATGCAGGAAGTGCTTCTTGCGCAGCCGCGCGTCGGATGAGGGCTCCATCTCGGCGAGCTTGAACGTGGCGCGCGCGATGTCGAGCGCCGCGTCAGGCTTGCGCAGAAACGACGCGTTGACGAGCATCGCATGCGTCGACTCGGGGTAGGCGTTCACGTGCCGCAGCGTGTCCACGAGCTCGCGCGCCGTGGTGGCGTGCAGGGCCGCGCCCGCCGCGGTGAGCATGCGCACGTTGGCCTTCTCCTGGCCGTAGGCGCGCCCCATGAGGATCATGGGGACGCCCGCGCAGAGGCACTCGGTCACCGTGAGGCCGCCTGACTTGCAGATGACCAGGTCGCTCGCGGCCATGAGCGCGGCCATCTCCTCCACGTACCCGAGCACCGTGACGTTCGGGAGCCCGTGGTCGGCCACGAGGCGCTGCGCGTGGCGCGCGTACTCGTCGTCGCTTCCCGCCACGATCACGAGGTGGATGCCCGTGAACGTGTGCAGGTAGGGGATGAGCTGGTCGAGCGCCTCGCGGAAGTGCACGTAGGGCCGCGGCAGCTTCGCGCCGGCGAGCGCGAGCACCACGTGCGCGTCATCCGGCAGCATGAACTGCGCGCGCGTCTGGGCGCGGTCGTAGCTGCGGCGGAAGGCCGGGCGCGTGGGGATGCCCGAGATGAAGATGCGGTCCTCGGGCACGCGGCGCGGGCGCAGCGTCTCGGCCATGTACTCGTTCGCCACGCAGAACAGGTCGGCGTGCAGGTGCGGCCACATCCCCTCCACCTCGTAGTCGGTGGGGACGCACACGATGGGGAAGGACTGGCCCGTGATCATGCGCGCGCTCACGGCCACGTTGGCGGCCACGATGTGCGTGCACACGACGGCGAGCGGGCGCACCTTGCGCACGTGCTCGGTGAACTTCGGGTACATGATGCGCGCCCATGCGGTGCCGCCTGCCCACAAAAACCGCCCGGTGAGGGTGTAGCGCCAGGTGAGGTCGTAGTAGGGACGCGTGAAGCCCGTGAACATGGAGGCGGTCCGATCGCCGTTGAACACGATGCGCCCGAAGTCGAGGACGTCGAGCACCTCAACCTTCAGGTCCTCGGGGACGTCGATGCCGAGCGCCGCGGCCTCCGCAGCGTCATCGCGCACGAGTTCCATGGCTTGGGCGATGGCGTTGGCGGCGCTGCGATGCCCCGAGCCCACGGAGGCGTGCACGATGAGCACGCGGGGCTCGCGGTCGGCTTCGGTTTCGCTCGATGCGCCTGAGAGGCTGAGTTCCTGAGATTCCATGCGCCTATAATACCGCATTTTGCATGCTGCCGTCGCCCTTGCGCCCCCAACGGGCGCCCGCTTTGGTAACATAGCTGCTCAGTCTGACAAGAGCTTGACAAAAGGTTTGCGAAGGAGCTTTCGTGCTTAACGATACACTGACCGCTTGCGAGGGGGCGGCGGCGCGCGTCGAGGCGGCGCGGCGCGGCGTCGGCGTGGCGGTGCTCGTGCCCTGCTACAACGAGGCGCTGACCGTCGGCAAGGTGATCGACGACTTCCGGCGCGTGATGCCGGAGGCGGAGGTCTACGTCTACGACAACAACTCCACCGACGGCACGGCGCAGATCGCTCGCGAGCACGGGGCGCTCGTGCGCACCGAGAGCCGCCAGGGCAAGGGCAACGTGGTGCGCTCGATGTTCCGCGAGGTGGAGGCCGACTTCTACGTGATGGTCGACGGCGACGACACCTACCCGGCCGAGTCCGCGCCCGACCTGGTGGCGCCTCTGGCCGCGGGCGAGGCCGACATGACGGTGGGCGACCGCCTCTCGAACGGCTCCTACGGCGAGGAGAACGACCGCGCCTTCCACGGCTTCGGCAACGACCTGGTGCGCTGGCTCATCAAGCTCATCTACGGGTTCGCCTTCGAGGACGTGATGACGGGCTACCGCGCCTTCACGCGCCCGTTCGTCAAGACCATGCCGGTGATGTCGTCGGGGTTCCAGATCGAGACGGAGATCTCCATCCATGCGGTGGACAAGCGCTGGCGCGTGGTGGACGTGCCGATCGCCTACCGCGACCGCCCCGAGGGGTCTGAGAGCAAGCTGTCCACCTTCACCGATGGCGCCAAGGTGCTCGGGGCCATCGCGAGCCTGTTCAAGGACTGCCGCCCCATGGCCTTCTTCGGGTGGCTGGCGCTTTTGCTCGTGCTCTTCGGGCTGGTGGCGGGCGTGCCGGTGATCCTGGAGTACCTGGCCACGGGCCTGGTGGAGAGGATGCCCACCGCGCTGCTCGCGGTGGCGTTCGTGCTGTGCGGCGCGCTCTCGTTCACGGCCGGCCTCATCCTGGACACGGTGGCGAAGAACAGCCGCAAGCAGTGGGAGCTCGAGGTGTACCGGGTGTACCGCCGCTAGGGCGCGGCAAGGGGAAGCGTGACGGCGGGATGCGCCTGCGAAGGCGCTTGGCTGCTGTGAGGCTTGCGGCCTGAGGGAATGTGGGGCTTGCGGGCCTGCGGGGATCGCGGCCTGCGGCTTGCGGGGGCGCGAGCGGCGGACCGTGGGGCTTGCGGGCCTGCGCATACGGGGGCGCGAGCGCGGGGCAGCGGACCGTGGGGCCATGGCGCGCGAAAGGGCGAGACCTCGTTGGTTGGGAGCTCCCAGCTGAGGCGCTCCTCAGGCGTTCGCGGTCTCGCCCTTGACAAGGCGCATCATAACACGGCTGAGGCACATGCGCGTATGCGCCCGTTTACGCGCCCTTGCGCTGTTTGTGCTTGCCCGCTTTTGCACGCCCTTGCGTAGGATGCGCTTATGCGCTTGCACGCCCTTGCGCAGGATGCGTGCTTGCCTGTTCCGCTTGCTTTGCGCCGCGTTTTCCGCCGTCCGCGCCGAGGTTGGCGCTTGTGCGGCTTCGTGCACGCAGGCAGCCCGTACGCAGGGCGTTCTCGTTCGGTTTGCGTGAAAAAGTCGCGTGCTCGGCTTGCAAGCGGGCGCGCTCTCTGGCATACTGGTACAGCTGTTTTCGCGAGAAGACGCTTTGTCCCCATAGTCTAGAGGTCAGGACGCGGCCCTTTCAAGGCTGAGACACGGGTTCGATTCCCGTTGGGGGCACCATGAATGACGAGGGCCGATGTTCGCATCGGCCTTTTTCGTACGCGCTCTTCTCCGCCATGCGACGCTTGCGCCTTGCGTGCTGCCGCAGGTGCGCGCGGCGCTGGCGCTTCGCAAGGCTGCCACAGGTGTGTCCGGCGCTGGCGCTTCGCAAGGCCGCTGTGGGCATGCGCGGGCTTGCGCCTTGCAGGGCCGCCACGGGCATGTCTGGCGCTGGCGCTTCGCAAGGCTGCCACAGGCATGCGCGGCGCTCGCGCTTTGCGGATCGCCGTGGGACGCGCGAAGGCAGCTGACCCGTTCGATTGCCGTCAGAGGAGCCGCGCGTGAGAAAGCTCATCGACCAGATAATGAAGTTCGGCGTGGTGGGCGTCATCGCGTTCGTCATCGACTACGGGCTCATGGTGGCCCTGACGGAGCTCTTCGGCGTGAACTACCTCGTGAGCGCCACGGTCTCGTTCATCGTGTCGGTGACGTTCAACTACTTCGCGTCCATGCGCTACGTGTTCACGCACAAGGAGGGCCTGTCGCGCCGCCGCGAGTTCGTCATCTTCGTGGTGCTGTCGGTGATCGGCCTGCTCATCAACGACGCGCTCATGTGGCTGGGGACGGGCTTGCTCGGCATCAGCTACCTCATCACCAAGATCTTCGCCACCGCCGTCGTCATGGTGTGGAACTTCGTAACGAGGAAGAAGTTCCTCGACGCCGGCGAAAACTAAAGGGCGGATCAGCTCGCGCTGGCATGGTGTATGCTGGCCAGGAGTCAAGATGACTGCAGGCGCGAGTAATGAGGAGCCATGATGGAGCGCAAGATGAAAGGCGGACGCATCCTGACCGATGAGGATTTCGACCGAGGGCGCGAAGTCCTGAGCACCGACAACGCCCCCTTTTCATCCATCGTTCGGAAAAACTGGATGGAAAATGCCCGTTATCGGTGCTCTGGGCCCCGAAAACCACCGACAACGGCGCTTTCGCATCCACTTTTCCCAGGAAATCGCCGATAACGGCCTTGTTTCATCCAGAATCACTTGAGAGGTGGATGAAGAAGCGCCGTTGTCGGTAACGACCTCGTTTCAACCAGGATTAGAAACATGACCCTGCTTTTAGGCTACGCGTCTCCATAATTGCGGGGCAAAAACAAGCAGGCCAGCGCGCTTTCTTGCGGCTGGCCTGCGGAAATGACCTGGTGCCCTCGACTGGATTCGAACCAGCGGCACCTTGCTCCGGAGGCAAGTGCTCTATCCCCTGAGCTACGAGGGCGGGGGTCGCTTGCGTCGGGGCGCGCGGATGGCGAAGCCGTCCTGTTCGCGCTGCTCCGCGAGCGAACCCGACCATATTACCAAATGCGCAGTGCGCTGCAAGCGAGAAACCCCGTTCGCCAAAATAAGGACAAGCCGCGCGTGGGGGTTTTGTTTCTGCGGAGTTGCGGTGCTTTCGGGGGAATGGCGCGGGAAGCTATAAAATGGTCGGGCAATGCGACGACTTACAAGCCGAGGGGGTAGCGTTCATGGAGGAAGAGCAGGGTTTGCGCGAGGTGGTGCGGATCGAGCGCATGAGCTACGGCTCGGCGGCGGTGGGGCGCCTGGCAAGCGGCAAGACTGTGTTCGTGGAGGGCGCCGTCCCGCAGGAGACCGTCGAGGTCCAGATCACCGAGGAGAAGCCCTCCTTCGCCCGCGCCCGCCTGACGCGCGTGCTCGAGCCCGCCAGGGCGCGCGAGTCCCGTCCCGCCTGCGCGCGCGGCTGCGGGGGCTGCCCGTGGGCGCACCTCACCTACGCCGCGCAGCTCGAGGCCAAGCGCGCTTGCGTCGTCGACGCGCTCGTGCGCACGGCCCATGTGGACGCCGGGCGCGCCGAGGAGCTCGTGGAGGAGTGCGCGCCGAGCAAGCGCCAGTGGGGCTACCGCAACAAGCTCGAGTTCGCCTGCGGCACCGACGCGGCAGGCCGCCTCGCGCTGGGGTTCTACCGCGAGGGCACGCACGACCTGGTGTCGGTCGACGCCTGCCCGCTCGCCGTCCGCTTCATCGAGCGCGCGCCGAAGGCCCTGCGCGGGGCGCTGCGCTACCTGCAGGGCTCGCAGGACCTGGGCATCTTTCGCGTGGGGGTGCGCGCGAGCCTGCGCACGAAGAGCACCGAGATCGCGCTGTGGACGCCGCCGAGCGCGTTCCCGCGCACTGCGGTCGCCAAGACCCTGAAGGACGCCGTCAAGGCCACGTCGGTGGTGCGCGTGCTCGCTGAGCCGGGAAGCGCGCGCAAGGTGAAGAAGGTGGAAGTGCTCGACGGGCGCGGCCTGTGGGAGGAGAGCGTGTGCGACGCGCGCTTCCTCACGAGCGCGCCGTCGTTCTTCCAGGTGAACACCGCCCAGGCCGAGAAGCTCGTGAAGCTCGTCATGGAGGGGCTCGAGGTTTCCCCGGGCATGTACGTGGCTGACCTGTACGCGGGCGGCGGCACGTTCTCCATCCCGCTCGCGCAGGCGGGCGCCGACGTGGTGGCTGTCGAGGTGGCGGGCTCGTCCGTGCGCGACCTGCGCCGCAACGCGGACGCGAACAAGGTGTTCGTGGAGGCCGTCTGCGGCGACACCGCGCGCGAGCTGCCCGAGCTCGGCGAGCTCGACGCGCTCGTGGTGGACCCGCCGCGCGCGGGGCTCGCCCGCGGCGTGGTGGACTCGATCGCGTCCGCGGGCCCCGCGCGCGTGGCGTACGTGAGCTGCGACCCTTTGACCTGGGCGCGCGACGTCGCGCTCTTCGAGCAGCGCGGCTACCGCCTCGTGAGGGCCACCCCTGTCGACCTCTTCCCGCAGACCTACCACGTGGAGACCGCGAGCATCCTCGCACGTGAAGATTGCTAGGTTTTTGCCCGCCTGGCCTCCATTGTTGGTAGAATTTCTGATCGTATGTGAATAGTTCTATGGCGCATGCGCGCAGCAGCGGGCCCCCGGCGGGTTCGCGGCGGGTCCTGGCGGACCGGGGCGCGCGGGCGCCGCTGACGGAAGAGGAAAGGCTATGGCTCTCTACACTCCCGCGTATCAGCCCACCGGTGACGAGATCGCGGTGCTCACCACGTCGAAGGGCACCATCCGCGTGCAGCTGGCTGGCAAGGACGCCCCCATCCACGTGGGCAACTTCGTCGAGCTCGCGCAGAAGGGCTTCTACGACAACCTCAAGTTCCACCGCTACGTGCCGGGCTTCGTCATCCAGGGCGGCTGCCCCACCACGCGCGACCTCACGCCCGAGCAGGTGATCAACGAGGGCTCGCGCCGCGGCTGCGGCACCGGCAACCCGGGCTACTCCATCAAGGAGGAGTTCACCACCAACCCGCACAACGAGCACAACGACGGCACGCTGGCCATGGCCCGCTCGTCCAACCCGAACTCCGCGGGCTCGCAGTTCTACTTCTGCCTGGGCGCCCAGCCCATGCTCGACGACGGCTACACGGTGTTCGGCCAGACCCTCGAGGGCCTCGACGTCATCGGCAAGCTGCGCGTGGGCGACGTCATCGAGTCCGTCGTGATCGAGAACGCAGCCGAGTAGGAACCCTCCTCTTCGGCACAGTCAACTAAGATCAGAGGAACAAAGTGAACAACGAGCTATTTAATCGAGCTAACGCCCAATACCAGCAACGCGACTTCCAAGGCGCGCTCATCGGGTTCACCGACTGCCTGCAGGACGCCAGCGCCCCGCTCGCTCCCGGCGAGATGGGCCTTCTGTACCACCGCATCGGCAACTGCCTGGTGAAGCTGAAGAACCCCGCCGAGGCCATCCAAGCCTACACGCAGGCCACGGCTGACGCGGCCTACGGCGCGCTCGGCACGGTGGAGTGCAACCTCGGCATGGCGTACGCCTCGCTGCGCGACTACGAGAATGCGGTGAGCCGCTTCGAGGCCGCGGTGGCCAACGACGGCTACGACACGCCGTTCAAGGCGTACATGGGCATGGGCAGCGCTCTGATGAAGCTCGGCAAGAGCGCCGAGGCGGGCGTGGCCTTCCGCGAGGCCGCGCTCGACGAGGCCAACCCCGACCCCACGCGCGCGCTCCTCAACCTGGGCGTGTGCTTCATGGCGCTCAACCGCCCCGCCGACGCGGTGGCCTCCTACGAGAGCGCGCTGCAGTTCGACATGGCCCCCGACACGCGCAACAAGCTGCTCGCGAGCCTCGGCCAGGCGCACGTGGCCTGCGGCCAGATGGAGAAGGCCGTCGAGGCGTTCGAGGGCGCCATCGCCGACAAGACGTACTTTTTGTCCGACTCCGCGAGCGTCGACTACCAGCGCGCGGTAGGCGCGGTGGCCCAGGGCACCTCCGAGCTGACGCAGGTGCTCGACCTGGCCGACATCTCGGGCCTCGACGTGTCGGCTGACGGCGACCCTCTCTACGAGGACGACTACGCCGCCGACCCCTTCTACTACGACGAGGGGTACGACCAGAACGCGGGCGCCTACCCGGGCTACGTCGGCGCCTACCAGGGCGACGAAGACCGCTTCTTCAACGCCTCTGAGGAGGAGCTCGAGCAGTGGTCGCGCGGCCTGGCCAAGCAGGACCGCAAGCGCCGCAACGTGGGACTCAAGATCCTCGTGGCCTTCATCGTGGTGCTCGTGCTGGCGTTCGCCGGCGCGGTGTTCGCCTACAGCCAGGGCTACGGCTATCCCACGCAGGAGAGCGTGGCCAAGCAGCTGTTCGCCGACCCCGAGGCGGCCAAGACGAGCCTGTTCGCGAACATGGACGAGGCCGACATCGACTCCATGCTCGATCCGGTGGTGACCGACGCGGACGCCACCGTCGACGGCGTGAACCGCTCCATGAGCGAGTCGGAGGTGTACGTCACGGCCTCCACCGAGCAGGGCGGCGACGTGACGTACCGCCTGAGCATGGTGCGCGACATGATCGGCTGGAAGATCTCCAACGTGGAGCTGTACTTCCCCAGCCAGAACTAGGGCGGCGCGGCGGCAGCGGGCCGCCGCGCCTATGTTTGGGCATCGGCGGCGCCCCGGACGGGCCAAGTGCCCCTCCGCGCGTCGCCAGCTAATAGAGAGACAAGACCGAAAGGAAACCCATGGCAATCCAGAAGACCTACTCCATGATCAAGCCGGACGGCGTGCGCAACGGCCACATCGGCGAAATCATCAACCGCTTCGAGCGCGCCGGCCTCACCGTCGAGCGCATGGAGCTCGGCATGGTCACCCCCGAGCAGGCGAAGGCCAACTACGCCGAGCACGAGGGCAAGCCGTTCTACGAGGGCCTCATCTCCTACATCACCTCCGGTCCGGTTGTGAAGATGGTCATCTCCGGCGAGGGCGCCGTCGCCAAGTGCCGCTCCCTCATGGGCGCCACCAACCCGGCTGAGGCTGCCCCCGGCACCATCCGCGGTGACTTCGGCCTGATCATGGACGAGAACGTGATCCACGGCTCCGACAGCCCCGAGTCCGCCGAGCGCGAGATCGGCATCTTCTTCGCGTAGGAGGTTCCGCTTGCCCTGACGGGACAAGCGGACCGCTTGACGCTGCGAGGCCCTGATGCACCCACCCTTGCCGCTCCAAGCGCAGCTCACGTACGAAGTACGCTTTGCTGCGCTTTCACGGCAATGGCGGGCGCCTCAGGGCCTCTCGCTGTCTTGAGTCGACCAGCGGGCGTGCTCTCGCTGTGGTGATCAGGCCTCTTTTGGGGCGCCGGCCTTTTCGTTTTGGCCGCTAGGCAGAATGTAACGGGCCACAGGCGGGCGCGGGGTTTATCATAGGGCACACGCGACAACCCCAAGACGAGACAAGGACACGCGCGTATGCTCTATCGAGTCATCGATGCGAGCGAGCTTCCCTCGCTGGTGTCGGCTTTCATGGAGACGTATGAGGTGGTGGCGCCTGTGCGCAGCGGGCGCAGCTACGCCTTCGAGGTGATCGAGTCGTTCGACGACATCGTGCTCGACTACCCGACCACCATCACGTCGCTCAAGAAGTACTACCTTCCCCCGCGCGAGACGCTGTTCGAGTTCGACAAGGACGGCAACGAGGTGCGCGACTTCGAGATGCGCGTCAAGCCGCGCGTGCTCTTCGGCGCGCACGCCTGCGACATCAACGCGCTGAACTGCCTGAACAGCGTGTTCGAGGACGCGCGCTACCCCGACCCCTACTACGAGGCGCACAAGGCGGCCACCATGGTGGTGGGCGTGAGCTGCATGCCGTCTGAGGGGTGCTTCTGCCACCTGCTCGACTCCGACGAGGCGCGCAACGGCTACGACCTGTTCCTGCAGGACATCGGGGACCGCTACCTCGTGTCCATCGGCAGCGTCGAGGCGGCCAACATCCTCGAGGGCGCGTGCAGCCCGCGCGAGGCCACTGACGAGGACCGCATCGCGTTCCGCCAGGCCACGCGCCGCCGCCAGGCCGCGTTCAACCCCGACATCCCCGACATCCAGGAGATCCCCATGCTCATGGACGCCTTCCACTCCGACCCGTTCTGGGAGGAGCTCGGGGGGCGGTGCCTCTCGTGCACGGCGTGCTCGAGCGTGTGCCCGACGTGCTACTGCTTCGACATCTGCGACACGCTCGACCCCGACGGCAAGTCCGGGCGGCGCGAGCGCGTGTGGGACGCCTGCACGAGCCCGCAGTTCGCGCAGGTGGCCGGCGGGTACAACTTCCGCGCTGACGGGCGCAACCGCGTGCGCCACCGCATGTACCACAAGCTCAACGGCTTTCTGTCCGCGCACGACCGCAACCTCTGCGTGGGGTGCGGGCGCTGCGTGTACGCCTGCAAGGCCGACATATCGCCCATCGAGGTGCTGAAGTTCTTCGAGCGGAAGGGGGCCGAGAATGCCTAGGAGCACCAGCGTGGTCGTGCATCCCTTCCGCGACTCAGGCGCGCCGCAGACCGGCGCCGAGATGATGCGCGCGAACCCGTACCGCCCGTGGCCGGCGCGCATCACGAGCATCACCGAGCTCACCGCCACCGAGAAGCTCTTCGAGTTCCGCCTCGTGGACGAGCGCATCCGCAACGCGTTCCACCACGAGCCCGGGCAGTTCGTGGAGGTGTCCATCTTCGGCGTGGGCGAGGCGCCCATCTCCATCACGAGCTCGCCGTCGAAGAGCGGCTTCATCGAGCTGTGCGTGCGCCGCGCCGGCACCTTCACCGAGCGGCTGCACCAGATGCAGTGCGGCGACATCGTGGGCATCCGCGGGCCCTACGGGCGCCCGTTCCCCTTCGAGCAGATGAAGGGGCATGACATCCTGCTCGTGGCGGGCGGCCTCGGCATCGCGCCTCTGCGCTCGCTCATCAACAACATCCACGACGAGCGCTCCGAGTTCGGCCGCGTCACCATCATCTACGGGTCGAAGAACCCCTCCGAGGTGATGTTCCGCAACCAGTTCGAGATGTGGCGCCACCGCAAGGACTTCGAGCTGTATTTGACGGTCGACCATCCCGACGAGACGTGGGACGGCGAGGTGGGCCTGGTCACCAAGCCCTTCGAGCACCTTGAGGTCAACGCGTCGAGCACGTACGGCGCGGTGTGCGGGCCTCCGGTCATGTACAAGTTCGTGGTCGAGGAGATGCGCAAGAAGGGCATCAGCTACGACCACATCTACATGAGCTTCGAGCGGCACATGAAGTGCGGCATGGGCAAGTGCGGCCACTGCCAAATCGGGCACCAGTACTGCTGCATCGACGGGCCCGTGTTCAACTACTGGGAAGCCAAGAACATTCAGGGGTCGATGTAAATGCAGAACTTGACGAACAGCGCCGAGGAGGCGCGCATGCCGCGCGTGGTATTCGTGGGGCTTGCGAGCTGCTTCGGCTGCCAGATCAACATCACGAACGCCGAGGCTCACCTCGTCGACGTGCTCGGGCAGATCGACCTGCGCTACTGGCAGCTCACGCACTCCGAGCCGATGCCGGAGGAGTTCGACGTGGCCGTCGTCGAGGGCGCCGTCACCACCGAGGAGGCCGTGAGCACGCTGCTCGAGGTGCGCCGCCGCGCGTCGGCGGTCATCACCATCGGCGCGTGCGCCGCCACGGCGGGCATCCCCGGCATGGCGGCGGAGGGCTACCTGACGCGCCCCGTGCAGGTGTACGGCGAGCACGTCCCCGAGGCGTGCGGCACCATGTGCGCGCCGCGCCCGGTGAGCTCGGTGATCGACGTCGACTTCGAGGTGGCGTGCTGCCCGGTCGACCCGCTCGAGTTCGTGCGCGTGCTCCAGCAGGTGCTCTACGGCTCGAACAGCTTCCGCCGCAGCTCGACGCTGTGCGGCGAGTGCAAGCGCAACGAGCGCGGCTGCTTCTACGGCCGCGAGACGCTGTGCCTGGGGATGGTGACGCGCTCCGGCTGCGGCGCGCGCTGCCCGAACCTGGGCCGCCCCTGCAACGGGTGCGCGGGCCTCTCGCCGGACGCGAACGTGCCCGCCGCGCGGCGCGTCTGCGAGCGCTCGGGCGTGCCCGTCGCGCGCTTCGACGAGGCGCTCGAGATGTTCAACCAGACAAACCCCGCCATTTCCGCCTAGCTGCCAGCTGCGCACGTCAGCTGCCGCACGAGTGAAGGACGTTTGAGCTATGAGCAAAACCGCCATATCCGTGGATCACGTCGCCCGCGTCGAGGGGCACGGCGACATCCGCCTGGTCATCGAGGACGGCGAGGTCACCTCGTGCGAGCTCGCCGTGGTGGAGCCCGCGCGCCTGTTCGAGAGCATGGTGCGCGGCCGCTACTTCGAGGAGGTGCCCTACATCGCCTCGCGCGTGTGCGGCATCTGCTCGTCGAGCCACGTGGTCACCGACCTGCGCGCCATCGAGCAGGCCTTCGGCGTCGCGGTGTCCGACCGCACGCGCGCGCTGCGCGAGCTTCTGGTGTACGGGAGCTACCTGCAGAACCACGCGACGCACCTGTTCGTGTTCGCCGCGCCCGACTTCCTGGGCCACAAGAGCGTGTTCCCGCTGGCCGACGCCAACCCGGCGCTGTTCGACGGGGCGCTCTCGCTGAAGGCGCTCGGCAACGAGCTGTGCACGAAGGTCGGCGGGCGCTCCATCCACCCCATCACGGCGGTGGTGGGCGGCTTCACGCACGAGATCTCGCCTGACGAGTACTTGGAGCTGGCCGAGAAGCTCGAGGCCGCGCAGCCCTTCGCGCTGGCCGCGGTCGACCTGTTCAACGACTTCGATGTGGTCGACGTGCAGACCGAGGGCGACATGCTCGCCATGGTGGCGCCGGGCGCCTACCCGGTGATCGACTCTGACACGGCGCGCTTCGTGCGCAGCGGCGTGGAGTTCGACGCCGCCCATGTCGGCGAGGCCATCGAGGAGTACGCGGTGGGGCACTCGGCGGCGTTCTGCGCGCGCGTGCGCGCGACGGGCGCGCCCTACATGACGGCGGCGCTCGCGCGCATCAACGCCTCGTGGGGCGCGCTGTCCCGCACGGCCCGCTTCGCGGCGGCCAAGGCGGGGCTGCGCCCGCCCGAGTACAACCCGTTCGCCAACAACGTGGCGCAGGCGGTCGAGATCGTGGACGCGCTCGAGCGGTGCGCGAAGCTGTGCCGGCGCCTGGCCGAGCCGGCGGGCGCGGCGTTCGAGGGCGTAAGCGAGCCGGTGGCGTTCGAGGTGCGCGCGGGCCGCGGCGTCGGGTTCACGGAGGCCCCGCGTGGCGCGCTGTTCCACGAGCTCGAGCTCGACGAGGAGGGGCGCGTGGTGCGCGCGAGCATCATGACGCCCACGGCGCAGAACATCGCGAACCTCGAGGCCGACATGCGCCAGCTCGCCGGGAAGCTCGTCGCGGCCGGCGAGTCGGAGGAGGTCATCCAGCTCGAGGTGGAGAAGCTCGTGCGCGCCTATGACCCCTGCCTGAGCTGCAGCGTCCACTAGGGAGGGGAGCGCGGGCGCCGCCGCGTCGGCGGGTGCGTCCGAGGATTCGGCCGATCGCGTCGCATGGCCGGCGGGGCGCTTCCGGGCGCGCGTGAGGGGCGCGCCCCGTGCCTGCCCGAGGATTGTTCCCCCTGTGGATTTTCGCCTGCGGTTGGGGCGCTATGATAGAATTTTGGTCTATCTGTACGACCCAATCAGAAGGGTAATTTCGCATGTCCTTCTTAGATGCGTTCTCGAGTCTGACCGGTCAGATGTCCGCCGACATGGCCATCGACCTCGGCACCGCCAACACGCTTGTCGCCATCACGGGCGAGGGCATCGTCATCAACGAGCCCTCGGTCGTCGCCATAGAGAAGAGCACGCACCGCGTGCTCGCCGTGGGCCATGAGGCCAAGAACATGATCAACCACACGCCCGACGCGTTCTCGGCGGAGCATCCGCTGAAGGACGGCGTGATCGCCGACTACGACGTCACGGAGGCCATGCTCTCCGCGTTCATCAACAAGGCGTCCGAGCGCAAGTACCCCTGGCAGCCCAAGCCCCGCATCGTCATCTGCATCCCGTGCGGCGCCACCTCGGTGGAGAAGCGCGCGGTGTTCGAGGCGGCCATCCAGGCCGGTGCGCGCCAGGCCTACCTCATCGAGGAGCCCATGGCGGCCGCGATGGGCGCTGATCTGCCCGTCACCGAGCCGACGGGCTCGATGGTCGTCGACATCGGCGGCGGCACCACGGAGGTGGCCGTCATCTCGCTCGGCGGCATCGTCACCTCGAGCTCGCTGCGCCTGGCGGGCAACCGCCTCGACGAGGCCATCGCCATGCACCTGCGCGACCTGCTCGGCATCAAGATCGGCGAGCGCACGGCCGAGATCATCAAGATCAAGATCGGCTCCATCCTGCCGTTCGAGGACGGGCGCGAGCGCGACATGATCATCTCGGGCCAGGACGTCTACACCGAACAGCCCAAGGAGGTCACCATCCAGTCGGAGGACGTGCGCGCGGCCCTGCAGGCGCCCATCGAGGAGATGGTCATCCACATCAAGGACACGTTCAAGACCACCAACCCCGACCTGGCCTCGGACATCATCCAGAACGGCATCCTGCTCACGGGCGGCGGCGGCCTGCTGTCGGGCCTCGACCGCTATCTCACCGACAAGCTCGAGATCCCCGTGTGGGTGTCCGAGACGGCGCTCACCAACGTGGTGTCGGGCTGCCTGAAGGTGCTCGAGACGCCCACGGCGCTGCGCCAGACGCTCATGCGCTCCAAATAGGGCTCCACGTCTCCGCATGGCGTTGAACTTCCAAGACAGAGGATCAGCATCCGCCACGCGGGTGCTTCTCGTCGTGCTCGTGGTCGTCTCCATCGCGTGCATGACGATCTACGCGCGCGAAGGCGCCGACGGGCCCCTGCACGCGGTGCAGAGCGCGTTCGCGGGAGCCGCCGCGCCGTTCAAGGCGGCGGGCACGGCGGTCGGCGCGGCAGGGGAGGGCGCGGCTGCGGCGGTGGCCGACGCCACGGCCTCCGAGGAGACGCTGACGGCCCTGCGCGAGCGCAACGCCGAGCTCACCGAGCTCGTCACGCAGGCCGAGGAGTACCGCCTCGAGGCCGAGCGCTTGAGCGGCCTGCTCGAGCTCAAGGACAAGTACCAGGTCGACGGCGTGTCGGGGCGCGTGATCGGGCGCTCCACCGACGCGTGGAACCAGCGCGTGACCATCGACGTGGGCACGTCCGACGGCGTGGAGCCGGGCCTCACCGTGATGGGGCCTTCGGGCGTGGTCGGCCAGGTGGTGTCGGCGAGCCCGGGCTCCGCCGAGGTGCGCCTGCTCACCGACCCGCAGTCGGGCGCGGCCGCCATGGTGCAGTCCTCGCGCGCCGAGGGCGTGGTGCGCGGGTCTCTGGCGGGCCTGCTGTACCTGGAGAACGTCGACGCCGACGTGACGCTTTCCGTGGGCGACGTGGTGCTCACGAGCGGCTTGGGCGGAAGCTACACGCGCGGCCTGCTCATCGGCACCATCGTGCGCGTGGACGGCAACGCCAACGACGGCACGCGGCGCGTGATCGTGTCGCCGAACGAGCAGGCCACCTCCTTCGAGGAGGTCATCGTGGTGAAGAGCGCCGCGTCCGACCGCTCGGACAACGGGGGAGGTGGGCAGTAGCATGGACAACGGCGAGCGCATAGCCACGGGCATAGGCGCGGTCATAGCCGTGCTGCTGCAGGTCGTCGTGGCGCCCCACATCGCGCTGTTCGCGGCGGTGCCGAACTTCATGCTGGCCTACGCGCTCGTGGTCGCCGTGACGCGCGCGCAGTCGTGCGGGCTCGTCATGCCGTTCGTGCTGGGCCTTCTGTTCGACCTCATCGGCGGCGGCCCGGTGGGGGCGTGCGCGCTTCTTCTCGTTCTGGCAACGTTTCTGCTCTCCCGCGCCTCGGCGCTCGTGGACAACGGCACCCTGTTCATGCCGCTTTTGATGCTGCTCGTCTCGTCGCTTGCGGTCGAGCTGCTCTACGGCGTGCTGCTCATGGTGTGCGGCATGGACGTGAGCCTGCTCGACGCGCTCGTCTACCGCGGCCTGCCGTGCGCGCTCTACGACGCCGTCATCGGGCTGGTGATGTTCCCGCTCGTCGTGCGCTTCATCGCCCGCCGCGGACCGCAGCAGCCCAAGACGCCCACGATGATCTAGCGAGGAGGTGCGCGGAATGCTCACAGCCATCATCGCGGCCGTCGTCGCCGCGCTCGTCGTCATCGCCGTCGTCATCGCCGTGCTCGTGGTGCGCGCCCGAAGCGCCACGCCGAAGGCGGGATCGGGCAAGAAGGTGGCCCAGCTCGACACCGTCGGCGTGGGCTCGTCTCCCTTCGAGAAGCAGTCGGGCGCGAAGTCCGCGCTCGCCGGCGACGTGCACGTGTCCACCGACACCGCCGCCGCGAAGAAGCCGAGCGACTCGCTCTCGAGCCGCTTCGTGGGCCTCGGCGTGCTCTCCGCTGGCATCTTCGCCGCGCTCGCCACGCGTTTGTGGGGCATGCAGGTCATGTCGGGCGAGCAGTACGCCTCCGACGCCGAGGAGAACCTCTACGCCACCGTGTCCACCCCCGCGCCGCGCGGGTGCGTCTACGATTCCACGGGGGTGGCGCTCGTGACCAACCGCGCGAGCCAGACGGTCCTGGCCGACCCCGACGTGATCGACGACAACGACGTGGTGCGCCGCCTGTCGGCCGTGCTCGGCCTGCCCGCGAACATCGTGCGCAAGCGCATCAGCGACACCACGGCGGGCGCGCAGAGCCAGCGCGTGGTGGCTGACGACGTGCGCCTGCGCGACGTGGCCTTCATCTCCGAGCACGCCGACGCCTTCCCCGGCGTGTCGGTGGAGTCGCGCACCGTGCGCGAGTACCCCTTCGGCGCCCTGTGCGCGCACGCGCTCGGCTACACGGGCGCGCCGACCGAGGACCTGCTCGAGACGTCCATCGACGGGCGCACCATCAAGGCCACCGACACCGTGGGCCTGTCGGGCGTCGAGGCGTACTACGACAACGTGCTCTCGGGCGACCACGGCCAGCGCAAGGTGATGGTGGACGCGGAGGGCAACGTGGAGGACGTCGTGAGCGAGACGCAGCCCTCGAAGGGCTCCGACGTGCACCTCACCATCAACGCGGCGGCCCAGTACGTGGCCGACTCGCTTCTGGCCTCCACCATCGCGCCCAAAGGCGACATCGGCACGGGCAGCGGCGTGGCCGGCTCGGTGGTGGCCATGGACGTGCGCGACGGCTCGGTCATGGTGATGGCGAGCTACCCCACGTTCGACCCGGCGAACTTCACCGGCGGCATCTCCCAGGACATCTGGGACCTCTACACCACCGAGGAGTCGCACTCGCCGCTCACCAACCGCTCCGTGGCCGGGCAGTACGCGGCTGCGTCGACCTACAAGGCGTTCACCTCCATGGCGGGCCTGCACCACGGGTTCGCCACGAAGACGAGCACGTGGGCGTGCAGCGGCTCGTGGGACGGCTTCGGCTCGGGCGACGTGCAGAAGTGCTGGCTGCTCACCGGGCACGGCACGCTCGATTTGCGCGGGGGCATCGTGCACTCGTGCGACGTGGTGTTCTACGAGATCGCGAAGGCGTTCTACGACCACGGCCCGAACGGCACGGGCGAGCTGTCGGAGACGGCGCTCCAGGACTACCTGGCCAAGTACAACTTCGGCAAGACCACCGGCGTCGACCTCGACGGCGAGCTCGCGGGGCGCATCCCCACGCCGGCGTGGAAGGCCGAGCAGTGGCGCAACGTGCCCTCCGAGGCGGCGTGGCGCGGCGGCGACTACACCAACATGATCATCGGCCAGGGCGACGTGCTCGTCACGCCCCTGCAGATGGCCTGCGCCTACGGCGGCATCGCCACGGGCAAGATCATGCGCCCGCACCTGTTGAAGGAGGTGCGCAACGCCCAGGACGACGCCGTGGTGAAGGCGTCGGCGGAGGTGGTCTCGGAGCCTGACGTGAACGAGGACCATCTGGCCTACGTGCGCGACGCGCTGCGCGCGGTGATCACCGACAACGCGGGCTCGGCGCGCGTGTTCAACGAGCAGGGCCTCAACGCGGCGGGCAAGTCGGGCACGGCCGAGCACACCGACCGCCCCGACGACGCGTGGTTCGCGGCGTACGCGCCCTACGACGACCCGCACTACGTGGCCACCTGCATCATCGAGCAGGGCGGCGGCGGCTCCGACACCGCGGGCCCCATCGTGGCGGCGGTGCTCGGCGCGCTCATGCGGGCCGAGGCGGGCGAGGCGGGCGAGGTCAAGCGCGTGGCCGGCTCGACGGGCAAGTCCGTCGCGGTGGAGTTCACCGGCAGCACGGGCCGCACGGACTAGGGGAGGGAGCGAACTATGGCACGACTTCCCCAGATCGACGCGCTGCGCACGCCTGACGTGAAGCGCTCCGCCGCCCGCCCGCAGACGGGGCTTCTGCGGTGGGTGAACGTCCCCTTCGTGGCGATCGTCGCGGTGCTCGTCACGTTCGGCCTCGTCATCTGCTGGTCGGCGGTGGAGACCGACGCCGACTACAGCTTCGCCAAGCAGCTTGGCGGCGTGGCGGCGGGCCTCATCCTCATGGCGCTCGTGTGGCGCTTCGACTACCGCAAGCTCGCGAACATGACCACGGCCTTCCTCGTGGTGAACGTGGTGCTCATCCTCTCGCCGCACCTGCCGGTGATCGGCGTGACCACCATGGGCGCCACCTCGTGGATCAACATCGGCATGCAGGTGCAGCCTGGCGAGTTCGCGAAGGTCACGGTGGTGCTGTTCGCGGCGAGCCTCGTGGCGCGCTACGGCGGCACGCTCGACGACGCGCGCGAGTACCTGAAGGTGCTCGGCCTTCTGTCCATCCCGTTTCTGTGCATCATGACTCAGCCCGATCTGGGCACGGGCCTGGTGTATTTGTTCATCTCGGGCACGGTGCTCGTGATGGGCGGGGCCAAGCGGAAGTACCTGCTCATCACGCTGGCGGCCGGCATCGCGGCAGTGGCCTGCGTGTTCGCGGTCGACGAGGTGCTGAAGTACCAGACCGACTCGGGTGAGTGGGAGTACCGCCTGCTCAAGCAGTACCAGCGCAACCGCCTGCTCGTGTTCCTCGACCAGGACGGCGCGAACATGACCGACGAGGGCTACAACCTCGCGCAGGCTAAGATCGCCATCGGCTCGGGCGGGCTCTTCGGCAAGGGGCTTCTGAGCGGCAGCCAGTCGACCATGGGCTTTCTGCCCGAGGCGCCCACCGACTTCATCTTCTGCGTGCTCGCGGAGGAGACGGGCTTCGTGGGCGCGATGGCCCTGCTCGCCCTCTACGTCGCGCTCATTCTGGTAAGCTTGTCCATAGCGCGGAACTGCGACAACCTCTTCGGCATGCTGGTGGTGTGCGCCATCGTGGGCATGTGGCTGTTCCAGATCCTGGAGAACGTGGGCATGTGCTGCGGGCTCATGCCCATCACGGGCATCCCGCTGCCGTTCGTGAGCTACGGCTCGTCGTTCATGGTGGTGAACTTTGTGATGCTGGGGCTCATCGGCTCGGTGTGGTCCCATGAGAGCGCCCTCGGGAAGGGAGGCAACTATGCAACTGCCCGTTGACATTCCCGCCGTGATCAAGGCGGCGACTGACATAGAGACGGCCACGAAGACGCCGCTGGCGGTGTCGGTTTTTATCGACGACACCGCCCCGGGCGACGTGGTGGGGCACGTGCGCTCGGCGTTCGCGAGCGCGGGGCGGCACACGCGCGTGACCATCAGCTACCTCGACGAGCGCCCCGTGGTGCCCTACGAGGCCGACGACATGGCGGTCATCGTGGCGGGCACCTCCGACTTCATAGGGGCGCAGGCCGCCCGCCTGCGCGAGGCGGGCATCCCCGTGATGGTGGCGACCACCATGCCGAGCCTCGTGCGCGATATGGCCGAGGCGTTCGGCGCGCCGATCCCCGAGGGCGACGTCGTGTCGCCCGTGCGCGCGTCGTCGCGCGTCGGCGAGGTGGCGGGCAAGCTGGCCGCGCGCGTGGGGCTGCGCGCTGCGGGCGAGGGCGCGGGTGCTGCCAGCCCGGAGGGCGCCGCGGGTCCGGACGCCGCTGCCGCCGCGGAGCCCTACGAGCTCGACGACGAGGCCGCCTCCGCGCTCGACCGCCGCATGGGCGAGTGGATCATCGCGGCGTGCTCCCAGAAGAAGCTCGCCTTCGCGCTGGCCTTCCCCTTCGTGCGCCGCCCGCTGTCCATCGACGCGGTGAACGCCACGGCGCTGCAGAACGGCGCGGTGGGCCTCGTGCTCATCATCCCCGGCGCCGACATGCCCGTCATGACGCTCAACCAGGCCAAGATGCTGCTGCAGATCGCCGCGGCCTACGGCTGCCCCCTCAACGGCGAGCGCATCAAGGAGCTCGCCGCCGTGGTGGGCGGCGCGTTTTTCTGCCGCAACGTGGCGCGCAGCGTGGCCGGCGCCGTCCCCGTGCTCGGCTGGGCCGTGCGCGCAGGCGTGGGGTACGCGGGCACGGTCGCCATGGGGCGCGCGGCCATCGAGTACTTCGAGGCCGGCGGCGACATCGTGGGCTTCGCGAGCGTGGTGCAGAAGGCGCGCGACGAGGCCGTCGACGTGGCTAGCGCCGCTGCGGCCACGCCGGCGGGGCAGCGCGCGCTCGGGGTGGCGAAGGACGCGGCCCAGGCGGCGTTCGCCCGCCTGCGCGCGCAGTAGCGAAGGGGTCCCATGCTCAGAACCGATCTGTGGCCGCGCCTCGAGCCGCTGCTCGCGCGCGTCGAGCGCCCGGCGCGCTACCTGAACCACGAGTGGGGCTGCACCTACAAGCAGGGCGCCGACTTCGCCTTCTGCATGGTGTATCCCGACACCTACGAGCTCGGGCAGGCGAATCAGGCCGTGCGCATCCTCGTGAACGCGGTGAACGCCGCCGATCACCTCATGGCCGAGCGCGCGTTTCTGCCTGCGATCGACCTCATCGGGATCATGCGCGAGGAGGGCCTGCCGCTGTTCTCGCTCGAGAGCTGCGCGCCGCTTGTCGAGTTCGACGTGATCGGCATCACGCTGCCCCACGAGCTCGCCGCCACCAACGTGCTCGAGGTGATCGACCTCGCGGGCCTGCCCGTGCGCGCGGCGGACCGCGCCGAGGACGACCCGTTCGTGTTCGGCGGCGGCCCCTGCGCCTACAACCCCGAGCCCTACGCGCCGTTCTTCGACGTGATCTCGGTGGGCGAGGGCGAGGAGGCGGTTCCCGAGCTTCTGCTGCTCACGCGCGAGCTGCGCGCCGCCGGCGCCTCGCGCGCCGAGATCCTGCGCGCGCTCTCGCAGGTCCCCGGCACCTACGTGCCGTCGCTGTACCGCTGGAGAAGCGAAGCGGAGGCGCAGGAGGCGGGCAGCTGGGCGGAGCCGCTCGATGAGGGCGTGCCCGCGCGCGTCGACAAGCGCGTGTTCGCCGGCTTCGCCGCGTCGAGCGCGTGGGAGCCCACGGTGGTGCCCTACACCGAGGTGGTGCACGACCGCCTCAACGTGGAGGTGCTGCGCGGCTGCGCGCGCGGGTGCCGCTTCTGCCAGGCGGGCATGATGTACCGCCCCGTGCGCGAGCGGCCGGCTGACAGCATCGTGGACGCGGTGGTGCGCGGCCTCGACGAGACGGGGTACGACGAGGTGAGCCTGACCTCGCTCTCCTCGACCGACCACTCGCAGATCGCCGACATCCTCACGCGCGTGAACGCGGCGTGCGCGGGCCGCGGCATCCGCGTGTCGGTGCCCTCGCAGCGCCTCGACTCGTTCGGCGTGGAGATGGCGGGCCTCGTGGCCGGGCAGAAGAAGGGCGGCCTCACGTTCGCGCCTGAGGCGGGCACGCAGCGCCTGCGCGACGTGATCAACAAGAACGTCACCGAGGAGGATCTCTTCGGCGCCATCGACGCCGCCTTCGCGGCGGGCTGGCGGCGCTGCAAGCTCTACTTCATGATCGGGCTGCCCACCGAGACCGACGACGACATCAAGGGGATCGCGAGCCTGGCCAGCCGCGCGTACGACCGCGCGAAGGCCGCCGTGCCGCCCGAGCAGCGCGGCAGCGTGCGCGTGAGCGTGTCGTGCGCGGTGTTCGTGCCGAAGGCGCAGACGCCGTTCCAGTGGGACGGGCAGATCTCGCCCGAGGAGACGCTGCGGCGCGTGGGCATCCTCAAGCGCTCGGTGAAGTACAAGGCCGTCGACGTGCGCTACCACGACCCCGAGACGAGCTTCGTGGAGGCGGTCATGAGCCGCGGCGGGCGCGAGGTGGCCGATTTGGTGGAGGGCGCCTGGCGGCGCGGCGCGCGCTTCGACGCGTGGACGGAGCTCTTCTGCGAGCAGGCGTGGCGCGATGCGGCCGCTGAGCTGGGGCTCGACCCCGAGCGCGTCGCGCAGGCCGCCTTTGACCCGAGCTACGTGATGCCCTGGGCGCACATCTCGTGCGGCGTGTCGACGCGCTTTCTGGCGCTCGAGCGAAAGCGCGCCGAGCGCGGTCAGACCACGCCCGACTGCACCTTCGAGAAGTGCACCGGCTGCGGCGCCTGCCAAGCAGTAGGCGTAGACAACCACCTCGCCGCCCCCCGCCTATCCCTCAGCATAGAGGAGCGGTAAGGCCTGAACCTACAGCAGGGGCCAGCCATAATGCGACAAGGGGCCTGCGACGAAAAACGTCGCAGGCCCCCTTTTTCTTTCCCGTGTCATTCCGAATAAAGCACCCGTTTTCCGTGTCATCCTGAGCGGAGCGCCCGAAGGGCGCGAAGTCGAAGGATCTGGCCCCAAGCACGAAGCGCCCGCAGCTGCGCACAAAGCGCCAACAGCCACCAAGCACAGCATGCGCGCTCACAAAAAGTACACGTTCTCATAACGCTTAACGCTCGCCTATTATACCCATTCCATCTGGCAACACGTGGCAAATTACCTGCCGTTTCAACGAACGCGCGCTTTTTCGCGCCGAAATATCGTCCTGCAGAGGGCCTTCGTCAAAACGTGTACGTTTTGACGACGTCGGCCTGAGGGGGCTCCTCCTCGCGTCGGCGTCCTTGCTGCGAGACGGAGGTGAAGCGGGTTGGGCACGAGCGAGGCCGTTGCTGCCGAGAGGCTTCTGGGCGGCGTTCATGCGGGCGATGACCTGCGCGGATGCGCGCGCTGGTACCTCGTGCACGTGCCTGAGGGCCGCGAGGCGTCCACGTGTGAGAAGGTGCGCGGCACCGTTTCACCCGAGCTGATCGACGATGCCTTCGTGATGCGCAAGGAGCGCTGGTTCAAGCGCGGCGGCATCTGGCGTCTCGAGTCCGCGCCGATGTACAAGGGCTACTTCGTCGCCGTGTCGCGTGACGGGCGCGCGTTGGCGCGCTCCATATCCCGCTTGAGCTTCCCGGCCGAGGTCGCCGGCGGGCGCAGCCTGCGCCCGACGCCGCTGTCGTCCGAGGCGCAGGCGTGGTTCGAGGCCGCCCTCGACGGCGAGCGCGTGCTGCGCAACAGCACTGCGGTGATCGCGGGCGGTCAGCTGCGCGTGCAGAGCGGCCCTTTGGTAGGCCAGGAGGCGCGCGTGAGCAAGGTCGACCGTCACAAGCGCCGCTGCGCGGTGCGGGTGGGCGACGGCGGCCGCGGGTTCACCGAGCTTGTGCCCTTAGACGTTCCCTTCAAGAGCTAGGGGTGATCGGCATGTGGTTCGCGATCAACGTGAGGCGGGGTCGTGAGTGGGAAGCGCTGTCCCTTCTGCGGGACACGGCTGTAGCTGACGGGCTCGAGGAGCTGTTCGTGCCGAGTGCGGTGACGCGCGCGGTGCGCGGCGGCGAGGTGGTCGAGGGCGCGGAGCCCCTGATCCCCGGCGTCGTCGTGGCCGTGGCGCCCGGGCGACGCGAGGTGCGGGCGGCTTTGCGGCATGCGCGTGGCGTCGACGAGGTGCTCGCCTCGCGGCCCGGCGCCGCCGAGATGGGCGAGGCCGAGGTCGCGCTCCTCTGCGCGCTCACGCGTCCAGGACGCCGCGTGGTCGGCTTCTCGGAGGGACTCGTCGGCCCGGGCGGCGAGGTCACGGTGACAAGCGGGCCGCTTTGTGGCCGCGAGGGCCTGATCCGCCGCGTGAGCCATCGCGGCAAGCGCGCCTACGTGCGCATGAGCGTGGCCGGGCGAGAGGTGGAGGCCCGCATGGGCCTGCGCGTGCGATGCCGGCGGGACGCTAGGGGCGCGGCAACGACAACGATGACCAGCTCGCGAGCTGCGGCGGGCGCGACAGCGGCAACGACGACATAGAGGGAAGGCTGGCGCATGTCAGCTTCCTGCGGCGGGAGCGCGAGCGCGCCTCCGCCGCAGGAAGCTGCCTTTTTTGGCGGCGACCTCGCAACCCACATACTCCCGAGAAGCTTTGCGGGCAGCTCCTTCCATAGAGGGCTCGCGGGTGCGGGAACGATACGTCTGACCAAGGCCGAAGCGACCACGACGAAGCCGTGCCTGCGAGCGGTCTGACCCCTGGCGAGGGGAGCGGCGAAGCCGCGCTCTGCCAGGGGGTTTTGAGACCTTCGAAGGAAGGAGCGGCGAAGCCATGTCCCAACTCGACTGGTATCCGGTGCAGGTCATGTCCGGCCAAGAGCGCAAGATGGTGCGGCTGATAACGGCTGCGTACGCTGAGGCAAGTGAGCTGGCCGAAGACGACGGAGTAAACAGCGCGAATGACGTGGATGGCTGCGGCGAAACTGCTGGCCCCGACAACGCTGGCGATACTGCTGGCGCTCTGCTAGCAGGCAACTCAAGCGAAATGAGCGAGCCTGACGGCGCTGACAGCCGGTCCGAGCTCCTGAAGCTCGACGAGTGCTTCGCACCCCGTTACCGCACGCAGAAGAAGATGCGCGGTGAGTGGCGCGACGTCGAGCGTGCGCTCATGCCGGGCTACCTGATCGCCGTCGCCAACGACCCTGCCAAGCTGGCGCAGTGCCTGCGGCGCGTGGGCGGCTTCTGCCGCGTGGTCAAGGCTGGTCAGACGTACGTTCCCCTGAGCGCCTACGAGCGCACATGGCTGGAGGCCAACACGAGACGCGGCGACCGCGTGGTCCCCATGAGCTTCGGCCGCAAGGTCGGCGATGCGCTCGAGGTGACGCAGGGCCCGCTCAAAGGCTACGAGGGTCGTATCACGAAGGTGAGGCGTTCCGACAGCCTGGCCTTCCTGGAGTTCCACGTGGGTCCCATGAAGATAAAGACCACCGTTGGCCTGGGCATTCTCCCAGAATGACGAAGCACGAGAAAGACAAGATTGCAGAAAAGCGTTGACAACCGGACAAGGTGTTCCTTGGTGAAACTGGGTCAATTGACCCAGCGAGAGGGGAGGGTCTGCGCGTGAGCTTTGATGCGCAGCTAGAGGACGCTTACGTCACGCCCGGGGCCCGCAGGGCCGCGGCCGCGGTGGACGCGGCCGGCAAGCACGAGCCTGCTCTCCGCGAGAGGGGCATCCCCGCCGACGTGCTGGAGAGGCTCCTGCCTGGCGACGACGTGCTGGTGCTCGAGGAGCCCGAGGTCGCGGGCGGGCTCGGGTACCGATTCGTCAAGAGGGCGTTCGACGTGTGCGCGTGCGGGCTGGCGCTCGCCTTGCTCGCCCTGCCCATGGCCGCGATGGCGGTCAAGGTCAAGTCGGAGTCCCCGGGCCCCGTGATCTACGCGCAGGAGCGCGACGAACAAGTCATAATTAGGCACAGCTTCGGAAGTTGCTCGCTGAACACCCTGAAAGCCCAGCTAGGCAATGGAAACAAGCTGGTTTCGAGAAAACCCAAATGCGCATTCGGTAGAAAGGGACGCGGCTTCGTTGTGCCTACCACGTCAGCTGCGGCGTTTGTATGATGATCGTTGACGAAAGGAGCTCCGCCTCGGCCAAGCGGCCTGGGATCATCGGCTTCGAGATCGCACAACCACCTTTTGATGATAGGTTTGATGGCCAAGCTGGTTTAGTCACCGGGGGCGGTGGGGTTGCCTACTCTGGCACTGCAGAGCGACGGCATGCGGGAGGCATCTTGCCCCGCGCCAACTACAACGACGAGGTTGACCCCGCCGTAGTCGAGACGGTCGCCAAGCTCGTTGACACGTCCAAGGTGGTCGAACTCGAGAGAATCGACCCGGACAAGCTGCCCAAGCGCCATCTGTACCGCTTCGTTAAGCGCGTCTTCGACATAGTGAGCTGCTCCTGTGCGCTGGTCGTGTGCGCCATCCCCATGGCCGTCATCGCCTGCAAGATCAAGAGGGACTCACCTGGCCCCGTCTTCTACAGGCAGGAGCGCCTGGGCCTTAACGGCAGGCCCATAACCATCGTCAAGTTCCGCAGCATGTACGTCGACGCCGAGGAGCGCGGAGCACAGTGGGCCGAGGGAGACGACCCCCGCGTCACCCCCATAGGAAAGAAGATCAGGGCCAACCGGCTGGACGAGCTGCCCCAGTTCTGGTCGGTGGTGAAGGGTGATCTCTCCCTCATAGGCCCGCGCCCCGAGCGCAAGGTGTTCTACGATGAGTTCGAGAAGTATATCCGCGGCTTCTCCCAGCGCATGGTAGTCAAGCCCGGCATCACGGGCCTGGCCCAGGTGAACGGCGGTTACGACCTCATCCCCGAGGAGAAGGCGCTCTACGACCTGGAGTACGTCAAGCACCGGTCGATTGTGATGGACTGGTCGATCATCTGGAAGACAATACGCGTGCTCTTTACCCACGAGGGGGCGCGATGAGGATCCTCTACCTCGCGGATACCTATCGTCCTGCCAGGACGGCGTGCGCCAACCGCAGCGTGGTGTTCGCGAACGTCTTGCGCGGCGCTGGCCACGATGTGCGCGTACTCGCGTCGAGTGACAGCCTGATCGGTGCGCCCGAGGGCTACACGCCTCCGGAATACGTTACGTTCTTCGAGACCTTTCCCCTCGTGGAGAAGACACTCGTGAACCGTCTTCGCAACAACTTCGGCGGGGCGCGAGAGGCGGTGAGGGCTGCTGATGGACTCGGGGGCTTCGACGCCGTTGTCTGCACGCTGCCACCGCTCCTGTTCGCATCCTCCGCTGTGTGGATAGCCAAGAGGAAGCGGGCGAAGCTCGTTCTGGACGTTCGGGATATATGGCCGGACGTGGCTTATGAGATGGGCAGCTTCGTGCCGGGCAGCCTCTACGGTCGTTTCTTCGAGCGCGTCGCCCGAAAGGCGTACGCCGCTGCCGACCTCGTGACTTCTGTTTCTCCTGGCAAGGTCGAGAAGTTGAACGCCCGGGTGCCGAACGCCCGGGTGGTCCTCGTCCCTAACGGGATCGACGAGTCGTTCCTGGAGAACGAAGACGATCCCTCTCTCGTGGAGCGCCTGCGCCTTGATGACGGCCCGGTGTGCGCCTATGTGGGCAACATCGGCCTCGCTCAAGGGCTCGGCACGCTACTGGACATCGCGAAGACACGTTCGGGCGTGCGATTCTTGATCTTCGGGAAGGGAGCGGATGAGGCGAAGCTTAGGGAGAGGGTTCTTGTCGAGGGCCTTTCCAACGTGGAGTTCTGCGGAGCCGTTGATGAGAGAAGTGTTTTCACTGTGCTGCGCCATGCGACGCTTGCCTATGTTCCACTGGTGAGCTCTCGCCTGCGAGACAGCATCCCCACCAAGATGTACGAGGCGCTCGGGTGCTCGTGCCCGGTGCTGCTCGCCGCCGAGGGTGACGCGGCTGACCTGCTGGACGAATGCGGGCTCGGCGTGCACGCTGCGCCAGAGGATCCCGCCGCGCTGCTGGCTGCCTTCGATCGGCTGATGGGGCGCCGGTTCTCAGACGAGGAGAGGGCTGCCGCTTCGGCGTGGGTGGTCGCGAACCACTCGCGCCAGCGGTTCGCGGAGACGTTCGCGCAGGAGGTCGGGAGGTTGGCGGCGCGGCATGCTTAGCAAGGCCCTGCTCAACCTTCGAACAATACGGAAGTTATGAGACACAACTTCACAACCAGGAAAGCTAAACGATCTCGATATTCCGACTGGCTCGGTTTTGTCTGTGATGCTGCGCAGTCAATCGTCCTGACGGGCCACGACAGGTTGATCTCATATCGCATATCCATAAATGGAAGGAATGAAGACGATGGTTAATGTAATCGGTCTTGGCTACATCGGGCTGCCCACTGCCCTTATGATGGCCTCTCACGGCGTCGAGGTGGTGGGTACGGACTACAACGAGGAACTCGTGGCAACGCTCAATGCCGGTCGCACCACCTTTAAGGAGGAGGGCCTGGACGAGCTGTTCGCCGAGGCGCTCAAGGCTGGTATCAGATTCACTACCGAGTATCCGGTGTGCGACACGTATATCGTTTCGGTGCCCACCCCCTACGACAAGGTCAGCAAGAAGATCGACCCTGGCTATGTGGTCGCCGCTTGCAGGACGGTTCTGGAGGTAGCTCCCGAGAACGCAGTAATGGTGGTCGAATCCACAATCTCCCCGGGTACGATAGATCGTTTCGTGCGTCCTCTCTTGATCGAGGCGGGCCGCGGGGACGTGGCGCTCGTCCACGCCCCCGAGCGCATCATCCCCGGCAACATGGTCCACGAGCTGCTGCACAACAACCGAACCATCGGCGCTGATGACCCTGAGGTGGGCGGGCGCGTGGCCGAGCTGTACGCCAGCTTCTGCCAGGGCGAGATCGCCGTCACCGACATCCGCACCGCTGAGATGACCAAGGTGGTGGAGAACACCTTCCGCGCCGTCAACATTGCCTTCGCCAACGAGCTGGCGAAGGTATGCCGCGTGGGAGGCATGGACGTGCATGAGGTGATACGGATTGCCAACAAGCATCCGCGCGTCAACATTCTCCAGCCAGGCCCTGGCGTTGGCGGCCACTGCATCCCAGTGGACCCCTGGTTCCTCGTGGGCGACTACCCCGAGACTGCGAGCCTCATCCGCCTGGCGCTCCAGACCAACGCCTCCATGCCCGATTACGTCCTGCGCCGCGCACATGAGGCCATGGCAGAGAACGGCATAACCGACCCCTCGAAGGTCGGGATCTATGGGCTAACCTACAAGGAGGACGTGGACGACGTGCGCGAGTCTCCGACGCTCCAGATGCTGGAGTCCATGGAGGAGCACCTCTGCGGGCATGCCGTCAAGGTCTACGATCCCTGGGTCGAGCGCGACGAGGTCCCGAACCAGGTGCACTCCATGGAGGAGTTCCTGGACGGCCTGGAGATGGTGATCGTCATGGTCGGCCACAGTCAGGTGAAGGGAAGGCCCGAGGCGTTCGGCGATTGCGTCTTGGTAGACCCGCGCGACGTCATGGGCGACGGCGAGAACGTCTGGAAGCTGTGAGTTTATGTTATCAATGAGGGTACTCGTTCTGGCAACCACATATCCTGATCCGGCTGGCGGAAAAAGTCTCATGTATGTACATGTGCGCAATGTCACTTACAGAGACCATGGAATTCAGGTTACTGTACTCAATTTCTCTGCCAAAAATGAGTACAGGATTGATGGGATAGATGTGATTCCTGAACGAAATGTAACCAGTGACCTTATTCAAACATTTGATATTGTGATAGCTCATGCACCTAATATACGGAAGCATTTTCGTCTACTGCGACGATATATTGATGAAATATCTCACCTTGTGCTTTTTGGACACGGCCACGAATTTCTTCGCATAAATGATTGCTATCCTCCCGAGTTTCCCTTCGCGAGGAATCGGCTGAGGCGCATAACCGTTCAGGATGTCTATGATCTATTCAAATTGAAGTGTTGGCGGAGATTTATTTCCGATTACGCAGATAAAACTACTTGTGTAATGGTTAGCCAGTGGATGCTCAATTCGTTTTGTAAGTACGTGCTTCGCGGTGCGGATGCCAAAGGACTGGATATTCGTGTTATTCCCAATGGGATAGGTAAGGTCTTTCTGACGTACTCATATGACGAGAAATGTGACAAGGAATTTGATTTTATAACCATACGTTCAAGTTTTGATTCGCCAAAGTACTGCATTGACGTTGTAGTAGAGGCTGCAGTTCTCAATCAGAACATGAAATTCTTGCTGATTGGAAAAGGAGACTATTTCAAATATAACGAACTCCCGAAAAACATGACTTTAATTGACAGGACTCTTTCACATGAGGAAATGCTCAAGTATGTTAACAGATCTAGATTTGCATTGATGCCGACGAGGCAGGATACACAGGGTGTCATGGCATGCGAGCTAGCTACTTACGGCATTCCAGTTATCACCTCCGATATCGAGATATGTCGCGAGATGCTCTCATCGTTCTCTAACGTTTTACTTTTAGACACAGACAGCTTGGCATTAAACTTGAGAAAAGGTAGAGCGCTTTGTGAAGCTGTCGAAATGAGCACGGATAAGAACCTCACATTTTCTGAAGAGAATACCGTTAAAGTTGAGATTTCCTTGCTTAGAGAGCTTGCGAATGGGAAAAATAGCTAGAAACGAAGAGAAAACACTGTATCTGAGTGCGATTCCAGGTGCCTTGACGCTGGGTCTAGTGTATCTGTTTGACAATATGGTTTTCGTTGCCTTAGGTTACGCTTGTCTAATTGCTTGTGTGCTAATGGTTTATGGGTATCTCATTCGAACGGGAAAGAAGCTCGATTCAATTCTTCTGTTTCTCGTAATTGGGACTTGCCTCTGGAACCTTTTTGAACTTGCGAAGGACCCAAGCGGTCTTGCGATACGGACTTTTGCAGTGGAAATCGTGGCGTACTTGTTTTTGCTAGGGATGGTCGCCGTTGGTTACGAGAGCGTTATCGTTCGTTCTTTTAGGAAATGGTTACTAGCTTTATGCTTGCTTCTTTCTCCATTTGTTCTTGCAATTGTCGTTGCAGGAGGTGGTGATGCGCATATAAGAATGTTTGAATCTGTATTTAGTATGACAATCTACAAAACACTTCTAGCGGTATTTTGCGTACTGCTGTTGGAGTGCGAGAGACGATTCGTGCTTTGCGCCTCATTCGTAGTTCTATTTATTCTCATTGGAGATAGGGCCTCTGCAATATGTTGTGCAGCTGGTTTGCTTGCCTATTGGGGCTATGGCTTTCTAATCCGCCGTCGACTGGTTTGTTGGGGAGTATTCTGTTCAATCATTTTCTTTTCAATTGCGGTGCCTCTTGTGTACGTTTCGTTGTACGGTACAGTTTTAGGATATGAAATAAATCAGTTTTCCCGAGACTATTTCGGTTCGAATTTCTTCTCAGGGAGAAATATCATCTGGGATCAGGTGTTTTCCGCAATCAGCGAGAACCCTGTGCTGGGAAATGGACTTAATTCTCGTGTTTCCGTTGGCGTCATCAATGGAACTGATGGAGTCGGCCTGTCTTTTCATAACACATATCTGACCATACTGTTTCAGGGAGGGATAGTAGGGTTTGCTCTTTTCGTAGGTATTCTGGCTCGATTATGGTCCCTTGTGTTCTCCGATGGCAAGGAGTCGAAAGTCAAACGAGTTGCCTTTTGCTCTCTTATCATGCTTCTCGTTCTTGGTTGCTTTGAGGTAACGATGATTCAAAACACCGTCAACGTTGCGCTAATGCTCTGGCTTTTCGTTGCCATGGGAAATACCGCCTCCGAGGCAAGTGTTTTGATGCGAGATAAACAGGGCGCTCTGTAAAGGGGGTTTGGCTTGTTATGGGGATCCGCCCTGGCTACGGATGGAAAGGCCATCGATATGTCTCAATGTAACGAGGAGGAACGCTCTTGAGTCGCTCTATAACAAACGTAATAATTGTCCATATCGGTGATGTGATTGCCTTTCCCCCTGTCTTGAATGTGGCCAGATTACTTGACTCTGCCGGTGTTGATGTCTGTCTCATCTCGACGAGAGACCACCCAGAAGCTGACTATGCGGCATCTTTACCCTCTGGGGTAAGCATATCTCTGCTCTCTTCGCCTTACTCTGGCAAAGAGCCTATCGTATCCAAATTATTGGATGTCGTCCGTCTCAAGGGCGAGCTTTGGCGGCTCATTGATGCAAGCTATTCGTCCAAAACCACGCTTATTTGGGTATCCGCTGACCTCTCTATGAAGTTTCTTGGTCGAGAGATCCTTCGCCGGAACTACGTTTTTCACGTCATGGAGTTGGCAGAATGCTTGAGTTATCGGCTTGGACATAGATTTCCCGCAATGGACGCCGAGGCCATAGGTAACTCGTCCTTGGCTGTTATTGTGCCCGAGCGTACCCGTGCTCATATCACGCAGGCATGGTGGAACCTCAAAGATTTACCCCTTGTGCTTCCCAACAAACCTGTTGACAACGGTTCTTTGGAGAGGTCCCAGGCCATAAGTGACTACGCTGCCCGTTCCGTTATGGATGCTGTTGCGGGTCAAAAGATAGTACTTTATCAGGGCATCACACACCGAGAGCGCCCCTTGAAGCCCTACTTAGAAGCAGTGGAGCTTCTCGGTGGCGAATTCGTTTTTGCGACAATGGGTATAGAAGACCCTCTTGAGAATCAAGTAAGTGATCGATACATTCATATTCCCTACGTTCAAGCACCGAGGCACCTTGAGGTTACGAGTAACGCCTATATAGGTGTCCTCTCCTATTTTCCCTTCAGGGGACACCTCTCGCCGCTCAATCCTCTATTTTGCGCCCCTAACAAGACGTTTGAATATGCCAAATTTGGTATTCCTATGCTCTCAAACGCAAACCCGAACCTCAATTATATCTTTGACATATGGGGCTGCGGAAAGACTGTATCATCCTTTGACGCCAAAGCGATAGCGCAAGCTATTTCAGCCATTGACTCTAATTATTTAACGATGTCTGCTGCCTCCAGGGCTTATTACGATTCTGTTGACATGTTTGCCCTTATGGGCGATATCTTGAAGACGGTTGAGGCACGGCTTGCTGAGCGTAAAAGATAACAAAACCATATTTAATACTATATATTTTATAGGGGCCGCATATAGGTGGCCTCATTTTATAGAGAGCTGAGGTGTGCAAATGCCCCAAGACAGGAAAACTACTCACAAATTATTTGAGAGCGCCGCCGTTAGGCCGGAACAACCTGTATTCTCTCTTTACGGCATAGGGGGTCTGTACAACTACGGGTGTGAGGCTATTGTGCGAGGAACAACTCGTATGTTGCGCGAAGTTTACCCCAATGCGAGGGTGAGATACTTTTCGCCTAGAGCGCGGGATGACGTGCGACAAGTTGCTGACCTAGGCATTGAAGTGGTGCAGCTAAGAGCTGGACGCAGGAGTATGCTGCTGCGTGTGCTCAATAGAGTGGCTAGGACGCTATGCATTCCTTTCGACTCGACACGTGAGAACTACGGGGTCGTGCTGGACGGTACGGACGTGCTTGTGTCTATCGGGGGTGACATTTACACCATCCCGGCTTATTTGCGATTACGGCGTCGCTATCCGTATTTCAATAAGCTTGTACGTATAGGGGAGTTGGCACAGGAACGTGGCATCTCCGAGATGGTGGTCGGTGCTTCCGTGGGCCCTTTTGGAGACTGGATGCCGGCTGTAAACTACTATTCGAATCACTTATGCGATGTGGATCTCATATGTTGTCGTGAGAGGCGCAGCATGACTTATTTGGAATCAATAGGTGTCTCCAATAATGTGTGCCTTTTACCCGATCCTGCTTTCTTTGTAGAAGATGAGGGCGCAGGTAATGGCTGGGTGCACGCCGAGTACTTGGGCGTGAATTTAAGTCCACTGTCCTTGCGAGAGATTAATGGAGCCGTGTCAGATGCTGACATCTTGCGGTTAGCGATGTTGGTGCAGTGCCTTATGGATCAGGTGAGTATGCCTGCGTTGCTAGTTCCGCACGTACTGTCTCCCAATCCGGGTGACAATGATTCTGTGTTCCTGAGGAGAGTATACAACGCCATGGATGACTTTCACCGTGGGCGTGCCAAAGTGATTGAGCCCACTGGTTTTTTGGATGCTAAACGTCAGCTGCGTCGGTGTTGCCTCGTGGTTGCCGCGCGCATGCACTGCGCCGTGAACGCCATGTGCGAGGGCGTTCCGACCATCTTGCTCTCCTACAGCCAGAAGGCGCAGGGGATGTGCGAGTTCGTTTACGGATCGGATCGCTGGGCGCTCCCGTTAACCGAAGCTGATGAGAAGCTGCCCGGCAAACTCGTTGAGCTTCAGGGGGAATCGACCAAGGTTCACGAGCAGCTTGTTGCTCGGATATTAGACATTAGATCAACGCTGAAAACGACTAGCGGTTTTAAGCAGCTGGAACATGTTCTTCTGAGTCAAAAGACAAATTCTGCTCGGCAGTAGAAAGCTGGGGTTAGGCATGCTGAAAGGCCTCAATAGAAAAGTTCATATGGCGCTGCGCATCGCGTACCTAAGCGTCCTGCGCTTATGCATGAACCCGGCCGCAAAAGGTGTTGTCATACCTTTTGCGGGGTCTCGAATTCGCATGGCGCGAGGGGCAGAGCTTCGAGTTAACGAAGGAGCGAGGCTATTCATCAATACCAATTGCGTCAGCCGAGGTGAGAGAAAGTCCACTATCAGATTGGACAAAGGAGCGAGGGTGAGAGCGCTTGGTAGCTTCTCATTTTTCTATGATGCCGATGTCGTTGTGTTTCCGGGAGGCGAGCTCACCCTCGGAAGCGGCTACATCAACTCGAGCTGCAAGATTCGTTGCGCCAAATCGATAAACATAGGGAAAGAGGTCGCCATTTCACATGACGTGACGATTATGGATTCCGATCATCATTCGATTTGCGGCCAACCGGTCGCTGCAAGACCGGTTGTAATAGGCGATCATGTATGGATCGGAACTCGATCGACTATTCTCAAGGGCGTTACCGTCGGTGAAGGATCGATAGTCGCAGCGGGGGCACTTGTTACCAAAGACATACCGCCCAACTCGTTGGTCGCAGGCATCCCTGCAAAGGTAATTAAGGAGGGTGTCTGGTGGGATTGAGAAGACCGCATGTGGGAAAGACGGTAAATGCGACGGATTGCACAGGATGCACGGCCTGCCACAGCATCTGTCCGACGAATGCGGTTTCCATGCAACCGGATAAGAAGGGCTTCCTCTGCCCTTGTGTTGACGAGAACGCGTGCGTCTCGTGTGGAAAGTGCGTGCAGTCATGCCCCGTCTTGTCATCATCGCCAGACTCGGCCCTGACGCCAGTTATGCACACATATGCTGCATATTCAAGAAATGAAGATACTCGTTACCTAAGCACCTCGGGGGGTTTGTTCACCGAGCTTGCAACCGAGGTACTTCTCGAAGGAGGAGCGGTATTCGGTGCGGCGTACGACAAGGACAACCAGATAGCCCATATACTTGTCGAGGATATAGGTGATCTTCCGCGGCTTCGGCAGTCGAAGTATGCCCAAAGCGACAAGAAAGAAACCTATCTGGAAGCGAAGCGCCTTCTTGATGCTGGGCGCAAGGTTTTGTACGCTGCAGCTCCGTGTGAGATAGCCGCATTGAAGACGCTAGTTGGCGATCCAGCGAACCTCTTTACCGTTGATTTCCTTTGTCTAGGGTGCAACTCGCCCCTTGTCTATCGCAAGTATCTCGAATCATTGGAGAGAAACGCTGGTAGCCGTGTGGCGAAGGTTTGGTTCAAGAACAAAGAGATCAGCTGGAATCAATTCTCGACGAGGGTCGACTTCGACGACGGAAGCGTTTATCGCGAGGATAGAGACACCGACGGGTTCATGCGGGGATACATCGTCCACCCTCTCTACGTACGCGAATGCTGCGAGCGTTGCCGCTTCAAGGGCACGCCTCACGGCAGTGACGTGACCCTGGGAGATTTCTGGGGCGTTGAAAGGGTCCTTCCTGACATCGATACCTCACATGGCGTCTCCGTTGTGTTCGTTAACACGACGCGAGGAGTTGGACTGTTCGAGGATGCCGCATCTCGACTCGTCTGGAATGAGGTGCCCTTTGAGCAAGCGCTGACACCCGCCAACATGAACGCTTTGACTCGCTGCGTGAAGCTTGACTCGCGCTCTGAGAGCTTCTACGCCGATCTTGCGGCTCATGGTTTCGACTACGCCATTCGAAGAAACGCCTCTGATTCATTCCTTTTGAGGGCGAAGAGGCTGATTCGCAAGCTCTTGAGCAAGGGGTGCGTTTAACTCTATGGGGGGCATTGCGCGAATAGGCTCTGCACTTGGCTACAATATAGCCGGGCTTTGCGCGAGTAAAGGAGCTGCTTTCATAGCACAGGTGCTTGCCTCCCGCATCTTGGGCGCAACACTTTATGGTCAGGCAAGCATAGTGGTCAATACCACAGCGGTGTTTGCAGCCATGGCTGCTTTGGGGCTGGGGGTTCTGACGACCCGCTTTGCTGCTGAGCTAAGAGACAGCGACAAAGATCGCCTCAATCGAATACTCGGCATGTCGGCTGCTGTAGGGTTTGTGTCATCCGTGTCCTTTGCTGTCATTCTTTTCGCGGCGGCGGATACGATCGCGCAATCCCAGCTCGGGTCCTCGTCGATGGCCCCCTACTTAAGAGTAGCTGCAGTAACGCTCGCGTTTTCCACGTATAACGGAATCCAGCGGGGAACACTCGTTGGTTTGGAGCGCTTTCGACAGGTGATGACGGTTGACATCGTTTCAGGGATGGCGAACATCATATTCTGTCCCGTTGCGGCTACTCTCTGGGGAGTGGACGGCTACATCGTGGCACTTGCTATTGTTGCCGTGGTCACTAACCTGGTGTACTGGGTTTCTGTTAGGAGGGAGCTGAGGCGCTTTAGTTTAAGGCTCGATCTTAAAGGTGCGAAAAGCGAGCTGCGACTGCTGGGCTCCTTCGCTCTGCCGACGATGCTTGCGGGCGTTCTAGTCGGTCCGGTGAACTGGGTCTGCGGCGTCCTTCTTATCAACTTGCCCGCAGGTTATGCCGAGTACGGCCTCTACTCTGCTGCCTTCCAGTGGAGAACGATGGTCACCACCGTTCTTGGCGCGTTCGGAAACGCGATGCTTCCTATTCTTATTGCCGCCAAGGATTCGGATGAAAGCATCGAGAGGCTCAGCATGTTAACTGAGTGGATCGTTGCAATAATGATATCTGCACTCATCGCTCCGTTTTCTGGTGTGCTGACTGTTCTGTACGGCGAAACATATGACGCAACGAGCTTCTCCGACTGCATGACAGCGCTCATGGCTTCGTGCGTGGTCGGATCATATCTCAATGGGGTCAATCGAAAAGTGATCCAAAGGCAGAAGATGTGGACAGCCTTCATGGGCAACCTGATCTGGGCGATAGCGACCATCTTTTGCACGGTTGCACTCTTGAGTCTCGGCGCTGTCGGCTTGGCATGCGCTGTTCTTGCGGGCTATGCCATCATGCTCACGTTCATGCTCGCTGTGCTCTATTTTCAAGGCGCGTTCGACATGGGCATGCTCTTCAACGTGAGGGTCGGTGTTGTGTGGGTGCTTCTCGTCGCCTGGATGGCGCTGTCATTTATGGCCGATTCGGTGGCGCTGAAGCTCCTTGCGAGTTCCGTTCTACTGATCGGCGTCGTTAAGGCTTTTGATTTGGTCAGGCTGGCGAGGAAGCTGCTATCGACGATACTGGACAGAAGGGCTCTATGATTGAAATACTGAAAAAGGTTAAAGACGTGTTGGCAAAGCAGCCCGTCTATGCAAACGTCAATGTTCTCTCAGCAGACGCGAGGTTACAAGGGCGGTCTGCACTTGTAACCGGCGCGACGAGCGGAATTGGCCTGGCGATTGTCGAAAGATTCAGCGACGAGGGAGCGGTCGTGCATGTGACAGGAAGAAACGCCTCGAAGCTCGCAGAGTTGGGCGAGAGGGGATTTGTCGCACATCAGCTAGACGTTCGAGATCGAGCAGCCATTGCGCGCGTTATGGAGGACGCGTTTTCGTTGGATCCCCCCAGCATTTTGGTCAACAGCGCCGGGGTGTACAGGTACGCCTCGTTCCTTGATTGCTCAGAGGAGAAATGGGATGAGGTGCTTGACTCGAATCTCAAAGGGACTTTCTTTGTAACCCAGGAGTTCTGTAGGCGAGCCATCGAGAGGAAGATAGAGGCATCTGTGATCAACATTGCTTCGAACACGGGACTTATGGGCGCATGGTCATGTTATGCGGCTTCCAAGCACGGGATATGCGGCTTGACGGAGGGTCTTGGCAAGGAATTACTCGGGAAGGGAGTTACGGTGAATGCCATAGCGCCTGGACCCGTTGCTACTCCTATCAATGGGAGATCCTCGGAAAGCGAGCTGGGGTATCCACCAGCGTCTGACGAAAGGATGGCCGTTGTCGAGGAAATCGCCGATCTTTCTGTGTGGCTCGTTTCGTCTGCAGCTCGCCATATGACGGGTCAGGTCATTGCATTGGACGGAGGCGAGTCATGCTCGTTGATGCGCTGCTAGTCGTTTTAATCGTCGCGATGGCTCTCGTCGCGTGCGTCTTTGTGGCGAATGTGAGATACCTCGGAACGAACCACTGGAAGCTCAAGGTCTTGCAGCTGGAGAAATACATCGAAGAGGTGCCGAGGGAGCTGACCGTGGCCAATCTCGGCTCCGCGCATGCGCGCGAAGCGTTCGACTACCAGGCTGCGAGGGTCAAAGGCTTCAACTTCGCGCTCAAGTCGCAGACCCTTTCGTACGATCTTGCGATACTTCGCCGGTATTCGGACAGATTCGCGACTGGCGCCATCGTGATCGTTGCCATTGCCCCGCTATTGTTTGCTGTGGTTCACTACCCGGGGCAGAACAACCGAATGTATTACCATTTTCTGCCTCGTGAGGACATCAGGGAATACAGCCCTCTGATTGCGCTTCAGGAGCGTATGTTGCCCGTTCTGTCATCGAAAAGGGCTTTGCTCTCTGTTGTGAGGGATGCTTCCGTGACGACGCCAGTTCGTCAGTGCACGAGTGAAGAAGAGCGGGAAGAAGAAGCACTTTGCATGGAGCAGGCATGGTGTAGGAACTTCGGCCTGGAGAATCTGAAAGATGCTGCGCCAGCAGAAAGAATGGCATCAGAGTTCGAAGTCAATCGGAAGTACCTTCGCGAGATCGTAGAGCAAATTAGGGTAATCGGCGCCAAGCCCGCTCTGGTCATCCCGCCGATGACAGACGTAATGCTCAATCGCTTCTCGGATGCGTTCCTTAAGGCTTTCATGTACGACAACATTGTCAAATCAGGCGTAGATGCGCCGGTTCTCGACTATTTACGCGACGAACGTTTCATTAGAAGGCATGAGTTTTTTTTAGACTCCGAATTATTGAACGGAAGCGGTTCAAGCGAGTTTACTCGAATCGTTCTAAACGACTTGGAATCTGCGGTAATTACCAGTCAGGTGCAACTTGTGAATCGGGAATCGCATCTCGGCAGTGCCGAGAAGGATGGTTTTGGTTCTAGTCAAAAAGTTGGTAGAAAACCTTGAAAACAACGGTAGCGGTTGGCGTTCCGGCAAGAGTGGTCGAATATCGAATAGCGAACTGAGAGGGTTATCTTCTATGGAATCAAAAGTGGACATATCAATTATTGTTCCCGCGAAGAACACGGAACGTTACATCGGCGAATGCCTCCAGTCCCTCGTGAATCTCGACAGTAGGGGATTCGTCTACGAGGTTTTGCTTGTCGATGACGCGTCAACTGATGGCACGAGATCAATTGCGAGTCGGTTTTGCGAGTGCTACGAGAACTTCTTTCTTGTTGATGGCCCGGGTGTTGGTTTGGCGCAAGCTCGTATTGAGGGGCTAAAGCATGCAAGGGGAGAGTATATCGGATGGGTCGATTCGGACGATTATGTCCAGCCCGCAATGTATAAAGTTCTAATTGATAAAGCGAGGAAAACAAATGCGCAGATTGTCCTTTGTGACTATGTCTTTTTCCCAGCAGAAACACCCCGAAAGAAGAAATGGTTCAGACGGATTGATGGGCAGGCGACTCCTCATACAGTAGAGCGCAATACGCAGCTTTGGAATAAGCTTTTCAAAAAGGATTACCTACGAGCAGCTAACTTTTCGGGCATGCTTGAACGATGTAGCGATGGATCTTGCTCTCTGTTGCTTGCGATGGCAGAGAGAATCACGACCGTAGATGATCAGCTCTACTTTTATCGCGTTGGCCATGTCTCTATGAGTTCGTCGTATGCCAGCGTAGAAAAATACAGGGACAATGTGCTTCTCACAAAGGCTCAAAGAGTAATTTCGAAAGAGTTTGGCCTGGATAGCGAATGGTCCTCTTATTTTGATTATCGCGTGATCTATTCTCTGCTGCAACTCGCATTAATATCCGCACGAAACAACAACTTATCCGAGTATCGTTTGGCATGTGACGAGCTGCGTTCGATGGATTATCTCAATAATATATACCTCAAGCCAATTCTTATAGAGAATCATGGTTTGGCCAAGGCGCTTCTTTTTGGCCGAGTCGTTCCCTCGTCGTGGGCAGCGGCTAAGCTTATCGGCTCAAAGTTCTAATCTGCAGAATGGCGGTTCGAAGTTTAGGGTATCCCGGATTTAGTGGGCGCTGGTTTTTTGAGATGCCCGATTTGCTCTCATAGTGGAAATCAAAGAACCTAGCGGTATTGTAAAAGGAAAATGACAATGAAAATGATGCTGGTATTTGGTACGCGACCGGAAGCAATCAAAATGTGTCCTCTCGTGAACGAGCTAAAGGGAAGATCTGAGAAGTTCGAAACTGTTGTCTGTGTAACGGGTCAACATCGAGAAATGCTCGATCAGGTGTTGCGGGTCTTCGATGTCGTGCCAGATTACGACTTGGCGATCATGAAACCTGGTCAGACGCTCTTTGACGTGACTTGCAACGTGTTGCTGAATCTCAAGGAGGTGTTGGAAGCTGAGCGTCCCGATGGCGTGCTTGTACACGGCGACACGACGACGAGTTTTGCGGCGGCCTTGGCTTGCTTCTACCTGCAGATTCCTGTGGGGCATGTGGAGGCGGGCCTCCGCACCCACAACCTCCAATCTCCTTGGCCGGAGGAGTTCAATCGGCAGGCTGTTGACGTAGTGAGTCACTGGTATTTTGCGCCAACGGAGGCATCTAAAAAAAATCTGCTTGATGAGTGCAAACCAGCTGATCGTATTTGGGTGACTGGCAACACTGGCATCGATGCGTTGCATACGACGGTGCGCGATAGTTACTTCCACCCTGAGCTCGATTGGGCTGTCGGGAGCCGTCTCATCCTCATAACGGCGCACCGCCGCGAGAACCTTGGCGAACCCATGCACTGCATGTTTCGTGCCATTCGTCGCGTCATGGAGGAACGTCCGGACACCAAGGCCGTCTACCCGATCCACATGAACCCGCAGGTACGGAAGGCCGCCCACGAGGAACTCGATGGCTTCGACCGCCTGCGCATCATCGACCCGCTCGAGGTGGTTGACTTTCATAACTTCATGGCTCGGTCGTATCTCATTCTCACGGACTCGGGCGGCATCCAGGAGGAGGCGCCCTCGCTCGGCAAGCCCGTGCTCGTCATGCGCGACACCACCGAGCGCCCCGAGGGCGTGGCGGCAGGCACGCTGCGCCTGGTCGGCACCGAGGAGACGACCATCTACCGAGAGTTCTCGCTTATGTTGGACGACCACACCGCTTACGAGTCGATGTCGCATGCATCCAATCCCTACGGCGATGGGCACGCAAGCGAGCGAATAGCCGACGTTCTGGCGAATGAGCTGTAAGGAAACCACACCATAAACACTAGGGACCAGCCACGGTAGGGCCGACCCTTACAAAACTTCGGAGGTTTTTCATCAACAAGCACAGTGGCATCAAAGCCCTACTGTGGCAAACATCTTATCAACAAACCCAAGATGGGAGGTCAAAGCTGTCACAGCATATAGCGCTATGTCGAATTGCCGCATTAGGAAACGCGGCAACGCCTGCCAAGCCGGTTGAACTCCCGTCGAACCGAAAGAATGTCCGCATTTAATGCTACCACCACATATCCCAAACACGACGGCTTGCTGGGATTATAAGTAAGGGATTAACGCTTTCGATGCGCTACACCAGATCAGAACTCCTCTTCAAGCTTACTCAAAAGCGCCCCTTTTATTTCATCGTCATTAAGGAGTGCTAGAGCAAAAGTCTTTTTCCCGGCATCCTTGAGAGAGGCACCGATATGGTAGACGGTTTCGTCGTCGATGACCAGAAACCTGTCATGAAAGTCGCTGGTCCTGCAAACTTGGGGTATCCAGGATTTAGTGTGGACGATTCGAGCAAAAGCTTAGCCTGATCTGCGATGATGAATGTAAAACACAGTAAAGTCGATGGAGGTTCTGCCAAATTAGCCTGATTTTAGGGCGCACCTACCCAAGCCCCTTACAGGGGTATTTCAAAAAAAGTGATGTCGAACCTTAAAAACCTAGAACAAGCGCATCGCCTCCGAGAGATCGGAGGATCCGCCATGTGCGGCCTACTCGTTGTAGTTGGGAAGTGCCACGCCTCCCGGTTCTAGGCAAAATGTTAGGTAGTAAACCGCAATAATCAACTCGCCATCAGGCAAAACACTCTTAATTGAACGTATCTTTGACAACTAAAACACCTGTTCAAACCCGTTTTTGGGTACAACGACCTACGCCCTTGATAGGGCTGATTTTTGAAGGTTCGATTTTTAGTGCCCTACGAGCACAGGTAGGCCAGGGGCATCACTACCTTCTTGCGCAACAGCGCGGCGTAGATCAAG
>NZ_JAAKEC010000010.1 GCF_011038975.1 Adlercreutzia sp. ZJ176 | reverse complement strand
CACCGCCGCGCGCTCCGCGCGCCCGGCGCACCGCGGCATCCCGCGCGCCGCCCGCGCGCTGCTCGCGGCGGCCCTCGCGCTGGCGGCGGCGCTGTCCCTCGCGGCGTGCGGCGGGAACGCGCAGGGCGCGAGCTCGAACGCGGCCACGGGCGGCACGACCTCGGGAGCCGCCTTCGAGCAGGCCGCGCCCGCGCTGGCCCCCTTCGACGCCGCCGCTGCCGTGAACAGCAACGGCGCGCTCATCGACACCTCGCACACGAGCGAGGGCTACGTGGCCGTCTCGGCCACCTCGTCGGCGCGCCTGAAGTTCGAGGTGGCGCAGGGCGGCGTCAGCTACTACTACGACCTCCCCGGCGACGGCACCCCCATCGCGTGCCCGCTGAACATGGGCGACGGCAGCTACACCTTCTGCGTGTGGGAGAACACCTCGGGCACGCGCTACGCGGCGCTGTCCGACCAGGTGCCGGCCACCGTGCAGCTCGCCGACGAGTTCCAGCCCTTCCTCCGGCCCAACCGCTTCTGCGACTTCGACGAGGCGAGCGAGAGCACGCGCCTCGCCAGCCAGCTCGTCGCGGGCGCGCAGAACGAAGGCGACGCGCTGCGGGCCATATGCGAGTGGGTGTGCGCCAACGTGACGTACGACGAGCAGAAGGCCGCCTCCCTCGTCGACGCCACCGGCTACGTGCCCGACCCCGACGCCACCATCGCCTCGAAGAGCGGCATCTGCTTCGACTACGCGTCGCTCACGGCGGCCATGCTGCGCAGCGTCGGCATCCCCTGCAAGATAGTCACCGGCGACGTGGCTCCCGACGGAATCTACCATGCCTGGAACATGGTGTACATCGACGGGAGCTGGGTTGCCGCGAGCTTCACCGTGAGCGAGAACACCTGGACGCGCGTCGACTTGACGTTCGCCGCCGGCGGGTCGGCAGACTTCGTGGGCGACGGCAGCTCGTACACCGACCGATACGTCTACTGACATCGCGCGACCAGGCAAACAGCAGCTCAGAGACACCGAGATTGAGACACAGAGAGACAGAAAGACAAGGAGCGAACACGGACATGGCAACAAAGATGCTCGAAAGCGGCGCGCTTTCCGCCTTCTGCGAGAGCCTGGCCATCATGTACTCCGCCGGCATCCAGACGGACGAGGCGCTGTACCTGCTCGGCGAGGAGCAGCAGGGCGCCGGCGCGCGCAAGGGCGCCCAGGAGGACGCCGGAGGCTTCAAGGCCGCATGCGGCGACGTGTACGCAGCGCTCGTCGAGGGGAGGCCGCTCGCGAAGGCGCTCGAGCTCAGCGGCGCGTTCCCCGCCCATCTGGTGAACATGGTGGCCGCGGGCGAGAGCTCGGGCCGCCTCGAGAGCGTGCTGTGGAGCTTGGCGAAGCACTACGACGAGGAAGACCGCCTCTACGCCAAGACGCGCAGCGCCATCGCGTACCCGGCTGCGCTCCTCTGCGTGATGTCAGTGATCCTGCTGTTCGCCGCGGCGGTGATCCTGCCCGTGTTCGTCGACGTGTACGAGGGCCTCTCGGGCGACCTGACCGCCGGCTCGTTCGCCTACGTGAACGTGTCCATCATCATCGGCTGGGCGGCGCTCGCCGTCACGCTTTTGTGCACGGTGCTCGTGCTCGTGGGCATGGCCGTGGGCTCGACGCCGGGCGGGCGCGAGAAGCTCGTGCACCTGCTCGAGAAGGTGCCGGCCACGCGCGACCCCATGCGCCAGATCGCCATCGCGCGCTTCACCGCGGCGCTGGCCACGTTCATCTCGGCCGGCATCGACACCGACACGGCCATGCAGCGCGCGGTCGACATGGTCGAGCACGCCGAGCTGCACGACGAGCTCGCGCGGGCGCGCGACGTCATGGTTGACCCCGCGCAGGGCAAGAGCCTCCCGCAGGCCATCTCCGAGAGCGGCGTGCTCGAGCCCATGTACGCGCGCATGCTCATGGTGGGCTCCCGCACGGGCAGCTTGGAGACCGTGCTCTCGAGCTTGTCCGACACGTTCTTCGACGACGCCGTCACCCGCATCGACAGCGTGATCGACAGCGTGGAGCCGACGCTGGCGGCGTTTTTGACCGTGAGCATCGGCGCTACGCTGATCGCCGTGATGCTCCCGCTGATCGGCATCATGAGCTCGATAGGATAGCGCCATGCATCGCGAGCTTACACGAGAACAGGCAAGGCGCCGAACGCGGCGGCGCATGGGCGCGCTCGTTGCGGCCGTGCTCGTCGTGGTGGCGGGATGGTTCGCATACGGCCAGATCAGCGCGTCGCTGCGCGAGCAGGGCGAGGTGTCGGTGCGCAACGCCATCCTGAGCAGCGCGAAGCAGTGCTGCGCGATCGAGGGGTCCTACCCCTCCTCGCTCACCTACCTCGAGGACAACTACGGGCTGGTGGTGAACCACAGCGACTACGTGATCACCTACAGCGTGTTCGCGGGCAACGTGATGCCCAACGTGGTGGTGTTGGCGAAATGACCGGGTACGAGACGACGCGGGGCGCGCGGACGAGCGAGCAGGGGCGCGGCGGGCGGATGTTCGCCACGCTGCTGTTCGCCGTCATCACGCTGTTCCTGCTGGTGGCGCTTCTGGTCGGCATGAGCGCGTACCGCTCGGCGAACGCCATGCGCACCGAGGCCGACGAGATGCGCCTGGGGCTGTCATTGCTGTCGAACTCCGTGCGCACCAACGACGTGACCGACGCCGTGGGCGTGGCCGCCGGACCCGAGGGCCCGGCGCTCGTGCTGACCGAGCACCTCGAGGCGGGCACCTACGAGACGCGCCTGTACTGGTACGAGGGGCATGTCATGGAGGAGTACACGCGCGCGGGCTCGGCGTTCACGCCCGAGCGGGCGCGCGAAGTGGTCGAGTCGAGCCGCTTCGACTTCGAGTACCGAAACGGGCTCCTGACCATCTACACCGACCAGGGCTCCGCGTGCGTCGCCCTGCGCAGCGTGCGAGGAGGTGCCTGAGATGCCTGACGTCCTGTCCGACCAATACGACCAGCACGACACGACGGCCGCCAACATGGAGCGCATGCGCCGCCGCGCCCGCCCGGTCGAGCAGCGGACGCGCCACGAGCGCGCGTTCGTGGTGGAGGCGCTGTTTTTGCTCGTGTTCATGATGGGCTCGCTGGCGGTGCTCACCGGGCTCATGGTGTCGTCCTACGAGCGCGGCGCGGCGGCCGACGACCTGTCGTACGCCGTGGCGCTCGCGTCGAACGACGCCGAGGCGTTCGCGGCCGACCCCGCGGGGCAGAGCCGCGGCGCAACGGGCGCAGGCCTGGGCGCGAGCGCGGGCATCGCCGAGGGCTTCCAGCTCACGCGCGACGTCGAGCAGCACGCGCAGGAGGCGGGCGTGCTCTACGAGGCGCACATCACCGTCTCGCGCGACGGGCACGCGATCTATGCGCTCGACACGGCGCGCTACGTCTCGGACGCGGCCGTGGCTGCGCGGGCGAGCGGGGCCACGCAGGCCGTGAGCTTCTCGAGCTTCTCGGTCGCGGACGAGTTCTCGACCCTCACGGGCACCGCGAGCCTCGCAGGCGGCGCGCTCGCCGCAGACGAGGCCGCGCACGACGCGGGCAGAACCGCGAGCCCCGCCGACGCAGCTGCGCTCGCCGCAGGCGGCGCGCGTGAGCGCGAGGAGGTGGAGCTATGAGCCGCAACTCCCACGCCGGGCAGGGCGGGTCGGTGCGCATCGGCCCGGTGAGCCTGTTCTCGCTGGTGATCGTGCTGTGCCTGGCCGTCATGGCCGTGCTCGCCGTGACCACGGCGCAGGCCGCCTATAGCGCCGCCGAGAAGCAGGCGCGCTTCACCACCGACACCTACGTCAACGAGCAGGCCGCGCAGGGCTTCGTCGCCGAGGTCGACGGGGCGCTCGCCGCCGTGCGCGCAGGCGCAAGCGCGGGCGCCGAGGGCGACACCGCCAGCGCCGCCCTGCTCGCCGTGCAGGACGTCATCAGCGGCTACGAGGACGCCTACCTGCAGGGCAGCCAGGCCTTCGTCGAGTTCACCTGCGACAGCGGCCGCACGCTCTCGGTGGTCCTCACCATACGCCCTGACGCCACCTACGAGATCTCTCAGTGGCGTGCCACTACCCAATGGAATGAAGCCGGCTCTGGCGAGGTGCTGTGGTCGGGCTCCGCTCAATCACGATAGGAGAAAACATGGAACTGAAACAGCTGCTCAAGGACATGGTGGACGTGAACGCGTCTGACGTCTTCATCATCGCCGGCCTGCCTCTGACCTACGAGGCGAGCGGCCGGCAGATCCGCCTCGACATCGCCCCGTTCATGCCTGCCGACACCAAGGAGATCGTGCGCAGCATCTACGCCGTCTCCGGGCGCAGCATGGACGAGTTCGAGCGCAGCTACAACCACGACGACGACTTCTCCTTCGCCATCGCGGGCATCGGCCGCTTCCGCGTGAACATCTTCCGCCAGCGCGGGTCGTACGGCGCGGTGATCCGCGTGATCCCCTTCGGCCTGCCCGACCCCGCCGCCTTCCACATCCCCGACGAGGTGCTGCGCCTGACGCAGTTCCAGAAGGGCCTCGTGCTGGTGACGGGCCCGGCCGGCGTGGGCAAGTCCACCACGCTCGCATGCATCATCGACAAGCTCAACCACGAGCGCACGGGGCACATCGTCACCATGGAGGACCCCATCGAGTACGTGCATCGCCACGGCACGTGCATCGTGACGCAGCGCGAGGTGCCCACGGACGTGGCCACGTACGGCGAGGCGCTGCGCTCGGCCATGCGCGAGAGTCCCGACGTCATCCTGCTCGGCGAGATGCGCGACCAGGAGACCATCGGCACGGCCGTCACCGCTGCCGAGATGGCGCAGCTGCTGTTCTCGACGCTGCACACCTCGGGCGCGGCGAGCACGGTCGACCGCATCGTCGACGCGTTCCCGGCCTCGCAGCAGCGCCAGATCCGCATCCAGCTGTCCATGGTGCTGCGCGCCATCGTGAGCCAGCAGCTCGTGCCCACGATCGACGGCGGCGTGATGCCGGCCTTCGAGATCATGGTGACGAACACCGCCATCCGCAACCTCATCCGCGAGGCGAAGACGCACCAGATCGACAGCGCCATCGCCGCCGGCGGGGCCGAGGGCATGCGCACCATGGACCAGAGCCTCTTCGAGCTCGTGAAGTCGGGGAAGGTGGCGAAGGAGGTGGCCCTGCAGTACGGGCACCACCAGGAGGCCCTCGCGAAGCGATTCGAGGTGGAGGGGCTGTAAGACAAGCCGCCTCAGAATAGCGAAAGGGCAGGCGCGTTATCGCGCCTGCCCCTTTTTCATGCTCCCTTCCCTTACCCTAGGAACTCGGTGAGGACCTTCATGAGGGTGTCGATCTCGAGCGGCTTGGTCATGTGGGCGTTCATGCCCGCGTTCAGGGCGCGCTTCACGTCGTCGGCGAAGGCGTCGGCGGTGAGCGCCACGATGGGCAGCGCCGCGAGGTCGGGACGCCCGGACAGGCCCATCGAGCGGATGGCGTGGGCGCAGTCGTAGCCGTTCATGATCGGCATCTGCCCGTCCATGAGCACCAGGTCGTAGTAGCCCGGCGGGTTGTCCCGCAGCATCTCGATCGCCACCTTGCCGTTCTCGGCGCGCTCGCCCGCGGCGCCGGTGAACGACAGGATGTCGAGCCCGATGGAGGCCGCGATCTCGTTGTCCTCCACCAGAAGGATGCGCTTGTCGGAGAAGTCAGCCTCGCGCAGAAGGTCGGTGTGGTCGCGCGCGTCCTCGTGCCGCCCCTCGCCCAGAAGGTCGTTCATCACGTGGATCAGGCGCGACTTGAACAGCGGCTTCGACACGAACGCGTCGATGCCGGCCATGCGGGCCTCCTGCTCCACGGCCATCCAGTCGTACGCCGACAGGATGATGATCGGCACGTGGTCAGGCAGGAACTTGCGCATCTCGCGCGCCGTCTCGATGCCGCTCTTGCCCGGCATCTTCCAGTCGAGGATGACCGCCGTGAACTCGTCGCTCGTGTCGTACGCCTCCCTCACGCGCGCGATGGCGGCGTCGCCGGACAGCACGTACTCGGGGTTCATGCCGATCTCCTCGAGGAGCTCGCAGGCGCCCTCGCACGCCGTCTCGTCGTTGTCGGCCACCAGCACGTTGAGGTCGGCCAGCGCCGTCGTGTCCTCGGCGTCCACCTCGCGCAGCTTCAGGTGCACCGTCACGATGAACGTGGTGCCCTCGTTCAGCTTGCTCTTCACGTCGATCGTGCCGTTCATCAGGCTCACGACGCTCTTCACGATGGACATGCCCAGGCCCGTGCCCTCGGAGTTGGTGACGCGGTTGTCGTTGGCGCGCGCGAAGGGGTCGAACACGCGCTGGACGAACTCCTCGCTCATGCCGCAGCCCGTGTCGGTGAACGTGAACTCGTACTGCGCGCAGCCGCTGATGCGCGACGGGATCTCCTTGATGGTCATCCCGATGGTGCCCTCCTCGGGCGTGAACTTCACCGAGTTGCCCATGATGTTCACGAACACCTGCTGCAGGCGCATGAAGTCGCCCACCACGTGCTCGTGCGTGACGCTGGAGATGTCGACCTTCAGGTGCTGGTGCTTGGCCGCCACCTGCGGGTGGATGATGGTGAGCAGGTTCTCCACGGCCTCGGGCAGGTCGAAGTCGTCCTCGGACAGGCCGATGTTGCCGCTCTCGATCCTCGCCATGTCGAGCACCTCGTTGATGAGGCCGAGCAAATGCCGGCTCGACACGGTGATCTTCTGCAGGCAGTCCTTCACGCGCTCGGGGTCGTCCATGTGCATGGTCGCGATGGCCGTGAGGCCCATGATGGAGTTCATCGGCGTGCGGATGTCGTGGCTCATGCTGCCCAAGAAGTCGCTCTTCGCACGCGACGCCTGGTCAGCGACGCGGCATGCGTCCTCGAGCGCCTCGCGGGCGCGTGCCTCCTCCTCCTTCACCACGGTCACGTCCTGCACGGCGTACAGCAGGCTGGCCGCGCGCCCGTCGGGGGTACGGCGCAGGCACACCATGGAGGGCTGCAGCCAGCGCGTCTCGCCCTGGAAGCTGACGCGGTACTCGAAGCGCAGGATCCGCACGCCGTCGTCGAAGTTGCTCTGGAGGACCGAGGTGTCGATCATCTCGCGCACCTTCTCCTGCTCGTCGTCGTAGACGGCCTGGCTGATCCAGTAGCTGGAGAAGTCCTCGATCTCGCCGCGCATGGGCAGGCGCCCGTCGAGGTCCTCGCCCTTGATGTACTCGTACTTGCCGTTTTCCAGGTCGAGGATCGCGAAGCGCTTGAACAGCTCGGATGACGCATCAGCCACGCGCACGAACTTGTCCTTCTCGAAGGCGATGGCTTTGTTCTCACGCGAGGAGCGCGCTATGATGATCGCCACGATGATGGAGAACACCACGATGATTCCCACGACGACCGCGATGCCCATGAAGTTCGTGCTCTCCACGAAGGAGCTGTTGATGTTGCTGGGGTAGGTGCGCACCAGCGTCCAGTCGTGGTCGGAGAGCTTCACCATGTAGGCGAGGCCGAGGCCGCGCGGCGACTCGTAGGAGAACGTCACGCTCTCGCCGCGCGCCAACGACTCCTGCATCTCGCCGACCGTGGTGCCGTCGGTGCTGTCAACCGAGGAGATGTCGAGCTTGTCGGAGGTGACCGTCACGAAGTTGCTCGAGCACGCGATGACGGTGCCGTCGGTGTCGCACAGGTAGGTGGACGTGTACTCGCTGAAGAACGTGGCCGAGATGGCCTCCTCGAGCAGGTCGTTGCTCCACACGCCCGTCAGGATGCCGAGGTACTCCTCCCCGTGGTAGACGGGCTCGTAGAACACGATGTTGAGCCCCTCGCCGATCCGCTCGTCCAAAAGCGCGGTGACGCCCGCCTGGGTGATCTGCGTCGTACGCGGGGGCGCTTCGCCGACCTTGCCGCGCGAGTTGTACGTGGTGCGGTCGGTCCCCTCGAAAGCCAGGCGCTCGAACGGCGTGCTCGCCTCCAGAAACGCCAGCTCCTTGCAGATCTCCTCGGCGCCTTGCGGGTTGGCCTCCTCGAAGATGATGCGCGACAGGTAGAGGCTCTGCTGCGAGAACTCGAACTCGCTGTCGAGGCGGTTGAGCACCTGGTCCGTGCTGGCCTCGAGGAACATCTCGTTCTGGGCGATCGTGCGCTGGTAGTTTATCATCAGAAACGCGCCGACGACCGCCACGATGCACAGCACTGCGACCGCCGCGATGCCGACGCGCCAGCGGAGCTCCTTCTTTTCATCACCTTTCATGATGAGAAACCTTCTTCTTCCGTCCTGCTGAAGTTCTCGTGCGCGATGGCGCCCCGCCCCCGGCCTCCCGCGAGGAAAAGCCGGGCGCCACCTTGCGCTTACCTGCTCGTTTTACGCGTTGATGGTCGCGAGCGCCTCGATCGTGAGCTCGTAGGCGCGCCCCACGTCCCCCATCAGCTGCTCGGCCGCCGCCACGTCAACCGCTCCGCCGTCCTTGGCGGGACGCAGCACGTCCGCGAGTGTGTCCGACGCCTCGAAGAGCGGCGTGAAGCCCAGGTCGCGGCTCACGCCCTTGAGCGTGTGGGCCGCGCGGAACGCCTCGGGGAGGCTGCCGGCCTCCCAGGAGCTCTTGAGGCTGGCAAACGTATCGTCGTGCGGGAACATGCCCACGAACTTCGCGACGCGATCGTCAGAGCGCAGACGGCCGCGCACCCCTTCCAGGTCGCCGCCCATCATGGCATAGCATGATTCCAGGGTCATGGTCTTACTCCTTGCGTCTCGTCGGCAGCGTCGTATGCGCCGCCAGGTCTTTCTTGTTCTTCATCGGGTAGACCCCCCCCCACGCCTCTCGAGGTTCTCGATGGCGAGCTCGTCGATGGGGGAAAGGCTCGTGTGGTCGTGCGAGAGGTCCACCTCGTCGGTGCAGAGCGCGACCGCGCCGCCGCCCGAGTGCTTCACGCGGTAGAGCGCGCGGTCGGCGTAGCGGAACATCTCGTCGTAGTCGTCGCCCACGACGACCGAGCAGGACACGCCCATGCTCGACGAGATCGGGAAGCCCCGGTACTCGCCGCGGATGAACCGGTGGATGCGCTCCGCCAGATGGCGCTGGTCGGTCTCGAGGTCGCAGCGCATGAACACGAGGAACTCGTCGCCGCCGATGCGCGCCACCAAATCGCCCTCGCGCACGCTCGCGCGCAGCCGGTCGGCGAAGTAGCGCAGCACGTGGTCGCCGAACTCGTGCCCGTAGGTGTCGTTGGCCTCCTTGAAGCGGTCCAAGTCCACGATCAGCATGACGAACTTGCTGTCGGGGTACGCCGACATGCGCTCGATGGCCAGCTTGCGCGCATACGCGTGGTTCGCCAGCGCGGTGAGCGAGTCATGCCACGCCTTGAACTGCAAATCGAGCATGAGCGAGCGCTGGTCGTGCACGTCGACGAGCTTGCCGATCGCGCCCGTGAGCACGGGAGCGTCGTCGTCCGACCACAGCGTGCGCGCCACCACGGAGAACCAGCGCGTCTCGCCGTGCACCACGCCGCACAGCTCGAAGTGGATGATCGGGTCGTCGGGCACGGCGGCCGTCATGCGGCGGCGCACCTCGTCCATGCCCTCCTCCCCGATCATGTCGAGGAGCGCCCCGTCCTCCAGCGGATTGGGCATGACCTCGGGAAGCCCCAGGTTGATGCGCCCGTAGTCAGACACCACCAGCATGGCGGGGTCGCGCGTGAACTCGAACTGCACCTCGTTGGACATCTCGGCGAAGAAGCTGTACTTCATGCGCTCGTAGTCGAGCAGGTCTATGGTGTGGCTCGTCACGGTGTCCTTGCGCATGTTGACCAGCGTGCTCGCCGTGTAGTTCGAGCCGAAGCCGCCCTGTCCGTCACGCGAGATGCTCTCCAGCTGGTCGTGGATGTCGTCGGCGTTCTCGCTGAAGCACTCCATGAGCAGCGGGTTGAACACGCCGCACTCGCCTCCCGTGATCATGGCGACGGCCTTCTCGTGGGAGTAGGCGGGCTTGTACACGCGCGCGCTCGTGAGCGCGTCGTACACGTCGGCCAGCGCGACCACCTGGGAGGACAGCGGGATGTCCTCGCCTTTCAGGCCGTCGGGGTAGCCGTGGCCGTCGTAGCGCTCGTGATGCCAGCGGCAGATCTCGTAGGCCGCCCTCACGAGCTTCTCGTCCTTGCCGGCGGGAAGGTTCTCGAGCATCTCGGCGCCCACGGCCGCGTGCGTCTTCATGATCTCGAACTCTTCCTTCGTCAAACGGCCCGGCTTGTTGAGGATGTCCTCCGAGATGGCGATCTTGCCGATGTCGTGCAGGCTCGAGGCCATCGAGATCATCGAGATGTCGTCAGCGGACAGCTGGTAGGCGTCGGTCTTGGCCACGATGTGGGCGAGCAGGATCTCGGTGAGGATGCGCACGCGCTGCACGTGCATGCCGCTCTCGCCGTTGCGGAACTCCACGATGTGGCTCAGGATGGACACCATGAGGTTGACGTCGCGCTCGCGCTCGTTGATCTCGTCGGCCACCATGCCGGCCAGCATGCGCTGCTTGGTGTAGAGCATGATGGTGTTGCGCACGCGGTGGCGCACGATGTTCATGTCGAAGGGGCGAGCCAGAAAGTCGGTGACGCCGAGCTCGTAGGCGCGCTCGATGTAGGCCGGGTCGCTCTCGGTCGACACCATGACCACGGGGATGTCCTTGATCCAGCCGCGCTTCTGCATGACCGACAGCACCGCGAAGCCGTCCATCTCGGGCATCACGTAGTCGAGCAGCACGAGCGAGATGCCCAGCCCCAGGTTGCTGATGGCGGCGATGGCTTGCTTGCCGTTCTCAGCCTCGATGACGTTGAACTCGTCGCCCATCATGTCGGCGAGCAGCGCGCGGTTGAACACCGAGTCGTCGACCACGAGCACGGTCTTCTTCTTGTTCTGAGGAGCGACGCTCAGCATGCGGGTCCCCCTCCCCGTTGACGATTCGTTTGCGAGCCAGCACGCACCTGCCAGTTCCTTTCGCTCGGCCGAATCCCACGGCGACGCCGCGCGCGCTGCATGCGCGCGCTGCCCCGCTTGATGGGCTTCTTCCCCATTTTATTGCGTTACCCACGATCATACCACGAAAAAGGCAGGCTGCACCCTGCTCAAACTTCAATATGTAGGCAAGCACCATGCGCCCCCGGGGTACCCGAATACGGGAAGCGAAGGGAGCGGGGGCGCGACCCCTCCGCGCGGGCGGCTTGCGGGCGGCGGGCAGCTCGTGCGGGAGGGCGGCTGCGGGGGATGCGGGGCGCGGGAGCGGGCAGCCTGCGAGCAGCTCGCGCGAGAGGCGGAGGGGCGGCTAGCGGGCGGCGAGCAGGTCGGGGAACTCGCGCACGAGGCGGGCGGCGGGCAGGCCGATGATGGTGTCGAGCGCGCCCTCGTAGCGCTCCACGAGCGCTGCGCCCGCGCCCTGGATGGCGTAGGCGCCCGCCTTGTCGAACGACTCGCCGCAGCGCAGGTAGTCGGCGATCTCCTCGTCGGTCAGGTCGCGGAAGGTCACGCGGCTCACGTCGGCGAACGTGCGGAACCCGAGCGACACCTTCTCGGCCTCGGGCGCCGCCACCATCCACACCGACACCGCCGTTATCACCTCGTGGGTGGCGCCCGACAGCGCGCGCAGCATGTGCTTGCCGTCGGAGAGCGAGCGCGGCTTGCCGAAGATCTGCCCGTCCTTCACCACCATGGTGTCGGCGCCGAGCACGATGAGCATGCCCGTGTAGTCCTCCGCGAGCACCTCCTGGATGACGGCGCCGGCCTTGCGCTCGGCGAGCTTCTTGCACGCCTCCTCGGGCTGCGCGGCCAGGTCGGGCTCGAGCGACTCGTCCACCGGCGTCACCGGCGTGCGCACCGTGAACGCAACGCCCGCCTGCTCGAGCAGCTCGCGCCGCCGCGGGCTACCGCTCGCGAGGATCACCTCGAACGCGGGCGCGCCCTCGGCGGCGGAGGCGCCTTCTGCCTGGCTGCCTGGTTGGTCGGTTGCCTGGTCGGTCACCTGGCTGGCTGTTTGGCTTGTCGCTTGCTCGCCCGGCTGGTCGGCGGCCTGCTCGCCCGGCTGGTCGGTCATCTGGTCGGTCATCTGGTTGTCCTGCATGCCTCGTTCCTCACGATCGCTCGTCTAGTTGCTCTGCTTGCCGTTCGAAGGCGCCTTCGCGTCCTTCTTCTTCCGCCGCGCGCGGAAGTACGCCATGGGCTCCACGCGCACGCCCTGCTTGTTGGCGCTCACCGCCAGGTCGCTCTGGATGTTGGCCACGTACCCGCTGGCTGGCGCGCCCGTCTGCGCGTCGAAGCCGTCGAGCACCGCCTCGACCGACGCCGCCTCGATGCGCGCCTCGGCCCCCAGCATGCGCAGCAGCAGCTGGCGCACGGCGCGGCGCTGCAGCGGGCGCGGGGAGGCGCCGAAGCCGGGCTGCAGCACGAAGCCCTCCGTGAGGTCGATCCCCCACTCCTCGTCCTGAGCCGCCCACGATACCTGCTCCTCGACCAGGCGCGCGGCCATCTCCTCGAGCATGTCGTCCTCGTCGGCGATGAGGTTCATCGACCGCGTGAGCGTGGCGGGCATGTGCTCGTCCCACTTCTTCGCGCGCGCGACGATGTTGTGGCGCACGAAGGCGCGGAAGCGGTCGGTGTGGGCGTTGGTGGCGTCCTCGCGCCAGAGCTCGCCGGCCGCGTCGCACACCACGCGCTGCCCCGCGCGCTCGCGTTCGTGCAGGTAGGAGCGCAGCTCGTCGCGCGTGAGGTCGAGCACGGGGCGCACCACCGGGCCGTTTCGGTAGCGCATGGAGCGGAAGCCCCCGGGGCCCGTGCCCACGATGGAGCGCATGTAGAAGCTCTCGATGCGGTCGTCGGCGGTGTGCGCTGTGAAGATGCGCCCGTCAGCCAGCGGGTACGCCTCGTGCTGGCACATCGAGCGCAGCGCCTCGTTCGCGGCCAGGTAGCGCTCGCGGCGCGCCACGGCCTCTACGTTCTCGTGCGTGCGCGCGGCCTCGGCGGCGATGTCGATCTCGCACTGGAACAGCGGGATGTCGAGAACGTGGGCGAGCTCGGCCACAAAGCGCGCGTCGTCATCGGCGTCGTCGCCGCGCAGCTTGTGGTTCACGTGCAGCATGGCGAGCGCGCCGAGGGCGCCCTGCGCGCGCAGCTCGGACGCGACGTAGGCGAGCGCCGTGGAGTCCGACCCGCCCGACACCATGAGCAGGGCCGCCGTGTCGGGGCCGGCCAACGCGTGGTCGGCCATGGTGCGCCGCGCCTGCTCGATCACGCGCGCCGCGATGGTTTCGCTTGCTTTTCCTTCAGCCATGATCAAAACTCCGAAGTTCCTTCCATGGGCTCGTCCACAGGTTCGTTCATGGGTCCACCGTGACCCCTTGCGACTTGGGAACCGAGCCCCTCAACGCTTCAACCCTTTGCACGCACCAGCTTGCAGATGCACTCCACGTGGTCGGTGTGCGGGAACATGTCGACCGGCCGCACCACCTCCACGCGGTAGCCGCGCTCCACGAGGTACGCCACGTCACGCGCCTGCGAGGCGGGGTTGCACGAGATGTACACGATGCGCGAGGGCGCCAGGCGCACGGCCGCGTCCAGGAAGCGCTCGGTGGAGCCCGCGCGCGGCGGGTCCATCATGACGACGAGGTCGTCGGCGGGGGCGTCCGCGGCGGGAGCGCTCGCGGGAACGCCGGCTACGGGGGCGTCCGCGGGAGCGTCCGCCGGGGCCGCGCCGAAGCTGCCCGCGGAAGCCGCGTCGCCTTCGCGCTCGTCCCCGGCGCGCTTCACGGCCAGCGCGGCCATGAACGCGCTCGCGTCGAGCGCCATGAACTCGGCGTTGTCGATGCGGTTGTGCCGCGCGTTCTGCTGCGCGTCGCGGATGGCCGACTCCACGTTGTCCACGCCGATCACGCGCCCGGCGCCGGCGCGCGCCGCCACGAGCCCGATGGTGCCCGTGCCGCAGTAGGCGTCGATCACCGTCTCGCTGCCGCGCAGGTCGGCCAGCGCCACGGCCTCGCGGTAGAGCACCTCGGTCTGCGCGGCGTTCACCTGGTAGAACGAGTGCGACGAGATGCGGAAGCTCAGGCCGCAGAGCTCGTCGAGGATGAACCCGGAGCCGAAGAGCACCCGCTCCTTCTCGCCGAGGATCACGTTGGTCTGGCGCGTGTTCACGTTCTGCACCACAGTGGTGACGGCCGGCGCACGGCGCACGAGCTCGCGGCAGAACGACTTCGACGAGGGGAACTCGTCGTCGTTGGTCACGAGCGTCACGAGCACCTCGCCGCTCGAGTGCCCCACGCGCACCACGCAGTGGCGCATGAAGCCCTCTCCCGTGTCCTCGTCGTAGGGAGCGATGTCCCAGCGGCGCATGAGGTCGCGCACCACGAGCGTGATCGCCTTGGCCGTCTCGTTCTCGAGCGCGCAGGTGTCGGCGGGGATGAGCTGGTGGGTGCCCTTGGCGTACATGCCGGTGAGGATCTCGCGATGCGCCTGCGGGCGCGCGGCCGGCTTGCCGCGGCGCGGCGGCGCGGCGGCCTTGCGGCCCGGCGCGTAGGGCGACACCACCTTGTTGCGGTAGTGGAAGGGGTCGTCCATGCCGAGGATGGGGCGCAGCGCCGTGAGGTCAGCGAGCGGCGCGAACAGGTCGATCACGAGCTGCTGCTTCTCGATGAGCTGCGCGCGGTAGGGCATGTCGAGCAGGCTGCAGCCGCCGCAGCGCCCGAACACCGCGCAGAGCTTGCAGCCCGGCGCCTTCGCCTGGGCTTGAGCCTTGGCAGGCCCCGACTTCGCGGCCTTCGCGCCGGACTTGCCCGCGCCCGCCTTCGGCACCTTGCCCTTCGCAGGCTGGGGCTTCGCGTGCTTGCCGCCGCCCGACGCCGCCTTCGCGCGCTTCGGCTTCGGCTTGTCGCCCTTCGCGCTTGCCGCGGGGCGCTTGCTGGTGCGTTGTGATGCGTTCTTCTTTTCCATGCTTACCATTTTGTCACATCGGTTACCGCGCGGCTTCGCACAAGGAGCTTTCACATCACTTTGCTATAGTGGACCAAACCTCTTCGCGAAAGGAAAGCCCCATGAACTTCATCGTCCGCTGGATCGTAACCGCCGTCGCCGTGGGCGCCGCCGTGTGGCTCGTGCCCGGCATCGACGTGCTGAGCGGTGACTCGTGGGCGGGCATCGCGCTTCTGGCGCTCGTGCTCGCGCTCATCAACCTGTCGGTGAAGCCCATCCTGCAGGTGCTCTCGCTGCCCGTGACGGTGATCACCTTGGGGCTGTTCTACCTCGTGGTGAACACCGCCGTGCTCTACCTCTCCGCCTGGCTGACGAACGGCCTGTTCAACGTCGGCTTCGAGATCGCCACCTTCGGCAGCGGGTTCGTGGCCGCCATCGTGATCTCCATCGTGTCGGGGATCGTCAACGGAATCATCGGCGGCAACGACTAGCACCCGCAAGCGCAGGCGCGCCGCCCGCAGGGCGGCCACAAGAGATTCCTCGTCGGCAGCCCCTCGCAGAACCGACACGCGCGCCTTAGCGCGCAGCCCGCTGGTGGACGAGGCCGAGAACGAGGAAGTCGTCCTCGTTCACCGGCACGTAGATCACGTCGAAAGGCGCGACGCTTATCTTGCGCGCCTCGGCCCCGAAGCTTCGCCTGAGTCCGGCAGGCACCTCGCGCGAGCCAAGCACGGGGACGAAGGGCAGAAGCTCTATCGCCTCGAAGATGGCATCCTCGATATGCTTTTCTCTCACCTGGAGCATGTCCTCGAGGAAGCTCTCGGTATATATGATTTCGCTCATTGCGCGGCCCGCAGGGCGGCCAGCTTCGCGCGCGCGGCGTCAGCTCCCACGACGTAGCGCCCCTCTTCGTAGTCGCGCGTCCCTCGGGCGATCACCGAGGCGACCGACGCCTCGTAAAGCGCCTCTTCGACAGCGTTTTTCACCCTGCGCTCAAACGCCTCTTCCGAGGCGAAGATCCATGCGGCCGCCCCGTTCTCCGTTATGCGGACGACGTCCTCGCTTGCCGCCTCCTTGACCTTGGCCTGCTGCTTGGTGAGAGCCGTGATGGGAAAGATCGCCTCCATAGCCGCTCCTTGTCAATGGTATAACCAGATTATCGTCTGATTATACCATGCATGGAAGAACTGCGCGCACCAGTCAATGCGCAAGTCATCCATGCGGCCTGCGGTGATACTAGTTTTGGCAAGTTTTCGCTACCAGTTTTGGTAAGATATAGAAACTAGTTTTGGCAACCAATCGTCCTTTCGATTGATTCGGTTGATTCTTTGCACTAGTCAAGGCTTATACTTCATTTTCTCACAGTCCCCGTATCTGACCCGTCTCTACGACAAGATGATGGAGCGAGTAAAGCCGACTCCTTGCCCCAGAAAGATAACCGTTTCCTTCGTTCTTGAGAATTCAAAGCCGATCGATGCGGAAAGGCGGCCGAAAAGCGCACAACCGCTGGTGTCATCCTGCGTAGCGCGAATGAAGTGCCTTATGACCTCCGCGGATTTCAGAGCAGAGGATGAGCAAATTGCGCTTTTTTCAACATTGGCGCAACATAATCAAGCCTTCATACGTATTCCTGCTAGACACGCGAGTGAGAAGGAGGCTTCATCGCCCTCACCATGATGCCTTCCACTCGCCGTAGCAAATTCGATTCATGGCACGTATCCGCTTCAAAGGAGCGCTGATTGAGCTTGTTCAACAGAAAAAGCGCTTATGACGTCGACGTCGACGAGGCCATCGACGTCTGGGGCGACACTGTCATGAGGGTCGCTCAACGCCTCACAGGGAACACAGCCGATGCCGAAGACGTATTTCAAACCGTGTTCATGAGGCTCTTGAGATCGAAGGTTCGCATAGAAAGCGACGAGCACTTGAAAGCCTGGCTCATAAGGGTCACCGTCAACTGCTGCTACGATGTGCTCCGCAAACGAAGACCAACTGCGATCCTCGACGAGGAGAGCGCGATCACAAGAGACGAGGATCCGTGCCTGTCGAAAACACCCCTTGAGAGTGCAATCGATGCGCTTGTGCCGCCGATCAGGAGAACCGTGATACACCTCTACTACTACGAGAACTATTCGACGGAGGAAATAGCCTCGATCATCGGCGAGAAGCCAGCGACCGTGAGGTCGCATCTCCACAGGGCGCGAAAGGCGCTCCGAATATCGCTGGAAGGAGCAGGCGATGAATGAAGGCGAGTTCAGGCGGGCCTACGCACGCATCGAGGAAAACGTGAGGGCAAGCGATGAGCTGAAACGCAGGACGAGGCAGGCTCTCGGACTGCCGGACAAACCCGAAGCGAAGAACGCTTCCACGTCTGCTAGGAAAATGAACGCTCCGAGGCGAAGGCGCATCCCCACACGAAAGCCTAACGGCGGCGCAATCATCCCCTCATCGGCATGGAGAACGGCTCTCGCCGCATGCCTAGCCATCATCGCAGGCGTGGGACTTCTGTTCGGCGCTTGCATGCCCGATAGAATAGGAGCAGCCCTCTCCGGAAACTCCTTCTCACTCATCGCCTATGCGGAAGAGCCGTCGCGAGCAGGAGACGATTCGGCGGGGATCGGACTTGAGAAATTCTACCCTTCGCGCACCAGCGCAGGATACCTGTACGACGCGACAACCGACACGGTGAGTCGGGACGTAGTTGCCGTCAGCAGGTGTTATGTCTTCGATATGACCGTCGCCGGCAGAAACGTGAACACAGTGGAGTATTCGATAGAGGGCGAGGGGGTCTCCTACGGAAGCTGGAAAAGCAGCCAAGGAAGCGAGGGAACCCTCGCAGAGGAGTCGTCGAACTCGTTCGTGATTCCGTTCAACGACGGCGAGCCAGTCGTGAGGGAGATCAGACTCGACTACGTACTCGACGACGAGGAGAGGGGCAGGTTCGATAGCCTCTACGAGACCGATGACGCGGACGGGATGGAGACGCTACTCGCCACCTGCGATGCCAAGCGACTCGCAAACGTCACCGTCATCGCCACCGCAACATTCTCCGACGGCACCTCGCGGACAAAGTCCTATGGGCTCGAACCCGCCGAGGGCTTCGAGGGCATGTACCGCGCCTGTCTGTCGCAACTGCCAGACTCGGCCGGCGCCGAGGCGTGGACCTCCCTGTCAGGGGAGCCCTCGCTGTTTAATCTCGTGGAGAAAGTACGCTAGGCTGCGGGATCGTCACGAATTCAGAAGATCCTTGCGCGGCGCGGCTAGAACGCCCATGGCGAAAAGGGCTGCGAAGAGCGTGGCCTGCAGCCAGAGGCCATGGCCAGCGCCCGGCAACCATGAACCGTAGAACACCGAGCTCACGTTGAAGGGAACTGAAAGAGGATTCGTAACACCGTTCGGATCGACACCCAAGCTCAGCAGTTGCGCCGCCTCTATGAAGAACGCTTGCGGACCATGAACAGCCGGAAGGCCTAACAGAATCAACACGGCGAACGGCACGGCGGGACCGTCCAGCAGCAGCCTTCCGAACTGGAACGCAGTTCCGAACACAGCGAGAACGAGAATCGATAGCGCGGTAGCCTCGGCAATGACGGCAGCGGTATCCAGGGGCTCCGCCGGCACCTGCCCGGTCACCGCAGCAAAGACCCCGTGGGGGCCAAAGTCCGCCGCTGAATCTCCCGAGAATACCGCAGCTGCCGCGCACGCCGACAGCACCGTCGTCACAGCGAGGACAAGCGCCCCTACGACTGCGTCCGCAACATCCTCGACCCACAGCTCACGCGCGCTTCCATGGCGAACAGCCCAACTTACCCCACGGCGGTTGGAGCTGGCGACCGTCAGCCATACCATGAGCGCAGCCGGTACGACGCACCACAACAAGGGTATGCCCCTGTGCGACGAAAAAAGCCAGATAAGGCTGTCAAGGTAGCCGGGGCTAAGCCCGTTCGCCAAGAGATAGGCCGTCTGCTCCGCGCAAGAGGCGAAGGCTGAGGACACCACCGCGAAGATGCAGCATGCCATGACGACAGGAGCAGCCCTGAACGCGAGAGCAGCCGCCTTGGTATAAGATCTGAGTTTCCCGATCATCGCTCCACCTCTCACTGAGCCCGATCCTGCCCATCGACCATGTCCTTGCGTCCAAGCACCACCCCTCCCAAAATCACGGAAACCACTCCGATGATCACACATTCTGAAAGGGCCGCAAGCGCCTCCACGCCTCCCTGCTGTACGAAGGAGCTGCGCGCCATCATCGAGCAGTCCCCTATGAGCAACGGCGAACCGAAGTAAGCCGAAACCGCAACGAACACGATCACGGAAGCGAACGCCATGAAAGGTCCAACGATAAGAGAGAGGGCAACCTGGGCAAGCGACAGGGCAAGCGATAAGACTGTGGGCAACAGTAGAAGCAGGATGGTCTGGCCCGCGTCCAGGGCCGATAAGGGGAAGCCGAGCACCATGATCGACTCGACGTCGCCCATGGCCCCAAACCCTCCAAAAGCAGCCGCAAGCAGAGCAACAACCGATTCTGCAACGTAAAAGACGATCACCGTTGCGACAACCCACAGACACTTCGACAGCCACCACGAACGCCTACCGCCGACCCTCATGAACACCTGGAGAGCCTGCCCGCCGAAATCTCGCACAGTGTAATGGCCGACGAGAACGGCAATGAGCACTTGCTGGATCAACCATCCAATAGGCAGCACGAACGGAACCTTGTCATCAATGCGATAGTAATCCGATCCCGCGAAGAAATACGCGAGCACATCGACGAAGCCAAACCCACCGAGAAGCCCGTCAGAGCCGGTCGCCCCTACATACCCCGATACAGCTTCGAGAGCCGCAAAGAACATCGCTGCGAGGGCGACGACGCAGGCAAGGGCCACGATAAGCTTTCCCCGATTAGAGAAGAACCCCACGGAGAGGTCATAGCGGAAAAGGTGCGCGAACGTCCCAAGGCCTGGGCCTGCATATCTCGCACGCACCCTCCTCACAGCGCCTCATAACAGCGGCACCGCCACACCAGGAATGCTGCCTCGAAAAGCGTGAGCATCCCGACCACGATCAACACGACAGGGAACTCGACGACGTAAGGCTGTGCTGGGTTCAAGAGGTTTATCGGAGAATACCCCGCCGCACTGCCTAATGCGAAGAAGGCGATGGCGCACACCAGAAAAGGCGCCACAAGCACCATAAACCGATTAGACACCAGATGCGAAAATACGAGACACGAGCACGCTACAAGGCCGCACACAGCAAAGCAGAGCAGCATGAAAAACATAACGTAGAGCCAAGGAGATGCGTAAAAAAGATCCCCCAGCATCGCGCTCGGCGAGACAAAAAACGTTCCGGCAGTAGGCTCAGGCTGCAGTACCGGCACGAGAAGCGCCGTGCCGAGCAGATTGACGAGCTGGGGCACAACACCCACCGCCCCTGCCGTCAGAAACACGGCAAGCGTCTTCGCCAGGAAGTACCGATCTGATCCTCCCCTGGTTACGACGTTCGCAGCATAGCCGCTTTTCACGTCGATGTAAAAGCTGTCGGCATAAGGCAGACAGACGATGAGGGGCAGTACGAAGAAGTACAGCACAGACCAGATGGAAAAAGGCGTAGCGCCCATCCACGAACCGAAGACAGAGTTTGGATAGGCTCCTTTGGATCCCACGCGCCAGAACGCCCATTCCTCGCCCAAGCCGTACGGCACGACAACCGTGACAAGTTGCGCGATGGCGAGGGCGAAACCCATGGCGAGAGCCGTGACGAACAGGTTGTTTGCAAACGCCCTCCTCAGCTCTACCGAGATCATACCGAGCCCCCTTCCCCTCTGCCGACGTCCGGCGCTCCCAGGTCAATTGAGTACTTATCGGGATACAAGGCCAACTCAAGAGAGTAGCTTCGCTGCTCAACTCTCTCCCAGTCACCCCGGCTGTTCATCTGTGTGTCGTAAATCAGATAGACAAGGGTTCTTTCGACCTTCTCGCCGGGCTCCAGCTCGACTATCGTAGAAGGATCATCGTTGATACTCATGTACAAAGGCGCATACAACCCATTCATCCACGCGTTGGACTCAACGTGGTAGTCACGCACATGCGCTCTTTCCACGTCGCTGGAAGTGTTGACAATCTCCAAGTCGATCAAAAGCGCCCTCATGTCCGAAGCGGTTCCCTCCTCTATCGACGAGTCCGTATAGCCCGGGACCATCTCCCTGATGCGCCCGTACCCCACTGACCGGAAGTTCAGCGCCCTCACCGCGATCGAGCCCCGATCGACCTCCTCGCCTGACGAGTTCTGGCCGGCATAGACCGCCTCGCTTCCAACCGAGTAAACATAGCTATGCTGCTGAGGATAAGCCGAGTTCACCTGCTCGATCCTAAAACCGCACAGAACGGCAATGGCGACGCAGGCAGCGGCCGCAATAATCGGGATCGCCCTCCTCATGCGGCATCGTCCCCACAGTCCTCGTGGCCGACGATCCGCCCCTCTGCCATCAGGTATATCTCGTCGGAAAGACCGTCGAGCTCCTCGGCGTCGTGGCAGGCGACCACAACCAAGGCGCCGCGCTCCTTCTGCCGGGCAACGATTCGCTGCACCATCTCGACGCCAGCGGGGTCGAGCGCGTTGATGGGCTCGTCGAGCAGCAGCAAGTCAGGGTCCTCCATGACGGCACACGCAATGCCGAGACGCTGCTTCATACCCAGGCTATATTTCTTGAAAGCACGTTTGTCCCGCGGATCGAGCCCCACTTCCTCAAGAACCAGCTCAATCTCCTCGTCGCCCACCTCGTCGCGTATGCCCGCAAGGTACTTCAAGTTGCGAAAACCCGTGTACTTCCCCACAAACGCGGGGTTCTCTATCATGACGCCCACGCTTGGGGGAAACTCACCCCGACCAAGGACCCTTCCATCGATAACAATTTCTCCCGCCGTGGGAAAAATGAGCCCAGCCATTGCTCGCATGAGCATGGTCTTGCCTGATCCGTTCTTCCCACGCAAACCGTATACGCGTCCTCCCTCAAGGGAGAGGTTGATACCATCGAGGACGGTTGCCCCCCTGATGACCTTGACGAGCCCTCTGACTTCCAATTTCATAATGCTCTCCCTACCCTCGAATCTGCCCGGCAACATCGAACGCTTCGAGGCCGACGAAGCCTTCCTCGCCGTTCGCGCTGCCCGGATCGACCAAGTATGCGAGTCTCTTGTCATTGATCGCGTCATCTGGCAGAACGTAGAGGAGCTTTATCTCGAGCGTCGCGCCAGCCTCGATGTCAACGATCCAGTACAGTTTCAAGTTACCTCCCTCCCATGCGTCATGCCAGAGAGGGTCGTTCATTCCGATACTGGACACCGCGCCAGCTTCGTCGACTTCGATGAACCTACCTTGACTCACATCGTAAGAAACGGTCTCGCTACCCGTGTTCGACATCGCCAGCTCCACGACGACGTATGAATACCCCAATGGCAGCGAGCCTTCGGGCCCGGGCGCGAAGCCGAGCTGCTCTTTCATAGCTTCCGAGGACGACTCGTCAAACGCACCCCCTTTGAAGTCAGAGACGCTCACTCCTTCAGGCGGCGACGTCATCCTCATGATCGATGGATAGCCGACAGACACCTCCCCACCCTTCGGCTGATCCTTGCCCCCGGCAATAATCCCCCCCACCTCAATAGTCTCCCCGGGGCCGTACAGCCCCGCGTTGTTTAGCGTAGATGCCTTAGGGGCAAAAGGCTCTTCCGAATCTTGGCTTGAAGGAGAAGTGCAGGCGCCGAGGGCGAACGACGCAATCCCGAGAACAAGTGCGATCGCTGCCTTCCTGAAAAATGTTCTTGGCATGTCCCCCACGTCTTCACTCGGAGGGTGTCCACGTGTAGCCATGCCCGCTCGAGCTGACGGCATAGTACTTGTCCTGCCAGTTGCCAGCGAAAGCAACGCCAGCTGCGCTCACCGTCATCGTAGCTGCGAAAAGTGCGCACAAGGCGAACGAGAATACCTTCTTCAGTTTAACTGCGCTATCCATTGCAAACCCCCTTTCGCAAAGACCCGAGACCCGCTATCGAGGAGTATTACCTCCCCATGAGATCCTATTGCCTATCCCCAGGTTTCCTGCTTAGAAAAAGTCACGTTGCGCCAATCGGCGAGTGGATCTCCGATTGGCGCAACGTTTTCTCAGGTGTCTGACATTAGGATGATTCGGGCATCGTATCGGACGTGCTCGTGCTCTGGACCTCTACGAAGTGATCCCCTTCACTATGTTCATTGCCGTCATCTCCGCGATCCTTGCATGCGCGTTCGCTAGAGCGCGAGGTGGTAGATGGCGCGGGCGTCATCGGCGGTGAGCTTCTTGAAGCTGCCGAAAACCTCGCCCTTGTTGGCGCGCAGCGTGGGAAGCATCTCCTCGAGCGCGGCGTCGAGCCCCTCCTCGCCGATGCCGAGCTCCTCGAGCGTGGTGGGCATGCCGAGCGACGCGAAGAACGCACGCGTCTCGTCGATGGCCGACAGCGCGTCGGCTTCTGCGTCCCCCGTCGGGACGAGGCCGAACACCTCGCGTCCGTAGAAGGCGAAGCGCGCGGGGTTGGCGTCGTAGACGTATTCCATCCACGCGGGGAACATCACCGCGAGGCCCGCGCCGTGCGTGATGGAGGTGTCGAAGGCCGACAGCTCGTGCTCGAGCGCGTGGGTGGCCCAGTCCTCGTGGCGGCCGACGCCGGCGAGGCCCTGGTGGCAGAGCATACCCGCCCACATGACGTTGGCGCGCGCATCGTAGTTCTCGGGGTCGGCGAGCACGCGTGGCGCCTCGGCGCGCACGGTCTTCATGAGCGCGAGGTTGAGGTTGTCCGTCACCGGCACCGCGCCCACGTCGTCGAAGAAGCGCTCGAGCAAGTGGCAGAACATGTCGGTGAGGCCCGCGGCGGTCTGGAACGCCGGCAGCGTGAAGGTGAGCTCCGGGTTCATGAACGCCAGGCGCGGACGCTGGCGGTCGTTGCCGTAGCCGGTCTTGCGTCCGAGCGCGTCGTTGCTGATCACCGTGTTCTTCGAGCCCTCCGAGCCCGCCGCGGGGATGGTGAGCACCACGGCGATGGGCAGCACGTCGGGGTTCGGGTGCTTCGTCTCAAAGAGCTCCCACACGTCGCATTCGATGCACGCGCCGTTGGCGATGGCCTTCGCCGAGTCGATCACGCTGCCGCCGCCGACGGCGACCACCCAGTCGACCCCCGCGCGCTTGGCGAGCGCCACGCCCTCGCGCACGAGCGTGATCTCGGGGTTCGGGCGCACGCCGCCAAGCTCGACGTGCTCGACGCCCGCTGCGTCAAGCGACGCGCACACGCGGTCGACAAGGCCGCTTCGCCGGGCGGACTGGCCGCCGAAGTGCACGAGCGCCTTGCGCGCGCCTTCCTGGGCGAGCTTCTCGCCGATCTGGTTTTCCACGCCGCGGCCGAACACGAACGTGGTCGGCGACACGAACTCGAAGTTCTCCATGAACGCTCCTTGTGTTATCAACGAGCCGCCGGGCGTTTCCCGACGGCGGCTCTAGTATACTGGCTTACGACTTCCCTCTCGAAAGGAACATGCATGCAGACCAATCACTCCAAAGCCATCAAGGGCCTAAGCATCGCCGTCATCGTCTTCTCCGCCATCAGCATCATCGGCTGCGTGGTGGGTTTGTTCGCGCTCGGCGTGGGCGGGGCCGTCGTCAACGAGCACGGCTCCGAGATCTTCAGCTACTCGCTCGGCCATGTCGACCACGCGATGCCCGCCCACGGGTACGACGCCTACCATGGCGGGTACGTCGACGAGTACCTCGACGAGGGGGACCTCATGGGCTGGACGACCTTCGGCCTGATCGCAGGCGCCGTGACGCTTGTCTGGGGAACCCTGTGCGCCGTGGTGACGCTGGTGGCCGGCATCATCGGCCTGCGCGGCGCTGACGTGCGCGAGAAGCTCGGGCGCGTGTTCGGCTGGGGCATCGCCGGCGCCGTGGCGTCGCTGCTCAGCGGCCGCGTCATCACGTGCGTGCTGATGGTGATCGCCGCCGTCTACGCCAACAAGGACAAGAACGCGCCGGGGTACGGCGCTCCGGGCGCCATGCCGGGATACGGCGCGCCCGCCGGATACGCCACGCCGGGTTACGGCGCGCCCGCGTACGGAGCGCCCCAGCCCGCGCAGCCTTACGCCTACGGCCAGCAGCCCGGCTACACCGCCCCGCAGCCCGTCGCGCAGCCCGCGCCGCAGGGCGCCGCGGCTAGCTACGCCGCCCAGCTCGCGCCGCAGCCGACGAGCTACCAGCAAACCTACGGCGCTCCGCAGCCCGCCGCGCAGCCCCTGGCACAGCCCGTCGAACAGCCCGCTGCGCAGGTGCAGCCCGTCGAACAACCCGCGATCATTCCGCAGCCTGCCGTTGAGCCCGCGTCCGCGCCTGCCGGGCAGCCCGCTGCCGCGCCCGAGCCCGCGTCCGCAACCGCGCCTGAACCCGAGCCCCAGAACCCCGGCGAAGGCTCCGACAAGTCCTAGCTTCATCCGCCTGCACAGCCTCATCTGCTTGCGCCACATGCCCCTCTCGCCCGAAAGCGGCGAGAGGGGCATCTTCTTCGCAGCGCGAGCCGCTTCCTACCCGAGAGACACGTCGAGAACCATCATGAGGAGGAAGCCGGCCATCACGGCGAGGGTCCCGGCGCTCGCCCGCAGGCCGGCTCCCTCGCGCTCGCCCAGGTGGGACTCGGGGATGAGCTCCTCCACCACCACGTACATCATCGCGCCCGCCGACGCGGCGAGCATCCACGGCATGAACGGCATGACCAGGCTCGCGAACAGCACCACGCCCACGCCGAACACCGGCTCGGCCACGCCCGAGAGCGCCCCCATCAGAAAGGCGCGCGGGGCGCTCATGCCCTCCTGCAGAAGCGGCAGCGCCACCGCCGCGCCCTCGGGCACGTTCTGGATGCCGATGCCGACGGCGAGCGCCGTGGCCATGCCGAACGTCGCCGCGTCGCCCGACAGGCCCGCCATGGCAAACAGCAGGCCCACGCTCATGCCCTCGGGGATGTTGTGCAGCGTGACGGCCGTGAACAGAAGCGTCGGCCGCCCCCACTTCGAGGGCCGGCCCTCGGGCGACGTGGCGCCCGGGTGCAGATGCGGCAGCGCCGCGTGCAGCACCATGAGGAACGCCACGCCGATCACGAAGCCGCCTGCGGCGGGCACCCAGCTCATAGCCTCACCGCCCGTCTCGGCGGCCTGCTCGATAGCGGGGATGAGCAGCGACCACACCGAGGCCGCGATCATGATGCCCGCGGCAAAACCCAAGAAGACGCGCTGCGCCATCTCGCTCGTGCGCCCGCGCATCAGAAACACCGTCGACGCGCCGAGCGCCGTCATCAGGAACGTGAACCCCGTTCCGCATGCTGCCCACAAAAGCGCCTGCTCCATGCTCGCACCTCCCGAATCCCTCGCTCGCCCACGCCGCCGGCAGCTGCGCTGCACTCGCAGCCGCAACGCGCCGCAGCGCATCGCGCACCACGTCGCGCCACCGACCACCACGCACACCGTCGCGTAGCACCGCCGACCGCCGCGCACCACGCCGCGCCGCAGCGCATGGCACACCATCGCGCCGTGTCGCTGCGCATCGCACTCCGCTGCGCAGCTGCGCCGCCGAGCAGCCTTCCTCAACGTCCCATCATACTGAAAAGGCCGGGCAAGCCCGGCCTTCCGTCACGCGTCCGTCAAACGCCGCGTCATCGCAGTTGCTGCAAATTCGCAGCTCTCGCGGCCTACTCGCCCGCAAGCGGCGAGGGGACGGCGTAGACGCGGGCGCCGTACTCCTGGTTGAGCTCGTAGAGGGAGCGGGCGTCGTTACCGAACAGCTTCATCTTGTCGATCATGTCGCGCGCGGTGTCCTCCTCTTCGAGCTGCTCGTCGATGAACCAGCCGAGGAACTTCTGCGTGCGGTAGTCGTTCGCCTCGACGGCGGCGGCGTAGATGTCGTTGATGAGCGCGGTCACGTACTCCTCGTGCTCGAGGCCCGCCTCAAGCGGCTCGAGGTGGTTGGAGAACGTCTTGTCGGGCTGGTCGATGGCGAGCAGCTTCACGCTCTCGCCGTTCTCGATCAGGTACTTGCGGAAGATGAGGGCGTGGTCGCGCTCCTCCTGCGCCTGGATCATGTACCAGTTGGCGTAGCCGTCGAGGCCCTCGTCCTCGTAGTAGTCGGCGAAGGACAGGTAGAGGTAAGCCGAGTACAGCTCCTTGTTGATCTGGTCGTTGATAAGCTCGTAGACACGTGCGTCCATGGGGATGGCCCTCCTTGATCGTGCGGCTCATGGTTTGCGTACGCGCCCATGATAGCGCCGCCGTGTTACGAACGGGAGAACTATTCCCCCCATGCCGCAAAGAAATCAAGAAATCAAATTCGGGAGGCGCGGGCGGTCGGGCGTCGGCGCCCTCCTGCAAATGCGAGCCCGCATCTCCCGCGTCATCCCAAGCAGGGCCCGCCTAGGTCGCCCTCCCTTGTCATCCCAGGCGGCCAGCCTCTCCCGTGTCATCCCGGATGAGCAGCCTCTCCCCGTGTCATCCTGAGCAGAGCGTTTGCCCAAGTCGCCCTCCCTTGTCATCCCAGGCGACCAGCCTCCCGCATGTCATCCTGGATGAGCAGCCTCTCCTCATGTCATCCTGAGCGAGCGAAGCGAGTCGAAGGATCCGGCCCCGGGCACGGCGAGCCCGCATGCACATCTCACCCGCGACCAGATCCTTCGACTCCGCGCCCTGCGGGCGCTCCGCTCAGGATGACATGGGACGGCGACTTGTGCGGACTCTGCTCGGGACGACACGGTAGGACGACCTAGGCGGACTCTGCTTGGGACATGAGGGAGGCTGATCGCTCGGGACATACGGGAGAGGCTGATCGCTCGGGATGGCATGAGGAGCGGCGGGCGCAGGGCTTGTGGAGTTTTGCCGCCGCGCCGGGGCCCTCTCACTTTAGCAACTAAAATTCCCTTCGAGAAACAGCCGCCCCGCAACTGCGCTCGCCGAAACACGTGACACGCGTCACTTCCGCGCCGCGCCGGCATGCGGGACAATAGCGCTACGAATGAAAGGCGCACGCATGCTTCAGCTTCAGCACATCCACAAGGAGTACACCACCGGCGACTTCACGCAGGTCGCCCTCAACGACGTGTCCGTCTCCTTCCGCGACAACGAGTTCGTGGCGATCCTCGGCCCCTCGGGCTCGGGCAAGACCACCATGCTCAACATCGTGGGCGGGCTCGATCACTACGACACCGGCGACCTCATCATCGACGGCATCTCCACCAAGCAGTACAAGGACCGCGACTGGGACACCTTCCGCAACAACCGCGTGGGGTTCGTCTTCCAGAGCTACAACCTCATCCCGCACCAAACCATCCTGGCCAACGTCGAGCTCGCGCTCACGCTGTCGGGCGTGTCGCGCGACGAGCGACGCGAGCGCGCCCGCGTCGCGCTCGCCCAGGTGGGGCTCGCCGACCACGTAAACAAGAAGCCCTCGCAGCTCTCCGGCGGGCAGATGCAGCGCGTGGCCATCGCGCGCGCCCTCATCAACGACCCCGAGATCCTGCTCGCCGACGAGCCCACGGGCGCCCTCGACTCCAAGACCAGCGTCCAGATCATGGACCTTCTGACCGAGATCGCGCGCGACCGCCTCGTGGTCATGGTCACGCACAACCCCGAGCTCGCCGAGCAGTACGCCACGCGCATCGTGAACCTGGCCGACGGCGTCATCGTAAGCGACTCCGACCCCTTCGAGCCGGGCCCCGAGGACATGCGCCTGTCGAGCAAGCAGGTGCGCCGCACCTCGATGAGCTTCCTCACGGCGCTGTCGCTGTCGTTCAACAACCTCATGACGAAGAAGGGCCGCACCATCATGACGGCCTTCGCCGGCTCCATCGGCATCATCGGCATCGCGGCCATCCTCGCGCTGGCCAACGGCGTGAACAACTACATCAAGTCCGTCGAGGAGGAGACGCTGTCGGTGTACCCGCTGCAGATCATGTCCACCGGCCTCGACATGACGTCGATGATGGTGTCGAACATGGCCGGCGGCGACGGGGGCGCGGACGCGGAGGGCGAAGGCGACGGGGCCGCCGCGGGCGAGGACGCCGGCGCCGGCGAGGGCGCGGGCGACGGAGCTGCGGACGGCACCATCGGCGAGACGCCCATGATCACGCGCATGCTCTCGAGCATCGCGAGCAACGATCTGGCCTCGCTCAAGGCCTACCTCGACAGCGGCGAGAGCGGCATCGAGCAGTACACGAGCTCCATCGACTACGGCTACAACGTCACCCCGCAGATCTTCGACGCCGACACCTCGAACGGCGTGCGACAGGTGAACCCCGACACGTCGTTCTCGTCCATGGGCATGGGCTCGTCGGCCTACGCGGGCAACAGCCTGATGTCGATGTCCATGTCAACCGACATGTTCGCCGAGATGATGGGCAACTCCTCCATCGTGGAGGGGCAGTACGACGTCGTGGCCGGCCACTGGCCCGAGCGCTACAACGAGTGCGTGCTCGTGCTCACGGCGAACGGCAACATCAGCGACTTTCTGTCCTACGTGCTCGGCCTGCGCGACCCCGAAGAGCTCAAGGGCATGGTGAACCAGTTCATGAACGAGGAGGAGGTCGTCGTTGACCTCGAGGACATCGACATCACCTACGACGACATCCTCGCCATGCGCTTCAAGCTGGTGAACGCCGCCGACCGCTACCGCTACGACGCCGACTACGGCGTGTGGGTGGACAAATCCGACGACGAGGCCTTCATGACCGAGCTCGTGAACGGCGGCGAGGACCTCGTGATATCGGGCATCGTGCAGCCGCGGCCCGAGGCCACGGCCACCGCGCTCTCCTCGGGCATCTTCTACACGCCCGAGCTCACGCGCCACCTGATCGAGCAGGCCGCCGAGACGCAGATCGTCCAGGACCAGCTGGCCGCTCCCGACGTCGACGTGTTCAACGGCAAGACCTTCGCCGAGGAGGAGGAAGGCGAGGACGAGTCGGGCTTCGACATGAACTCCCTGTTCAGCGTCGACGAGACCGCGCTGCAGTCGGCCTTCCGCATAGACGAGAGCAAGCTCTCGGCCGGCATGTCGGGCATGTCGCTCGACCTGTCCGGCGTGAGCATCGACCCCTCCTCGCTGCCGCCCTTCGACGCGTCGAGCATCAAGATCGACCCGAGCGCGGGGCTCGACCTGAGCAACCTGAAGCTCGACCTGAGCGGGCTTGACCTCAAGATCAACAGCGATGCGGTGAAGGTCGACACGGCGAAGCTGGCGGCCTCCTTGGGCAAGGTCATGCAAGGGTTCATGCCGTGGTTCGAGGCGAACAAGGGATCGTACAACGGCAACCTTGAGGCCGCCCTGAGCGACTATTTGGCTACGCAGGAAGGCGCCATACAGGCCGCCGTCGCGGGCAGCATCGATTTGTCCGGCCTGCAGGCCGACCTGGCCGCCCAGCTGCAAACCCAGCTGCAGGACCTGGTCAGCACGCAGCTGCAGGCGCAGCTCATCCCCGCGATCCAGCAGGCCATCACTACCCAGCTGCAGGCGCAGCTGCAGACGGCCGTGCAGGCGTATCTGCAGAACGCCATGGCCGTCATGATGACCAGCATGGCCAGCGCGCTCGAGCAGCAGGTCAGCGCAGCCATGGAGCGCTCCATGGCGCAGCTCTCGACCAACATGGCCACCGCCATGAGCATCGACGCCGACGCGTTCGCCAACGCATTCCAGTTCAACCTCAGCGAGGAGGAGCTCACCGAGCTCATCATGTCGATGATGACCACCGAGGAGCACTCCTTCGACAACAACCTGGTGAAGCTGGGTTACGCGAGCCTCGACAAGCCGAGCAGCATCGACATCTACCCCGTTGACTTCGAGAGCAAGCAGGAGATCATCGGTATCCTCGACGCATACAACGACCGCATGAAGGCCGAAGGGGCCGAGGACAAGGAGATCACCTACACCGACATCGTGGGCACGCTCATGAACTCGGTGACCACGATCATCGACATGATCAGCTACGTGCTCATCGCGTTCGTGGCCATCTCGCTCGTGGTGAGTTCCATCATGATCGGCGTCATCACCTACATCAGCGTGCTCGAGCGCAAGAAGGAGATCGGCATCCTGCGCGCCATCGGCGCGAGCAAGGGCGACATCTCGCGCGTGTTCAACGCCGAGACGATCATCGAGGGCCTGGTGGCGGGCCTGCTCGGCGTGGGGATCACCGCGCTGGGGTGCATCCCCGCAAGCGCCATCGTGCTCGCGCTGTTCGACGTCCCCGACGTGGCGCAGCTGCCTTGGCAGGCCGCTGCGGTGCTCGTGCTGATCAGCGTCTTCCTCACCTTCATCGCCGGCCTGCTGCCCTCGCGCAGCGCCAGCCGCAAGGACCCGGTGGAGGCCCTGCGCAGCGAGTAACGAGGGGGAGGGGGCCCGCAGCCCCCTTCCGCTCAACAACCTGGCAACGGGCGTTGCTTTCCCCCTCGCGGCGTGTAGAATGAGAGTTCGCGCTAACATTAAGAATTACCGGGGGGACCGTCTTCGCCATGAGCTCGAAGTCACGCTACATACCCGCACTCGACGGCCTGCGCGCGCTGGCCGTCGCGGCGGTGCTGCTGTACCACATGAACGCGGCTTTCCTGCCGAGCGGGCTTCTGGGCGTCACCATCTTCTTCGTGCTCTCGGGCTACCTCATCACGGGGCTGCTCATCCGCGAGTGGGGCGAGACCAAGACCATCAACCTGCCGCAGTTCTGGCTGCGCCGCGTGAGACGCCTGTTCCCCGCCATCGTGTTCGTGCTGGCGGGCACCGCCGTGCTCACGGCCGCACTCGCGCCCGACATGCTCACCAAGCTGCGGAACGACCTGGTCGCAGCCTTGTTCTGGTTCACCAACTGGTGGTACATCTTCCAAGACCTCAGCTACTTCGAGGCCATGGGGGCGCCCTCCCCCGTCACGCACTTCTGGTCGCTGGCCATCGAGGAGCAGTTCTACCTCATCTGGCCGCCCGTGCTGCTGCTTCTGTTCCGCCGCCGCGTGAGGAAGAAGAGCGTCCAGCGCGGCATCCTGGTGGCGTGCGCCGTCTCGGCGCTGCTGATGTGCGTGCTCTACGACCCGCAGGGCGACCCGAGCCGCGTGTACTACGGCACCGATACGCGCGCGTTCTCCCTGCTCATAGGCGCATGGCTGGCGTTCGAGTTCCCCGCGGCGCGCATATGCGGGCGCGGGCGGCGGGGGCTGGACGCCTCGCAGCGCAAGCTCGTCGGCAGGCTGGGCCTGCTGGCGCTCGCGGGCATCCTCGTCATGATGGCCCTCGTCAGCGGCTACTCGCCGTTTCTGTACTACGGCGGCATCCTCATCCTGTCGCTGCTCACCGGCGTGCTCATCCTAGCGCTCGTGGACCCGGCGAACCTGGTGGCGCGCTTCTTCGCGCTGCGCCCGCTCGTGTGGGTGGGCAAGCTCTCCTACAGCATCTATCTGTGGCACTACCCGCTGCTTCTGCTCATGAACCCGCAGAACTTCACGGGTACCACGCCGTGGTACGCCTACCTGGGGCAAGTCGCGGTGATCGTGGCGGTCTCGGCGTTCTCGTACTACTTCGTCGAGACGCCCATCCGCCACGGCGCCATCGGGCGCGCCGTGAAGCAGGTGCGCGCGGGCGAGGTCACGTGGATCGAGAGCCTGAAGGCGCACGCCCTGCAGGTGGGCCCTGCGGCGGCGCTCCTGCTGGCTGCCGTGACCTGCTGCATCGTGGTGCCGCCGACTGCCACGCAGACGGGCGGCTACCTCATGGAGGAGGGCGTCGACCCCACCCAGGCGCAGCTGGGCGACGGCGCTGGCGAGGGGGAAGCCGGGGCGAATGCCGAAGAGGAGCCCCTGAGCGTCGAGCAGATGCTCGCCGAGACGCCTGGCGAAACGCCCGAAGAAAAGGCCCGCAACACGAACTTCCTCATGATCGGCGACTCGGTGAGCCGCGCGCTGGCCGATGACGGCGGCTACGGGTACTTCGGCGAGGCATTCCCGAACGCCACGCTCGACGCCGTCATCAGCCGCCACGCGTCGGCCGTGCCTGAGGTCTACCAGCAGCACGTCGACGCAGGCTGGAACGAGCCAGTGGTGGTGTTCAGCATCGGGACGAACGGCGTCACCACGTCCGAGCAGATCGCGGCGATGGTCGACGCCGTACCCGCCGACAAGAGGGTGTTCCTCGTGAACGTCCGCACACCCCAGCCGCTCGAGGCCGACAACAACGCCCTGCTCGCGCAGGCCGCAGCCGAGCGCGACAACGTCGAGCTCATCGACTGGTATGCGGCGAGCGCCAACCACGACGAGTACTTCGACGGGGACGGCACCCACCTCACCGGCGTCGACGGCTGCGAGGCCTACCTTGCCCTGCTCACCAGCGCGCTCGCAGGGCTGTACGAGGAGTAGGTCGCGCGCAGCGGGCCGACGGGAGGGCAAGCCCCCGGCGAGCGCGGGGCGGGACGCCTTCGCGACCTCCTGCCCCGCGCTTCTCCCGCTTTCGCGAGTGCTTTCCCGATCACCTTCCGCAGCTGCTTGCGACCGAAGCGTTGCCGCCCTCGGCAGGTCGCGCGCAACCGCCCTCGGCGTTACTCCCCGAAGTCGAACATGGCGGTGGTGAGGTAGCGCTCGCCCGTGTCGGGGAGGATCACGACGATGGTCTTGCCCGCGTTCTCGGGACGCTGCGCCACCTTGGCGGCGGCGGCCACGGCCGCGCCTGAGGAGATGCCCACAAGCAGGCCGTCATGGGCGGCGAGCTCGCGGCCGGCGGCGAAGGCCTCCTCGTTCTCGATGGCGATGACCTCGTCGTAGACAGCCGTGTCGAGCGTCTCGGGCACGAAGCCCGCGCCGATTCCCTGGATGCCGTGCGCGCCCGCGCGGCCCTCGGAGAGCACCGGCGAGTCCGCCGGCTCCACGGCCACCACCTGGACGGCGGGGTTCTGCGCCTTCAGGTAGCGGCCCGTGCCGCTGATGGTGCCGCCCGTGCCCACGCCCGCAACCAGGATGTCCACCTTACCTTCGGTGCCTTCCCAGATCTCGGGGCCCGTGGTGGCCTCGTGCGCGGCGGGGTTCGCCGGATTGGTGAACTGCGACGGGATGAACGAGTTGGGGATCTCCGCGGCCAGCTCCTCGGCGCGCGCGATGGCGCCCTTCATGCCCTTGGCGCCGTCGGTGAGCACGAGCTCGGCGCCGTACGCCTGCATGAGGCGGCGGCGCTCGACCGACATGGTCTCGGGCATGGTGATGATGATGCGGTTGCCGCGCATGGCTGCGATGGCGCACAGGCCGATGCCGGTGTTGCCCGAGGTGGGCTCGATGAGCACGGTGTCGTCGTCGATCTTGCCGGCGGCCACGGCCTCGTCGATCATGGCCTTCGCGATGCGGTCCTTCACCGAGCCGGCAGGGTTGAAGTACTCCACCTTGCCCAGGATGGTGGCGGCCAGGTTGTTGCTCTTCTCGTAGTTGGTGAGCTCGACGAGCGGCGTGCGGCCGATGAGCTCGGCTACGTTGCGGTAAACGGTCATGGATGCGTCCTCCTTTTTCGTGATGCGTTCATTCTAATCGGAATCCGGCGCGAGACCCGCGCGAAGATGCGCCCATCTCCGCCGCACGACGCCGCACCGTGCTGCACTGTGCTGCGCGCTGTGCGCTGTACTGCACTGTGCGCTGCACTGTGTTGCGCGCTGTACTGTGCTGAGCTAAAGCCTAGCTGTTTAGTGGGCTTTGTCAATCCGCATCCCCAGGATCAGGCAAAGCTCGAAACGAAGCTCAGGACGAAACGAGGGTTGCGAAGCATCGCGAAGAGAAGCGCTGCCCTTTATCCTCGTGCTGCGATTTCCTGGAGAAAGCGCGAAAGACACGACGAAACGCCTTTCGGGACGCGAGTGGCCGCAGTCATTGAGTCATGATGTGGCCCAACGCGCAAATACGCCAAAACGCAAGCCCCCAATCCCTAGAGCGATTGCAGGACTTTGACGATGGCCTCGGCGGCGTACGCCGCGCCCGTTTCGTCAACCCCCGTGAGGTTCATGACGAAAGCGGCGCGCGAGACGCCAGGGGCTGCGGCTGGGGCGGACGCGTCATCAGACAAGGCGTGCGCGTCCGACGAATCGAAGCCGGCGCCGACCGCTTTGGTGCTGCTTTTCGAAATGCAACCGAACATTTTGGCGCTGTTTTGCGAAGCGTAACCGAACATTTTGGTGCTGTTTTGCGAAGCGTAACCGAATTGGTAGGCCGAGAGCGGAGCGAGGAGCACGCCCTCATTCCGCAAGCAAGCGCGAAGCTCCTCCTCTTCGCAGCCCTCAACCTCCATGACGAAGTGCAGGCCCGCACCTACGTTTCGCAGGCGGATCCGATCCGCCGCCGCACTTGCGCGCAAGCGCGCCACCAGGGCGTCCTGCACGCGACGGTAGTGCGTGCGCAGGCGGCTCACATGCCGCTCGTACTCCCCCGACTCGATGAAGCGCGCCAGCGCCAGCTGGTCGATCGTCCCCACCGTGGACGAGTAGAACCCCAAGCGCTCGCGAAAGCACCGCGCGAGGTGCGGCGGGAGCACCATGTAACCGATGCGGAAGGCCGCGCCGAGGCTCTTCGTGAACGTGTTCGCGTAGATCACGCGCTCATGCTCGTCGATGCTCTGCAGCGAGGGGATGGGGCGGCCCGCCATGCGAAACTCGCAGTCGTAGTCGTCCTCGATCACGTAGCGCTCCGAGGCCTCCGCCGCCCAGCCCAGGATCTCGCGGCGACGCGATATGGGCGTGACGAGGCCCGTCGGGAACTGGTGCGACGGCATGCAGTGGAGCACGTCGGCCCCGCTCGCGCGCAGCGCGTCGATTCGCACGCCCTCGTCGTCCAGCGGCACGCAGGCGAGCTTCACGTCGTTGCTTCGGTAGATATGCGCCAGGCGCGGGTAGCCGGGGTTCTCGATCGCGTAGGTGAGATCGCGGCCGAGCAGCTGCACGATGAGCGCGTAGAGCGTCTGCGCGCCCGCGCCCACGACGACCTGGTCGGGGCTCACGTCCATGCCACGAAAGCCGCGCAGGTAGTCCGCCAGCGCGCGGCGCAGCGCCTCCGAGCCCGTCGCGCCCGACGCCTCGAGCAGCGTGCCCTCGTCCTCCGCGCTCAGCGCGCCGCGCACGGTGCGCGCCCACATCTTATAGGGGAAGAGACCGCACGCGGCATGCGCCCCCGTGAAGTCGACGGCAGGCTCGGCTTCCGCCGCAGCATCAGCGAAGCAGCCTGCCTCTTCGGAGCGATCTGCCTCTTCGGAGTGATCTGCCTCTCCGGAGTGATTTTCCTTTTCGGGACAAGCCGCGCTTTCAGCACGGGCCGTGGCCCTCGAGCAGTCAACGCCCCCGCGGCAAGTCGCATCTTCAGAGCGGCCAACGCCTCCATGACAAGCTGTGCCTTCGGTGCGGTTAGCACTACCAGAGCAAGCTGCGCCTTCAGTGCGGTCAACACTACCGGAGCAAATCGCGCTCTCCGAGCAGCCAATGTCCCTAAAGCAAGTCGCATCCTCGAAAGCAGAGTGTTTCACGTGAAACATCCGTTCCTTCTCCGCTGCTTGCCCGCCGAATGTTTCACGTGAAACATTCGGCTTCTTTCGAGCGCGCCCACGCGCAGCTTCCGTCGGCGTTTCCCTAAGGAGATTCTCGTACCCGGCCCCTGTTGCCACTCTTCCAAAAGAGCTCCCGCGCGCAGCTTCCGCTGGCGATCCCCCGAGGAAGCGCCCCCGCTCGGCTTCCGCTGGCGCTCCCATGCGAAGGCTCTCGCGTCCTCTTTCCGCCACCTCCATGCGAACGGGACTCACCTCGTTCGCGAAATAGCCGACGCGCTCGACCGCGCGCACGTAGCCCTCCGCCACGAGCTGCGCATAGGCGCCCTCCACCGTGATGACGCTCACGCCGATGTGCTTCGCAAGCGCGCGCTTCGAGGGCAGCTGCTCGCGAGGCGCGATGACGCCGCGCTCGATGTCAGCCCGAATGCAGCGATACAGGTGCTCGTAGAGGCTTGCGCCCCCGCGATCCTGCATGTCGTACGTCAACATAAAACCCCCTCGTTCAAACCCGCGAAACGCGTTTCGCAAAACACGCCGAAGAGAAGTGCGCCTCCACTATCTACAGCGACCCACAGCGCCTCCTTGAGACAACGCCCCCTTACGCAAGCCACCCTGCACATGCCCCTTGGGCAACGTTCCCCTTATGCAACACCCTTGCTGTCCGCACCCATACGCAGCATGTCTCTCCTTGCCGTCTTCTCAGCCCGCCGATCTGTACGTGTTTTGCGAAACGCGTTTCGCAAAACATGCCGAAGAAGGGAAGGGCGGCCCTTCGGCACCTTCTTCCTATCGCGCCGGCTGCTTTCCTATCGCGTCGGCTGCTCGCAGACGTGTCCTCGGTATTGCCCCAACCGCTTGCAGGCGCGCGCAGGCGTACGCTAAACAGCTTTCGCCACCTGAGCGCCCCTCCGTGCGGCGTTCTCTCTGCTCTGCGCTTTGAGTTCTCGCAGTTCGTAGCTGGTCTTATCGTTTTTTCTACAACTGATAGTACCACTAAGGCCAAAAGTCCCCTAGCATCTGCGCATCATCTGCAATCGCACCGAGAGGAGCCCCATGACCGAAACCTCCCATCACAGCGCGCCAACATCCACGCCCGTGGACGTGCAGCCCGATATGCCCGCAGCAGCCGCTATCGGATCCGCGAGTTCAACCGTGCAGATTGGCACGCACACGACCACCACATCAACGCCTACAACCGCTAATTCCGCAGCTACCATATCCACGCCCGCAACCGTACCGCTTGGCACGTCTGCGACCGGCACCGTCGCATCCGCACCCTCCGCCACCACCTCCGCATCCACATCCGCTGCCGCGCGCGGCGAGCGGACGAGCCTCAACCGGCAGCTCGCCCAGATGCTCAAGGGCGGCGTCATCATGGACGTCACCACCCCCGAGCAGGCACACATCGCCGAGGCGGCCGGCGCCTGCGCCGTCATGGCGCTCGAGCGCATCCCCGCCGACATCCGCGCGGCCGGCGGCGTGTCACGCATGAGCGACCCGAGGATGATCAAGGGCATTCAGGCCGCCGTGAGCATCCCCGTGATGGCGAAGTGCCGCATCGGACACTTCGCCGAGGCGCAGATCCTCCAAGCCATCCAGATCGACTACATCGACGAGTCCGAAGTGCTCTCCCCCGCCGACGACACCTACCACATCGACAAGACCCAGTTCAGCGTGCCGTTCGTGTGCGGCGCACGCAACCTCGGCGAGGCGCTGCGCCGCATCGCGGAGGGCGCCAGCATGATCCGCACGAAGGGCGAGCCCGGCACGGGCGACGTGGTGCAGGCCGTGCGCCACATGCGCCTCATGAGCGCCGAGGTCCGCCGCGTGCAGAACCTGCGCGCCGACGAGCTGTTCGAAGCCGCCAAACAGCTGCAAGCCCCCTATGACCTGGTGCGCTTCGTGCACGAGAACGGCAGGCTCCCCGTGGTGAACTTCGCCGCCGGCGGCGTGGCAACCCCGGCCGACGCCGCGCTCATGATGCAGCTCGGCGCCGAGGGCGTGTTCGTGGGAAGCGGCATCTTCAAGTCGGGCGACCCGGCCAAGCGCGCCGTCGCCATCGTGAAGGCCGTCACCAACTACGACGACCCCGAGATGCTTGCCGCGCTGTCCGAGGACCTCGGCGAGGCCATGGTGGGCATCAACGCCCAGGAGATCGAGCTCATCATGGAGGAGCGCGGGCAGTAGGACCAGTAGGGCCCCATCCCCCCGCGCAGACGCCCACCTTCCCATGCCAACGCGCAGCAAAGTCGCAGCATAGTCGCAGCACCGGCGGCAAGATGCACGTCCGGACTTGACAAGGTGCGAGAAACACGCGATCTGATACCGTTCAGCTGCCCCGAAACCGCTTTCCACATATCTTCAGCCGGAAAACCCCAGGTCAGTTTTCTCGCGTCTTTCTCCGCAAGGCTTAGACACCCTGCTCGAGGTATCAGATCGCGTGTTTCTCGCACCTTGCCAGGCTCGTTCGCGTCAAGGCCATTGCTCGCAGGGCGCGATCTCCTCAACGACAGCCTCCGGAAAGGAGTTTCATGCATCATCCGACCATAGCCGTCTGCGCCGTCCAAGGCGCGTTCATCGAGCACGAGCAGCGCCTGCGCGCGCTCGGCTGCGAGACGCTCGAGCTGCGCCAGGCGGCCGATCTCGCGCGCCCCTTCGACGCGCTCGTGCTCCCCGGCGGCGAGTCCACCGTGCAGGCGAAGCTGCTGCGCGAGCTGGGCCTCTTCGACCCGCTGCGCGCACGCATCGCGGGCGGCATGCCCGTGCTGGGAACGTGCGCCGGCCTCATCCTGCTGGCCGAGCGCATCGAGGACGCCACCGGCGACCTGGCCGGGCTCGACCCCGCCCTCGCCGCCGCGCGCACCGGCGTCGCCGGCTTCGGCACCCTGCCCGTCACCGTGCGACGCAACGGCTACGGCCGCCAGCTCGGCAGCTTCCGCGCCCACGCGCCCTTCGGCAGCGAAGACGAGCGCGCAACCGGCACGGCGCCGAACATTCCCCTGACATTCATCCGCGCCCCCTTCATCACCGAGATACGCGAAGAGGAAGCTGAAACAGGCGCCGAAGTGCGCGGAGGAAAGCCCCATGCGGAGGCCGACACGGGCGCCGCGATGCGCGAAGGGAAGTTCGACGCGGAGACCGGTTCGAGCGCTAAGGCACGCGAAGGGGAGACCGACACGAAGGCCGAGGTGCTCACGCGCGTAGACGGCCGCATCGTGGCCGCGCGCGCCGGCAACCAGATCGGCGTCGCCTTCCACCCCGAGCTCGACGAGGACGACACCGTGTACCAGCTGTTCCTCGGGATGCTGTAAGGGCCGGGGCAACGGGGCACTGGACACAGGCACGCCACACCCAGCGCCCCGCACCCGCCTGCGCCCCAGCACGCCCCCACGCCCACCACTCGCACCTCAGCCCACGCCCGCTACTCCTACACTCCGCTGCCCCGCGTCTCGGCCCGCCCGCACCCGTCATCCCCACGTCCCGCCCGCGCCCGCCATCCCCGCGTCCCAGCCCGCTGCGCGCTCCAACCCTCAAACAAGCGGTGCCCCGCAGCCGAAGCCGCGGGGCACCTGTCGAGGGGAGAGGGAGCTTATTCCGCTAGAGCCGCAGCGGCCAGAGCAGCCGGAACCGGAACCGGAACCGAACCCGCAGCGGCTAGAGCAGCGGGAACCGAACCCGAAGCCGCAGAGGCTAGAGCTGCGGGAACCGCCGAACCCGAAACCGAACCCGAAGCCGCAGGCGTTAGAGCCACGGGACCGTCATCGTCACGGGCAGGGCCGCCACCAGCACCAGCAGGCGCAGGACGAAGCCGCCTACGAGCACGCCGGCGTCAGAGGCGAAGCTGATCCAGTGCGCGCGCCGCGACTCCTCGAACTCGCGCGGGCTGAAGAACAGCAGCCACGTCTCCAGCGCCGTGGGTCCCACGAGCCCCACCAGCACGAACAAGAACCAGAACGCCAGCACGTAGTCGCCGGCCACCAGCTGCATGACCGAGTTCCAACCCGCAACCGACGCCGTGTTGGCCGTGATGAACAACAGGCTCGCCACCAGCACGAGCTCGATGATCGGCAGGCAGAAGTGGAACTTCTTCAGCACGCCCACGCGGTTGAACTCCTCGGGGTGCTTGATGATGGCGACCGCCAGCACCGCCGCCATGCCGGTCGACACGGCCGACACCAGAAACAGGATGGGCAGCATCGCGTTGTTCCACAGCGGGAACGTCTTGCACACGCCGAGCAGGCAGCCCGTGTACACGGCCACGCACAGGCCGAGCGCCGCGCCTGCCAGGTCGAGCGGGAGCGGCACGCGCCGATGAGTCAGGTCGAGCGCCGCCGCCACGAGCGACACCACCATGAAGGCGCCGAGGAACACCACGCCCCAGGTCATGACCGACCCGAAGTTGGTGAGCAGCAGCGCGAAGCGCAGCGGGTTCTGAAGGCCCGCCGTCGCGTCGAACATCAGCAGCACGAGGCCGATCATCACGGTCACCGGAGCGATCACGCGCCCGATGCGGATCATGTTCACCGCTTCGGGATGGCGCCACCTCAGGAAGGCCGAGGTGATGAACGCGCCGCCACCCAAGCCCGCCAGAAACAGGTAGCATGCGATAATGACATCCCAGATAGGTTCGAACGTCATCTCAATCACCTCACGTAGAATACTTTGGTCTTGGTCAGGTCAGCCACGATGGGCACCGCGTGCGTCTCGGCGATGGCGCGGGAGATCTCGCTTCCGGGATCGTCCAGGTCGCCGAAGATGCGCGCGTCGGTGAGGCACGCGTCCACGCAGTTGCACGTCTGCGTGCCCGACTCGTGCGCGGTCACCACGCAGAAGCGGCACTTGTCCACCGCGCCCGTCTCGGAGTTGCGCACGCGCACCTGGTAGGGACACGCCGCCATGCAGTACAGGCAGCCGATGCAGCGGCCCTGGTCAACGGCGACGATGCCGTCAGCCCCGATATGCGCGGCGCCCGTGGGGCACACGGCCGCGCACGGCGCGTCCTCGCAGTGCATGCACTGCAGCGGCACGTGCTCCACGGCCACGCTCGGGTAGACGCCCTCCTCGCGCTCCTCGAAGCGGATGAAGTTCTCGTCGGGAAGAAGGTCGTTGAGCCGCTGGCAAGCCACGCGGCAGGCGTAGCAGCCAATGCACTTCTTCGTGTCGATCAACATTCCATAGCGTGCCATCATGCACCTACTTTCTTAACCGTGACGAGCGCCTCCTGCGAGCAGATGCCGCCGTAGCCCGGCTCGATGCGGAAGGGCACGAAGTCCATCTGGCACAGGCCCACGCCGTACGCCGTGCGCTGCTCCGGCGAGGAGCAGCCGTAATGGCTCGGCATGAACAGGGTCGTGGGGTTCACGCGCTGCGTCACCTTGACGCGCACGCGGCCCTCGTGGCACTCGTTGGACACGAGCACCTCGTCGCCGTCGGCGATGCCCCAGCGCTGCGCCACGTCGGCGGAGAGCCACACGCGGTCGAGGTCGTAGTCCTTCGTGATCTGCATGAGGTCGGCGATGTTGGCCGTCTGGGTGTGGCTCATGTGCGCCTGCTTGCCGCCGACCAGGCGCAGCGTGCCCGCCGCCTCGTCGGGCATGACCGCGGGCTCCACCCACACCGGGTACGGCGACAGCCCCGCCGCCGCGCACGCCTCGCTCGTGAACTGGATCTTCCCCGCGGGCGTCTTCCACTTCGGCGTCTTGCCGTACTCAAACGCCGCATCGGGGAACGACGCCGTGCCGCCCGCCTCGCGCAGGGTCTCAAGCGACAGGCCCACCGTCTTGAGCTGCGCGTCGGCGAGCTCCTCCACCGTGAAGTCGAAGTACTCGCCCACGCCGCACGCGCGCGCCAGCTCGGAGAAGATCTCGTCGCAGCTCCGCGTCTCGGGGTGCACGCGCTCGATCACCTTGTCGCGCAGCGTCACGCACGGCACCTTGCCGCCGATGAACTCGGGCAGCTCCAGGCGCTCGAGGTAGCTGCACTCGGGCAGCACGTAGTCGGCGAGCTGGGCGGTCTCGGACATCTGCACGTCCACGACCACCATGAGGTCGAGGCGGCTGAGCGCCTCGGCCAGAAACGCCGTGTTGGAGTAGCCCGCCGCCATGTTCGAGTTGTAGAAGAACATGCCCTTGATCACGCCCGAATGCGCCATCTGCGCCGCGTAGACGTTCGAGCCCATGTTCGAGAGCGAGAGCGGGTACTCCTCGGAGCCCAGGATCTTCGCCGCGGGCTTCGGCACGCTCGGGAACTTCGCCTCGTCGAGCTTGCCCACCGAGACGCTCGGCGTGAAGAGCGCGCCGCCCTTCTGGTTCCAGCAGCCCAGAAGCGTGTTGAACAGGCACACCGCGCGCGCCGTCTCGCCGGAGTTCTCGTACGCGCAGCCGAACGCCCCGCGCCAGCTCGGCTCGATGGACGCTGCGGGCGCCGCGTCGGCGAACTCGACGGCCAGCCGCTCGATGGTGGCGGCTGGGATGCCCGTGATGCCCTCCGCCCAGGCGGGCGTGCAGGTGGCGAGCGAGGCGGCCCACTCCTCGAAGCCCACCGCGTTCTCGGCCACGTACGCGGCGTCGTAGAGCCCGCGCGTCACCAGAACGTGCGACATGCCCAGCAGAAGCGCCAGGTCAGTGCCGGGGTTGATCGGCACCCACTCGTCGGCGAACGCGATGCTGTTGTTGCAGCGCGGGTCGACCAGCACGATGCGCGCGCCGCGCTCGTGCGCCTTCTGCAGCGCGGAGACGGAGCTCGGGCGGATGGCGTCGGCGTAGCTGCGGCCGATGAACATGGTCATCTTCGAGCTCGCCACGTCGGACGAGTAGTTCCCCGTGCCGATGACCTGCGTGAACCCTGCCTCCTTCGACAGGTTGCACGCCGCGCCGTGCGTGTACACGTTCGCACTCCCGAGCGCGTTCATGAAGCGCTTGGTGTAGTACTTGCCGGACGGGCGCGGGTCCTGCACCATGGCGAGCGCCTCAGGGCCGTCCGCCGCGATGATGGCCTGGACTTTCTCGGCGATCTCGGCGTAGGCCTGGTCCCAGCTGATGGGCTCGAAGACGCCCTTGTCGTTCTTCTTGAGCGGCTCGGTCAGGCGGTCCTCCGACGTGGCGATCTGCAGGTAGCCGTAGCCGCGCGCGCAGAGCTTGCCCTTCGCGTAGGGATGGCCCTCGTCGCCGAGCACCGTGTCGATCTCGCCGTTCCTCACGTACGCGGTGAAGCCGCACTTGCTCGAGCAGGCGTTGCACAGGGAGTGCGCCGTGGTCACCACGGGCCCGCCCCACGCGTGGGCGACCTGCGGGTCGAGCGCCGCGCCCGCGGTGCCCGCCACGCCCGCCGCGCCGAGCACGGCGGCGCCAGCCGCCAGCCCCGCGCCCGCTTCCAGGAAGGTTCGCCTCGTCAACGTTTTCTCTGACATGATCGGCTCCTTCCCCTACGCCTCCACGAGCGTCACGGTACGCACGACGCCCTGGTCGATGATCTTCTGCGCGATGTCCTGCCAGTCGATGAACTGGATGGCGCCGTTGGGGCACTGCTCGGCGCAGCGGCCGCAGGAGATGCACTTGGTGGATATGCCCGTCTCGGTGTCGACGCGCGGCATGTTCCACGGGCACGCCTGGGCGCACATGCCGCAACCGACGCACGCCTCACCGTCGACGATGCGCGCGCCGTACTCCGGGTCGGCGTAGATGGCGTGCACGGGGCAGTAGTTGGCGCAGGCCGGGTCCTCGCACTGCTTGCAGTGCTCAACCGTGAACTGGCACGCGCCCTTGCCCGAGCCGAGCGAGCCCTCGCCCGTGTCAGCCCCGGCGCCGTAGTTGTAGTTGTCCCACACGCGCACGCGCGCGATGTGCTGGCTGACGCGCCCGTCGTTCTTCAGCGTGCACATCATCTCGCAGCGCTGGCAGCCGGAGCAGCGCGCGCGGTCGGTGACGATCATCTTGGTGGGCGTGGTGCGGATGTCGATGCGCCCGGAGGCGATCGACCGCTCGGTCACGCCCCATGACGCCAGCACGCCGCCCACGACCAGGCCCGCCACGCCGCAGCCGGCCATGGCCAGCACGTTGCGGCGCGTGAACGTCTTGGGATGGCCGGAGCCGACAGGCTCGGCGGAGCCAGCGGGGCTGGCGGAATCGCTGCCGGAGGCGCCGGCGGGGCCGTCGGCGTCGGCAGGCTGAGCCGTATCGTTGAGCCGCTCTTCCGGCTGGACAACGGCTTTGTCTTCAAACTTGTTCTCTGACATGCGTGATCTCCCCTCGTTTCTCAAACAAAAGAACCCTGCCCGCGCCAGGGCGCATCGCCCGCGCGCAGGCATGACGCAAAGGAGCTCTCATCGCAGCCCGTCACACAACGGGGCGACATTAGCCGAACCCGCGTGCGGCGCCATACCCTCTTTTGAGGGATTTTTCGTCTCTGTAACCGCCGCGTTATGTTCGTCCGCCTGCTGACCTCGCGTTTTCGCACATTACCCCCAAAGAGGGCATGCCGCGGAAAGCCGTTCGGGCATACTGCTCGCAAGCGCTCCGAATCGCTGCCCAGGGTCACACAACACCGGCAACCTGAAGAGATTTGGAGTTAAACCATGGCTGACGCTAAACGCGACGCGAACAAGTCATACGGCTGGACGGGGAAGATCCTCCGCGTGAACCTGTCCACCGGCGCCATCACCACGGAGCCGACCGAGCCCTACAAGGCCTACGTCGGCGGCATGGGCATCGCCAACAAGATCATGTACGACGAAGTGCCCGCCGGCACCGACCCGCTCGCCCCCGAGAACAAGGTCGTCTTCGCCGTCGGCCCCCTGACGGCCTCGGGCGTGCCGCTGGCCGGGCGCACCACCATCTGCTCGCTGTCCACCTTCTCCACCGACCAGCTCGTGGTCGACGCGCATTGTGGCGGCATGCTCGGCGCGAAGATGAAGCTGGCCGGCTGGGACGCCATCATCGTGGAGGGCGCGAGCGACAAGCACGTCTACCTCTACATCGACAACGACGACGTGCGCATCAAGCCCGCCGACAGCGTGTGGGGCATGGGCACCCGCGCCGCCACCGAGGCGCTCAACCGCAAGGAGGGCACCGACTTCTGCGTGGCCACCATCGGGCCCGCCGGCGAGAACCTGCTGCCCTACGCATGCGTCATGAACGCGCGCAACCACTCCGCTGGCGCGGGCATCGGCGCCGTCATGGGCTCGAAGGGCCTCAAGGCGGTCGTGGTGCGCGGCACCGGCAGCGTGAACGTGGCCGACCCGCAGGCCGTGGCCGAGCTCTCCGACTACATGCTGCGCGAGGTCATCGGCTCGAACAACAACCACGTGGTGCCCTCCACGCAGCAGGAGTGGGCCGAGTACTACGACAAGGGCTCCCGCTGGACGGCGCGCAAGGGCCTGTTCTGGGCCGACGCCGAGGGCGGCCCCATCGAGACCGGCGAGCCGAAGCCCGGCGAGATCAACACCGTGGGGTACCGCTGCATGAAGGCCGTCAAGGACGACGGCCCCGAGGCTGAGAAGTACACCATCAAGATGAACGGCTGCCACAGCTGCCCCATCCACTGCTACTCCGACATGCGCGTGCCCGCCAGCGGGGAGAACGGCGGCCACGAGATCACGGGCAACACCTGCGTGGCGAACTTCCCGTTCAACTTCATGATCTCCCTTCTGGGCGACAAGACCACCGTGCAGAGCAACTCCGAGGACAGCCTGGTCTGGAACCAGGTCACGGGCTCGATCATGGACGACCTGGGCATGTGGTGCAACTACGCGCAGCTGTACCGCGACATCGCGCACTGCTACGCCTCCGGCGTCTTCGAGCGCGTGCTGCCGCCCGAGGAGTACAACCGCTTCGACTGGGACAAGTTCAAGCGGAACGACCCGTCGCTCATGGCCGAGCTGCTGCCCTTCATCGCGCGCAACGACTCGGAGATCGCGTACGTGGCGCACGGCCCCGCCACGTGGTGCGAGCGCTGGGATGACATGCAGTGGTTCAACACCTCCGCGTCGTCCCTGATCAGCCCCCGCGGCTGGCCGGTGCACCACGCGCACGAGTGCTTCGGGCAGGTGGGCCTGCTCTACAACGTGATCTTCAACCGCGACGACATGATCCACTCCGCCGTGAACTTCCAGGGCTGCGGCCTGCCGTTCGAGCTCCAGCAGCAGATCGCCGCCGAGCTGTGGGGCGGCGCGGACGCCATCGACCCCAAGAAGAACTACACGCCCATGAACGAGAACAAGGCGAACTTCGCCTGGTGGAGCATCGTGACCGACGTGCTGCACGACTCGCTCACGCTGTGCAACTGGGTGTGGCCGATGGCCATGAGCCCGTCGAAGACGCGCGACTACCGCGGCGACCTGGACCTGGAGGCGAAGTTCTTCAAGGCCGTGACCGGCGAGGACGTCACCACCGAGGACCTCTACGTGGCCAGCGCGCGCATCATGACGCTGCAGCGCGCCAACACCGCGCGCGGCATGAAGGACGCGAACGGGAAGATGGGCTGCAACGACTTCCGCGGCGTGCACGACCTGGTGACCGAGTGGCCGTTCGACTCGACGAAGGCGTTCACCGAAGGCACCGACAAGATGGACAAGGCCGACTTCCAGACCGCCCTCACCATGCTCTACCGCTGCTTCGGCTGGGACGAGCAGCTGGGCTGCCCCACCGCGGCGTGCCTGGACGAGTACGGCATGGACGACGTGAAGGAAGAGCTCTCCAAGCTGGGGCTCCTGCCGTAGCGAAGGGTTTGACGCCGGGCGGATACTGCCCGCAGTAGTTGCTCCTCATAAGGAAAAGCCCCCGTCAGGGGGCTTTTCCTTATGCCGTGGGCCCAGTAGAGCAAACGAGGGGGGCCGAAGCGCTCTGCCTCACCCCTCGGCGTCAAACGGGTCCGTTCGTCCCGCCGGTGCGAGCGATGCCGTCCAGCGGCCTGCGCCCAAGCGCCGCGGTAAAATAACCCCCCATTGGGGTCTGGAATAGACAGCGTTACCGACAACGGCGCTTTTCCATCCACCCCTCAGGCGATTCTGGATGAAACAGGGCCGTTATCGGTGGTTTTTTGAGAAAAGTGGCTGGAGAATGCCCGTTGTCGGTGGTTTTTGGGGCCCGGAGCACCGATAACGGGCGTTTTCCAGCCAACTTTTCCGAGCCGTGGATGCAAAGAGGGCGTTGTCGGTGTCTCAGGCCCCGAGAGCCCGAACAGGCCGCGTCACCGCCCACGACCGACAGGACCGCCGGACTTAAGCGCGGTCTTTGCGCTCAGCGCTTGAAACGATAAGGGGGTGCGGCTCTTCTGCTGCACCCCTCCTTGCACCGTAAGACAAACAAAGCAAGCGAAGGGGCTGGGGCGCCCTATAGTTGCCTCGCGCCGTCGATCCGCTGGTCGCAGCACGCTCCTCGCTGTCTCACCAGCCTGCCCCTCGCTGTCTCGCCAGCACGCTCCTCGCTGGCCGCAGCACGCCCCTCGTTGTCTCGCCAGCCTGTCTCCTGCTGTCAAACACTCGGGTCAACCCGATCAGGAGGAGTATTTCTCCAGGTAGTCAAGCCGTTCCACTCGCCCTGGCAGGGCGAGTGGAGGCCCTACACGCTGAAGTAGCGCTCGACCGCGTCCCACTCGGCGAGGGCGCAGGCGCGCTCGGGGCTCAGGTAGGTCGTCGAGAAGAAGTAGACGTCGCCGTTCGACGCCTCGATGCGCTCGAGGTCGGCGTAGTCGGCGTGCGCGCGCGACGCCTCCCACGCGGCTTCGACCGCCTCCGCGTCCATGCGGAAGGGCGGGTTGGCGAAGCTCGAGCGCGCCATGGGGCGCGGGTAGACGCGCGCGTCCTCGCGCACGCAGTCGGCGAAGGTGACGAGCGGGTTGTCCTCGGCCGCCAGGAACGCCCAGTGCGCGTACGCGTCCGTCATGATCGAGGAGTCGAAGAGGTAATAGCTGCGCACGCCCACAAGCGCCTTGATGTGCGCGGGGTTGACCTCGACCTCAGCGGGCTCGGCCGGCTCGCCCGTCTCGACGAGCACCCACTCGCCCTCAAGCTGAACGAGCTCGAAGCCCTCGGGGATGTTGAGGCCCGCGTCTGCGGGCGCCGACGCCGGCGGCTCGATGCTGCGCTTGGTCTCGGGCATCGCGGGCAGCGCAGAGGCTTCCGCACCCGCCGCGCGCACGAACAGCCGCGGCACGCCCACGCTGCGGCTCGCATAAAGCGAGGTGGGAAGGGGAGCGGAAGCGGCTTCGGCAGACGCGCCGGCAGCGTTCGCAGCCTCGACCGCATTGGCCCCCGCGCCTGCGGCTCCGGCTGCATCCGAGCCCGCGCCCGCGGCGTCCGTTTGCGCACCTGCGCCCGCGGCGTCCGCACGCCCTTCCGCCTGCATGCCCGCGCTCGCAGCCAGACTCGCGCCCTCATCTTCCGCCTGCTCCGCGCGCCACGTCTCCAAGTGGTCGTACACCAGCATCTCGAAGTCCTCCGCGCTCAGGTGCGCGGGCACCCATCCCCGCTCCTCCCAGCGCACAGGCGACACCAGCTCGCTTGAGGCCGACTGCGCGCGTACGTCATCGAACACGGTCGCCAGCGCGCGGCACTCGGCGCGCTCCTCTTCGGCGCGCTGCTCGTCCACCAGCATCTCCACGCGCATGTCGCGCAGGCTGCAATGCTCGCACATCATGCATGGAACCGAGTACTCCTCGCACGGCACCGCCGCGTCAAGCTCCGCGCGCGTGACGCCCTCGCGCGCCAGGAAATCGCCCACCAGGCCGCGAATGGCGCAGACGGCGAAGTACAGCGTGTTGGCCTTGCCCTCGGGCACGCCGTCGAGCGCCGCGCGGATGCCCTCGGTCGTCACCGCGAGCGCTTCGCCGAGCGTGCGCCCCTCGATCATCGAGCAGGCCACGCTCGCGCAGCCCGTCATGGCCAGGCAGCCGCGTGTCTTGAAGCCCGCGCGTTCGATCACGAACCGCTGCAGCACGTCCGCGCCTGCGCCTGCGCCTCCGCCCGCGCCTTCCGTCCCTGCAGCGGGAGCCACCACCGCGAACAGGCGGCACGCCACCTCGCCGCGCTTCGACTTCCCCGCCATGCTCTGCGCGTTGAACCCCTCGGGTCGCCCGGCGTTCCGGAAGTTCGCCACCACCGACAGAAGCGTGTCGGAGTAGCCCTCAACCCCTGCGTCGACTTCGGTCTGGTACACGTCGGCCGTGCGCAGCAGCACGCGGTCCTTCGGCTCGATGTAGACGTTCCTCACGTCGCCCATGGCCGCCTCCCCTCACGATCCCTCGCGCCACGCAACATGGATAGCCGGGCGCACGATAAGATCAATGCGAATCTGTCATTTCATTATGCTATGATGCCTACTCAAGCGCGCAACACATCCCCTCTTTGGGGATAAATCGTTGAGTCACGCGGCGAAACACCAGGTCAAATGCCTTTATATAGCAATAGGGGGATCCTATGCCAAAAGAGCAGCCAGGCGGCGCGCCCGCGCGAAAGCCGAGCGCGCCGACGCAAGGAGCTGAGCCGCAGGCCGACGAGAAGCCACGGCAGCCCGACGCCCCCAGCCTGCGCGACATGGCGCGGCCCCTCGCCTGCCTGTGGCCCCTCGTCCTCGGCCTCACCTTCGGGCGCGCCGGGCTCATCGTCGCATGCTACGGCAGCTACCTGCAAACCGACGAGGGGGTGTTCACCGACGGCGCCATGATCGTCGCGCTGCTCGCGATGCTCGTCCTGTTCGCCATCCTCACCGCGCGCAAGGCCACGCTGGCGAAGCGCGCCGTCAACCACGTCATGCGCGCTTGCATCGCGCTCGAGGCGCTCACCATCGCCGGGCTCGGCCTGGCTGACCTGCTCGGCGCCGAGGACTTCGCCCTGCGCTTCACGCTCTCCGTCGCGTGCACGTTCTTCTCCTCGTTCGCCATCTTCTACTGGCTGCGCCGCGCGCGCGGGACGAGCACCACCGCGGCCGCCGTGCTCGTGTTCTCGGCGCTCATCGCAAGCGAGGTGGAGCTGTACCTGGTCACGTTCGTGCCCATCTGGCTGGGGAACTTCATCGCGGCGGCGCTCGCCTGCCTGCAGTACCCCTGCATGGTGTGGGCGCGCAAGCAGGTCCAGCCGCGCGACATCGACGCGCCCACGCACTCAACTGACTACTTCGGCTTCACGAAGGGCCTGATCCAGAGCAAGCGGTTCCTCATCGCCACGGCGTTCGGCATCGGGTTTCTGTCGGTGGTGATCGGGCTTCTGCGCGGCTACCCCGACGGGATGCCCATCCCCTTCACCCTGCCCTCGCGCGCCGCCTACGGGCTGCTCACCGTGGGGATCTCGACGGCCATCATCGTGCTGGTGCTCAAGGGGTGCCACCGCGTCATGACCGTGGGGATCTTCACCCTGATGCAGGCGCTCGCCTGCCTGGCGCTTCTGGCGTACGCGGCGTTTCCTGACGCGCTCGAGGTGGGCGCGGTGTTCACCACCACGCTGAACGCGCTCATGGTGGCGTTCAGCTGGTACATCATCATCGCGTTCATGAGCTGCGGCTGGCGCGACCCGTACTACTACGCCATGGCCGGCTGGTTCGTGTGGATCGGCGCGCGCGCCGCGTCGCGCACCGCGCTCCTTCTGACCTGCCAGATATCGGCGAGCGACATCTTCGTGAACGCCCTCATGGGGACGCTCGTGGTGCTGTCGACGCAGGTCGTGCTCCTGCAGTTCCTCGGCATCGTGCGCGCGACCTCCGCGCAGGAGCCCGCGGCGGCGCCTTCCGAGCAGGCGCCGGTGGCAAGCCCGACCATCGTGCGCATCATGGGCCTCGACGAGGGGGAGACGCTCGCGAGCGTGCGGCAGGCGTCCATGCGCCACTCCGCCGAGCTCATGGGCGCGCAGTTTCTGCTGTCCGAGCGCGAGGTGGACGTGCTGGCGCTCTACGCGCTCGGCTTCACGCAGAAGCGCGTGGCCGAGGAGCTCTGCATCAGCCCCGGCACGGCGCATGCCCACATCAAGCGCATCTACGCCAAGTGCGACATGCACTCCCGCCAAGACCTCCTCGACTACCTGGAGAAGTACGCCTCTTGATCGGGGCTGACCCGAGTGTTTGACAACAAAGGGCAAGCTGGCGAGACAGCGAGGGGCGTGCTGCGACCAGTAGATCGACGGCACGAGGCAACTGTGGGGCGCCCCAGCCCCCTTCGCTCGCCCCATTGGATTCACGGCATAAGGAAAAGCCCCCTGACGGGGCTTTTCCGCGCACTTGACACATGGGAGGATGCCGCCGATGTCGCAACTAGCAATCGGCGCAATCGGCGATTAGCCTCGCGACAGCATCCTTCAAATTCGGTATGTCGACTTGGATGGTATTCCATGCCCACAGGGGGTCAACCACACCATAATCATGACCGATTATGTTTCTGAAACCCCTGATGGCGTGCCAAGGTACCTCCTGATCTGAGCTGGTGAGCTCTTCAGATAGAGCGCCGACAAGCTCTCCGATCTGAAAGACGGGCATGAGGAGCATGTCGAAGTAGGCGGTGTTCTCCACAAAAGCATCTTCATCTATAGAAAACTCCGCGATGCGTTGTTCGATCTTCTCGCAGTAATCGAGGATTTGCGAGAGTATCAGCTCGTCAGACTCGCTCATAAAGCAACACCCGGTCTCTCAGGCAGCTTTTTCGGGCGAAGTCGTAGAGGGAGCGCTCGGTCACCATGTCGACCGAGGTGCCCCAAGCGCTTTCCAGCTTGCGAGAGAAGTCTCCTGCGCTGCACAGCGAGAACGTCGCCCCCGTTTCCAAGCAAAGGTCAACGTCACTCTTCTCGTGAGCCTCACCGCGCGCATACGATCCGAACAGGTACACCTTGTCGACATCATAGGCAGGAGCGACCTCCGCAACGGAGCTCCGTATGTCCTCCAAGCAAAGCATCGGCGCCTCCTTAAGTGCGTGAATCAAAGTACGAGGCCATTCTATAGCAAGACATATCCTTGCGCATACCCCAAGCAAAATCGCTTGCTGTTTCGCACGTCGAGCAACATGCTGCGTGTTATCTTCTATTGTAAATAATTCTGAGTAGAGTATAATAAGCCATGCGCAGGCGGCGTCACACGAACCTCCACCCCACACGTTGGGAGAGGCGGATTCGCGACGCCGGACGCCAAGCAGAGAGGACGGCAGGCCGCGAGGCGGGACCTGCCCCAGCGAAAGGACGAGTCCATGAAGATTTCCGCACGCAACCAGCTGAAGGGCACCGTTTCCAACATCCAGGAAGGCGCCGTGAACGGCATCGTGACCATCGAGCTGGCAGACAGATCCGTCAAGGCCGACATCACCATGGACGCTATCCGCGACCTGGGCCTCAAAGTCGGCGGCGAAGCCGTGGCCGTCATCAAGGCCAGCTCGGTGATGTTCGCCGACGCCGAGGTCAAGGGCCTCTCCGCGCGCAACCAGCTGCGCGGCGCTGTCGTCGAGGTGAAGGAGGGCGCCGTGAACGGCCATGTGGCCATCGAGCTGCCCGACGGCCAACGCGTGAAGGGCTCCATCACCAACGAGGCCATCTCGGACTTAGGGCTTGAGGTCGGCGGCGAAGCCGTGGCCGTCATCAAGTCTACCGAGGTCATGGTGGGCGTGGAGTAGGCGCATGTGAAGCGGGCCGCCCTCCGGCGGCCCGCTGACATGATATGAGCTCAAGCCTGCCGAGCTCACGTAGGCGCGCTCTAGCGGCGATTGCGGTGGGAGTGGCGGCACTTCCTGCCGCTCTTGCGCTTGCCGTGCGCGCCGTGCTCCTTGCAGGACACGATGATCTTCTCGGTGATGGCGTTGAGCTGGGCGATCTCCTCGTCGGTGAGGCAGGACAGGATCTCCTCGGCCGTCTTGGAATTGGCGGCGCAGCGCCTCTCGGCGATCTTCTCGCCCTCCTCGGTGAGCTTCACCGTGTAGGTGCGCTTCTCCTCGGCGTCCTCGATGGTGACGTACCCGTTGCGCTCGGCCTTGCGCACGACGTTCTTCAGCTCGCCGCGGTCGAAGCTCAGGCGCTCGACAAGGTCGCGCGAGGAAGCCTGGCCGCCCGAGACGTGCAGGACCTTCAGCAGCGCGCCCTGGCCCTTCTTGTAGCTCTTGGGGCCGTTCTTGCGGAACGCGCGGTTGGTGAGCTTGCTCGCCTTCTTCATCTGGGAAAGCGCCTTGGTGGCGGTGGTCATGTTACGTGCCTTCTTTCTTCTTTCTTGGGTTTCTCAAGCTCGCCCACTATAGCCCTGAGACCCCTGCGTGTCGAGCGCTGTGAAGAATCATTCACAATATGCTTATCGAATAATACTTTTCCCAGATAGATATACCTATAACTATTATTCATGAATAAAGAAGGAATACGCCACGACGCTCATGAGCGGACGCACCCGGGCAGCAAGCCAGCGCAAAGCGCCCCGAGGAGCTGCTCAACCCGGCAAAGCTGCCCGGGCCCCAGCAAGCAGCGGGCAAGACCGCGCATCGCCCCTTCACATCACGATATGCCCGCCCGAAAGCCTCTGGCGTGATGAGTTCAGGCAAAAGCAAACCGGCGCAAAGCGCCCAAAGGAGCTGCGAGCGACGGCTGTCAGCGGGACAGGTAGTTCTCGAGGCTGCCGTCGAACACCACGTCGGGGCCGGGCATCACGGCAGTCTGCTCGTTCGCAGGCTCGCTCATCCCCATGAGCAGGCCGCGACAGAGCAGGCCGAGCCTCGAGGCGACCTCCTCGTCGGTGAACCTGACGGCCTCGCTCGCGCACATCGCGGCGATTCCGTGCACGTAGATCAGCATGTTCTCGTAAAGCCACTTGGCCTGATCGCGGCCGATGTGGAAGGTGCTCATCACGGCATCGAGGACGACGTCGAGATGCCCTTCGCGCTCGAGGTGCTCGTCGATGCTCATGTGCTTCGACTTGCGCATGAAGAGCAGCCGGAAGAGGCTCGGCTCCTCCACGGCAAAGCGGACGAAGGCCATCCCGAACCCCTTGAACGCCGGCGTGAGCGCGAGCCCCTGCCGAGCCCGCTCGTCGTATATCCGCCACGCTGCATCCGTCGCCGCAGTCCGAAGGTCCTCCACCGTGTCGAAGTAGGTGAACATCGGGCGCGTGGACGTGCCAAGCTGCTTGGCCATGGCTTGCGCCGTGATGGCCTCGACGCCCCCCTCGCGGACGATGTCGAGAGCGGCTTCGACTATCTGATCCTTCGTGAACTTCGCCTTCGGCGGCATGAAAGCCTCCTCTCGAAAAACGCCCCTGCTACGAGCATCCATTATAAGGCAAGGTCAGAGCGCCTCGAACCGCCTGCAGCCGCTCGATTTGAGCCAGAGGCGAACGCCTGCGCACGCGCAGGCGGCCAGCGCGGCCGTAAGGAGGAGGTAGGGCGCGGCCCCCAGGTGCCATCCTTGCCAGAGCCAGATCGCCGCCAGGGCGAGCCCGCAGACCCAGCCTGCGATCATGGCCAGGATGACGGCCATGCTCCGCTTGACGGGCGCCGTCTCGTCCGTCCACCTGAGGTTGGGCCAGAGGAGCCCCAGCGCAAGCCCCAGATGGGCGAGCAGCAGCATAAACAGCTGCGGGACGAGCAGCAGAAGCAGCGACTCCACCAGCGAGACGCGCAGCACCAGAACCGCGCACACGCTGCAGAAGAGCAGCGGCGGCGCCGTGAGGGCCACCTGCAGGCGCAGCTTCGCCTGCAGGACTCGCCACGTCGAGACCGGCAGGGAGCGCACCAGCCAGAGATTCGCGCCCTCAAGCGACACCGAGGGGACGGCCGTGTCGTTCATGACCGCGAGCATGCAGGCGGCCACGCAGAGCAAGATCGACGCCGTGCCGGGCATTCCCGCGAACACCTCGCCGAACAGCTCCACGTACTCTCCCCCCTTCCAAAGCAGAAGCCCGCCGAGCAGAGGGAGCATCACCGTTCCGAGGCTGCAGTTGAGCAGGTAGTTGGCGCTCGAGACGAGCCGTTGCAGCTCCTTTCCCAGAAGGGCGCGCGCGGGGCTCTTCCGCCGCATCGCCTTCTCGCGATACACCGCCTTTCCCTGCGCACCGGTCGCCGTGACCGTATGCAGGAACGTGCGCGACAGGACGAGCCAGACCACGGCGAAAGCCGCCCCTATGACCGCCGCCATGGCGAGCAGCGAGGGCCAGTCCCCTTCCGCAGCCCGGCCGAAGCAGTACAGCACCGCGGCCGACTCCCGCACCTGCGTGCCGTAGGAGGCGGCGTTGGCCGTCAGGTCGTACAGCACCGCGTATATCTGGCCGCAGAAAGCCCAGTACGCAGCAAGAAGGAGCACCGCGGCGATCGCGGCCACGAGGCCCTTGTCCTTCAGCTTCAGGCTGATGCGCGCCACCACCCAGCCCAACGCGCAAGACAGCACCAGCACGATCATCGACACGAGGAAGGCCCAGAGCAGGCCGGCGAGCATGACGAAGGCGTCGCACCGAGCCACCGCCCAGTACACGATCAGCGCCGGCGCGCACACGATGCCCGAGTACATCAGCCCGAGCAGGTAGACGTTCAGCAGGCGCGCCGCGAGGATGGCGCCGAGCGGCACGGGCATGGAGAGCAGCAGGTCGTTGTCCTTCGCGAGGTAGAGGCCGGCGTAGCCGTTGAATATGCTGCCGAACGCCCCCAGAAGGACGGCGACCATCCCCATGACGACGAAGTACATCCACCCCATGCCGACGTCGGCGAACGGCTGGCAGAGGAAGAGGGCCAGCGCCGCGAAGATGCCCCCGAGAAGGACGATCATCAGCAGGGCGAACAGCAAAAACCTCACCGCGGTGGAAAGCCGGGAGCGCGCCTTGTTCTCCTTCGCGTCGTAGAAGTACCCGCGCCACACCTCGGCTACCTGCTTCTTGAGCAATACGCCGATCATCGCTCCCCCTCCAGCTCGAGGAAGGCGTCCTCCAGGGAGTCGTCGCCCTTGACCTCTTCCACGGTGCCGGAGCGCACGAGCTTCCCCCGCTTGATGACGGCCACCTTGTCGCACAGCTTCTCGGCCACCTCCAGCACGTGGGTGGAGAAGAATATCGCGCCGCCGCTGTCGCACACCTCGCGCATCATGTCCTTGAGGTGGCGCGACGCTTTCGGATCGAGCCCCACGAAAGGCTCGTCCATCACGATGAGCCTCGGCTCGTGCAGCCATGCCGACACGATGGCGAGCTTCTGCCTCATGCCATGGGAGTACGCGGCTATGGGCTGGGCCAGCTCCATAGTGAGCTCGAACCGGTCCGCGTAGTCGCGTATGCGCGCCTGCCGTTCCGCCGCGCCCACCTCGAAGATGTCGGCGATGAAGTTGAGGTACTTGATCCCCGTCATGAACTCGTAGAGGTCGGGGTTGTCGGGAATGTAGGCGAGCGCTCGCTTGCAGGCGAGCGGATCGTCTTTGACGGACAGGCCGTTGACGTAGACCTCGCCGGCGTCGAACTGCTGGATGCCGACCACCGAGCGCAGGGTCGTCGTCTTGCCCGCGCCGTTGTGGCCGATGAACCCGTAGATCTCGCCCGGCATGATGTGCAGGCTCAAGTCGTCCACCGCGACCTTCGTGCCGAAGACCTTCGTCAGGTGCTCGATTCTCAGCATGATGCTGCCTCCGTTGGTTGAGATTGGATGTCCCTCATTAAAGTAATAATTGTTGCGTAATAAGTATTGCATAACATGGAGGCGGCGTCAACGGGCTGTCGGAGACTTCGCTTTATTGGAGATCCCGCTATCGGAGCCTCACCGTCACCCTACCGCTCCTACCACCCCCGTCACGCGCTCCGCCACGCATTCCGCCACGCGCCCCGCCATGCGCGCTATAATGCCACAAGAGGTATCAAACGAGGTCAAGGAGCGTTTCCATGGCAAAGAACATCTTGGTGGTGCATGCCAGCCCGCGCAAAGGCGGGAACTCGAGCATGCTCGCAGACGAGTTCATCAAGGGAGCCGAGGCAGCCGGCAACAACGTGACGCGCATCGACGTGGGGCATGCGAAGATCGGCGGCTGCATGGCGTGCGAATACTGCTTCAGCCACGACGGCGCCTGCGTCCAGCAAGACGAGATGCAGCAGTTCTACCCGCTGCTGCGCGAAGCCGACGTGCTCGTGTTCGCCACGCCCATGTACTACTACAACTTCCCCGCGCAGCTGCGCGCCTTCCAGGACCGCATGTTCTGCGGCATCGCCAAGCCGTTTAACATCCCGCAGATCGGGCTTCTGCTCTGCTTCGAAGACAAGGACGCTTCCACCTGCGAGCCGCTCGTGAACAGCTACAAGGTGTGCGCGAACTACTGCAAGCAGGAGAGCATCGGCGAGGTGATCGTGAACAGCGTCTACGAGAAGGGCGCCATCGCCGGCAACCCCGGCCTGCAGCAAGCCTACGACCTGGGCGCGAGCATTTCGTAATACAGGCGTCCGGCAGAACGCGCAAGGCTGGATGCGCAGGGCCGAGCGCACTCGGCCGGACACGCAAGACCGGGCGCGAAACCCCCGAAGACGAAAAAGCGCCCCGCCGCTCATGCGACGGGGCGCTTCGTCATGCTGTCCGCCTTCGGGCGGCGCCTGAGCGCGCTTGCCTGCCGACACGCTCGATTGCCGGCACGCTATCTCCCAGCGCGCTTGCCTGCCGGCGCGCTTGCCTACTGGTAGCTCTCCATGAGCTGCTTGAAGGCCGGCATCGACCGCTCGATGGTGTCGCGGGCGATGCAGTAGGACAGGCGCACCCAGCCGGGGCAGCCGAAGCTGTCGGAGGGCACGAGCAGCAGCTCGAACTGCTTGGCGCGGTCGGAGAACGCCTGCGCGTCGTCCTCGAGCGCCTTGACCCACAGATAGAACGCGCCGTCGGGCTCCACGTACTCGTAGCCGAGCGCGGAGAGGCCCTCGGTGAGGATGCGGCGATTCGTGGCGTATGCCTCCACGTCGGAGGGCTCGGCGATGCACGCGGCGATCACGCGCTGCAGCAACGCCGGCGCGCAGATGTAGCCGAGCGCGCGGCCCGCGCCCGCAACGGCCACCGACACCTTCTGCGCGTCGTCCATGTAGTCGGACACGTAGATGAAGCCGATGCGCTCGCCCGGCAGCGACAGCGACTTCGAGTACGAGTAGCACACGATAGTGCGCGGGTACACGCACGGCACGTAGGGCACTTCCTTGCCGTAGGTGATCTCACGGTACGGCTCGTCGCTGACCAGGTAGATCGGATGGCCGAGTTCGGCTTCCTTGCGCGTGAGCATGGCGGCGAGCGCCTCAAGGTTCTCGCGCATGTACACCGCGCCCACCGGGTTGTTCGGCGAGTTGATGATGACGGCGCTCGTCTTCGCCGTGATGGCGGCCTCGACGGCGGGCACGTCCATCTGGAAGCTCGGCACGAGCGCCGGCACCTCGACGCGGGTGCAGCCGCAGGTGTCGATCCACGTGGCGTACTCGGGAAAGAACGGCGAGATCACGATGACCTCGTCCCCCGGGTTGGTGATAGCGGTGAGCGTAATGGCGAGGCCCGCCGCCGCGCCCGCCGTGAGGTAGATGTTGCCCGGGGTGGCGGGCGCGCCGTAGCTCGTGCGGATGTGGTCGGCCACCACCTGCTTCACCTTCGGGTCGCCCGAGGCCGGCGTGTAGCCGTGCAGCGCCACCGGGTCCTCGTCCATGAGCGCCAGGATGGTGTCGCGCACCTTGTCCGGCGCGGGGACGCTGGGGTTGCCGATGCTGTAGTCGAACACGTTCTCCGCGCCGATCTCAGCCTTGCGGCCCAGCCCGTAGGAGAACAGCTCGCGGATCGCGCTGGGCTCGTCGCCCAGGTCGAACATTCTCTCGTTGATCATGAGTATCCTTCCGTTTTCCAAGTGCGAGAACAGAATAATACTTATCGCGCGGGCTGGGCGTGATCAGGCGGGAATTACCCGGGCATTGACGGCCCGAGTGGTCGAAGGGGACTTTCCGGCGGGCAGGGCCAGGGGCGCCAGGGGCGCCAGGGGTGCCAGGGAACCGGGGGGCTGCGCCGGGAGCCGGGGGGCTGCGCCGGGAGCCGCGCCGCCGACCGCGCCTTGAACCCCGCACGCAGCAGCGCCCCTCGCATAAGCCTCGCACGCGGCGCCGCCCCCCGCGCCTTGGGCCTGCGCACAGCGGCGCCCCTCGCATGAGGGGCGCCGCCAGGGAAAGGGATGAAGCGACAGGGATGGCTGTCTCGCGCAGAGCGTTTTCGCGCTACGCGGCGTCACCCGAGCCTGAGCCCGAGTCGCCCCGCAGCATGTCGAGCAGGTTCCCGCCCTGCTGCTGCAAGGCGCTCATGCTCGACTCGTCGGAGCCCAGCGTCACCTGCAGGTCCTTCGTCGCGCCGTCGCGGTTCACCGTGACCGTCACCACGTCGCCCGGGTTCTTCGCCCGCACGTCGAGCATCAGGTCGGACGCGCTCGCCACGGCCTTCCCGTCGAATGACGTGATGATGTCGCCCGCCTCGATGCCCGCCTCGGCGGCGCCCGAGCCGGCGCTCACCGCCGACACGTAGGCGCCTTCGTCGACCGCGAGCCCGTAGCGCTTCGCGATCGAGGGGTTCACCGTGGTCATCGACACGCCGAGCTGCGCGTGGGTGGGCGTCTTGCCGTCGATGATCTGCTGGGCCAGGCTGATGGCGTAGTTCACCGGGATGGCGAAGCCCACGCCCGAGTAGTTGCCCGAGTACGACGTGATGAGCGTGTTGATGCCGATGAGCTTGCCCTCGGCGTCAACCAGCGCGCCGCCGGAGTTGCCGGGGTTAATGGCCGCGTCAGTCTGGATCATGTTGGGGTAGATGGTGTACTCGCCCGTGCTGTTACCGTACATGTCGGTCGAGGGCTCCATGATCTGCGAGCGGCTCGTGGCCGACACGATGCCCGTGGCCACCGACTGCTCGAGGCCGAACGGGCTGCCGATCGACATGACCCACTCGCCGATGGTCAGGTTGTCCGAGTCGCCGATCTCGATGGCCGTCAGGCCCGAGGCGCCCTTCGCCTTCAGGACCGCCACGTCAGAGCTGGGGTCGGAGCCCACGAGCTCCGCGTCGTACGTCTCGCCGCCCACCGTCACCTTGTAGGCCTCGCCGCCTTCCACCACGTGGTAGTTCGTGACGATGTAGCCGTCAGCCGTCAGCACCACGCCCGAGCCCAGCGAGCTCTGCACGAGCTCACCGGTGCCCTGGCCCTGCCCGGTGCCGAAGCCGAACGGCAGCGCGCTGCTCGCGGCGCTCGCGTACACGTCGATGGCCGCCACGGAGGGCAGGCACTTGGCCGCCACGGCCTCGGGCAGCGTCGCGTCAGCCTCGCCCGCGGCAACCGGAGATGAGGTGGAGGCGCCCAGCGAGGTGCCGCCCGACGCGCCGCCGCCGTCGTTCATCAGGCCGACCACGCCGGCAACGCCGAAAGCCAGCACGCAGGCGAGCAGCGCGCCCGCGAACGCCACGACGAAGGTCTTGCCCGCCGAGCCCTTCTTGCGCTGCGCCTCGTGCGGCGCGCCGCCGGGAAAGCCGGCGCCCATGCCGCCCGAGGCGCCGGGGGTGCCCGCAGGCGCAGCGTGGCTCGCGCCGCCCTGCGGGTAGGACGACTGGTACGCTGAGTGATACGCCGAGTGGCGGGGTGCAGGCTGCGCGGAAGGCGCGCCCGGATAGCCCTGCTGACCTGCGGGGTTCGGCTGGCTGGGGTAGCCGCCCCCCGAAGGGGTATTGCTCGCATCCGTCATGTGGCATGCTCCTTAAGCTCGATGTCCGTCACGTCGAGAACCGCTGCGCGGGACGCCGTGGAGGTCGGCCCGAGTTATGCCCCGCGAGGCAATTCCAATTGACGGACTCACCTTATCATTCCGCGCGTACGCGCGATGTGCCGCCGCGCAATCGTCACCTTTACGTCATGGATATACTCCACCTGGTGTACGCCAGATGGCGCAGACCGGGCGCTGGCGCTGCACGCGAGGCTCGCGCGAGGCGCCCACACTCGCGCGTCCGCTGCCGCTCGCGAGCCCGCGCCCATGCCGGTGAGCTGGCGGCGCTTCCCTACTCCTGCTGGTAGTTGGACAGAAACGCCTTCGTGCGCTCGTGCACAGGGTTGTTGATGACGTCGCTCGCGCGGCCCTGCTCCACGATGACGCCGCCGTCCATGAAGATGAGCTGGTCAGCCACGTCGCGCGCGAAGCTCATCTCGTGCGTGACGATCACCATGGTCATGTGCTCGGCCGCCAGCTCGCGGATGACCTTCAGCACCTCGCGCGTGAGCTCGGGATCCAATGCGCTCGTGGGCTCGTCGAAGAACAGCACGTCGGGGTTCATGGCGAGGGCGCGCGCGATGGCCACGCGCTGCTGCTGGCCGCCCGACAGGTCGCACGGCACCATGTCCTCCTTGCCCGACAGGCCCATCTTCGCCAGCAGCTCGCGCCCGCGCGCGAGCGCGGCGTCCTTCGGCATCTTCTGCACGCAGATGAGCGCGTCGGTGACGTTCTTGAGCACCGTGTAGTGCGGGAACAGGTTGAAGCTCTGGAACACCAGGCCGAAGCGCGTCTTCGCCTCGCGGATCACGTCCGCGCCGCCGTAGACCGCGCGCCCCTGCGCGTCGGTGGTGGTCACGGACAGGTCCCCGTAGCTCAGGCTGCCCGCGTCAAGCATCTCGAGCATGGTGAGGCAGCGCAAAAGCGTCGACTTGCCGCCGCCCGACGGGCCGATGATCGCCAGCACGTCGCCCTTGCTCACCGTGAGCGAGATATCCTTGAGGACCTCGTTGTCCCCGAAGCTCTTTCGAGCATGCTCCAGCTTTACGACGGCGTTAGTCATGGTAGTAGTCCAGCTTCTTCTCGACGCGGTTCAGGATGAATTCGATCACGAGGCAGCACACCCAGTAGATGAGCGCGGCCACCACGTAGGGCAGCATGCTCACCTGGCTGGCGGCGATGGCCTTGGCCTGCGTGAACATCTCCATGATGCCCAGCACGAAGGCGAGCGAGGTGTCCTTCACCAGCGTGATGATCTCGTTGCCCATGGCGGGCAGGATGCGCTTGATGACCTGCGGCAGCACGATCTTCATGAACGTCTGCGCGCGCGTGTAGCCCAGCACGCTCGCCGCCTCGTACTGCCCCTGCGGGATCGACTGGATGCCCGAGCGGTAGATCTCGGCGAAGTAGGCCGCGTAGTTCAGGATGAAGCCGATGTAGCAGGCCATGAACTTCCAGTCGGGGCCCATCTGCAGGCCGAGCAGGTAGTACGGGCCGAACATGATGGCCATGAGCTGCAGCATGAGCGGCGTGCCGCGCAGGATGGAGATGTAGAGCTGCGCCAGCCACGAGAGCGGCTTGAACTTGCTCATGCGCGCGAGCGCGATCACCACGCCCAAAGGCAGAGACCCGATGAGCGTCACGATGAAGATCTTCGAGGTCATGATGAGGCCGTTGCCCAAGAGGCCCATCATCACGTCGAAGCTCATCCCCTTCAGAAGAGCGTCAAGAAATTCCACGCGCTACCCCTCTCGTATGTTGCCTTGCGCTTGCCGCGACATCGCCGTGCCGTGCCGCCATCCCGCACGAGCCGTGCCGTGCTCGCGCTGCGCTGCCAGCCGCGCCCGCAGCGCGCGTCGCGCCGTCGATTCCGCGGCAAACGCAAAAGCCCTCAAAACATGCGAAGGGGGCGAGGGCACGCACCCCCGCCCGCTTCGCGACCAACGCGGCATTCAAGCCGCTCGAGCTACCTGCTTCTTACTTCAGGATCCAGTTGTCGAAGGTGAGGCCGTACTCCTCGTACTTCTTGCACAGCTCCTCGACGGTGCCGTCCTCGTACATCTCCTTCAGCGTGGCGGTGATCTGGTCGGCCATCTCGGTGTTGCCCTTCTTCACGCCCACCGCGTAGTGCTCGGAGCTCAGCGGCTCGGAGATCTGCACGTACGCGTCGGGGTTGGCGGCCATCTGGTAGGCGGCGATGGACAGGTCGCACGCGACGGCGTCAACCATGCCGGACTCGAGCTGCATGAAGGCGTTGTTGTAGTCGCCGATGGTCTGCAGCTCGGCGAAGGTCGCGGCGAGCGCGGCCTGGCCGCCCTCCTCGTCGTTCTCGAGCACGTCGAGCGCGGCGGAGTCAACCTGCGTGATGACCGTCTTGCCGGCCAGGTCCTCGAGCGCCTTGACGTCGGAGTCCTTCTTCACCACGATGACCTGCTCGTTGAGCATATAGGGCTCGGAGAAGGTGTAGTCAGCCTCGCGGCCCTCCATGGTGAAGCCGTTCCAGATGCAGTTGATGGTGCCCTGGTTCAACAGCGCATCCTTGGCATCCCAGTCGATGGCCTGCTGCTCGTACTCCCAGCCGTTGCGCTTGGCGACCTCGGCGGCGAGGTCGAGGTCGAAGCCGGTCTCCTTGCCGTCATCGCCGATGAAGCCGTACGGCGGGTAGGCGTTGTCGAAGCCGACGACGAGCTTGGTGGTTTCGGTCGCGGCCTTGTCGGCAGCAGAGCTCGCGGAGCTTGCAGCGCTCGAGCTCGCGTTGCTGCTCGAGCAGCCCGCCAGCATGAGCGCGCCCAGGCTCAGCATGGCGACAGCCACGACGAGCGTTGTGATCTTCTTCTTCATTCCGTTCCTCCTGAAAAAGCGTTCCTTCACGCGAAGCGCCACCTTGCCGGCGCTTCGCCTTGCCCACACTTTATTACGATAAAGCGATAGAGCGGTTGAAAGTATACCACAGCGGGGCGAAATGCGCGCCCGCGCTTCCCAAAGGGCGAGAAACACGCGATCTGATACCGCTCAGCGCCACGCGAGAAGAGTACGCTGTCACCAGTGCATCGTTCATGACAAATAAATATGCGTTCGCTACATCTTGGCATGGGCAGCAAGCTCGACACGAGGCATGCGGGTATCAGATCGCGTGTTTCTCGCATGTTTGCAACTTTGCAGCGGAAAGCACGATGAGCCGAGGCGGGATCTGTGGCAAGGAGACCCGGACGACGCCTCTTGCCGCATGCGCGCAGCGCTTCCCTAGCGGTTGCGGTTGAAGAGCTTGGCGGGCTTCTTCGGGCGGGGGATCTCCACCAGGCGCGGCTCGAAGTCGAAGAGCTCGGCCACCGGCACCTCGCGCGACAGCTCGATGCAGTGTCGCAGGCACACGTCGACGCACAGCCGACACTGGGTGCAGTCGGTGGCCTGGAACTCGAGGTAGCGCATGTCCTCGTCAGCCGGCTCCTCGAGCGTGGAGTACTTGAGCGCCTCGGTGGGGCAGAACATCACGCACATCCCGCAGCCCGAGCACTTCTCGGCGTCGATGGAGAGCGCGCCGAAGTGCCGCGTGCTGAGGACGGGCTCGAAGGGCGCGGCGGCGTCGGCGGGGCTTGCGGCGCCGGCAACCCCAACAGGACCGGCAGCGCCGGCGGCCTCGGGACCTGCGGCGTCGGGGGCATCCACGGCGGGCACGTCGGCAACCCCAACGGGACCGGCAGCGCCGACGCCCTCGGGCACGCCGGCGTCGTCCGCCTCGGCCGCCCGCATGATCGCCTCGAGCGCGCCGGTGCGCTCCCCCACCTGGCAGAGCGCGTCCATGATGCGCATGTTGCGCTCGGGCACGAAAGTGGGCATCTTGCCGCTCTTCCCCGCGCCGAGCCGCTCGCGCAGCGTGTGCAGCTTCTGCTTCTGGTCCTGGTGGAGCGCGTCGGCCACAGCCTTCTCGGCCACCGTCATGGTGACGTTTCTCGCGTAGCCGCCCGCCTGCGTGAAGAACCCGCGCCGCGCGGCGCCGCGCACGGCAAGCGCGTCAGAGGCGAGCAGCTCAGGTGGGAACTCGGAGGCGCGCGCGATGACGGCAGGCGCCCCGACCGCCTCGAGCAGCGAGGCCGCCGCGTCGATCGTCTCGTCGACCGCCGGCGAGACCGCGCCGTACTTGCACGTGGCGCACGTGCCGTCCACCAGCACGATGTCCTCAACGCCGTGCGCCGCAAGCCCCACGAGGAGCGGCTCAGTCACGCGCCCCAGGCACGGCACGCACGCGAACTTCTCCGGGTCGCCCAGCTGGCGCGCGGCCATGCGCGCGCACGCCACGCACGCCGTGCCCGTACCCGTCTGCGCCACGGCGTCCGCCACGGCAACGGCCAGGTCCTCGTCCATGGGATCGAGCGACACGAGCGCCGCCGTGGGGCAGACCGCCACGCACGCGCCGCACGCCACGCACGCGCCCGCGTCGATGGCAAGCTCGTTCTTCCCCACGGTGATCGCGTCGGCCATGCACGCGTCGGCGCAGAGGTGGCACGATGCGTTGCGGTTGCGCACCGCCACGCAGTGGTCTTCGACGGCCACGACCGACTTGCTGCGCAGAAGCTCGGCCATCTCCATGACGTCGTTGATCGTGGGCATCGTCAAAACCGCCTATTCACCGAGGTAGGAGTCTTCTATGCGCTTGAGTTCGTCAGGCGTGTTGGCGTTGATGAAGCAGCCGCCGCGCGGCTCGGCCGCCAGCACGCGCTCCTGCGAGAACTCCGCCACGCGCACCGCGGGGTCGTCGAAGAACGCCTGCGCGCGCTTCTCGCCGGCGTCGAGCGCGCGGCGCACCGCAGGCACGCAGCCGGTCTTGCGATAGAGCGCGTGGAAGGGCTCGAACCCGTGCTTGTTCACGGGCACCACCACGTCGGCGCCGGTCTCCGCCATCATGAGCGACTCGGCCACCACCAAGCTCGCGCTGGCGAACACCATGTCGCACGCCACCACGGCCACGTACGGGTTGCGCGCGGACTGCAGCGCGGTGTAGAGGCCTGGCAGGGCGCCGCGGAAGTCGAAGGCGTCGCCCACGAGCTTGATGTCGAGCTCGGGGTACTCCTCGGCGAGGAAGGCGAGGCTGTCCGCCTCGTTGGTGGTGATCAGAAGCTCGTCGGCCGCAGGCGAGAGCCGCTCGATCAGCCGGCAGATGAGCGGGCGGCCCGCAAAGGGCACCGTGGCCTTCGAGCGGCCCATGCGGCGGCTCTCCCCGCCCGCCTGGATGACCACCGTCACGCGCGGGCGCACGTAGTGCTCCTCAAGGAAGTCAGCGATGCCCGCGATGTCGTCGAGCGCGAACGCCGGGATGTTGAACAGCAACGCCGCCTGGCGCGCCTCGGGGATGTCGGTCACGACGGCGACCGTGTCCGACGTAGGCATCTTGTGCTCGAGGTCGGCCGCGAAGGCGGCGTCCCCGCGCGAGGCCTGCGTGAAGTCGGTGCCGAGCGAGGCGCCGGCGCGGGCGCCCTCGATGAACGCGGTCGCCACGCTCACGTCGGCCGGATTGCCCGAGCGCATGATCTCGACGGTGGGCAGGCCGCTCTTGCGGTAGCCCTCCACCACGATGATGTCGTGGCCGGGCATGGAGCGCACGATGTCGGAGCACTCCGCCTCCTCGTCGAGCGTCTTGACGCGCGCCATCATGGTGGGCGAGGCGATGACCGTCTCGCTCGCGCCGGCCGCGCGGTGGCGGTAGGAGTCCTTGCCGGGGTGGTCGATGTCGAAGTTCGCGTGGGAGTGATGCTTGACCGACCCCACGTCGTGCCCGCGCGCCACCAGCTCGGCAATGACCTGCTCGATGAGCGTGGTTTTCCCGGAATTATGGCGACCCACGATGGAGATCGCCGGACTTGGAACGTTGACCATGATGCCCCTCAACCCGAACGTAGCAGAGCCGCAGCGCGCCCGAGCGCCATGGCCCTCGGTCACGACCCGCCCGAGCGCCCGCAAGCCCTCGGCCGCAGCGCGCGCAAGCGCTCCGCAACCCTCAGCCGCAACGCGCCTAGACGTCTCACGACCCTGCTTCCTTATATCGCGAACGAGTATAACAGATGCGCGCCCCCGCAAGCGCCTCTCCCTCTGTGTCATCCTGAGCGAAGCGCCCGCAGGGCGCGGAGTCGAAGGATCTGGCCGCGAGCAGAACGCACATGCGAGCACACCGCACTTGGGAGCAGATCCTTCGACTCGCTCCGCTCGCTCAGGATGACATGAGAAGGGAGGTTCACCTGAGATGACGAGAGCGATCACTCAGTGGCACGAGGAGGGAGGCTCTCCCAAGACGACACGGGAGAAGGCTGCTCGCCCAAGGTGGCGGGGCTGCTCGCGCGGCGACATGGGAGGGGAGGCTGCCCTCCCCGGATAGCACAGACGGCTGCTCATTCGGTGTGGTACGGGGGGGGAAGCTGCTCGCTCGGCGACAGGGGACGGCACTTGCTACAGCGCGCGCATGCGGACGCTCATGTCGAGGGGCTTCGCGCTGAAGGGCGCCGTGGTGGCCAGGCCGTCGACGCCCGTGGCGGCGTAGGCGGCGGCGTTCTCGGGGTTGATGCCGCCGGCGGCGATGAGCGTGACGGCCGGGTTGATCGCGCGCAGCTCGCGCACCAGCAGCCCCAGCTCATCAGCGGGGATCTTGTCGAGCTGGATGCCGTCGACGCCCGCGCGCGCGAGGTCGCGCTCTGGGCAGGGAATGGCGGGCTGCGAGTGCGCGGGCGGGTGGTCGACGCCCGCGTACGCGGGGACGCGCTCTGGGTGGACGTGGTTCCGTCGGATCGCCTGCTCGGCGTCGACGCCCGCGTACGCGAGGATGCGCGCCTGCTCGGCGTCGGCCTCGACGAAGATCTTCTTCTCCACGCAGCGCGCCTTGATCTCGGGGAGCTTCTCGACGAAGGCGTCGAAGCCGCCCATGAACGTGAGGTGGTGGCTGAACACGATGATCGTCTCGGAGAGCCCCAGGCGGTGCGGGTAGGCGCCGCCCGCCACCACTGCGTAGGTGAGCAGGTCCTTCACGCCCGGCATGGACTTGCGCGTGGTGAGCACCTCGCAGCGCGGGTTCGCGGAGTGCGCCGCATCGACCATGCGGCGCGTCTTGGTGGCCACGGCCGACAGGTGGTCGAACACGTTCAGGCACGCCTTCCACGCCGCATGCAGCTGCTCGGCGCCCCCGCGCACGCGCATGAACGCCTCACCTGCGCTCACGCGGTCGCCGTCAGCGCGGGCAGCCACCACCTCGCAGCCGAGCTTCGCCATCATGCGGCGCACCACCGCCACGCCCGCGAGCACGCAGTCCTCGCGCGTGAAGTACTCCATCTCGCCCGGCGCGTCCGAAAGCCCGAGCACCTGGCACGTGAGGTCGAGATAGGGCAGGTCCTCGGTGATGAAGTGGTCGATGCGCGCATCGGCGAAGTATTGCATGGCGGCTCCTTATCGCAGGTCAGGCGGCGACTCAGCGCACAAGACCGCGCCTGCGGGGCGCACCCGGCCCCAGCCGACGCGCCCCCGTCACATCCCCGCGTCGCCGCCTTCATTAGTTATCTGCATATCAGAATAGTGCGTTGTGAAGTGCGCTGCGCGAGAATTTTCTCTTGGGATTATGTGGAGACGATGCTATAATACATGCGATTTACGAGAAGCGCACTTTGCTTCGGGAAGATAAGGGTTCTGTTTTTGGAGGGGACAGGGCTCTTTGTCTTATAAGGCACGTGACCTGCACCGCAGGCCACGTGCCTTATCTTTTGTACGACGCCGCAGGCAGGCGGGCGGGGGGCGCCTGCCTTCGCGCCCCTCCCCTACAGCGGGCGGCGGGCCTCGAGCGCGCGACCGAGCGTCACCTCGTCGGCGAACTCAAGGTCGCCGCCGACGGGCAGGCCGCTCGCAGGGCGCGTCACCGTGATGCCGAGCGGCTTGATGAGGCGCGCGAGGTAGGCGGCCGTGGTCTCCCCCTCGATGTTGGGGTTGGTGGCGAGCACCACCTCGGTCACGTCCTCCGCGGCCAGGCGCTTGAGCAGCTCGGCCACGCGCAGGTCGTCGGGGCCGACGCCTTCCATCGGCGAGAGCGCGCCGCCGAGCACGTGGTACACGCCCGCGAACACCGCCGTGCGCTCGATGGGCGGGATGTCGCGCGGCTCCTCGACCACGCAGATGGCGCTCTGGTCGCGCTTGGCGCTGGCGCAGATCTCGCACAGCTCGCCCTCCGCGTAGTTGAAGCAGCGGCTGCAGAAGCGCACCGTCTCCTTCACCTCAATGATGGCCCCGGCGAGCCGCAGAGCCGACGCCTTGTCGGCGTTCAGCAGGTAGTAGGCCATGCGCTGGGCCGACTTCGGGCCCACGCCCGGCAGCCGCTCCAGCTCGTCGAGCAGCTTCTGGATGGATGGCGCCGCTTGCATGCGCTACATCAGGCCCGGGATCTTCATGCCGCCCATGACGGCGCCCATGCGCGCGTTGGTGGCCTCGGTGGCCGAGCGCAGCGCCTCGTTGGTGGCCGCGAGGATCATGTCGCCGAGCATCTCGACGTCCTCGGGGTCGACGGCCTCGGGGTCGATGGTCACCGACCTGATGGTCATGTCGCCCTTGGCGCACACCTTCACCATGCCGCCGCCCGCGGTGGCCGTGAACTCCATCTGCGCGATCTCCTCCTGGGCGCGCGCGGCCTCAAGCTGCATCTTCTGGGCCTGCTTCATCATCTTCTTCATATCCATGGGGAACTCCTTCGGTGATGTTGGCGGAAGTTTTCAAGCGTGGGGACTATGGTACCGCAAAGGCTATTCCCTGACCTCGGTGAAAGACACGTCCGCGCCGAAACCGAAGGCGAGCATGGCGTCGAGGTCGGCCATCGAGGGCTCGGGCCCCGCGGAGGCGGGCTGGGGCTGCGGATCGCGAGCCGGCTGCGAGCTGCGGGCGGGCTGGGGCTGCGGGCTGCGGGCCGCGGAGGCAGGTTGCGAGCTGCGGGCCGGCTGCGGGCCGCGGGCAGATTGCGGGTTGCGGGCCGCAGAAGCGGGCTGCGGGCTGCGGGCAGATTGCGAGCGCTGGTCGCGCGCGGAGGCCGCAGGGTCAGGCTGGCGAACGGAAGCGGCGGGCTGCTGCCCTTGGGCGAAAGCCGCGGCCACGGGAGCAGGCTCGAAGGCCGGCTCGAAAGCGGGCTCGTAGACGTCGGCGTCGTCGTAGGGAACCAGGTCGTCGTAGGCGTCGAGCGGAACGAGGTCGTCGAAGCCCGCGTAGCCGGTGGGCGTCTCGTAGGGCGCAGGCGGCGTGGCCTGCGTGGCGGCGTCGACGCGCGGCTCAGGGCCAGCCGCGGGGCGCGGAGCCGCGAAGTCGGCTGCAGCGGGGCGCTGGACGGCAGGGTCAGCCGAAGGGCGCCGAGCGGCAGGGTCGGCCGCGGGGCGCGATTGGACCTGGTCGGACGGGCGCGTGAGCTGCTGCGCAGCCTCGGCGCGCGGCGCAGCCTGCGCAGAGGAGCCGGCGGCAGCCGAGGAGGCTGCGACGGTCGCGACGGAGGCAGAGGCTGCGGCGACGACCGGCGCCGTGGTTGCGCCCGCCTTCGAGAGGCGGAACGGGATGGGGACGCCGCAGGCATGCGCGAGCGCGGCGGCGAGCTCGTCCTGCACGTCGGGCTTCTGCACGGCCTTGAAGGCGAAGTCGTTCTCGGCGGGGAAGTCGATGACGAGCGCGCCGCGGGCTGCGTCGAACGACGCCTTGGTGTTCAGGAAGAGCACGCCGTAGGCCGCCTTCGCCTTCTTGAGCGTCGCGAGCGCGGCCTGCCACGTGCGCTGCAGGGCCGCGGGGTTCTTGAAGCTCTCGGCCAGCTGCGCGGGCACCTCGCCCGCAGCCGCGGACGGGGAGCCCGAAGCCGCTGCCACAGGCTGCGCCTCGGCGGGCTGGGCGGATGCCGCGGGCTGCGCCTGAGTCGCCATCGCAGGCTGGGTCGCCATCGCGGGCTGCGCCCGAGTCGCCGTGGGCTGGGTTGCTACCGCGGGCTGGGCCGTCGCCGCCTGCGCCGCCGCCGTCGGTCGGGCCTCCACGGGCCGGGACGAAGCGGGCTGCACCTCGGCGGCGCCTGCGACCGCGCGGCGCACGGGCTGCGCCTCGGCGCGCACCGGGCCCTGCACTCCCGACCGCTGCGCGGCTGCCGGCTCGCGCAGGGCCCCTTCGCCGCCGCGCTCGGCCGGCGCAACCGCCGCAACCGCCGCGCCAACGCCTACCACTGCGCTCACAGCCGCCCCACCAGCGCCCGCCGCCGCGCTCGCACCCGCCGCAGCGCCCGCGCTCACCACGTGCGCCACCGCCGAGTACCCCGCCTCGAGCGCCTCCACGCGCTCGGCGAGCGCCTCGAGCGTGAGGTCGGAGTCGGGCCGCACCATGCGCGTGAGCGCGATCTCGAACGACAGCCGCGGGTTGGTCGACGACTTGAGCTCCGCCGACAGGTCGCCCAGGACGCCCAGCAGGCGGGCGAGGCGATCGGGGCCGAACAGCGGCAGCTCCTCGGCCATCTCGCGCCGCACGCTCTCGCTCACGTCGAGCGCCACGTCGGCGCCGGCGAGCGACATCACATACATGTTGCGCACGTGCTCGGCGAAGTCACGCGTGAACTGCGCCAAATCGGCGCCCGTCTCCACGTACTCGGCCGTCCAGCGGAAGCACGACGCCACGTCGCGCGTGCCCACGAACCGCACGATCTCGCCCAGCTCGCTCACCGCAAGCGACCCGAGCATGCGCTCGGCGACCTCCATGGTCACGCGGCCCTCGCCGAACGCGATCAGCTGCTCGAGCGAGGTCAGCGCGTTGCGCATGCCGCCTTCCGCGCGGTGCGCCACCAGGTCGAGCGCCTCGCCCTCGAACTCCACGTCCTCGGCCACGCAGATGGCGCCGAGGCGCGACACGATGGCCTCGTTCGAGATGCGGCGGAAGTCGAAGCGCTGGCAGCGCGAGTGGATGGTCTCGGGGACCTTCTGCGGGTCGGTGGTGGCCAGGATGAACACCACGTGGCTCGGCGGCTCCTCGAGCGTCTTGAGCAGCGCGTTGAACGCCGCCGTCGACAGCATGTGAACCTCGTCGATGATGTAGATCTTGTAGCGCCCGCGCGTGGGGGCGAACTGCACGCGGCCGATGATCTCCTCGCGCACGTTCTCCACGCCCGTGCGCGACGCGGCGTCGAGCTCGTAGACGTCGGGGTGCTCGCCCGCGGCGATCATCGCGCAGTCCTCGCACGTGCCGTCGGGCTCGGGCGTGGGGCCGCTCTGGCAGAGCAGCGCCTTGGCGAGCAGGCGCGCCGTGGTGGTCTTGCCGGTGCCGCGCGGGCCCGTGAACAGGTACGCGTGGCTCACCTTGTCAGACTCGATGGCGTTCTTGATGGTGCGCTCGATGTGCTCTTGCCCCACCACGTCCTCGAAGATCTGCGGACGGTATTTGCGATACAGTGCCTCTGCCATGCGGTGCGCCTCTCTCAGCAAAAAGGTTACCCGCCCATCATAGCGCAAACCCAAAGCCGCGCGCCCGCGTCACGCCGCTCGCGCCGGCGAGCCCTCGAAAGCAGGCAACGCGATGCGGCCCGATCGCAGGGAGCGCCAAGTCACGGGAAGCGCCAAGCCTCCCCTACTTCTTGTTCTTGCGGGAGCTCATGGCGGCCTTGACGGCGCCTATGATGGCAGGCGCGACCGACACGGCCACGATGCCGAGCACGATGACCTCGAAGTGGTCCTGGACGAGCGGGATGCCGCCGAAGAAGTAGCCCACCAGCACGAACAGGCTCACCCACGAGATGCCGCCGACGCAGTTGAAGAACGTGAACTTCGCGAAGTTCATGTGCCCGGTGCCCGCGATGAAGGGCGCGAACGTGCGGAAGAACGGCATGAAGCGCGTGATGACGATGGTGAGGCCGCCGTACTTCTCGAAGAAGTGGTCGAGCTTCTCCATGCGCTCGGGCGTGAGCGCCTTCACCTTGCCGGAGTCGATGATGCGTTTGCCGAAGAAGCGCGCGATCCAGTAGTTCGATGTGTTGCCGAGGATGGCCGCCACGTAGAACACGATAAGCGTGGCCACCACGTTGAGCCCGCCGCCGTCGGCCGAGAACACGCCCGCCGCGAACAGCAGCGAGTCGCCGGGGAGGAACGGGAAGAACACGAGGCCCGTCTCGATGAACACGATGAGGAACAGCGGCGTGTACACCCACACCGGCCCCAGCGCGATGATCCACGCGGCGATCTGCCCGCGCGGGTCCTTCAGCAGGTTGACGAAAAAGTTGATGATTTCCACAAAGAGCCCTTCCCACGATAATGCCAACCCGGAGGTTGGCACAGCAAGCGAGCATTCCTTTGGCCGGGCGCCGCATGGAACGAGAGCCGACGCACGGCGTGCGAGCCAGCGCGCAGCGCCGGGCGCGACGCGCAGAGAAGTGCACCGAGCAGGCATGGGCGCTCGTCAGCGGTCCCTTATGGCTGCTTCCTCCCGGACCTGACCAGGTTCGGAACTTGGCGCCGCCCAAGCCCGTTCGATGCACTCGCAAGCACATCGACCTAGTATAGGGGAACGAGAAGAGAACCCGGCGAAATCAGCAGGTTCTCCAAAACTCCACGAGAAGGCAGGGCGAAGGGGCGGGCGCCGAGGCTACTCGGAGGACACTACGCGGTAGGTGTTGCCCTCCTGACCTCCGCTTTCGTTGAAGCGGGGATGCGACTCGATCACGCCCTCGGCCCGCAGGCGCACGATCGCGCGGTCCACGGTCTTCGCGCTGCACTTCATGAACTCGGCGATCTCCCGCTTGGTGCAGTGCGCGTGGCCGCCGCCCATCGCCGTGCGCTCGACGATGAACCCCAGGATGCGCTGCTGCAGCGGCGTGAGCCGCGAGGCCCCCTCCTTGCTGCTCAACCTGCCCATAAGCCACCGTCCCCCTCTCTACGGCGCAGTTCGAGCGCCGGGCGCGTATCGCGGCACGTCCGAACCCCGCCGTGGCACTCAAAGATTCTTCGAGCTATTCACCTGCAGATTTGCCGAAGTCAGCCATATTCGGCGCGAGCGTGGGCAACAGAGGGGACACGGCGCAATAAAAAAGCCACCCCGCCTCGGGGCGGCGTTCCCTCTATTGTTTTTCATGGCCGAGTCCCGGTCATGTCCCAACGTGCGAGGCCTTGCTAAAAAGAACACCCCATCATCACAAACACAGGAAAGGTAGACATTTTCTCAGCGTCTCCCTTTGCGCGCATTCGGCGCGTTTTCCGCGCCAAACCGCTGAAAAACCCCTTTTTTTCAGCTCGTTTCTCACACTCGTTGACTCCTCGCAAAAAGTCTACCTTTTCTCAGTGCTGTTTTCAAGCCGTTCGTAGCAATTTTTACCTTGCTCGTGACAACTTCTCAGGTGTTAATGACCATTTACACGACATGCCGCGCCAAGTCCTCCCGCTTCCAGCGGTCGAACGTGGCCGTGCTCACGCCGAGGGCGGCTGACGCCTCCTTGCGCGTGAGCAGGCCCGCCAAGTAGCCCTCGAGCACGTCCCAGTAGGGCTCGGGACGCTCGAGGCGCGGGCGGCCGAAGCGCACGCCGCGCGCATGGGCCGCGGCGATGCCCTCAGCCTGGCGCTGGCGTATGTTGTCGCGCTCCACCTGCGCCACGTAGCTCAGAAGCTGCAGCACCACGTCAGCCAAAAAGGCCCCGGTCACGCCGTCCACGCGGGTGCGCGTGTCGAGCAGCGGCATGTCGAGCACCACCACGTCGACGCCGCGCTCCTTGGTGAGCACGCGCCACTGCTCGAGGATGTCGCCATAGCAGCGGCCGAGCCGGTCGATGCTCTTCACCACCACCACGTCACCCGCGCGCAGCCGGCGCATCAGCCGCCGGAACCCCGGGCGCTCGAAGTCGCGCCCGCTCGCGCGGTCCTCGTAGATGAGCTGCCGCTTCACGCCGAACTCCAGCAGCGCGTCGATCTGACGCGCCAGGTTCTGGTCACGAGCCGACACGCGCGCATATCCGTATATCACCGCCTTGCGCGCATCCGCTCGCGTGTCGGACAGCTGCACCGCCGCCTGCGGCTCCGTCGCCTGCGGCCCTGCCGCCCTCTTCCCCGCTTCCGCCGTCAAAGTCCTCCGCTCCATTGCCTCAACCTCGCTTTCCCTCGAATTACTTAGCTGTAGGGTTGAGCGTTTCTCGCGTCTCGTACTTCCGGAATGAAAAAGCGCCCGAGCCAGAAGGCCGGGCGCTCGGGGTGACACCATGCTGGCGCGTGAGGGCGCGGCACGTGAGGACAGCCGCGCGGCAGCGCCTACAGCGTGCGGAGGCTGACCTCCTTGAGCTGCCGGCCCGTGACGGCGCTCGGCGCGCCCGTCATGGGATCGCTTGCGCTCGACGTCTTCGGGAACGCGATGACGTCGCGGATGGATTCCTTGCCCGCCAGCAGCATGACGAGGCGGTCGAGGCCCAGCGCGATGCCGCCATGCGGCGGGGCACCCAGCTCGAGCGCGTGGATGAGGTGCCCGAACTTCTCGTCGATCTGCTCGTCGGTCAGGCCGCACACGCGCAGCACGCGGCGCTGCTCCTCGGCGTTGTGGATGCGGATGGTGCCGCCGCCCACCTCGAAGCCGTCCATGACCAAATCGTAGCTGTAGGATCCGCATGCCAAGGGCTCGGTCTCGATGCAGTCCAGGTCCTCGTCGAGCACGTGCGTGAACGGATGGTGCTCGGCGGCGTACTTCTTCTCGTCCTCATCATACTTGAACATGGGGAAGTTCACCACCCACAGCAGGCTGTGGCCCTCGCGCGGGATGCCCAGGCGGTCGGCCATGTGCAGGCGCAGCGCCGAGAGCACGGCGTTGGCCACCTCGGCCTTGTCGGCCGCGAACAGCAGCAGGTCGCCCGCTTCCACGCCCATGGCCTCCTTGAGGCGCGCGTACACGTCCTCCTCGAAGAACTTGATGATGGGGCTCTTCTCCTTGCCGTCGGACGTGAAGGCGATCCAGGCCATGCCCTTCGCGCCGTTGGCCGCCGCGATGTCGGCGAGCTTCTCCACGTCGCCGCGACTCCAGTCGCCGGCGCCCTTGCAGTTGATGGCCTTCACCACGCCGCCGGCCTCAACGGCGCGGGCGAACACGCCGAAGCCGCAGCCGCGCACGATCTCGGTGAGGTTCACGAGCTCCATGCCGAAGCGCGTGTCGGGGCGGTCGCAGCCGAAGCGCTCCATGGCCTCGGCATAGGGCATGCGCTCGAGCGGGAAGGCGTGCGAGACGCCTGCGGCGGCGAGCGTCTCGGCCATGACGTCCTCCATCATGTTCATGACGTCCTCGCCCTGCACGAACGACATCTCGATGTCCACCTGCGTGAACTCGGGCTGGCGGTCGGCGCGCAGGTCCTCGTCGCGGAAGCAGCGCGCGATCTGGTAGTAGCGCTCGACGCCCGCGCACATGAGCATCTGCTTGAACTGCTGCGGGCTCTGCGGCAGCGCGTAGAACTTGCCGGGGTTCGGGCGGCTCGGCACGATGTAGTCGCGCGCGCCCTCAGGCGTGGAGTTCGCCAGGATGGGCGTCTCGATCTCGAGGAAGCCGCGCTCGTTGAGGGCCGTGCGCATCGCCTGGACCACCGTGTGGCGCAAGCGCAGCGCAGCGTACATCTCAGGGCGGCGGATGTCGAGGTAGCGCCACTTCATGCGCGTGGTCTCGTCGGTCTCGATGCCGTCTTCGATGGAGAACGGCGGGGTGACGGAGGTGTTGAGCACCTCGATCGCGCTCGCCAGCACCTCGATCTCGCCCGTGGCCATGTTGGGGTTCACGGCCTCGGCGGCGCGCTCGCGCACCGCGCCGGTGACCTTCAGCACGTACTCGCGGCCCAAATGCTCGGCGCACGCGAAGTCCTCGGCGCTCACGCAGTCGGGGTCGACCACGATCTGCGTGTAGCCCGCGCGGTCGCGCAGGTCGCAGAAGATGAGCCCGCCGTGGTCGCGGTTGTGCCACGCCCAGCCGGTGAGCACGACCTCGCGGCCCGTGTCCTGCGCACGCAGCTCGCCGCAGGTGGCGGTGTGCATGCAGTATTCGTTCTTCAGATCTGCCATGACAGTTCGTTCTCCTTGAGCCTCTTAGCTTCCACCCCTCGCCCGCGGGCGTGGCGGGCGCGTCGCAGCACGCGACGGCACGCGCAGCGACGGCGCCTCGGCGGCCCGCGCGGCGCGCAGGCAAGCCGGCGCATGCGCGCGCAGGCGAGGGGAGCTTATCCCAAACTGGTTTATTGTACGACAGAAGCCCGCGCCTGAGCGGGAAAATCACTCCCGCGCGGCCAATTCCCCGCCAAACCCTCTCAAGCCAAGAGCGCGGAGGGAGCGTCCTCGAGCGCCACGAGGCGCTCCTCGTGGGTGTCCATGTTGCGCAGCTTCACCTGGCCGGCCGCCAGCTCGTCGGGGCCGAGGACGGCCACGTGCGCGGCGCCGAGCTTGTCGGCCAGCTTGAACTGGCTCTTCAAGCTGCGCTTCTGGTGATCCATGTCGGCGGCCATCCCCGCGTCGCGGCAGCGCTGCACGAGCGAGAACGCCGCCGTGCGCACGCTCGCGTCCACGCACGCCACGAACAGGTCGCACCGCTGCGCGCGGGGGAACTCCGCGCCCACCGCCTGCAGCGCGAGCACGCAGCGCTCGTACCCCAGCGCGAAGCCGAGGCCCGGCGTGGGCCGGCCGCCCACCTCCTCGGCCAGCTTGTCGTAGCGCCCGCCGCCGCCGATGGCGTTCTGGCTGCCCATGCCGTTGTCCACCTGCACCTCGAACACCGTGCGCGTGTAGTAGTCGAGGCCGCGCACGAGCTTGGCGTCCTCCGCAAAGGCCACGCCCGCTCCGTCGAGCAGCGCCTTCACCGTCTCGTAGTGCTCGCGGCAGTCGTCGCACAGATGGTCGGTGATCTTCGGCGCGCCCTCCATCACGGCCGCGCAGCCGGGATTCTTGCAGTCGAAGGCGCGCAGCGGGTTCAGCTCCGCGCGCGTCAGGCACGTCTCGCACAGCTCGTCGGCGTGCTCGGCCATGTAGGCGCGCACCTGCTCGCGGTACGCCGGGCGGCACGCGTCGCAGCCCATGGAGTTGACGAGCAGGCGCGTGTCAGCCTCAGGAATGCCGATCTCGCGGTAGAAGCGCATGAGCATGATGATGGCCTCGGCATCGACCGTGGGCTCTTCGGCGCCCAGGCACTCCACGCCCACCTGGTTGAACTGGCGCTGGCGGCCCTTCTGCGGACGCTCGGCGCGGAACATCGGGCCCGCGTACATGAGCTTCGCCGGCGCCGCGCCCTGCGGCACCAAGTCGTGCTGCACCACGGCGCGCACCACGCCCGCCGTGCCCTCGGGGCGCATCGACAGGCGGCTCTTGCTCTTGACGGTGCCGCCGGCGAGCAGCTTCTTCAGGTTCTCGCCCGAGAGCGAGGTGAACATCTCCTTGCTCACCACGTCGGTGGCCTCGCCGATACCGCGCACGAAGAGCTCGGTCTGCTCGATGACGGGCGTCTCGATGGGCACGTAGCCGTACGCGCCGAACACGCGCACCGCCACCGCCTTGAAGTGCGTCCAGAACAGCGCCTCGTCGGGAAGCAGGTCTTTGGTGCCTTCGGGTGCTTGGATTGCCATGGGTGAGTCCTTCTCTGCCGTAACCGTAAACTTCACCATTGTAACGCAGGCGCGCGGAAAGCGGCGGCGCGCAAAAACCTCTATAATGGCCTGCGCTATAATGGCAGCAACGCGCACGAGCCTGCGAACCGCCTCGTGCGAACGGCCAACTCCCCGAGCACATGAGGTCACTGATGAGCAAGCCACGCACCGACAAAGAGACGCGCAACCGCTTCCTGGCGATCTGCGCAGCCGTCGCCATCCTCGCCGTGGCGCTGCTCCTGTTCATGAACGTGAACGCCCAGCGCGTCATCAGCCAGACCAACGAGTACCTCGAGACGTCGGCCAACCAGACGGCGCGGCGCGTCAACGACGTGTTCGACGGCGCCCTCAACAACCTGAGGGGCGCCGCCAAGATCTGCGAACGCGCGCTCAAGGACGAGGACATCAGCTTCGAGGACGTCGTCGCCGATTACGCCGCCTCCCAGTTCGACAACACGTTCTTCGTCGCCGCCGACGGCACCGCCTACAACGGCGGAGGCGTCACCGCCGACGCCTCGAGCCGGCACTACTACCAGGCGGGCATGCAGGGCGAAAGCGGGGTGTGCTTCGTCGAGAGCGCCCTGTTCGACGGCAGCAACATCCTCGCCTTCTACGCCCCCGTCTACGACGGCGAGGACATCCTCGGCGTCTTGGTGTCGGTGCTCCACGAGGACACCCTCGTCGGGGCCATGACCACCGAGTTCTACGGGCAGACCACCCCCACCTACCTGTGCACAGCCGACGGCACCGTGGTTGCGCAAGCTGACCCCACCAGGGAGAACGCCGACAACATCAGCGAGGTGTTCGCCGACAAGGAGTTTGACGGCGCCGACATCAACGACCTGGTCGAGGACACCTCCACGGGGGCCTCCGCCGACTTCACGTACCGCACGTCCGAGGGGACGGGCAACACCTTCCTGGTCAAGCTCCCCTCCTACGACTGGGTGCTCGTGCGCTCGTTCCCCTCGGCCATCACCAACAGCATGATCTCGGAGGCGAACGCCTCCGGCATCATCGTCGTCGCCGGCATGCTCATCGCGAGCGTCGTCATCATCGCGGTCTTCCTGCTGCAAGCGCGGGCGCGGAACCAGGAGCTGCTGCTCGAGCGGCAGGAGGCCACCCGCATCATCGACGTGTCGACGGACCTCTTCAACAACCTGCTGTCCATCAACCTGGCAGATGGCACCTACGAGCTTCTGAAGAACGACAACGCCGAGAGCAGCCTGCCCGCGAAGGGCAGCTACCGCGACCTGCGCGCCTACTTCGAGTCGCAGATGGACGGCTCAGCCGGCGGCGCGCCGGCCGCTCTCTTCCTCGACGAGGACGACGCGAAGAAGGCGCTTCGCGCGGGAGAGCCCTACGTCAAGAACGAGTGGCGGACATCCGACGAGGCCGGCGGCCGCTGGCTCCAGTCCTCCACCCTGTGCCTGAACCGCGACGCCGCGGGCGAGCCGATCAGCCTGCTCGTCGCCATCCAGGACATCACCAGCGCCAAGGAGCGGGAGATCGCGAGCCGCCTCGCCCTGGAAGACGCGTTCCAGGCGGCAGAGCACGCCTCCCGGGCCAAGAGCGACTTCTTGAACTCCATGTCGCACGACATCCGCACGCCCATGAACTCCATCATGGGGCTCACCGCCATCGCCAGCATGCACGCGGACGACCCCGACCGCGTGCACGAGTGCCTCAACAACATCACCGCCGCGAGCAAGCACCTGCTCGGACTCATCAACGAGGTGCTCGACATGGCGAAGATCGAGTCGGGCTCCATCGGCCTGACAGACGAGCCCTTCAACTTGTCCGAGTCCATCGAGAGCCTCATCAGCATCATGAGCCCCCAGATCGCCTCGAAGGGGCAGCAGCTCAAGGTGGAGCTGACGAACATCAAGCACGAGCACGTGATCGGCGACCCCACCCGCCTCCAGCAGGTGTTCGTGAACATCATGGGCAACTCCGTGAAGTTCACCCCCGAGGGCGGCACCATCGGGCTGCACATCGCCGAGCTTCCCAGCCGCATCCCCGAATGCGGCTGCTACGAGTTCACCTTCAGCGACACCGGCTGCGGCATGAGCGAGGAGTTCCTGGAGGTCATCTTCGAGCCCTTCGCGCGCGCCCACGACTCGCGCACGTCCAAGATCGAGGGCACGGGCCTCGGCATGGCCATCGTGAAGAGCGTCGTCTCGCTGATGAGCGGCACCGTTGACGTCACGTCGAAGGAGGGTGAGGGCACCACGTTCACCGTCGTGGTCCACCTGAAGCTGCGCGACGGGGGCCGCGAGGACCTCAGCGACCTGCAAGGCGTGCGCGTGCTGGTGGTGGACGACGAGAAGGTCGCCTGCGAGGGGGCCTGCACGCTGCTCGACAACATAGGGATGCGCTCCGCCTTCGCGCTCTCCGGCCAGGAGGGCATCGACGCCGTCCAGGCCGCCGAAGCCGCCGACGACGCGTTCCGCGCCGTCATCTTGGACTGGCGCATGCCCCAGATGAGCGGCTTGGAGACGGCGAGGCGCATCCGCGAGGTCGCCACCAAGAGCATTCCCATCATCATCCTGTCCGCCTACGACTGGTCGGTGATCGAGCAGGAGGCGCGCGAGATCGGCGTGGACGCGTTCATCTCGAAGCCGCTGTTCCGCAGCCGCCTCGTGCGGGTGATGCAGGAGGTGCTGTCGGGGAAGACCGCGGATGCGACGGACGAGCGGGCCATCTTGGAGGGGCTCGCCTTCTCCGGCAAGCGCGTCCTTCTGACCGAGGACAACATGATGGCCGCCGCCATCGCCGAGGAGCTCATCGGCATGACCGGGGCCGTCGTGGAGCATGCCGAGAACGGCAAGCTGGCCGTCGACATGCTGCTCGACCACGAGCCCGGCTACTACGACATCGTGCTGATGGACATCCAGATGCCGGTCATGGACGGCTACGAGGCGTCGAGCGCCATTCGCGCGGCCGCCGTCGAGCGGCCGGACCTGGGGGAGATCCCCATCGTGGCGCTCTCCGCCGACGCGTTCGTCGAGGACATCCGCCACGCGCGCGCCTCGGGCATGAACGACCACATGGCGAAGCCCCTGGAGATCGAGTCGCTCGCGCGCATGCTAGGCAAGTGGATGCCGCGATAAAGGGACGCAATAGAGGCGCGTCCCCGTGTCATCCTGCGCCCCCGTGCGTCATCCTGAGCACGACCGCGCTCCGCATCCCCATGTCCTGAGCACAGCCGCGCCCCACGTCCCCTATGTCATCCCGAGCGACTTCGCACGAAGCGCTCCCCCCCCCTCATGTCATCCTGAGCGGAGCGCCCGCAGGGCGCGGAGTCGAAGGATCTGGTTGCGAGCGCGTTGCGCATGCGGGCGCGCCGCGCCCGGAGCCAGATCCTTCGACTCGCTTCGCTCGCTCAGGATGACACGAGAAGGGCAAGGCGCCCGCCAGCTGGCGGGCGCCTTGCCCTTGGTGCTTTGGTGCCCAGTGGCGGCGCTGCCTAGTGGTGGCAGGCGTTCTCGGGGCCCATGGTGGGCACCTCGCCCGCGGCCACGAGCTTGGCGATGTCGCCTACGTTCGGCGTGCGGTTCTCGAAGTACACCGTAATGCCCGCGTCGGCGAAGCCCATCATCGGGCGCATGCCCATGCCGGCCGCCACGATGGCGTCGACGCCCGCGTCGTGCAGCAGCTTGACGGGGCGCAGGCAGCCGCCCTCCTCGTGCGGCGGGTTGGCCAGCTCGCCCACCGCGGTGATCTCGCCGTCGGCGATGTCGACGATGGTGAAGCAGTCGCAGTGGCCGAAGTGCCCGCTGCGCTCACCCTCCAGGCCCGCCTCGCCCAGCGTCGGCACGGCCAGCTTAAACGTGTTGCTCATATGATCTCTCCTTTGCGATCGGCCTTACAGGTGCGCGACTACCAGGTCGCCCATCTGCACAGTGCCCACCACGTGGTCGGCGGGCGTCTCGGCGTCCTTGATGTCGCCGGTGCGCCAGCCCTCGTCGAGTACCTCGGTCACCGCGCGCTTGATGTCGTCGGCGGCCTCCGTCATGCCGAAGCTGTAGCGCAGCATCATCTCCACCGAGAGGATCTGCGCGAGCGGGTTGGCGATGCCGCGTCCCGCGATGTCGGGCGCGCTTCCGTGGCTCGGCTCGTAGAGCGCCACGCCGTCGCCCAGACTCGCGCTCGCCAGCATGCCGAGCGAGCCCGTGATCTGCGCGGCCTCGTCAGACAGGATGTCGCCGAACATGTTCTCGGTCACCACCACGTCGAAGTCGGCCGGGCGGTTGATGAGCTGCATGGCGGTGTTGTCCACCAGCAGGTCCTCGAGCTCCACGTCAGGGTACTCCGCGCCCACGCGGTGCACGATCTCGCGCCACATGCGGCTCGTCTCGAGCACGTTTGCCTTGTCGACGCTCGTCACCTTGCCGCGGCGCTTGCGCGCGGCCTCGAACGCCTGGCGCGCGATGCGCTCGATCTCGTACTCGCGGTACTCGAGCGTGTCGTAGGCGCGCTGCCCGCGCGCGCCGAGCGCGCCGGCGCCCTCCTCGTCGTAGAAGCGCTCGCGCTTCCCGAAGTACAAACCGCCCGTGAGCTCGCGCACGATCATCATGTCAACCCCGTCGATGACCTCGGGCTTGAGCGTGGAGGCGTCGGCCAGCGCGCTGAAGATCTGCACGGGGCGCAGGTTGGTGTAGAGGCCCAGCGCCTTGCGGATGCCCAGAAGCCCCTGCTCGGGACGCGGCTTGGCCGGGTCGGTGGTGTCCCACTTCGGGCCGCCCACCGCCGCCAGCAGAACGGCGTCGGAGGCGTTCGCCACCTCGAGCGTCTCGTCCGGCAGCGCCGTGCCCGCCGCGTCGATGGCGCAGCCGCCGATGAGCGCCTCGGTGCACGCGAACGTGACACCGTACTTCGCGCCCGCCGCGTTCATCACCTTCACGCCCTCGGCGATGATCTCCGGCCCGATGCCGTCACCCGGCAGCAGGCAAATCTTGTAGTTCGTCATGCTCTTCCTTTCAAAAACCCGAGTCCGCGCACGTTTCGCGCAGACCCCTCAGCGCACCGCGCCCGCGCCGTCGTCGGCGGAGGCGCACGCGTACGCGCCCGCCGCGGCAACGGCTGCCGCAGCGGCGACGGCGCCGGCCGCCATGCTCGCGACGTCCGCGTCATCGCCGGTCGGTGCCAGCGGCGTGCCCGCCGCCTCGCCCGCGCCCGCAGCGCCAGCAGCGCCAGCCGAGCCCGAACCCGCGCCCGCGCCGTCAGCACTCGCGCGCGACACGGTGAAGCTGACGCGCCCGTCGTCGACCAGCTCGTAGTCCACCGCCTTCTCGCCGGCAAGCCCCGCGGCGCGCACCCAGTAGGTGCCCTCGCCGAGCGCCCCGAGCTTCGAGGCGTCCACGGCAGCGCCCGGCGCGCCTCCGCTATCGTAGCAGAACTCCAGGCGCGCGGAGAGGTCGTCTCCGTCGATGACGTTCTGCAGCTTCGCCACCACCTTCGAGCGCACGTCGGCGGCCGAGACGAGCCCGTCGATCCCCTCCCACACCAGGCTCACCGGGCGCGGCAGCACCGTGAGGGGGACGCCCTCCTTTGACCAGGCCTCGCGCTCGGGGCCGAAGGGGTCGACCGACACGTACGTCAGCGCGCACGTGGCGCCGAGCCCCGCGCCCGCGTGCGCCACGTCGAGCGGCGCCGAGGCGCCCGTCAGCCTGTAGTAGTCCTTGCCGCACCTTCCGCCGCCCGCGAACTGCGCGCTCGCGAAGTCGTCGCCATAGGTGAGCGTCACCTGGTCGGGCGGCACGGCGCAAGCGCCAGGCGTGAACGACGGCTGGAGCACTTGGCGCTCGTAGATGCTGCGCGCGAGCACCGCGTCCGTGAAGTCAGACGGGATGATGCCGATGAACTTGCATTTGCTCGACGACGTGTTCACGCGGTCGTTGTAGAAGTAGGGGCTCTTGTACAAATGCTCGTTCATCGCCTGGGCGGCGTAGAACGGGTTGCTGTACGAGTGGACGAACCGCGAGCTCGACGTGTAGTTGATGGCGTAGTTCGCCTTGGGGACGCTTACCTCCTGCTCTTGGCCGTCTTCCGTGACCTTGACCTTCTGCGTGGCGTCATCGGGGAGCCCCTCCGCGTCCGCGAGCGCCGTGTCAACGTAGGGAGGCTTGTCGTCAGCGGGGACGTTGTAGTTGTCCTGCGCGTACACGGTGGTGTAACGGCGATCCGTGACGGCATCACCGCTCTTCTCCTCGACCAGCTCCTCGTGGATGAGGGCGAGCCCGTCTTCGCCGCTCGCCTCCACCTTGGCATCCCAGTCGTGCAGGTCAATGCCGTACTGGTACGCGTCCTTGTCGGCCCCCTCCGGCGTAAAACGGCGCAAGAGCACGATCTTGCCGCGCGCCTCGGCAAGCGTGGGGACGTGCCTGCCGTCGTAGAACCACGTCTCGTCGGAGTCGGGCTTCTTCTCGCCCAGGTACTTCGCGAAGGCGCTCGTGATCTTGGCGTTGTCGCCGTCGGAGTTCGTGGCCAGCATGACGATGGTCTCGGTCGAGTTCGCGCCCAGGAAGGTCTTGCAGTACTCGAAGACGTCGGAGAGCTTCAAGCCCGTATGGTCCTTGCGGTACGCGTACATGCCGCCGTGGTTCACGCCGGGGTCGTCACCGTTTCCCAGGCGCATGTCCAGATACCGGATGCCCAGGTTGAGCTGCGTGGGGATGTAGTCCTGCTGGCACTTGGCCATGGAGGTCTGCGGCTCGGTGTCGTTGTCGATGCTGAGCGCGCCTGAGTCATGCGTGCCGGGCAGGGAGATCGCCGAGAGGAGCGTGTCGCCGCCCACGGCCGTCATCGAGCCCATCCAGCAGGGGCCGAGCGGGAAGCTGCTGTAGCTTTTGCAGAACTGGGAGGTGGGGTAGCGCTCGTCTACGTCGTCGTCCGAGCTGCCGGCCACGCCCACGCCGACGATCTCGACCTCCCACGCCATCGCGCTTCCGCGCTGCACCACCTTGTTCTCGTTGGTGTCGTCGTTGACGTTCTCAAGCGAGAGGTACCTGCCGCTGTTCACGTTCTTGATGAGGTAGGTGCCGTCGTCCTGGCGGCTGAACTTGAACACGCGGCTTGCCTTCTCGTCGTAGCCGCCGCTCCACACGTGGATGGCCTTCCCCTCGTCTCTGCTGTCTCCGTCAACCGACCAGACGTTGTTCGACGAGAGCTTCTTCTCCTCGAAGTTGGACATCGTGTGGATGGAGTACCCGCCGAGGTCGGGATGGTACGACAGGTGGTGCTTGCTCGAGGTGCCCTGCTGGTAGAGCCAGCACACCTGCCCGACGACCGTGCCGTCGCCGTGCACGCTCACCGTGCGCAGGAAGCCCTTGGGGCGCAGGCGGATGATGTAGTCGGACAGCTTGTCGCCCACGTTGTTGTCGGGGTCGTCCGCCCAGGCCGGCTGCGCGCCGAGGCCCCACGCGCCGGGTGCGCCCGATGAGCCGGGCACGTGGGGCGCGCCGACGAGGAGCGTCGAGGCCGCCAACGCCGACGCCGCGAAAAAGCCGCGGCGCGTAAGCGGCGCGCGCCATGCGGCGGCTGAGACAAGCGCGCCCGAGGGAGCGTCTCCCTCGGGTCGCGCTATCCAAGATGGGGTGATTTGCCGGAGAAGGTCCGACGAGTCCTGCGAGTCTGATGCGCCTTGCGTCATGACCACACGCTCCTTCGAGATCGGAAAGTCCGCATGCTCGAAACCCGCATGCGGGCGCATGCGCCCATGATAGCACCGCCCGGCTTACGCCAGCTTCGCCTTCCAGCGATTCACCAAACCTCCCGCCTCGATGATCTCGGCGATGAACGGCGGGAAGGGCTGGGCGGTGAACGTCGCGCCCGTGGTCTCGTCAGTGATGAGGCCCGCGTCGGCGTCGACGCTCACCACGTCGCCCTGCTTGATGGCGTCAACGGCCTCGGGGCACTCCATGATGGCCAGGCCCGTGTTGATGGAGTTGCGGTAGAAGATGCGCGCGAAGCTCTTGGCGATGACCACGTCGACGCCCGCGGCCTTGATGGCGATGGGCGCGTGCTCGCGCGAGCTGCCGCAGCCGAAGTTCTCGTCGGCCACGATGATGTCGCCGGGACGGACGCGCTCGACGAACGTGACGTCGAGGTCCTCCAGGCAGTGCTTCGCCAGCTCAGCTGGGTCGGACGTGTTCAGGTAGCGCGCCGGGATGATGACGTCGGTGTCGACGTCGCGCCCGTAGCGATGAGCGGTTCCCTTGAATTGCATCTGCGTTTTCCTTTCGGATGCTCTATTCTATCCCTTCAGCTCGGGAAGACGTTAGTCCAGATCTTCCGGCAGGCCGATGTGGCCGAGCACGGCGCTCGCCGCAGCGACGGCCGGCGAGGAGAGGTACACCTCGCTCGTGGGGTCGCCCATGCGGCCGACGAAGTTGCGGTTCGTGGTGGCGATGGCGCGCTCGCCCGCGGCGAGGATGCCCATGTAGCCGCCGAGGCACGGCCCGCACGTGGGGGTGGACACCGCGCAGTTCGCGTCGAGGAAGATGTCCATGAGGCCCTCCTCCATGCACTGGCGGTACACCTTCTGCGTGGCGGGGATCACGATGCAGCGCACGTCGGGGTGCACCTTGCGGCCCTTGAGCACCGCCGCGGCCTGGCGCATGTCGTCGAGGCGGCCGTTGGTGCAGCTGCCGATGACGGCCTGGTCGATCTTCACGTCACGCGCCTCGGCGACCGGGCGCGTGTTGCTCGGCAGGTGCGGGAAGGCCACCGTCGGCACGATGTCAGCCGCGTCGATGGTGATGACCTGGGAGAACTGCGCGTCCCCATCAGAGTAGTACGCGGTGTAGGGGCGCTCGGTACGGCCGTCCATGTAGGCGCGCGTCACGTCGTCGACCGGGATGAGGCCGGCCTTGCCGCCCGCCTCGATGGCCATGTTGGAGATGGAGAGGCGCTCGTCCATGGGCAGGGCCTCGATGGCGGACCCCGTGAACTCCATGGCCTTGTACAGCGCGCCGTCCACGCCGATCATGCCGATGATGTGCAGGATGACGTCCTTGCCGGTCACGCCCGCGGCCAGCTTGCCGTCGATGACGAACTTGATGGTCTCGGGCACCTTGAACCACGCGCGCCCGGTTGCCATGCCCACGCCCGCGTCGGTGGAGCCCACGCCCGTGGTGAACGCGCCGAGCGCGCCGTACGTGCAGGTGTGGCTATCGGCGCCGATGACCAGGTCGCCCGCGCCCACGACGCCCTGCTCGGGCAGAAGCGCGTGCTCGACGCCCATGCAGCCCACCTCGTAGTAGTGGGTGATGCCCTGCTCGCGCGCGAAGTCGCGCACGATCTTGGCCTGCTCGGCGCTCTTGATGTCCTTGTTCGGAACGTAGTGGTCCGGGACCAAGACCACCTTCTCCGGGTCGAACACCCGCTCGGAGATCTGGCGGACGGTTTTGATGGCGATGGGTGCGGTGACGTCGTTGGCGAGCACGAGGTCGAGATCGCATTCGATCAGCTGGCCCGGCTCCACTTCGTCCAACCCCGCATGGGCGGCGAGAATCTTCTCCGCCATGGTCATGGGACGTGCCATGTAGGACTCCTCTTCCTGGATTGCCTGAGGGTGGAAAACCGCATTATTGTACCACTGCGAAAAAGCGCGCGAACGCAGAGCCCCTGGTTGTTTATGGCGTCAGGACGGGCGGAAGATCAGGAGAGCGCGGCGCAGAGGGCGTCGAGCAGGGTGATGGCGAAGTGCTGGGCGCTGCGGTCGGCCCCGGCGTCCTCCCACATGCGCCCGGGGAGCACCACCACGACGCGCGGCGGGCAGGCGCCGCGGGCGGCGGCGAGCGCGCCCTTCAACCGCACGGCGAGCGTCTCCTCGTCGGCGTAGGCCACCACGGGGACGGCCTGCTCGCCTTCCGCGACCTCCATCGACACGTGCACGAGCAGCATGGACTCGTCCGGAGCCACCGAGAGCGCGTCGGCGCTCACGATCTTCGACGAGGGGTTGGTGGCCACCGCCAGGTTCGACATGCGCGAGGCCACCGAGCGCGTGAACTCGCACGTCCCGAACAGGCACAGCGCATGCGACTCGAGCACGTCGGCCGCGCGGGCGAACCCGATGGGGCGCGACAGGTGCGAGGCCTCCTTGCCCACCCACGAGTGCTGCAGGTTGCGCAGCGAGGCGTAGGTGTAGGCGCCGGCGATGCCGTCGGAGGGAAGCCCCATGTTCGTCTGGAACTTGCGCAGCGCGAGCTCGGTGTGCGCGCCGAAGATGGCGTCCTCAGTCCCGCAGAAGAACCCGAGCGCGCCGAGCGCCTGCTGCAGCTCAAGCACGTCGTGGCCGTGGAAGTAGGGCATGCGCAGGTACAGCGTGCGGTCGCCCAGGTTGTAGGAGGCGTCGACGAGCGCCGCCCACACCTTGTCGGTCACCTCGTCGAGCGCGCCAAAGTGCATGTTGAGGCAGAACTCGCGCACCGCCGTCGCCGTGACTTCGTCATACAAACCCGTGACCTGGTCCTGCGTCAAGTGGCCCACCAGCATGAGGCGCTGCTGCACGTCCTCGACCGCAGCCCCTGAGTCCCCTCGCTTGATCGTCTTCATCACATCCGCCTCGCTTGTCCGCCGCAGCCCTACTTGAGCCTGTTCACAAACCAGTCCGCCATGGAGACGAGCAGCTCGCGCGACGACGACGGGCCCACCATGTCGATCAGGCGGTTCTTCGCGATGGACGTGAGGTTCTCGGCGTAGCTGCGCGCGTAGTCGATCGAGCCCGATTCCTCCATGATCTGCACGGCCTCGGCCAACACGGCCGGGTCCTTCTCCTTCGACGAGAGGATCTCGATGAGGCGGTCGCGCGCCGGCGAGTTCTGCAGCGCGTGCACCACCACGAGCGTGCGCTTGCCCTCGGTGATGTCGTTGCGGAAGTCCTTCTTGGTGCTCTCCTCGGTGCCGATGAGGTTCAGCAGGTCGTCCTGGATCTGGAAGGCGAGGCCAGTGTCGAGGCCGTAGTTGCGCAGCGCCTCGACCTGCGCCTCCGTGCCGCCGCCGATGATGGCGCCGATGGCCAGCGGCACCGCGCCCGAGTAGTGCGCGGTCTTGTGCGTGGCCATGACCAGGTAGTCCTCCGGCGTGATGTCATAGCGGCCGTCGCGCGCCCAGCCGATGTCGAGCGCCTGGCCCTCGATGGTGCGGCGCGTCATGTTGATGAGCTCGGTGACCACGCGCACCTTGGTGGCGTCGTCGAGCGCGGGATCGTCCATGACCGTGCCGTTCACGAGCGACAGCGCCAAGTCGCCCATGTTGATGGCGAGGCCCAGCCCCTCCGTGAGGTGCAGGCACGGCTCGCCGCGGCGCAGCTCGGCCTCGTCGGCGATGTCGTCGTGGATGAGCGCCGCGGTGTGGAAGTGCTCGATGGCCGCGGCCGCCGACGTGGCGCGCACCACGTCGCCGCTCACGGCCATGCACGCCGCGAAGCAGATCAGCGGGCGATGGCGCTTGCCGCCGTTCTGGCTGTACGCGAACAGCGGCGCATAGAGGTAGCGGTCCATGTCAGGATGGCTGCCGCGCGGGATGTAGCCGTTGATGAGCTCGCCCACCTTGTCGGCATAGCAGGTGAGATATTCTTCGAAAGTGGCAGGCGCATGATCGACGCCCGCGAGGATCTCGTTGATGTTTTCCATAGCGCTTTCTTGCCGCAGGTTGACAGGTGGGTACGCAAGCTAACAGATGGGTGCGCGAGATAAGCATGATAGCACAAGGGGTGTTCATGGTAGGGGCGGTGGGACTCGAACCCACAATCCGAAGAGGCGGATTTTAAGTCCGCTGCGTATGCCAATTCCGCCACGCCCCCGAGAACCTGCCGGACCACGAGGATCACGCCTTCTCACGCCTTCGACGCGCTTGCCATCATACCAGATCGGGGCAGCCCGCAGAGCCGCTTCGCGAAACGGCCCGCCCGGCGGCCCGGGATGCCTCGGGAGGGGGACGCCCCGTCAGCCCTGCGCCCGTCAGCCTTGCGCCCGCCAGCCCCGCGCGGCGTCAGCCCTGAGCGGCCCGTAGGAGCATGCCCTGCAGGATGTCGGACTCGCTCGCGGTGAAGGCGCCGACCCCGGCGGCGCGCATGACCTCCTCCAGGATGAGCAGGCCCGCCGTGATGACCGGCGCGCGCCCGGGGTCGAGGCCCACCACCTGCGCGCGCTCCTCGAGCGGCAGCGCCGCCAGGCGCCGCGTGATGCCCTCGAGCTCCTCGAGCGACACCCGGGCCCCGTGCACGCGGTCGGAGTCGTACGTCTCCATGCCCTCGCGGATGCTCACCGCCGTGGTCGCCGTCCCCGCCACGGCGACCATGCGGTCCGGGCGCGCGCCTTCCGGCAGCTCCTCGAAGTAGGCGGCGAACTGCTCGGCGCACCACGCACGCGCCGCCGAGAGCTCTAAGGCCGCGGGCGGGTCGCTCGCCAGGAAGCGCTCGGTCACGCGACGGCATCCGATGTCGAACGAATGCGCCTTCTGCGGCACGCCGCCCGCAAGCCCCACGATGAGCTCGGTCGAGCCGCCGCCCACGTCGACCACGAGGATGCGCTCGCCGGGAAACTCCGCCGACGCGCCCGCGAACGACAGCGCCGCCTCCTGCTCGCCGGGGATCACCGCCAGCTCGAGGCCGCGGTCGGCCAGCATGCGCGCGAACTCGGACGCGTTGCGCGCGTCGCGCGCGGCCGACGTGGCCACGCACACCGTCTTGAGCACGGGATGCTCCGGCGTGCTGAGCGCGTCGCGCACGTCGCAGTAGCGGTCGATGGTGCGCGCCACGCGCTCCATGGCCTCAGCTTTGAGCTCGCCCGAGGCGTCGACGCCCTCGCCCAGGTTCGTGATCGCGTACTCCTTCGCCAGCGGGACCACGCGCCCGCCGGCTACGTCGGCCACCAGCATGCGGCACGTCACCGTCCCGATGTCGATGGCGGCGAACCGCTGCGCACCCTGCACGTCCATGGGCAACCTCCCTTGCTGTCAAAAGCGCGGCGGCTTCGCAGGATGCCCGCGAAGCCGCCGCGCCGCAATGATTCCGAGCTGGCGTCAGCGAGCCCGGGCTACTTGACCCCGAACACGGGATCGAGGAACGAGTACCACGTCTCGGGGGCCTCCACGCTGCCCGGGGCGATGTTGGCGCGGAAGCTCGAGTCCTTCTGCACGTCGAGGCCGCCCACGCTGCCGGCGGTCTCGCCCTTCTTGACCCAGCCGAACTCGGCGCGCGCGCGATCCTCGACGCCCGCGCCACTCGACAGCGCGTCCACCTCGTTCTGGATGGCGTCGTTGCGCTGCTGGAGCACGGCGTACTCGGCCTGCAGGCGATCACGCTCGCGCACCTCCTGGTAGAACTGCTGCGCCGGGGTGTAGAGGAACACGCCGCCGAGCAGCAGGCACGCCGCCACCGCCGCGCTCACGGCGAGGGCCGGCGAAAGCCGGCGCGGCTTCTTGGCGGACGTCGAGCGCGCAGAGCGGCCCTGCGCCGCCGCGTCGTCCTGCATGCGCGCGGCGCGTCGGTGATTGGCTCCCATCTCGCCTTTGTACACCGCCGCGCGCGGGCCGGCTGAAGTCTCGGCGCCCGCGCCCCGGTCGGCGCCGCCGTACTGCTGCGAGAAGCGCCGCTCGGCGCGGCCCTTCGCGCGGGAGCGCTTCACGGCGCCCACTTTCGCGGACACGCGCTCGCGAAGCGACGACGGGCGCGCTGCCTCGCGGGCGCGCTCCTCGGACTCCTGGGCCTGGCCAGCGGCGTCGAAGGAGGGGTGCGACCGCGCGGCGCGCACCTCGCTGTGCGCAAAGCGGCTCATCCGCCCGCGGCTGTCGCCACGCGCCTCCGCACGCAGGGGACTCCGCGTGCTGCCTGTGCTTCCCCGCGGCGCGTACGCGTCACCGCGGCCGCCTCCGCGCGTCTCCGCGGACGTCGCGCGGCCTGCGCGCAGGCCGCTTCCCCGCGCGCCCGAAGGCCCGCCGGACGCAGCGCGGCCGCCGCGCGTCGAGCGGCGAGCTTCGTCAAAGGACACGATATGGGATTGTCTTTCCAAAGGAAATGCGCCCCTTATGCACCGAGTTCGTTTCAGTAGTGTGTTCATGCGATGAGCTCATTCAGAATACCACAGATGAAGGGCTCCGCAGAGCCCTTCCATAACTAATTGATCGGCTTTCGTTACCGGCGCGTCCGCACGGCGTTGCGGCGGTCGCGGGGAGGGGCAGCGGGGTGCGGCCCTGCGCGCGTCCGCGCGGCGGTCGCGGCCCTGGGGGCCGCCATCGCGCAGCGCCCGCGCTCTCCCCTACTCCAGATCAAGTCCCTTGATGAAGGCGAGCCACTTCTCGAACGACTCGTCGCTGATGGCGTGCTCCATCAGGCACGCCTCCCGCTCGGCCACGTCGGCGGGGATGCCGAGCGCCTTGTTGAGGAAGCGCGACAGGGCCTCATGGCGCTCGAGCACCGACGACCCGTAGGCGTAGCCCGCCTCGGTGAGCGTGATGTCGCCGTAATAGGGCTGCTCGGCGAGGCCCTTCTCCTTCAAGATAGACATCGCCTTGTTCACCGACGCCTTCGAGACGCCCATCTTGGAGGCGACGTCAACCGAGCGCACCGAGGCCTCGGTGGTAGCCCCCAGCATGACCATCGCCTCAAGGTAGTCCTCATGCGACATGGACATCTTCTCCATGGCACCCTCCTTCGCATAGCATGGGTCCATGGTAACACAAGAGGCGAGGCCGGCGCCGCAGCGGGGCCGCAGGGACGCAGCGCCGCAGCCGCAATGCGCGCGGCTACCCGATGAAGGCTCCCAGCAGACGGGCAACCTGGCGGTAGAACGGGATGCGGGACTCCTTCTGCAAGGCTTCGGCGAAGCGGGGCATCCAGGCCTTCGCGTGGTCAGCCATGAACTGGTCCCACGCCGCCTCCGGGCTACCGCCAGGCAGGTCGGCCGAAGCCACCACGTCACCGGCGTCGCCCTCGGCCTCGACGGCATCTTCGGGCTCGCCAAGAGCGTCGCCCTCGGCCTCGGCGACATCCACCGCCGCGCGCAGAGCCAGGTACTCCAGCAGCTCAAGCTCGGTCGCCACCGCGTCAAGCGGCTCGTTAGTGCCCTCAGGACGCCCTAAGCCGCAGGCCTTGCAGAAACGCTCGACCGCCATGGAATGCGGATTCACGAACAGAAGCGCCTGCACCCCATCGTCGGCCGCGCGCCACACGCCCTCGAACGGCGAGCACGCCGGCTCCGGCGAGCCCACGAACAGGCGCGTCGCCTCGACGCGCAGAGCGCGCTGCAGCTCGGTCGGATCGGACGGAGCCGCCGCGCCCCCATCCGCCGCGGCCGTCTCGTCGGCTGACCACGCGAGCGCGAGCGCCCCGGCGATCTCGTCGGCCGCGTCATGCCACTCGCCCGACGCCACCTTCTCGGAAAGCACCGCGTCCTTCGGGTAGCGCAGCGAGAGCGCCAAGAGCTCGCACATCGCCGCGCGCGCCTGCCACGTGTCTGCGGAAATAGTCACCAAAGCCTCCTCGTCAGTTGAGCTTTCGACAGCATAGTACGGCAAGATGCCGCTAGGCCCTCTCAGCTGTCGCATCCTCGCGGGCGATCGCCCCCTCGGCGGCAGATGCCCTGGCACGCTGGCGGCGAATCCAGGCCCATGCCACCGGGCTGCGCAGCACCAGGTGAACCAGCAGAGCCGCCAGCAGCACCTTGGCGGACAGGGCGTGCAGGGGATCCCAGAAGAAGTACCCCGTCTCGTACAGGCCGAGCGCCGGGAGCACGGTGCCCGACACCATGACGCCCGACACCGCGCACACCGCCAACGACACCAGCAGCACGGCGTTCAGCGCCAAACGCCCCCCGTGGCCGCGGCCGGTCAAGCCGCCCGCGCTGAGCGTAATGTGGAGAACCATGGCCAGGAAGGCGCCGAGGCCCAGGTACTCGTGGAGCGGGATGCCCGTGACGGCCGGGTTGGCCGCCACCAGGTACACCGCCAGCATGGCGATGTCGAAGATCATCTTAGGCTTCCTCATGACGGCCTCCTTTCGGCAGGACGCGCGTCAGCAGCCACAGGCCCAGCACCAGCGCCACGGGCATGAGAATCCACAAGTTCAGCGACATGTCCGACGCTTGGTGGTAGCGCCCGGTGAGCGAGTCCCATGCGTGACACTCCACGGATGCGCATCCCGCCTCGGGGCACACCATCTCATGGACGCCGTCGGGCTCGGGCACGTCCGCGAACCCGTGGCACTGGCCGCTGGCGCAGCCTGCTGCAGGGCAGGCAGAGTCGGCCGTGATGGGCAGGATGCCCGACGTCGGCTCCGCCGCGAACCCAGCCGCCGCCACGCCGGCGAGGACCATGGCAATGACCGCAAGGGCAAGCAGAGGTTTTTTCATGGCATGTTCCCTTCCGTTACAGAAGGGCCCGCGCCGGGGGGGAGGCGCGGGCCCTGCGCGAAGAGAGCTACTTCGAAGAAGAGTCCTCAGCGGGCTTGAGCGGCAGGAACTTGACGCCCAGCAGGAACACCAGCACGCCCAGGGCGACCACGCCCAGCATCACGCCGAACTCCAAGGGCGTGGGCCAGTAGACAAGCTGCCCGTAGATGCCCGAGAGCCCCGCATCCCAGGAGGTGTGCTGCATGGGGGTCAGGACGGTCGGGTAATCGAGGTTGGCGATCTGGAAGCCGCCCACCAGCAGCTGCACGCGCTTGCAGAAGATGCCCGCGATGGCCAGCAGCGCGCCGACGGCCAGCAGCGCGTTCGTGCGCAGCGAGGGGACAAAGCAGATGACGGCGCAGGCGGCGCAGCCGATGACCTCGACCCAGAAGTACGGGGCCAAGGGACCCGCCACGAGCATGGACACCACCTCGGCGCCCGAGCCCCCGGGGAAGACCTCAGTCAGAAGGTCGCAGCCGAAGAAGTAGAGGTCCACCACCACGAAGGCGCCCAAGAGCTTCGCGAGCCTCACCATGTGGGACTGGTCGAGCGAGAGGTAGCCGACCTTGCGCAGGGCCATGATCACCACCATCACGAGCGCAGTGCCGCACACGAGCGCGGAGCTCACGAACCACGGGGCCAGAAGCGCGGTGTGCCACATCTCGCGGCCCTGCTGCAGCCCGAAGATCCAGGCGGTCACCGAGTGCACCAGCACCGCGCACACCAGCGCGATCACGCTGATGACGCGCAGGGCCGTGTGCGACACCTTGCCCTTCTCGGCCTGGAGCTGCGCCCACAGGTACGCGCATGACAGGATAAGGTAGGTGCCGATCACCACGATGTCCCACATGAGCGGGCTTCCCAGGTTGGAGTACACGAACAGCTCCCACACGCGGAAGGGCTGGCCCATGTCCACCACGACGAAGCCGATGGCGGCCACCGTGGCGGCTATCGAGGTCATGACGGCCACCTTGGAGATGCCGCCGAAGCCCTGGATGCCAAACGCCTTGGGCACCGAGCTTATGATGAGGCCGCCGGCGGAAAGCCCCACGAGGAACATGAAGCACGTGATGTAGAGGCCCCACGAGTCCAGGTTGCGCATGCCGGTCTGGACCATGCCGCCCGAGAGCTGCATCGCCCACAGGGCCAGGCCCGCCGCCACAAGCACCGCCGACACGGCGATGGCGATGGTCAGCCCGCGGCCGCCCGCTTTGCTGTTCCCGGAACTCACGTCCCTTGGCTTACCTGATTCCAGAGTAGTTGAGATGTTAGACATGTGTTTCCCCTCAAGGTCAAAGGGCGCTGCACGTTGCAAGCAGCGAGCTCGCTCCCAGACGAGCGCAGCGCCCAATTGCATGAATAGTCAGTGCGATGCTTTCCCTGACGCCTAATCGAGATAGTAGACCGAAGGCCTCGTGCCTTCTTCGGGCAAAAGCTGATGGTAGCTGCGCTTCGCAATGAGCCGGCTCACTTCCGAATCAGGGTCGTCGAAGTCGCCGAAGTAGCGAATTCGCGCAGGGCAGACCTCGATGCAGGCGGGCTGCTCCCCTTTTGCGAGCCGGTGCCAGCACATGGTGCACTTCTCCACCGTGTGCTTCTGATGGGCCGGCACCTCCGGGTCGCCAACCGGGAAGTCGACGGCGTACTTCGGCTCGTCCCAGTTGAAGGAGCGCACGCCGGTGAAGGGGCAGGCGGCCATGCACATACGGCAGCCGATGCACTTGTCGTAATCCTGGCGCACCGCGCCGGTCTCCGCGTCCTTGTAGGTGGCGCCGACGGGGCAGACGCGAATGCAGGCCGGGTTCTCGCAGTGCTGACACATGACGGGCATGTTGCCCATGGTCAGGTTCTCGCCGAAGGTTCCGGCCGGGGTGTTGGGATTGTCCCCGCCGATGGTGAAAATGCGGTTCCACCAATTGTTATTCGGCAGATTGTTCTCGATCTTGCATGCTACCGCGCACGCATGGCAGCCGATGCAGTTCTTGCTGTCAATCACGTATCCGTAATGGGCCATTACTTCTCACTCCCTTCGTCCCACGGGCGAATCTCGCACACCGTGTCCATGAAGCTCGTTGCTGCACCGAACACATCAAAGTCGTTGGGGATGATCTCCGACCAGTTCCCAGCCTTGAACTGACTGGCATGCCATCCCTTCGGATACACCAAGGTTCCAGGGCGGATGGCGTCTGAATAATGGGCTCTGGCCACCACATGACCGAGGTCGTTGTAGCACTCCACATAGGTGCGGTCTTCAATGCCGCGTTCTTGGGCATCGGCGGGATTGATGCGAACGATCGGCTCCGGATCAAGTTCGTTCAGCGCGGGCACGCTATGCCACTGGGAATGAACGCGGAAGCGGGCGCGCTCGCTCATGCAGACAAGCGGGTACTTCGCATGCTCTTCGTTCTCGTGCCAGGCGTGCAGGGGCGGGAACCAATGGGGAAGATGCTCCAAGGCAATGTCTTCCTCAGTTGGCGTAAGCTGCGTCGGGAAGCGAACCTGCGGATCCTCCACGTAGAACTCAAGGCGACCGTGAGGAGTGAGGAACTGGCCGTCCTTGAAGGCGATGTACACGTCATCGGGCTCCCAGCGCACCTCCTTCTTCTCTTTCAGTTCGTCATAGGTAGCGCCCAGCGCCTTCGCCTTCTCGTTGTTTTCTCCGAACTGCATTTTCAGAGCTTCGCTGGCATCGGCTGGGAAGTAATCCCCTAATCCGAATCGATCGGCGATAAGCTTTACGATCTCGACATCCGACTTTGATTCATACAATGGATCGATCGCCTTCTCATTGAATGAGATGGTGACGTTCTCGCCGATTTGGGTTATCTCCTCGGTCTCGAACCATTGGCATACCGGCAGCACCAAGTCAGCGTAATTGGTCGTATCGGTCATCATGGGATCGGCAACCACGATGTAATCGATGGCGTCGAAAGTCTTTTTCAGCAAATTGGTATCAGTAGAGCAGTTGAGCGGGTTGCCCGTGGCAATAAAGAGCATCTTGATGGGACGGTCTTCGCCAAGGTATTTCCCTGATGCAACAACCTCGGGGAGATACACATCGACGATCATAGGTGCCGTGCCGATGCCGGCGCCAACGGCAAATGCCATGTCAGCCACGTTGGCCAAGGTCCAGAACGCCCCGAACGAAGCGCCGGGCTTACCAAGATTACCCGTGAGCGCGCTCATGGTGATTCCCGCATGAGTGCTCTGAACGCCGTTGACGAATGCTTGAGCGCCGTAGCCAACATAGTGGGTCACCGGCCCGTCCAGGCAAATGTCGGTAAGCTCCAAGAACGTTTCCACGGGAATGTCCGCGATCTCTGCGACCTTCTCGGGCGTCATGCCTGCGACGCTGTCCCTGAGAAGCGTGAGCGCAGAAGTGCACTTCGTGCCGGCGGCCTGCGTTGCTCCGTAGAGATCCGGGGCGCTGCTCTGGTTGGCCGGCATCAGCGCGCCCTTTTCCATGACCACGGGCTGATCGTCATAGGCCATGGCCTCAAGTGTGCTCTGATAGGCCATTCCCGCGATGATCTCGCCCTGGCCCGCCGCAGCCTGCATGGCCTGGAGGGCCGCCTGCTGCGCGGCGGCCTCTTGCGCGGCCTTAGCGGCAGCGGCCTCTTCGTTCACCTCGGACCAGCGAAGGAATTTCCCCGTATCTTCTCGAACCAAAAACGGACCGACCGTATGCTGGCCCACGAATTCGACGTCAACCGCGTCGCGCTCGAAAATCTGGTTCATAACGCCAAGGTAAACGGCAGGATCGGTGCCAGGGCGCGTGGAAATCCACTTATCGGCCTTAGACGCCAGCTGGGTAAACGTGGGATCGACAACCACGAGCTTTACGCCGTTCGCCATGGCCTCTTTAATGAAATGCCACTGCTGAACCTGAGCATCCGTCACATTGGCACCCCAGGCGACAATGGTCTTGGAGTTAACCAGATCAGTGCGCTCGTTGGCATACCAGCCCTGCACGGTTCCCGTCGTTCTCGACATGGCGTAAGCAGATGCCGCATCGTAGCTCGGTACGACGAAGGACAGATTCAGAGCCTGGGTGAGACGCGTGTAGATCATCGGAGACGCGCAGCCTTGGGTAGACCCCTGCTCGATTGCCACGGCCGTCGAGCCGTACTGCCCCATGTACTCTTGCATTTTGGAGACGATTTCCCCTATGGCCTCATCCCAGGAGATGCGCTCCCATTGGCCCTCGCCTCGCGCAGTGCCCTCAACGCGGCGCATGGGGTATTTGACGCGCTGATCGTTGTAGATGCGCTGCACATGCGAAAGGCCGCGCTGGCAGATTCTCGAATAGGCGGGGTTGTCGTAGGGGGCGCGCGACGTCTTCACGATGTTGCCGTCGCGCACATGAACGTTGAGGTGGCAAAAGCCGAAGCAGTTGGGGCGGCACACGCCCCGGAAGATCTGCTCGCCACCGGCCTCCGACTGACCGTCCGCATTGCCCTCGGCCAAAGCCAGCGTTCCGCCTGCAACAGAGGCAACCGATATCCCGGCGGCAACGGCGGCCGTGCTCTTCAGAAAGCCACGCCGAGTCAAGCTGCGCTTCTTCTCCTTGTCCACTTGAGCCCTCCTTCACTCTTGTTTCTGGACAAGATGTAATATAATTAGTTCCCTGTTCGGCTTTCCACTACATGCTTTCCTTCAGTTGGGAGTTACACTACATATTCGAGAAGAGTGTCATCGTACTCGCAGACATGTTGAAAGTTGTCGCTTCGGCAGGAAGGTAAAGCGCAATGAGCAAGAACCACGCAAGAAGAGAAGACGGCCGGTCTCGCATTACGCGATTGCTTATCAGGGAAACCCTCCTGGATATGGTGAAGACAAAGGCCGTGCACTCGATTACCGTCTCCGAGCTATGCCGCAATTGCGGCATAGGACGAAGCACGTTCTATGCTCACTACGATGTCCCCGAAGACGTTTTGGCAGAAATCGAAAACGAGATAATCGATGCGCTGATAGCAGACAGCGAAGCCTGCAAGGGCGACATTTACGAGCTCATGTTGCGCAATTGCCGCTTGTCGTTGGACTACAAGGACTACCTGGTAACCCTGGCACGCGATAGGTATCTTCGCTACAGCTTTGCCCGCAAGCTCCTGTACCTGACTTCCGATTACCCTAACTTCGAGTCCTTTCCCGAGAACCCCACCGAGCAAGAAAGCGCAGAGCGATTTGCCCTGTTGGCAATTGTCGAAGGATGCGCCGGCATCATGCATGATTGGCAAGAACGCGGCATGAGAGAGTCCCCCGAAGCTGTCGCACGAGCTGTTGCGGATTTTGTCAAGCGGGCAAGCGCGTAGCCGATCGCGCCAAGCTCGCCAAACGCAGCATTGCGAATAATTGCCGCGCGGAGGCGCGGAGGCAGGCTGCGGGAAGCCGAGGCGCGCAGGCCGAGGGTCGGCTTGCGCGCGCAGCCGCACGAGCAGGCCGAGGAGCGCACGCACCGCACGAGCAGGCCGAGGGGGCGCAGGCCGAGGAGCGCCCCCCGCACGAGCAGGCCGAGGGGGCGCAGGCCGAGATGCGCAGCCGCATGAGAAGCCCGAGATGCGCAGGCCGAGGCGCATGAGCTGAGAGTCGGCAGCAATCGCAGCCGCGAGGCGCACGCGCCGAGGGGTGCCCCCTACTCCTTCGGATCCTCGAGAGAGCGGCCCATGTCGGCGACCATCTTCTCGGCCGCTCCGCAGCCCCCGCGCGAGCAGCCCGAGCAGCCCGAGGCGCACACGCCGGCGTCGCCGCAGTGGTCGCCGCAGTCGCACAGGCCGCGGCGCGTGATGCGGCGAACGGCCCACACCGCCCACGCGGCCACGACCGCCAGCAGGGCGACGGTTCCCGGCGTCAAGACAAGCTCTTTCATGACAGGTCCTTTCACGCAACTTCATGCGAAACGCTTTGCGGGCGCATCCAGGCTCGTCCTCACGCGAACGTCCCACCCGCGCAGCATCACTCAAGGCGCGAAACGCTTTGCGCCGCGCCCGACCTGCGAGCATCCCGCAGGTTCCGCCCACCAAAGCATCTCACGACATCCGCCCGACGAGGCGCGCCCCCCGTGTCATCCCGAGCAGGGCGCCCCGCTGCGCCATCCTCCCGTGTCATCCCGAGCGGAGGCCCTGCTGAGCATCCCCCCATGTCATCCTGAGCGGAGCGCCCGCAGGGCGCGGAGTCGAAGGATCTGGCCGCAAGCGAATTGCGCATGCGGGCGCACCATGCTCGGGACCAGATCCTTCGACTCGCTTCGCTCGCTCAGGATGACACAGGGAGGGTGACTCTCTCGGGGTGGCGCGGGGCGCTTCGCTCGCTCAGGATGATAGGGAAGGGAGAGCTTCACCTGGTCAGGATGGGGCGCCCGGTCAGAACGGGGAGGGAGAACTTCGCCTGGTCAGGATGGGGCGCCTGGTCAGAACGGGGAGGGAGAGCCTCGCCTGGTCAGGATGACAGGAGAAGAACTCCCCCTGTTCGGGACGAGGCGGGCGCATCGCCCTTCGCAGCGTTAGGCGGCGTCGGACGCGGCTTTGAGGTCGCGCTTCGCGGGCTCGTCCTCGAATCGCGGCACCGGGCGGAACAGCTGGAACAGCAGGACAACGGCGACCGCGACGGCGACCACCGTGAAGACGCCGAAGCTCACTTCGCCCGTGGCCAGACCCACGAACTGGTAGATCATGAGGCCCACGCACCACGCGAAGCCGCACATATAGCCGATGGTCGCCCAGGTCCACTTCGCACTCATCATCTGGCGGCGGATGGTGCCGATGGCGGCGAAGCACGGCGCGCACAGCAGGTTGAAGGCGCAGAACGCCATGATCGCGGCGGACGACCCGCCGAGCATGGCCGCGAATCCCTCCCACAGAACCGGATCGGTCTCGCCAAGCTCGCCGAGCTGCGTGAGGATGCCCACCGTGGCGACCACGTTCTCCTTCGCCACCAGCCCGGTGATGGAGGTGACGGCGGACTCCCAGTTGCCGAAGCCCAGGGGCGCGAATACCCACGCAAGCAGGCTGCCCAGGCCCGCCATCAGGGAATTGTCCAGATAGCCTTCCATCTCGGCGTCAAGCAGGCCGAACGCGCCCTCGTAGATGCCGAAGTTCATGAGGAACCAGATGACGATGGTCGACAGGAAGATGATGGTCCCGGCTTTGACGATGTAGGACCGCACGCGCTCCCACGTGGCCAGAGCCACGCTCTTCACCGTGGGGAGGTGGTACTGCGGAAGCTCCATGATGAACGGGGCCACCTCGCCGGCGAAGCACTTGAGCTTCTTCAGCATGATGCAGGAGATGATGATGGCAGCCAGGCCGAGGAAGTAGAACAGAGGGGCCACCCACCAGGTCGCCTCGGAGTCGCCGCCCACGAGCGCGCCGAACACGAGCGCGATGATCGGCATCTTCGCGCCGCAGGGGATCATGGTGGTGGTCATGATGGTCATGCGGCGGTCCTTCTCGCTCTCGATGGTCTTGGTGGCCATGACCGCCGGCACGCCGCAGCCGCTCGCGATGAGCATGGGGATGAACGACTTGCCCGACAATCCGAAGCGGCGGAACACGCGGTCCATGACGAACGCCACGCGCGCCATGTAGCCGCAGGCCTCGAGGAACGACAGCATGAGGAACAGCAGAATCATCTGCGGGACGAAGCCGAGCACGGCGCCGACGCCGGCGACGATGCCGTCGACGATGAGGCTCTGCAGCCAGTCGGCACAGCCGATGGCCTCAAGCGCATCGGACACCACCGGCGTGAGACCCGGGTGCCACAGGCCAAACTCGGCCGGATCGGGCTCCTCCTCCGCGAGGGCCTCGAGGGACGCCTCGCTCGCGCCCGCCTCCTCAGCCGCGGCGACTTCCTCCTCCCACGCGCCGACGGCCTCGTCGTAGGCCTCGGTGTTCGTGTAGAGCCAACCGTCGCCGAACAGGCCGTCGTTGGCCCAGTCGGTCACCACGCCGCCGCCAACTGAGACGGCCACGAAGTACACGCAGAACATGATCGCGATGAAGAGGGGGATGCCGAGGATGCGGTTGGTGACCACGCGGTCGATCTTCTCGGTAGTGGTCATGCCTTTCGCGGACTTCCTCACACAGGCGGCGCACACCTCGGTGATCGCGTCGTAACGCTCGTTGGTGATGACGGACTCGGCGTCGTCGTCCTCGGCGTCCTCCACCGCCGTGCGGACGGCCTCGACCTTGGCCAGGTCAGACGCGGGAAGCTTGAGCGCGTCGATGGTGAGCTGCTCGCCTTCGAGCAGCTTGACGGCGAACCAGCGCGCGCTTTCGGGCTTCACGCGCGTGCCGAGGATGTCGATGATCTTGCCGAGCGCCTCCTCCACGTCGTCGGAGAAGCGCAGGGCCGATGCGGCGGGCGCGCCCTTCTTCGCGGCACCCACGGCGGCCTTGACCACGTCGGCGGTGCCGCGGCCCTTGAGGGCGGAGGTCTCCACGATGGGGCAGCCGAGCGCCTCGGAGAGCTTGGCCACGTCGATTCTGTCGCCGTTCTTCTCCACGAGGTCCATCATGTTGAGCGCGACGACCACCGGCAGGCCCAGGTTGATGATCTGGGTGGTGAGGTAGAGGTTGCGCTCGAGGTTGGTGGCGTCGACGAGGTTGATCACCACGTCGGGGTTGCCGCTCATGAGGTAGTCGCGCGTGACGATCTCCTCGGGGCTGTACGGGGACAGCGAGTAGACGCCCGGCAGGTCGGTGACGGTCACGTCCTTGTCGCGGTTGTACGTGCCTTCCTTCTTCTCAACGGTCACGCCGGGCCAGTTGCCAACGTACTGGTTGGCGCCGGTGAGGTCGTTGAACATGGTCGTCTTGCCGCAGTTGGGGTTGCCGGCAAGCGCAATGTTGATTCCCATGGTTCCCTTTCCTTCTTTGTTGACGCGATCTGGCGGCCGGGGTGCGAGCGATACGGCGCGAGCGTTGCGGACGGCGGGTGGTGCGGCGCGTGCGCGGGGCGCGGGCGCGGGGCGCGGGGCGCGGGCGGAGGGTCCTCTGCGCTGCGGTCGTTCGCAGCGGCGGCCAGAAAGTTAACGATTTCTAACTGCTAGGCTTAAAAATATGCGCCTCGCCAGCGCATACCCGTAGGGACTGCTCTCTAGAGCACCAGCACCTTCTCCGCCTCATCCTTGCGGAGCGAGAGTTCGAAGCCGCGCACTGTGACCTCGATCGGGTCGCCGAGGGGAGCCACCTTGCGCACGGAGACCTCGGTGCCCTTGGTGATGCCCATGTCCATGATGCGGCGCTTGACAGCTCCCTCGCCCGTCAGGCGCCGCACGACGGCGGAGTCACCCACGGCAACGTCGCGCAGGGTCTTGTCTTGCTGTGTCATCGTCCTTCCTTTCATGTAAACGACTGAGCGAGTCTGCTCTCTTTGGGGGAGTCGCACGCGAGCGCGACGGCCTAACGGCCGCGGCGCGAGCTGCGAACGCAGGATACGAACACGCGCCAAAGCCAGGCGCGCTTGCCAGCGCCGCAGCCCGAGGTCGCAGCCCGAGGCCGCGGCACGAGCGCATGCCGAGGCGAGCACATGCCAACGCAAGCACGCGCTGACGCAGACGCGCTAGCAGGTGATGATCTTCGACGCCACCGACTTGTCAAGCGCGACGCGTGCGCCTTTGACCTCGACGATCAGGTTGCCGGAGCTCCCGGAAACAACACGTACATCCGCACCTTCGACGAACCCGAGGTTCTCGAGGTGATGATGCACGTCGCCCTTTCCGCGAACCTTCACAACCCGCGCGCGGCTGCCCTCGTTCAGGAAGGTCAGCGGCATCTGCTGCATGCGCACCTTCGGCTCGGCCGGGGCAAAGGCGTGGTTCTCAACTGCCATAGCGTTTCGCATCTCAATTCCCATCAAAGTTAGCTCTATGTAACACAAGTATTCTAAAGCAAACTTTTTCAAAAAGAAACCCTTGGAAAACTTTTTTCGAAAAATGTCCGCCTTAGGTTACTTTCATGGGAATGAGCGCAGGAGCATAGGAACGGGAGCTGAGGAGCAGAGGCGGGCGGGCTCAGACACGCGCCCAATCGTCGCACGGCGCATGCTGGCAAACCCAGCCCTCTTTGGCTAAACCGCTCGCGAGCAGGGCACTATGCGCTCAAGCTCTGAGGACAGCTTGCGACGAGCCATCTCCAGGTCATAGGCCGCCTGCGCGCGAAGCCAATAGCCGTCCGACAGCCCGAAGAAGCGACAGAGGCGAAGGTCGGTGTCTGCCGTAATGCTGCGCCTCCCCAGGACAATCTGCCCGACCCTCTGCGCAGGCATGCCCGTTTCCTTGGCGAGGCGATACTGGCTGATGCCCAGAGGAACCAGAAACTCTTCTTTGAGAAGCTCCCCGGGAGTGACGGGGTCAAGCAAAGCAGCCATGTTCATCACCTCACGCATGGTAGTCGACGATCTCGACGTTTTCCGCCCCCGCCTCAGTCCACGCAAAGCAGATGCGATACTGGTCGTTGATGCGGATGCTGTACTGGCCCGCCCTGTCTCCCTTGAGCCTCTCGAGCATGTTGCCCGGAGGAACGCTCAGGTCCCACAGGCTGTTCGCAACCTCCAGCTGGCGCAGCTTCCTCAGCGCAACGCGCTCGAACCCTTCGAAGCGACGCACGCGCTTCAGCTCGGCAAGGCAACGCGTGTCCTTGTCCGCAAACGACACGATCATATAGTAACCTTTCGCGTTATTAACGTCAAGCGTTATCATTCCGGGGCAGCGCATGCCGCGCATTTGCTCGCCGCCCGTGGTTTTCGCGCCGAATCACGTGCCGAAATGCTTCTGACACATGCCCGCTCTAGTATACTGAGCCGCATGTACACCCCCGAAAGGTTGAATCCATGACGCAGAAAACTGACCGAGCCCGCGCGTTCGGGCAAAACCGCTATGTTGACACGCGCGGATGCTGCAATGAGCCCGTGCCGTTCACCCAGGCCGTCATCGACGGCCTGGCGGACGGCGGCGGGCTCTACGTCCCCCAGGAGCTCCCCTCCTTCACGGTTGACGAGATCGCAAGCCTCGCAAAGCTCCCCTATGCGCAGCGCGCCGCCGCCGTCTACCGGGCGTTCAACATCGACCTGCCCGACGAGAAGATCGACGAGCTCATGGCGCGTTCCTACGGCGACAACTTCGACACCGAGGACATCTGCCCCATCACCTCCCTCGACGAGAACACGCACGTGCTCGAGCTGTGGCACGGCCCCACGAGCGCGTTCAAGGACATGGCCCTGCAGTGCCTGCCGCAGTTCTTCTCGGCCAGCGCGCAGGCCTTGCGCGACCGCGGCGAGCTCGACCACGAGTTCTGCATCCTCGTCGCCACCTCGGGCGACACCGGCAAGGCGGCGCTCGAGGGCTTCAAGGACGCCGACGGCGTGCGCATCGGCGTGCTGTTCCCCGACGGCGGCGTGAGCGACATCCAGCGCAAGCAGATGGTCACCACCACCGGCGAAAACGTGCAGGTGTGGGCCGTGCGCGGCAACTTCGACGACTGTCAGACCGGTGTGAAGCGCGTGTTCTCCGACGGGGACTTCGCCGCCAAGCTGCTCGGTGAGCACAAGGTGGCCCTCTCGAGCGCGAACTCCATCAACTGGGGGCGCCTGCTCCCCCAGGTGGTCTACTACATCTCAAGCTACGCCGAGCTGGTGGCCGCGGGCAAGGTCAAGGCGGGCAGCCCCATCGACGTGTGCGTTCCCACGGGCAACTTCGGCAACATCCTGGCCGCGTGGTACGCCAAGCAGGTGGGCACGCCCATCGACACGCTCATGTGCGCCAGCAACGAGAACCGCGTGCTCGCCGACTTCATCAACACGGGCACCTATGACATATCCGACCGGACGTTCGTGCTCACCCCCTCCCCCTCCATGGACATCCTCGTCTCGTCGAACCTCGAGCGCCAGCTGTTCGAGCTCACCGGGCGCGACGCGCAGGCCATCGCCAGTTGGATGCGCGACCTCAACGAGAAGCGCTGCTTCCGCGTTGACGCCGACACCTTCGCCCGCGTGCGCGAGACGTTCGTGGCCGACTCCATCGACAACGCCACGTGCCTCGCCACCATCAAGCGCGTGCTCGACGAGCATGACTACCTGCTCGACCCGCACACCGCCGTGGCCTACGCCGTGGCCCAGAACGTGCGCGGCGAGAACCCCGTGCTCATCGCGAGCACAGCGCACTGGGCCAAGTTCGGCAACAACGTGTACCGCGCCCTGCACGCCCTCGACCCCGCGCAGGAGCTCCCCGCAGACGTGGCGGCCCTCACCGGCTGCGAGCTCAACGAGCTCATCGCGCAGGAGACGGGCAAGCACGACGTGCCCGCCGGGCTTGCGTCGCTCGACTCCATGCCCGCGCGCTTCTCCGAGGCCATCGACAACGACGTGGCGAGCATCGAAGCGGCCGCCGAGAACTTTTTGCGACGCTGAGCGCGAAAGCATGCGAAAATAGACGAAGCAGACCACCCGCCGCGCCATGCGGCGGGTTTGCGATAGACACGGAGGAACGCGCATGGACCAACTGACCAAGCTGGAAATGGGGATCAAGCTCTCCATCAAGAACCCGGGCTCCGAAAGCGAATCGGCCTTCGGCCGCGGCATAGCCAGCCTGTGCCTGGGCGTGCGCGAGCGCGGCTCGCTGAATGCCGCAGCCAAGAGCATGGGCATGGCCTACAGCAAGGCGTGGCGCATCATCAAGGACACCGAGGCCGCCCTGGGAATCCAGCTGCTCAACCGCGACGGCGCGCACGGCAGCGAGCTCACCGAGGAGGGGAACAAGCTCCTCGACTCCTACCTCGCCATCGAGGAGGCGCTGAGCACGCAGGCCCAGAGCCTCTTCGACGACATGGTCAGCTAACCGCGTCCTCCTGCAGCGGGACAGCTTGCGCACCCTCTCCCCCGAGCACCGGCTCGTAGGGAGGGACGAGCTCAACCGCCCACGTCTGACCGGGGTCGGAGCGGTTTCGCACCTCGAGCCGCACCGACCACGTGCGCAAGTCACCCCCTCTTTCGGCCTTCGGCTCTTCCGCAGGCCTCCCCGGATCGCCTCCCACCCCGTCGAGCTGGGCCTTCCTCTCCAGCTGCGGGTTGCTGCCGAAACGGTACATGCAGCCGTAGCACACGTCCATGTCGTCGAACAGCGTCGTCTTGCATACCGGGCACGTCTTCATGGCTCAACCTCCCTTTCCGCCAACTGCTTCTTCCCTCCGTCATCCGCCGCCTCGCCGCGCGCTCTTCGCGCGGCAATCTCAAGTACGTCCCCTGCCTCGAGCCACGGTCCCGCACGCGCGAACCGCTCCGCCACCGCCACGGCGCCCCGGCACGCGCACCACCGACGCGGCCCCACGTTGCGCCGCACCTCCACGACAACGCCCTCCCTCGACACGAAGGCCAGGTCGAGAGCATGCCGCATGCCGAAGGTATGCACGTCGCAGCAGGGAACGAGCACATAGACCACCTGGTCAGGCGCGCGGAAGAGCAGGCCTCGCACCCGCGCGCGCCACGTGGTCAGAAGCTCGACGCCCGTCATGCCGCCCGCTGAACGCGCACCACCACGCTCGTCCCCGCAGGCATCTGCGCGCATGACACCATCGCCCACCGACACGTCCCCTCCTCCTTCTCGAACGTCGCGACGCCTGCCACGCCGCTCTCGTACCCCTGCCATCCATGTTCTCGCAGGCGCGCAGCCACGTCCTCCAGGGCCTCCTGAGCACCGCAGCCCATCGAGAATCCCACCACCGTCCAACCGTCAGACGCCATCACGTCCTCCTCGTCTGCAAGCGGGAAGAGCTCGTCTGCGAACCAGCGTGGCGCCTCGCCCGCCGCAGCCAGCTCACCTGTGAGAACATCCTCTCCGGCCAGCATGCGCCCGGTGAGGTCCCGCACGTGCGCAGGTCCTGCCGCCGCGTCCGCCTCGGCGTGCGCGCTCTCTGCGGCCTCCCTCGCCAGCGCCTCGCCCGCCTGCAAGCCCGCTGCGGCAGCCTCTTTCGCCGGCGTCTCCGCCGCACGTGCGCCCGACGCGCTCGCATGGCCGATCGCCGCGCTACAGGCCAGCACGAGCGCCAACGCAGCCACCACGCCGACGGCCCTTCGCAGGCGACCCGTCTGAACGTCGAGGTCAGACGCCACGTCGGCCACCTCCTCTCCCACCGGGCCGCTAGAGCAGCATGCCCGGCTTGTACGTATCCACCACAAAGCGGTTCTCGTGCTCCAATGCAGGCAGGGCGACCCCGAGCACCTCGTCCTTCAATCCCAGGCCGAAGAGCGTCGGACGGTAGCGCATCTTGAGCGCGAACGCCGCATGCCCCTGCCAGTCGCGGCTCACCTCAACCGAGACCTCCCCGTTCTCGAGGTCGACCGCCTCCTCCACCATCGACTCCACGAGCGCCGCCGACTGGTCGACGTCCTGCCCGTATGCCGGGGACGTGGCGCAGAGGCGCACGGCGTTGCGCCCCACGCGGTCGAACTCAGCGCAGGTTGAGAAGAACGTGAGCGCGTTCACCGCAATGGCGGCCACCACGATCACCACTGGCAGCACCACCGCAAGCTCAACCGTCATCTGGCCGCGCTCGGAGCGCAGCAACGTCCGCCTGCTCATTCCCACGCCCTCGCTCCCGTAGCCGTCCCCACCGCCGAGCGCACCTTCTGTGCGCACATGGCGACGAACCCGCGCGCCTCGTCAGCCGCGAAAGACGGCAGCGTCAGCTTCACGGGGATGCGCACGCCTCCTACGGGAAGCTCGATCGAAGCCACCGTCACGCCGCCCTCGGCGCTCTCCAAAAGACCGAGCGCACCATCCTCCACGTCATCGACGAGCGCCGCGAACAAGTTTCCCGACCCGCTCGAGGTGGTCAGCGCGCGCCGCTCGACCTCCCTGAAGCGCACCGAGAAGGCATCGTCGCTCGCCCCCGTCACGCGCCCCGTGTTCACCAAGACGGGCTTCAGGGCGTCGAGCTTGACCGGCTCGAGGCCGCAGGCAGCCACCGCGTCGCGCAGCTTGCCCGACGCCCAGGCGCCAAGCCCGCTCGCGCTCGCGAGCGGCAACGACCCGAACGCGCGCTCGATCGCGCCTGAGAGCGCCTCCTGGCCCTGCGCGAACACGCTGAGCAGCCCCGACCAGCAGTCAAGCACCACGTGCACCGCACCTACGGCCGCGCCGCCTCCCTGCCCGAACCCGTCGAGCAGCGACGTGACGACCGTCGAGCCGTCGTGGCCCGCATCGGCCACGAGCGTCGCGCCCGACACCGCTGCGCGCGTGCCCAACGTGCGACCACCGCTCACGAATGAGCTCTCGAACCCCGCGTCGGCCGCCGACGCGTCAAGGTTCACCACCAGGGCAATCGCGCCTTTCGCCCCTGGCGGCGACGCCGCTATGCGCTGCGGACCCAGATCGGCCATGGCCTGCGCGCAGGCGTCGATGAGCCCGCCGGCCTTCTCCTTCACCTCCGCCGCCTTCGGCGCGAGCTCCTCCCGCGCCCGGGCGTAGTCCTCGGCGGCGCGCGCCACCGCCTCGTAGTGGTACTCGAACCCGTTGTCGATGGCCGTGGAGGCAGCCGCCACGTTCCCCAAACTCGAAGGCACGAACGCGCACAGCTCGCACGTCTGGTAGCCGCCCTCCTCCAAACTGCGGATCGACCCCGTGCCCACAGCGCCCGCGGCGTTCGGGCACCCCGGCCACGCGTGCATCGTCAGGACCCCGTCCCGGTCGGTCACCGGGTAGACCGCCTCGTCGTAAAGCGCCGTGCCTCGCAGCTCCTCGGTGTTACGGAACAGGTGCGGGAAGCGCGCCTCGAACGAATCGGGCGTCTCCACCACGTACCCTGTCGAGAGCTGCTCGGACGCGTAGGCGTAGAAGCGCTTGCGCAGCTCGGAGTTCGCCTGCTCGGCCACGCTTGGCGACGCGGGCTGCTCAGCCGCCAAGCGCGCCGGGTAGTACGCCTGCGCGCGCTTGAGCGCCACGGAGAACGACCAGGCGTCGACGCTACGGTAGAGAGGGTTCTCGTCGGCGGGAAGGTTCGCCAGATGGTCGGCGCGCTCGTACATGCAGTACGCAGGGCTCGCTCCGCAGTCGCGCTCGAACGCGCGCAGCTTGGCTTCGTTCGCCTGCTCAGCCGCCTGCTCGGCATGCTCAGCCGCCGCGCGGATGTCCTCCGCGCCATCGGAGACCGCCTTCCCCGCATCGGAGGCGGCTTGCGCGCCGGCGATGCTGATGGGCTTCCCCTCGAAGGGGACGAGCACCGCCGCCGCGAAGTAGCCCGCGGCGGAGCCTTGCGGGTTGTTCGCCGCCGCAACCGACGCCGCGTTCGCCGCCGCCAGAAACGGCAGCGCCCGCTGCAAGGCATTGAGCCCCGCCTCGGCCTTGCGTGCGAAAGAGTCGCGCGCCTCGGCCACCTTCGCCCCCAGCTCGACGAGCTGCCCGCCGATGCTCGCCCCTGCCGGCACGCACAGCGCGACCACGCCGAGCCCACATGCGCTCGCCGAGAGCAGCGTCATCGACAGCACGGCAGCGTCGCACATGCGCACGGCCACCATGAACTCCGCTACCTCGTTCTCGGCCGCCAGCACGGCGGCATCGGCCACCTCCTGGATCTCGGCGGAAGCCGTGTTTATCCGATACACCTGCGCTGACGAGAACACGAGGGACAGCGTCACCAGAAGGGCCACCGCCATGCCCACCGTGGTGACGCCGCGCTCGTCGCGAAACAGCGACAGGCGGACGCATCTCCCTGCCCTCATTGCCATGCTCCTATCCATTCCGCTGGGTCAAGCCCGCTCGCACCGTCGGCCACCCACGCAGGCTGAGCGGTCTGCTCGACGCGCACGCTCACCACCAGGTTCCCCCGCTCGTTCGTCATGCCGAGGAAGGCCGCGCCCGCGCCGATCAGGGGAAGCGGCTTCACCTCGGTGGATATGGACACGCCCACCCGCTCCGACGCCTCGTCGCCCTCAAGCCCTATCTTCCACGTGCATGCGCCTCCGTGCACGTGGAACAAGTCCTGCTCGGGCACTGCCCCCAGCCGCCGCCGGATGAAGTCCTCGTCCACACGTGCATCCCCCGCCGAAGTGGCGAGGAGGCGGCAGCCCTCCGCGGCCGCACCCTGCATCACGATGCGGTCGTACAGGATGATGCCCGGCTGCACGAGCAGCAGGACCAGTACCATGACCACCGGCAGCGCGAAGGCCGCCTCGACCGTGGCCTGCCCGCGCTCGCACCGAGCGAGGCGGCGCAGTCCGCGCATCGCCGCACACGTCACCGCACACGTCACCGCAACCTCCTCACGCCTTCTCAGTAGGCGAACACGTCCGCCATCCAGCCGACCGACATCTGCACGTGATGCGACGCCGCCGACAGCGCATGCTCGACGAGCACCCCTGCGTCGAGCACCTGATGAAGCGCTCCGAGCGCGACTACCACGCACAGAAGCGCCCCCAGCACGATGGCGTACTCCACCGTCGACTGCCCCCGCTCGTCGCTCACAAGCCGTTGATGCCATCGGCGATGGCGTTCCAGAGCTCTTCGAGTTTCGGCCGGAACAGCGTGATGGCGATGATCGCGATCACCACGAGCACCCCCACCAAGATGGCATACTCGGTCGTGCCCTGACCGCTCTCGCTCGCCAGCCTCGCCCGCGCACGGCACCATCCCGACGTCACGCGCGCTCCCATGCGCCCCCACGCGCTGCGCACCCACGCGCTGCGCACCCACGCAAAACCCCTCCGAACAGCCGCCATTCTTCCCATGACCCTCTCTCCTCTCCATCAGAACCCCTCTATCAGCTCGAGCAGCACCGGCCCGAGCACCATGATGAGCATGGCGGGCAGGATGAGCACGCCCGTCGGCACCATCATCTTCACGGGCGCCTTGGCAACCTGCTCCTGCCGGCGCGCCCGGTAGCTCACGCGCGCCTCGCGCGCCGCCGCCTCCAGGCTCTCAGCCATCGACGAGCCGAAGCGGAGCGAGCGCACCATGCCCTCGACCACGCGCCTGAGCAGCGGCGAGTCATATGAGCTCGCGACGTTGCGCAGCGCGTCGTCACGACGCGCCAAACCGCAGCTCCACTGTCGCTGCGCCAGACCGAACGCCTCGGCGAGCAGCGTGTCGAAATGCTCGACGTACAGCTCCACGCTGCGGTCGAACGAGAGCCCGCTGCGCATGCCGAGCGCCACCACGTCGAGCATCTCGGGCAAGTGCCGCTCCATCTCCTGCGCGCGACGGCGCGCGCGGCGCCCCACCGCGGCAGGCAGAAGGCGCCATCCCGCGATGCCGCCTGCGACGAAGAGCAGCGCCGCAAGCTCGCCCGAGAACACCAGCCCCACCGCCAAGCCCGCGCCCGCGCCCGCAAGCGCCAGGCGCACGCGCGCCTCGCCGAAGCCCTCGGGCGTCAGCTGCCCGTCGAGCCCCGCGACGCGCGCCTGCCTCAAAGCCCGCGGCGCACGCAACCAACGCGGGGGAATCAGGCGCCGCCCATGTCCCAGCGCGATCCGCCTCCCCAGGTCAACCGCGAGCGAGAGCGCGGCCCCGTCCAAAAGCCCCGCGTTGCCGCGCGCGTCCGCACCACGCGCTGACGCGCCCGCCGCGCCTCCCTCACGCACGGCGCGCACATGCCGCCGGCGGTGGCGCTCCTCTGCGTACGCGCCCCACAAGCTGAAGCCCGCGCCCGCCGCGCATGCCATGCCGACGCACGCCAACCCCGCCTGGCCAACTGCCGTCATCGCCATCACCCCGCCTCGACGCGCAGCATGCGCCGCACGATGAGCACGCCCGCCGCCTGCATCGCGAGCGCCACCCCGAGCAGGGCCACGCCGGCGAAGCTGCTGAAGAACGGCGCCAGAAAGTCGCTGCTCGCCAGCGAGAACAACGCCACCAGCACGAAGGGCATCAGCGTGACGATGCGCGCCGAGAGCTTCGCCTGGGCCGTCTGCACGCGCAGCGACCGCATGAGCTCGAGCTCGCCTTCGACCGACTCCCGCGCCGCCTCGAGCACCGGCGCCACGCTTCCGCCGCTCTGGTGCTGCACGTCGAGCGCCACGGCCACGAACGCCAGCTCGGGAACGCGATGCCCGTCGCGCAGCGCCTCGAGCGCCTCGGATGTCGGCGCGCCCATCTCAACTCGCCGCGCAGCCGCTGCGAACAAGTCGCCGAGCGGGCCTTTCACCTCATGGGACGTCTGCTGGAGCGTCTGCAGGAGCGAGAGCCCCGAGCGGAAGCACACGCCCATGCAGCGCAGCGCCTCCGGCACCTCCTCGCGCATGCCGAGCGCGCGTTTGTCCGCCGCCGAGCGCAGCGCCGCCACAGCGCCGCCCACCGCGCAGCATCCCACTGCAACGCCGCACACCGCCGAGCCCGACAGCGCCCACGCCGCCGCCGACGCACACGCGAGCACGCCGAGCCCCGAGGAGAGCAGCTCCTCGGCGCCCGCCACGTACCCCCGCGCGTCAGCCAGGGACGCCGCCCCCTTCACCACCTCGGCCGCCGTCGGCACCCGCAGAAGGCGCCGCGCCAACGGCCTCAGCGGCGCACACCCCTTGCACAGGACGAGGAATGCGCGCTCGCGACTGCTTGAGACAAGCGCGCTCGCGGAGAGCCGCCAGCGCAAAGCCGCGCGCCACGCCGCAGCTCCCGCCAAGCATCCCGCCGCCAGCGCGAGAAGCGCCGCCGTCACCGCCCAAAAGCTCGCTGCTCCCATACGTCCACCTCTTCTCGCGTCGCCACGCGGCGCTCCACGACCTCATCCAAGCAGGCCGGCCGGCGCAGCCACGCGCCTGCCTCCGCGTCGCTGAGCGCATCGCGCACGTACACGCGCTCGACCACGCAGCGCCGCCGTTCGCGGTCGAACCCCACCTCAGCCACCTGCGCCAAGAAGCGCGACCCGTCAGGTGCGCGCGCCACCTGCACCACATAGTCGAACGCGCCGCCGATCTGCGCCTCGATGGCGTCCACCGGCAGGTCGACCGCATAGCGGACCATCGTCACCATGCGGTCGACCACGTCCTCGGGCGAGTTCGCATGCAGCGTGGTGAGCGATCCCTCATGCCCCGTGAGCATGGCCTGCAGCATGTCGATCGCCTCGCCCGAGCGGCACTCCCCCACGATGATGCGGTCAGGGCGCATGCGCAGGGCGTTCACCACCAGATCACGTATGGTCACCTCGCCTTCGCCCTCGGCGTTGCGCGGGCGAGCCTCCAGGCGCACCACGTGCGGATGCTGCTCGAACTTCAACTCGGCGGAGTCCTCGATGGTTATCACGCGCTCCTCATGGGGAATCAGGCACGACAGCGCGTTGAGCAGCGTGGTCTTGCCGCTTCCCGTGCCGCCTGACACCACCACGTTCTTGCGGGCGCGCACGAGCCACCCCAAAAACGCCCGCAGGTCGGCGTCGAGCGAGCCGCGGCGCTCCATCTCCTCGAGCGTCATGACGCGGCGCGAGAAGGCGCGGATGGTGAGCACCGGCCCGTCGGGGGACACGGGCGGTATCACCGCGTTCACGCGATGCCCCTGCGCGAGGCGCGCGTCCACCATGGGCGACGCCTCGTCTATGCGCCGTCCCAAGGGCCCGATGATGCGGTCGATCAGCACGCGCACCTGCTCGTCGCTCTCAAACCTCACGGGGCTGCGCTCCAGCTTGCCGTCGCGCTCGAAGTACACGCTGCGTGAGCCGTTCACCATGATCTCGGTGACGCTCTCGTCGTCGATGAGCCCCTCCAAAGGACCCATGCCGAACACCACGTCGATGAGCTCGTCGGCCAGCCGGCTCTTCTGGGCGCCCGTGAGGTCGGCCCACTGGGGCTCGGCGAGCGCGCCGCGGCACGCCGTGCGCAGCTCGTTGCGCGCGCGTTCGGGGTTGCTCGCCATGATGACGGCGATGCTCTCGAGCGGCACGCGCTTCCGCACGTCGCGGCGCAGGTCCTCGACGCCGCGCCGGCGCGGCGAGGCGTCCCGCGCCCCGGCCGCATTGGCGCCCTCCACGCTGCGCACGCGCTCCGCGAGCGTCATGTCCCCACCTCCTCGACAGCGGAAGCACCTGCACGCGCGTCAGCCGGAATGCCCGCGAGCGCTCGCGCGGACGCAGGCGCCTCGTGTGCGCGCCGGCGCGACCGGCGCGAGAGCGTCCCGCCCCACTTCGCGCGCTGCCCGCGCGCCGCGCCCCGCGAGAGCCCCTGAGCCGCCGCGACCTCGGGAAGCAGCTCGTCGAGCAGGCGCTCGACGCTCGCGCAGAAGGGGTTCGCCGAGGCCACGAGCTCGGAAGGATACCCCGCACCCAGCAGTTCCTCGACAACGTGTCCGCCCTCCGCAAGCTCGGCCACGTGCGCCCCCTGCAGCGCGCAGGACACGTCGATCGAGGTGAAGGGCGCGCCCTTGCCGCAGCGGTTCAGCACGTAGGCGAACGAGCCCGTCGCGATGCCGCACCGCGCGCACAGCTCGAGCGCATGCTGGCACGCCCGTACCGACGAGGCGCGCTGGTCCACCAAAAACAGCGCGCACGAGCTCTGCTCCAGCAGCACCACGTGATAGTCAGCCCAGCTCGCACCCGTGTTCACCACGATGACGTCGAAGCTGCGCGCAAGCTTCCGCAGAAGCGCGGGCAGCTCGCGCGCCACCGCGTCGGCCTGCTCGAGCCGCTGCGGAGCGCCCACGAGCACCAGCTCCTCCTGTCCTTTGACGCCCAAGCGGACCTCGGCGCCGTCCTGCGCGATCAGCTCGTCAAGCGTGGCGGCAGGCTCGAGCCCCGTCAGGTGATGCAGGTCGCCGAACTGAAGGTCGCCGTCGAGCAGCAGCGTGCGCAGGCCGCGCTCGCACGCGAGGCAGGCAGCCAGCGTCGCCACCGAGCTCTTTCCCGCGCCGCCGCTGCCGCTCACCACCGTGAGCACGAACGCGCTGCGCTCGGCAGGGGCGCCTGCGAAAGCGGCGGGGACGGCGCTCTCCCCCGCGCCAGCTGCCGCTGCCAATCGCGGCGCGGCATCCGCGCCCGCCGCCATCTCCACCGCTGCCCCCGCGCTCGCCCCTGGCGCCGCAGCCTCCCCCGCCGCAGCCTCCACGCTTGCCCCCGGCGCTGCGGCCGCGCGAGCGTTCACCCCCGGCGTCACATCTGCCCCCGCCGCAGCCGCACGCTCCCCCGCACCCGCAGGCAAGCGCCGCGCATGCCTGCGCTTCTCGAGCGCGAAGCGCTGCGTGAGCGTCTGCCTGGTGAGCGTGCCCGTCACGCGCGCGGCCTGCGCGCGGCTCAAGACCGATCCCGATGCCTCGAAGAGCACCAGATACACAGCTTTCCCGGGATCGTCTTGCCTCATCGCCGCCGCCACGTTGATGCCTTCCATGTCGTCTGACGAGACGACCCACACCTCGTCGACGCCCTTCTCCTTGCACGCGAAGCGGCGCGCCTCCCCGGCACTCGCAAAGCACTCGAGCCAGGGAAGCGCCTCTACGCTCTCGCCGTCAAGCCCCATGAGCTCGGGATGCCGCAAGCTCTCCGAGTCAGCGCACAGCACGATCCGCCCCATCACGCCCCCTTTCCGCCGCCCTTGTCGGAGGATCCCCCATCAGGGGTCGCCGTGGGCAGCACGAAGTACAGCTCCAGGTTCTGGGCAGCCGATACCAGCTCCTCGACCGCAGAAGGGGGAACGGCCAGCGTCAGCCACGCCGTCGACCCCGATGAGAGTCCCGCCTCGGAGGCGCTCGTTGCGATGACGAGCGCGCCTGCGACCAGCTTCGACGTGGAAGTCGACCCCACCGCGTACACGTCAGCCCGCATGCCGGGCGCCAGCGCGCCGCCGACCGCCTGCACCTCGCGCGCCGGAACGCTCACCGCGGAGAGCCCGTCGGGCACCTCGATCGTGGAGCTTGCGGCCTCGAACCGCTTGCTCGATATCACCTCGCCCGCCAGGATGCTCGAGCCCACCTGCTTGCCGACCGCCTCGGCCTTGCTCGTCAACGCGCCCTCCGGGAGCAGCGCCGCCACCCACATCTTGGTCTCGACCGACGCATCGTCAAGCACCTCGCCCGCGGAGACGTCACGCCGCGCCACGCACACCTCAAGCTGGTCGCCGCCGTAGCGCGAAAGCGCCTCGGCGCGCGCGGCGCTGGCCTGCTCGTCCACCTGGGCCACGTACACGCCGACGCACGCCACGCAGCACAGGCCGCATATGAGCCCCGCCACCAACGATTTGTTTCTCCTCGCCATAAGCACCTGCCTTCTTCAGTCAAGCCCAGCGTAACGAGCCCGTCTGACAGATACATGGACGGAACCTGGCGAAACCCCCTGGAGGATCAGGCAGCGTTTCACCCTTCCGGATGCGAAGCGTCGTGCGCGCACGCCGCGCTTCGCCCCGGCAGGCCGACGTGTCCTGGCAGGAACGCCCGCCAAGGGCCGCGCCCATCCAACGCGAAGCCCCCGCTTCGTCGCCCCCGTCTGGCGCGAATCTCCCGCCCCTTCCCCTCATCCCGCGCACCCGTTAGGCACGCCCGCCCCTTCTCCTCTCCTTGACGTGGCCGGACTTGGAGAGAAGCACGGCGGCGGCACGGGCTTCGCAGTCACAGCGTTGCGCCATTCATCACCCGCGAGCATGCGCAAGTCCCTGCCTTTGCGCAGGCCGGCATGCGCCGACGAGATGTTTTTCGTCACGGAGACGCTTCTCGACTTCGCCGTCATTCGCTCTCTGGCATTATGATGTGCGTGTTCGACGGTGATGGACGGTGGTTGCAGGAAGCTGGCCTGCGAGAAGGCCCGCGGGAAGGGGAATCCATGTCAGTGCTCTTCATCGAGTATCCCAAGTGCTCGACGTGCAGGAAGGCCAAGAAGTGGCTTGAGGACAACGGGATCGCGTTCGAGGATCGCGATATCGTCGCGCAGAACCCGACGGCGGAGGAGCTGCGGGCTTGGCACGAGGCGTCCGGGCTGCCCATTCGCCGGTTCTTCAACACGTCGGGGATGCTCTACCGCGAGCAGGGCGTCAAGCAGAAGCTCGATGGCGGCATGACCGACGAAGATGCCTACGCGCTGCTGGCAGGCAACGGCATGCTGGTGAAGCGGCCTTTGCTGATCGTCGACGGCGTGCCGGCGACACCGGGCTTCAAGGAGGCCGACTGGAGGGCCGCGCTGGGCTAGCTCTCTTTGCTTCACGGTTTTTCACAGCTGAAAGGAGGGGCTTGTGCGGGCATTCATAGCGCTCGAACCGCCCGAGGCGTTCGTCGACGAGGTGGCAGGCATGGCGCGCGTGTTGAGCGCCGTTGTTGAAGGACGGTTCGTTCCGAGGAAAAATTACCACATAACCCTCGCCTTTCTCGGGGAAGTGGACGATGCAACCACGAGGCAGGCCATGGGCGTGCTCGACGAGACATGCGCAAGTGCGGCCCCGGCGCGCCTGACAGCCGACGGGCTGGGGAAGTTTGGGCGCGCCTCGGACGCCACCCTGTGGCTGGGCGTCGCCGAGGACGACGGGCTGATGGCGCTTGCGGCGTCGGTGCGCGAGAGCTTGGAGTCGCGCGGAATCCCGTTCGACTCCAAGCCCTTCAAGCCGCATATCACCCTGGCGCGCCGCGCGCGCATCCCGCGTGCGCCGCTTCCATCCGTCCCCTTTCCGGAGCCGGCCTTCGCTGCGAGAGCCACGCTCTTCAAGAGCGCCCTGGAACGGCAAGGCGTCGTCTACAAGCCGCTCTATGCGGTTGAGTGGTAAGGGCGAAAGGTGACGAAGGGGATCACACTGTCCCAAAGCAAGCGGGGCAGCTAGATACGCCCCGCGCTCATCCGACGATAGAAGTCCTCGGGGATCTTGCGGTGCCCGAACCCCTTAACCTCGATCCCCTCTTCTGAGGGACGGTAGATGACGCGGCAGTCGGCCTTCGCACCTTGAGCGACGCGGTGCTGGTAATGGTAGGAGAGCCACTGGTCGAGCTCGTGTTTCAGCGAGCTCGAGCTCACCTGCCCCCGCGCGAGAAAGGAGACGGCTTTGCAGGTGCTGGCTACGGCGGCCTTGAAGTCGCCTTCTTCGGGGAAGGCATAGGCAAGCAGGTAGACGTCCTCCACAAGGTGGTCGGCATCCATGGACAGCCCGTCCAAACCGGCAATGGCATCCACCGCCTCGAGGAGAATCTCTTCGCTAATCGCCATCGATGATCTCCGAAAGCTCTTGCCCGCGCTTGGCGAAGGCAGCACGGGCCGCCTGCTTCAGCTCGTTCCCGGTTTTCGGCCGCGCATCTTCGCGCGTCCTGAAAATCGCTGAGATCTGCGCGCGTTCGAGCTCCTCCTCCAGGAGGCTGTAGCGTTTGACGAGCGCCTGCATGTCCTTGTCGGAGACGAGCCATGCGGCAGTGTCGCCCCGGTCGGTTACTTCGATGATGCCCTCGTCGGGGAGGCGCTTGCGCCAGTCGGTACCCCGTGACAGCTCGGTGACGCTGATCCGCGAGTCGCGCGACACCCGACTGCTCACCCCGGCAGCCCTTTCTAAAAGCTCCATCGGTGCCATGACGCTCCCTTCATCGTTGTTTTCTTCGCAAATAATAGCACAGTTAAATACGTATTTGCATCTGGTGCAGAAAGCGGAACAAATGCCTTGGAGTGAGTGCAAATTGGCGATGCAGCATTCGAAAAAGTCCCGTTGAAACACCGGGTCAACATTGGTAGGTTAAATGAGCAGTGGTCATGGATCAGTGTCTTTATTGAACCCGGTCCACCCTTGGCGACAGGTAGGCAAGACTCCTCCAGAGCCAAACCAAATGAACGGAAGACGGCGCCATTGCGCCACGCCGGTGCCATTGCGCTTCCTTCGCCATGCAAATTCACAGGGCTACGACATCGTTTTGGTACAATGGCTCAACAGCTGCAAGAACCCCATCAGCATCGCAGATTGGCAGCTTGACTTACGTTCTGAAGATTGGGGACGCAATGAATGAGAAGCTACCTGCTTCCGAGGACGACGATACCCTTGCTCTAAAGGAGCTCCTTCTCGACATCGATTGCCTCAAGCCCCTTGACGAATGGGCCGACCAATTCAATCTCTTCGACGTTCTCGGCATTGCACGTGCAGAGATACGACACAGCAACGTTCTTGGTTGGCTCCTCGACCCCAACGACAACCATGGGCTTGGAGATGCAGTCATCCGGGGGTTTCTCACCCATATTGCCGCTGCCGGCAACGACAACGTAGACATCTTTGACGCCCTTCTCCTAGACTGCCACGATTTCACCGTACGACGCGAGTGGCGCAGTATCGACATCCTGGCCGTTTCTGCCAGCGAGCGCTATGTTATCTGCATCGAGAACAAGATAGGCGCAGGCGAGCACGACGATCAACTGAACCGATACCGCAGAATTGTCGAGTCGCAATACCCCCAGTGCCGGCGTGTCTTCATATACCTATCGCCTAACGGAGCTGACCCGAGCGATCCAGAGCACTGGTGCCCTATGAGCTACCGCGATGTCCTCGACATCATAGAGACAGCCAAGGCAAAGGCCCGGCTGTCTCCCGACGTGGAGCTTCTTATCGACAATTACATCGAGACAATCAGGAGGGGTGTCGTGGGAGACGAACGGCTCGAACGGATTTGCGCAGACATTTACGCTAAGCACCGCAGGGCGCTCGACCTCATCTACGAGCATCGCCCTGATAGGGCATCCTCGCTCGCAGCGATCATCCTCGCGTGGGCCGAGCAGCGCGACTCCGCAGGCCAGATCATCCTCGACAGGAGCAAGTGCAACAAGACCTATGCGCGATTCACAACGCAAGGCATGACGGCGGCCCTGCCCGCCACCAACGAGCCGAGCAGCGCTTGGGGTACCCGCAACCACTACTTCTACGAGGTCGTGAACAGCGAAGGCGAGAGCTTCAAGAGTTGGATCTGCCTGAACCGAAAAGGCTTAGATTCAGAGTTCATGAACCGCTTCGAATCGCTATTCAGGCATGCCGCTTCGCGTCCCAAGAGAACCAACTGGGCTTACCATGTGCCGTTCTCTACGGCTGACTGCGTTGTCGATGAGGAAATGCCCGAAGATGAGGTGTTCAGAGAACTCGACAAGCAGCTCGAAAAGCTCATGAGATTCGAGGCGAGAATCGCACCCCTCATCATTGAAGACGCTAAGCAGGAGGGTATATCTGCAAGATGACAAAGGGTCACGCCTAATGGCACGGAGCTCCTCACGACAGCATGGCCTGCGTTATTGCGCCATCTGGTGTGATTCTTCGTTACTCGGTGTTGCCTGTTGGGCATCCCAAACACAAAGAAAGCGCCGGAGGTAAGTGTATTACACACCGTTCGGGCGCTTTGCTAACTGTATGGTATCCGATTCCTACTTGATGTCAATCACTTCGGCGCGACGGTTCACAAAAAGCAGATGCCGCATGCTGTGCAGCACAGCCGCGCTCTTGCGCAGCTCGCGCTCCACCTGGGCGTCAGAGACCCTCTTCATCCGTCGCGAGTCGTAAACCACGCACTTCGCCTGATGCAGCGCCTTGCGCACGTTCTTGTCCACGGCGGATGCCTTGTCCGAGGTCGGCGCCTTGAGCTCCCACAACTCACCGTCGATGAGCACGTCGGCGGAGTGCACGCGCTTCTGCTCGCTACGCCGCACGAACTCCACGACGTAACCGACCATAGCCAGCGCCTCCGCCGTCTTCAACTCGTGAGGCCAGACGTTCGCTCCCGGTCCTATGATAACTTTGCCCTTGTGTTTGTTCACGGTGACCAGTATACAGGCTCTGTCCTTCCATTGAACTTGTGCTCTGGGATTGTCTGCAAATCCTAGGCCCGTTTTATTGCCCGATTCGATGTTTGCAGGTATGTCAGGGATATAGGCAGAAAAGTGTGTAAAGAGTTACCCTATCTTCCCAGTTCAAGCTAGATATACATGCCTCCGGAGTTGTTGCCGACCAACTTCCCTATAGGCAAGAAAGTGTGTAACAAAAGCACTTGACACCCCTGTTCGGGGACACTTTTTCGAGAAAAAAGTCAGTCCGGGTCGGGGGTGAGCGGTGTCTAGCCCAAAATGCGGCGTCTGCGGCGCCAAGATGATGAAGAACGG